>NZ_JAEKGB010000019.1:0-18085 GCF_016918385.1 Pseudomonas sp. ICBG1301
CCATCACCATCAAGGCCGGTGACACCGTCGGCACCGTGACCGTCCCGGCACCAAGCGATGACGTGTTCATCGACAAGAGCACCCAGACCGTCAAGATCACCGACGCTACCGGCGGCAACTTCGAGAAGCTGGAAGTTGCAGGCAACGGCGCGACAACGACTATCAACGACACCATCGACAAGGTCGATGTGGTCCTGACCGCGACCAACACTGTGGGTGAAGGCGGCAACATCGTTTACACCGCCAGTCTTGTGGATAAAAACGGCGCGCCGGTGACCAACATCACCAACCCACTGACCGTCACCCTGGATAACGGTAAAACCATCACCATCGGTGTGAACCAATCCAGCGGCACCGTCACCACCGTGGCGCCGAACGACGTCTACAAAGGCGACCAGACCGTCACCACCGCCATCAAAGGCGTCACAGGCGGCGAGCACTTCGAGAACTTGGTGCCGGGTACTACGCCGGTAAATACCACCGTCACCGATACTCCGGGCACTGCGGATACCACCACCGTGACCCTGACTGCGCCAAGCGCAGTTAACGAAGGTGGTCAGATCACCTATACCGCGACCTTGAGCAACAAGGCCGGTACTGACGTCACGCTGAAGTTGGATAACGGTTCGACCATTACCATCAAGGCTGGCGACACCGTCGGCACCGTAACCGTTCCTGCACCTAGCGATGACGTGTTCATCGACAAGAGCACCCAGACCGTCAAGATCACCGACGCTACCGGCGGCAACTTCGAGAAACTGGAAGTTGCAGGCAACGGCGCAACCACCACCATCAACGACACTATCGACAAAGTCGATGTGGTACTGACGGCCACCAACACCGTCGGTGAAGGCGGCAACATCGTCTACACGGCCAGCCTTGTGGATAAAAACGGCGCGCCGGTGACCAACATCCCCAACCCACTGACCGTCACCCTGGATAACGGTAAAACCATCACCATCGGTGTGAACCAATCCAGCGGCACCGTCACCACCGTGGCGCCGAACGACGTCTACAAAGGCGATCAAACCGTCACCACCGCCATCAAAGGCGTGACTGGCGGTGAACACTTCGAGAACCTGGTGCCGGGCACTACGCCGGTAAATACCACCGTTACCGACACTCCCGGTACAACCGATCTCACCACCGTCACGCTGACCGCGCCAAGCGCAGTCAACGAAGGTGGCCAGATCACCTACACCGCCACCTTGAGCAACAAGGCCGGCAGCGACATGGTGATCCAGCTCGATAACGGTTCGAGCATCAGCATCAAGCAAGGTGCAACTGTCGGTACGGTGACCGTCCCGGCGCCAAGCGATGACGTGTTCATCGATAAGAGCACCCAGACCGTCAAGATCACTGGCACCACTGGCGGTAACTTCGAAGGTGTGAGCATTACACCGGGCGGCGCAACCACTACCATCAACGACACGATCGATGATGTGACGGTGTCGCTCAAGGCCACGGGGTCTACCAGCGAAGGCGGGCAGATCATCTACACCGCGTCGCTGGTCGACAAGAACGGTGTAGCGGTCAACAACGTCGGTTCCGACCTGGTGGTGAAGCTGGATAACGGTTCGACCATCACTATCGGTAACGGCAAGTCCAGCGGCGTCACTACCGCCACTGCGCCTAACGATGCGTACGTGGGCGCCAACGATGTCAGCAACAAGATCACCGGCGTGGTCAGCGGCGGTGACAAGTACGAGCACCTGATCGTCGACGGCAGCACCGTAGTCACCAAAGTCACCGACGTGGTCAACAACACCACCATCAGCATCACTGGCGACACATCGGTGACCGAAGGCGCAACCGCGCACTACACCCTGACCCTGAGCAACCCGGCGCAAACCGATGTGACCGTGACGCTCAAATACAGCGGCACCGCTACCGACGGCTCGGACTTCAACGGCGTGTACACCGTGAAGATCCCTGCCGGCTCCAGCAGCGTGCCGTTTGATATCCGTACCATCGATGACAAGATCACCGAGCCGACCGAGCAGATCGTCATCACCATCGACAAAACCACGGGTGGCAACTTCGAGAACCTGGTGGTCGACAAAGGTAGCGTCAGCACCAACATCATCGACAACGATGCGCCGCCGGTTATCGACCTGGATGCCAACAACTCCAGCGGCGCAACCGGTGCCGACTACAAGACGACCTTCACCGAAGGCACCGCCGGGCCGGGTGTGTCGATTGCCGACACGGATATCAAGATCACCGACCCGGACAGCACCCTGCTGACCGGCGCGACCGTCACCCTGACCAACGCACAGGCCGGTGATGCACTGAACCTGGGCAACAGCGTGAATGGCATTACCGTCAGCACCAACAACCAGACGGGCACCATCACCCTGACGTTGTCGGGCAGCGCCACGCTGGCTGACTACATGCAGCGTATCCAGAACATTACGTTCACCAACAGCAGCCACGACCCGAGCACCACGCCACGGACCATTACCGTGACCGTGACCGATGGCGGCAACTACTCCAACGTGGCGACCACCACCGTCAACGTAGTGGCGGTCAACGATCCACCGGTGGCGACCGGCAGTGCCGTGACCGGCACCGAAGACACGCCGCTGGCGCTGACCTGGGCCAACTTCGGCGTGACCGATGTGGACTCGCCACAAAGCAGCCTCGGCGTGAAAATCACCGACCTGCCGGTGGCCGGCAAGCTGCAATACCTGGCGGCGGATGGCACGACCTGGACCAGCGTGACCGCAGGCCAGACCTTCACCAAAGCCCAGATCGACGGCGGCCAGTTGCGCTTTATGCCGAACGCCAACGAGTCCGGCGCCGACGGTTATGGTGGCACCGGCGTTGGTAACAAGCAGGCGGACTACGCGCAGTTCAAGTTCCAGCCTACCGACGGCAAGGACCTGGGCAACAGCGCCACAGTGAAAGTCGACATCACCCCGGTGGCCGATGCTCCGACCCTGAATGTGGCCGACAACAGCGTCAATTCGATCGGCTTGCTCAAGCAAAGCTGGAACAGCGTTTCGGGTCTCGGCACCAACGGGAACGGCGCAGCACCGGCCGACCTGAAAAACGCCATTGATAACGCCGGCACGCCAAACAGCAGCGGGTTGGTGACCAACGTCGAATCCACCACCAATGTCACGGCAGGCAGCGGCTCGAAGATCTCCGGCCTGATGTACATGGAAGCCGGCAAGACCTACACCTTCAGCGGTACCGGCGATGACAGCCTGGTGATCAACGTCGGCGGCAAAGACGTGGCCAGCGCTCAGTGGGGCAACAACAGCGGCAAGTTCAGCGGCTCGATCACACCGACAGTGAGTGGTTATTACAGCCTCGAGATCTATCACGCCAACCAGTCCGGCCCTGGCAGCTACGACGTCAACCTGTCGGTCAATGGCGGCCCGGTTCAAGACCTGAGCACCAGCGGCGTGCCGCTGTACACCGGCATCACCGACCTGACCAACGCCGGCGTGACCGTCTCCGACCTGCATGGCAGCAACGGCGACGGTTACTACGTGGGCTACAAGCTCAACGAAGGTCTGGAAAACGGCACCGTCAAGCTGTCCAAGGTCACCACCGCACTGACCGACACCGACGGCTCGGAAACCCTCAGCGTGAAGATCAGCGGCATACCGGCCGGCTCCGTGCTCACCGATGCATCCGGGCATACTTTCACCGCGACCAAGGCTGTGGGCGAAGTCAACGTGACCGGTTGGGACCTGAGCTCCCTGTCGATCAAGCCACCGACCTACTACAGCGGCCAGTTCAACCTGGCGGTCACCTCGACCTCCACCGAAAGCCTCGGCGGTTCTGCGACCACCACCGCGCAATTGCCGGTCACCGTGTACCCGGCGACCTATAGCGCCGCCACCGGCACCTCGGGCAGCGACTCGCTCACCGGCACCGATGGCAACGACATTATGGTTTCTGATATCGGCGGCCTGAACGTGGTGCAGGGCAAGAACTACAACATCGCGTTCATGGTGGACAGTTCAGGCAGCATGACCCCGGCTTCGATCAGCGCGGCGAAAGACTCGCTGACCTCGGTGTTCAACTCGCTCAAAAACAGCCTGGGCGCCAACACCTCGGGCACGGTGAATATCTTCCTGGCAGACTTCGATACCCAAGTGAACAAGTCGGTCGCGATCAACCTCAACGATCCGAACGCGCTGAACGTGCTCAAGGGAGTACTGGACTCGATGACGTCGGGTGGCGGTACCAACTATGAGGACGTGTTCAAGACCACGGCGAACTTCTTCCAGAGCGGTCTGGCGACCAGCAACACCGGCGCCACCAACCTGACCTACTTCATCACCGATGGCCAGCCGACGTACTACCAGAGTGGCGAGCAGACCAACCCGACGATTTACAACACCAAGCTCGACGATCTGGTGACGACGTCCAACTACACACTGGGGACAACGTTCAGCAAGTACTTGGATAACACCCACTACTTCAGCATCGACACCTCGGGTGCAGCGCAATTGCAAACCTGGAATGGATCGCGCTGGGTCCTTAACAATCTCGGCACCCTTCACGCCCAAGGTGACGGCACCTACGAGTTGTCCAACCTGAACGGTACAGGCTACAGCACCGATTCGGCGACGTTGAGCAACGCCAAGAGCGCGTTTGCGCTGCTGGGTGGGCTGTCGCAGGTGGAAGCGATCGGTATCAACGGCGATGTCAGCCTCAATGACCTCAAACCGTACGACAGCGATGGCAAGCCGCAAAGCAACATCGATCCGAAGGACCTGGCCAATGCCATCCTCGGTCACACCGAGGCCACGCTGCCTGGCAGCGACACCGTGAACGGCGGCGACGGCAACGATATTATCTTCGGCGACCTGGTGAGTTTCAGCGGCGTTACCGGTGAGGGCTACAACGCGCTACAAGCCTTTGTGGCGCAGAAAACCGGCGTAGCCGTGACGGACGTGACCCCTTCGAACGTGCACCAGTACGTGACCGAGCACTACGCCGACTTCGATGTATCCGGCGCCAAAGACGGCAACGACACGCTGCTGGGCGGCGCAGGCGATGACATCCTGTTCGGCCAGGGCGGTAATGACTACCTGGACGGCGGCAAAGGCAATGACATCCTGTTGGGCGGCACCGGTAACGACACGCTGATCGGCGGGCCGGGCAACGACATCCTGATCGGTGGCTCGGGCGCCGACACCTTCGTGTGGAAAGCCGGTGACGTCGGTAACGATGTGATCAAGGACTTCAAGGCGTCGGAAGGCGACCGCATTGATCTGCGGGATCTGTTGAAGGGTGAAACGGACAGCACCATCGACAACTACTTGAAGATCACCACGGTGGACGGTGTGTCGACCCTGCAAGTGAGCAGTGAAGGCAAGCTCAACGCCGCCGGTGGCCTGGCCAATGCCGACGTGACGATCAAGCTGGAAGGCAACGATTGGTCCCACACCAGCATCAACTCGCTGATCAGTGGTGCCGACCCGACCATCAAGATCGACCACACCGCCTAAGCCTCGGATATCGGCCGCCCTCACCGGCGGCCGATTTCGTTGCTGGCCCTGCCGGGCGGTTGCATCGCATACTTGTGCCTATCAACACACTGTTGGCCGATGCTGGCGACGGCGTGTGGCTCATTTTCGAGGGGTTCTTATGTTTTATGTGCAACGTGATGCCCAGGGCGCGCTAAGCCGCGTGGAGGCCGCCGCCTTTGCCGAGTCGACCGAAACCCTGCCGGCCGATCACCATGAGATCCAGGCCTGGTACGCCAACGAAGTGGTGGAAACCAGCCTGGCGCAACTCAAGCAGAGTGACCTGGAGATGATTCGGGTGCTCGACGACTTGATCCAGGTGCTGACCAGCAAAGGCATTATCAGCGTGACGGACCTGCCGCCCGCTGCCCAGGCAAAACTGATCGACCGTACCCACGCGCGGGAATCATTGGGTGGGTTGAGCCACTTGATCAATGATGAAGAGACTGGGCTGATCTGAGTGCTGGAGTGCTCAGCCCACGCAATAGACCCGCATTACTTCCAAGGCGCAGGCTCGCCAAATAACTGCCCCTGCACGCCGAAGATCCCCATCTCGCGAATCACCTTCAACTCGCCCTCGGTCTCCACGCGCTCGGCGATCAACGGCAAGTCGATGCTGTGGGCCGCACGCTGGATCGCCTCGATAAACAGGCGTTTGTCGCTCTCCTGGTCGATGGCACGGATGTAGCTGCCGTCGATCTTCAGGTACGCCAGGCCCAGGCGCGCCAAGTTGCCGATCATGCTGAAGCGCCCGCCAAAACGCTGCAGGCTCAGGGAAAAGCCCAGCTCGCGCAGGCGATGGGTCAATTGCTCGAGCAGGGCCTGCTCCGGCAGTTGTTCCTCGCCGATCTCCAGGGTCAGGCGCGGGCCCAGGTTGCTGTGCTGGCGTAGCAGTTCAACAATCCGATTCAGCGCCTGGGCATCCTGCAAGGTCGCGGCCGAGAGGTTCAGCGCCAGGCTATGGGTGTGGCCGGCCATCTGTTTGAGCACTTGTTCGAGCATCAGGCGGTCCAGGCGGGACGTCCAGCCGAAGCGTTCAAGCCACGGCAGGAAACGCCCGGCGGGTATCGTATGGCCGTCTTCATCCTGCAGGCGTGACAGGACTTTATAGTGCAGCACCAATTGCGGGTCCTGGCTGGCCACCACCGGCTGGAAATACAACTCGAAGCGCTGCTGCGTCAGTGCCTGGTCCAACAGCCTGTGCCAGGCATGGTGATCATCACCAACACTGGCGGCGGCGCTATGGTCAAGGCATACCCAACTGCTATCGCCCTGCCCCTCAGCTTGCGCCAGGGCCTGGTCAGCCAAGGTCAGCAGCGCCTGGGGGGCGTCGCCATGGTTGAACGGTGCCAGGCCCATGTAAGCGACCGGCGTCACATCGCTGGCGCCGGTGGCCTGCAGGCTGTGCAAGGTGCTTTCGAGGTTCTGCGCCAATTGCAGCGCCTCTTCACGCATCAGCCCCGGCGCCAGCACGGCGAACTCACCACCGCGAATACGCGTGACGAGGTTGTGGGTTTCCGGGTACGGCTCGCACTGGCGCAGCAGTTGCTGACCGACCGCTTGCAGCAACTGGTCAGTGCGCTGGCCACCCAGGCGCTGGTTGAGACCGGCCAGGTCCTTGACCCGCAACAGCAGCAGATAGCCGGTGCTGGTGTCTTCCGGGTTGCTGACACGAGCGTTGAGCTGCATCTCGAAGTAGCGACGATTGGCCAGGCCGGTGAGGTTGTCCTGATAGGATTCGGTGCGCAATTTTTCGCTGCGTTCGGCCTGCTCCTGGAACAGCGCCTTGAGCTTTTCTACCATCTGGTTCATGGCCTGTACCACGCGCCGCAGTTCCGGCGTGCGGGGCAGCTCAGGCAGGCTGAGGAATTCGCGGCGGGCGATGGCATGGGACTGCTTGACCATGTAGTCCAAAGGTTTCAATTGCCGCCGTAGCAACAGTGCGCCGAGCACCGCACTGACCGCGCCGCACAGCAGCAGCCAACCGAGACTGCCCAGGGCGCTCTGCCAGAGTTTGGCCAGCGCGAACATCGGGTGGCTGATCACCTCCACCCGCGCCGCCTGCTCCCAACCACGATTGACCAACGCATCACCCCCGGCCGGTTCCAGGCCGATCAACTTGACGAACCAGTCGGGCACGCCATTGTTGTCGGGAATGCCACTACGCTCGACGATAGTCTTGTCGGTTGCCAGGTCCACCACGCGGATGCTCGCGTAATAACCGCTGTCGAAGATCGAACTGACCAGCAGCTCCACCATGGCCGGATCGTCGATATTGGGCGTCAGCGACAGCGCCAATGCCGTCGCCGCATCCTGTGCGTGGGAGCGCAACTGGTTGACGTATTGCGTGCGCGAGCTCTCCAGGCTGACCATGAAGCTGCCGCTGAAGGCGACTACGAGGAACAGACAGATTGCGATCAATAGTTGTTTGAACAAAGACACCGATCAGTTACTCCTAGTTGGCAGGCTCGGCTGGAAAGCCTTCCGCACGCATTTTTCTCAACACATCCTGCCAGCGCGACAAGCGTTTGGTATCGCCGACTTTCTTGTTGCCCTTGGCACCCGGCAAGTACAGCCCCTCGGCGTTGAATGAGTACACCGGAAGCAGATCGGTGCGGCGGGTGGCCGGGAGGATCTCGTCCATCAGGCTGTCGAGCACCAACGGGATAGCGTCGGGGGTCGGATAGTAGGTCAGGACCATGTGAGCGCGATTCTGACGCAAGGCCTTGACGTAAGTAATGCGCAATTTGTCGCTGGAAACACCCAGGTGGCGCAGGCTGAAATACTTGGCGATAGCGTAGTCTTCGCAATCACCGGCACCCTTCCACAAGGCTTCGACAGGCGTCTCCCAATAGTCTTCCACATGCCACAGATCGATGTCTTCCGTGTAGGTCATGTGCTGGTTGAAGAACAGATTGACGACCTTGAGCTGCTCTTGTTCACTGACTTGTTTCTGCGTCGCCAGCAACCGCTGCCACTCGTCGATACGTTGCTGCCCCTTCCCCAACGGTCCGTACAAGGCGGTGGCTTTGCGGCTGATCTGGGAGAAATCCCAATCGGCATGCAGCCCGCCGAGCATCAAGCCGGCCAACAATAGCGCTGAAAACAGCCAGCTGAGGATTCGGGAAGAAATAAAACTTACCGCCAAGGCGTTCAGTCCGTGAAGAAAGACGGAATTTCAAGGGATGGTGAAGCTTTGACCCGGAAAAAACAATGGCACAGTGCAATCATTCATGAGCCAGCCAAATTTATAACCGCAATTTGTGGGATGCACAAAGTACTTCCTGTAAGCCCTTACAAACGGAAACTTTGGTTGTTTGACAAGCGTGCAACCCATCTTTAGTGTGCATTGGATCCAATTAAACAGACTCTATTCAAGAAAGGAGGATAGCGTAACCGTGACGCAGAAGCCGAACCCTTTAAGCAGCATCAAAATCAGCGAGCCTATTCCCGCCCATCTTGCCCGCTCCGTTATTGAAGAAACATTACGAAACGCCATTCTCGATGGGCGTCTGCCCTGTGGCACGGCTATGCGCCAGCAAGAACTGGCCAGCCTGTTCGGTGTCAGCCGCATGCCCGTGCGAGAAGCCCTGCGCCAACTGGAGGCACAGTCCTTGCTGCATGTGGTGACCCACAAAGGCGCCGTGGTAGCCCCCTTGATCGAGGACAATTCGGCTGAGACCTATGGCTTGCGCATGTTGCTGGAGTCCGAAGCGTTGCGCTTGTCGATCCCCTTGCTCACCGACGCCGACATTGAAGAGGCCGAATCTTGCATCAATGCTCTGGAGCGTGAAAAAGACTACACCGAGATCGGACGCCTCAATCGCCTGTTCCACATGGCCTTGTATGGCAAGGCACCTAACCAGCGGTTACTCAAGTTGGTCGAACATGGGCTGAACGAGGAGGAGCGGTTCCTGCGCTTCAACCTCGAGGCGATGGGCCTGGGACCGACGTCCCAGGAAGATCACCGGGAACTGCTGAGCCTGGTGGCACAGAAAAAAATCGACGAGAGCATCCTTACGCTACGCAATCACCTGATGCGCGGGATGGAAGTGATCGCCAATTACCTCAATGGTCTCGACACCAGCGACAACAAAAGGTCCCTGTAAGCCCTTCCCGTCCCCCTTCTCTGACTATTTATTAAGCGGGGCAACTTCTATCTGGAAGTGTCCCGCGCTAATCAGTTATAAAAAATTGAACACACTCAATTAAACCGACCGACAACAAAGAAACTTCCCACTTTTAAAAAGACAATTTCCGCCCACTGTTATTTTTCGAAAAAACATCTAATACATTTATAAGCTCACCCAAACGTTTATTCAGCTTATTATCTTCGCCCAACAGCCCCAACCTCTCAAAATTGGCCACCCACACCGTTATCACGGTGGAGCTGCGCCCGCGGCCCCGACTTGGCGTCACCCGCCTATTTATTAATTAAAAAATCCTTATCACTGCTCAGAGCATTCGCAATACAGGCGTCAACCATGCACCAACATCTACTTGAACAAAAAAGACTGCAGTTGTGCAGCCACCCGCTATTTATAGAAATAACTTCACTCCGTAAGTTACAAATCTTTATGGAGCACCACGTATTTGCCGTTTGGGACTTCATGACACTGACCAAACGCTTGCAGCAGGACCTGACCTGCACCGGGATCCCCTGGTTCCCACCCTCCGACCCACACGCCGCCCGCCTGATCAATGAAATCGTGTTGGCCGAGGAGTCGGACGAGCATCCAACTCGCGGCTACAGCAGTCACTTCGAGCTGTACCTGGATGCAATGGCAGAAGTGGGCGCCAGCACACTTGCGATCACACGCTTCATTGACCTGCAGCTTCAGGAAGTGGAAGCAAACGCAGCCTTGCAAGCCGTCAGCGCGCCACTTGGCGTTGCTCGCTTCGTTGACTGCACGTTGCAGATCGCCTGGAACGCACCCAGCCATTGTGTGGCGGCAGCCTTCCTGCACGGCCGCGAAAGCGTCATTCCGTCGATGTTCGAACGCATCTCGCGCAGCCACGGATTCATTGAGCGTGAGGCACCTACTTTCCATCACTACCTCAACCGCCACATCGAGATGGACAGCCACGCGCATGGCCCGGCAGCCCATCAGTTGCTCCAACGCCTGATCGGCGCAGACCCGACGCGCCAGAAACAGGCCGACAGCACTGCAATCAGCGCCATGGAAAGCCGCATCCTGTTTTGGAACGACGTGCAGGCCTCGATGCGAGAGGCGCACCCATGAATACCATTGGCTACCGCTCGTTTGCCGAAGACTGGGAACGTCGTGCAACCATCCGCACTCGCCCCCGACGCCTGCTGGAGAACGACCAAAAATTAATCTACCCCCTGTGCCGCCAACCGCTGGTCCTCAGCGAGACCTTTCTTGACCATTGCCCGCAGTGGCGCGACTTCGTACTGGCGCAAAGCTTTTACCAATTCGTCAATAATGTGGTGATCTTCGAAACCGAGATCGTCGACAAGACCGCCCGCAGCATTGCCAAAAACGGCTTCTCGCTGCCTTTCCCGGCGGCCTGTCGCGTCGACGCGATGACCGTCGTGATCGATGAGGATTACCACGCACTGGTCGCACTGGACTTCCTGCAGCAAGCCGTGCACATGACGGGTATTGAGCCTCTCGAACTCCCCCGGCAAATCGAGCTGAGCCGCGCCCTGCCGGCAGCGCAGGCGGGCGCTCCGGCGCACTTGCACGATGCCGTGGAGTTGATTGTCGTGGCCATTGCCGAAAATACGGTGACGCAGGACGTAGCGGCGTTCTCCAAGGACGACAGCGTCAAGCGGTCCATCCGTGGCTTGATGGCTGATCACTTGGCTGACGAGGGGCGCCACGCGCAATTCTGGACGCAGTTGGTACGTCTCTACTGGCAGGGGGCAAGCCCGGAGGACCGTGACAGCATTGCTGAAATCCTGCCGGTTTTCCTGGCGCATTACCTGACCAATGAGCTGCAGAAGGACTTCGATCTGCACCTGATCGAGCATTTGGACATCGATCTCGACATCCGCGTGACACTGCGCCATGAGATCGGCGCGATGGACTTTCCTATTACTCGCCGGCATCCGCTGGTGGGCAACATCATGAGTTTTCTACATCACAGCGGTGTGCTGCAAACCCCCAGTGTCGCCCAGGCTTTAAATGACTACCTGGCCCAACCGGGGAGGTTGGCATGAGGTGCTTGACGATTGGATGGGGCTCCCCAAGCGAGGCCCTCGGGGCCATCAGGCAGATGATGGAACAGTACGGGCACGCAGCCGGGGTGGAGGCGGTCGATCTGGTGATCGAGGACGGTAGCCAACCGCTGCCGAGTGTATTTGCCGACACATCCCGGCTGAGCCTGCGCGTGGGCATCGGCCCGATCGGTGCACACGGGCTGCCTGCACTCCAGTTTCGCTGTTACAACCGTGAGCGGTGCCTGCTGGCCGTGCATGACGTTTGCGCGCAGCCAAGCGGTAACGGCCAGAGGCTGCGCCAAGAGGCAACGAACGCACTGGTGGAATGGGTCGCCGTGCTGGTCAGCGATTTCTCGAGAGACCCCGATTATTTCTGCGCACCGGTCACGGTTAACGAATGGCCCGAACAAGGTTTGCAAGGGCTGGAAGCGTTGGCGTTTTTGCACCGCTTCAATCGTAGCGCGCAACCGGCACTGTTGCAGGCAGCCCAGGTGCCCATGATCGAACGGTTGCAGACGAGCCTTCAGGCCTACGCCCATCGGCCTGCGCTGAATATAGCGGGGCAGGTGCTGACTTATCACCAACTTCACGCATACGCCTTGGCGATACAGGAGCAATTGGTACCCCTGCTGGGAAGCCGTGAGACACCCCAGGTAATCGGCGTGTGCCTGGAAAAGTCCGTCGAACTCTACGCCAGCGTTCTCGCGGTGCTGGGGTGCGGCGCAGTGTATTTACCCCTGTCACCCGATCACCCGGTGCAGCGCCAACACAGCATGCTGGAAAGCATCGGAGCCTGCATTCTGCTGGAAGACGGCCGGCACCCTCTAAGAGAGCATTTCGATACACTGGATGTCAGCAGGATCGACCCGCGCCACAGCGATTGCACGCAGCCGCTGATGCATGATCGGCCTTGTGTAGACGCGCCCTGCATGGCGTTGTTTACCTCGGGCAGCACGGGTCAACCCAAGGGCGTATTGCTCAGCCAACACAACCTGGCGCACTTCACCGCCTGGCTCGGTGCCTGCGTGATGATGGATCAGCAGAGTCGTGTGCTGCAGTTTTCGCCATTGAGTTTCGATTCGTCGCTGATCGACATCTTCCCGGCCCTGGTGGCTGGCGCCGAGCTGATTGTGCCCGGCGCAGAACAACGGGCGGATCCTCTGCAACTGGTCGAGTTGATTCGTCAGCAGCGCGTCACCCATGGGTTTCTACCGCCGGCATTGCTCAGCATCCTACCGCTGGACCAGCCATTGGGCCTTACTCATGTGCTCACCGGTGGCGACTTCTGCGAGCCTTACGTGATCGAGCGACTGGCGGGCCAGTGCCAGTTGCACAACCTCTACGGCCCCACTGAAGCCACGGTACTGGCGACCCACCGGACTTTCCAGCTGGGTGACAGCCATCGCAACATCGGCCGTCCCATTGCCAACAGCCAAGTGCTGATCCTCGACGAGCACCTGCGTCCGGTGGAGGAGCAGGTGGTCGGCGAGCTGTATATCGCCGGTCCCGGCGTGAGCCTGGGCTACGTGAACGCAGCATCACAGGCCGACAGCCCTTTCGTTACGCTGACCTTGCCGGACGGACAGTTGCTGGCGACTTACCGCAGCGGCGATCTGGCCAAGTGGACGCAAACCGGAATCGAGCTGTGCGGTCGCCGGGATGACCAGATCAAGATCCGTGGCTTTCGAGTCGAACCTCAGGAGATCGAGCAGTGCCTGCGCAACAGTCGCCTGTTCCGCCAGGTGGCCGTGGTAACCACCCCAATGCACAGGATCATCGGTTTTGCCGCTCAGCCGGAGCCCGGCGTCACACTGGCAAGCCTCAAGGAACACGCGCGACAGTGGCTGCCTGAATACATGCAACCCGTGAGCTGGAGCGAGTTGCCAAGCATGCCCCGCTCAAGCAATGGCAAGATTGATCGCCGGGCATTACGAGCACTGCCGCCTCCTGCCGCTCATGAGGTGACTCATTACGCGGCACAAACCCCTCTTCAAGCGCAGTTGATGGAACTGTGGGCGGAGTTACTAGGGTTGGCTGTGCACGAGTTGTCTATCGACGACAGCTTTTTCAACCGGGGCGGCCACTCCATTCTGCTGTCGAACCTCTTGTTGCGCCTGCGCGAGCGGTTTGGTCGCAGCCCTTCCTTGAGCCGTTTCTTTGAAACACCCACGATCCGTACGCTTGCAGCGCTGATGGAGGGCTGCGCACTGCCCCAGACACCCTCAAGCCTGATGGAGAAAGATGCGACAAGGGTGCTAGGGGTCGAGATGCTGCATGGAAACTGTGCAGGTGACCCGCGCAAGGTCATTGTCACAGGGGCCAACAGCTTTGTCGGGGTCCATATTGTCCAGGCGCTGCTGGATGGCGGAGCACATGAAGTGGCGTGCCTGATCCGGGAGCTGCCTGGCGATTGCGCGGCGGCTCGGTTCAGCGAGGCGTTGCGAGCCTATCGCCTGGAACAACATCTGGACCTGAGCCGCGTGCGGGTGTACCCCGCTGACATGCGCTTGCCTCGCCTGGGCCTTACCTGCGACGTGTATGAGCACCTCGCGCGCAGTTACGGTGTGTTGGTGCACAACGCCGCCCAGGTCAATCACGTAATGGATTACGCCTTACTCGCCAAGGACAACGTCGAGCCGATCTTTGAGTGCCTGCGCTTTTGCGAAACGTATTGCAAGAAGGTATTCAATTTCATTTCGACACTGTCCGCCTGCAGCAGTATCGACGCCCATAGGCACGTTTTAGAAACCGGTGCCGCGAGTACGTTGCCGCTCTATATGAAAAATGGCTACAACCTGTCCAAGTGGGTCGCTGAGCGCTTGCTGGGACGTGCCGTCGCGCAAGGCGCCTGGGTGAATATCCTGCGACCGGGGAACATCAGTTTCAACAGTCAAAGTGGCGTTTGCCAGCCGCAGAAAAATCGGTTGATGTTGATGCTCAAGGGGTCCCTGCAATTGGGGCTGGCGCCACAGCTGGATGTGAATTTCGATCTGATGCCTGTGGACTTCCTGGCCCGCTTCATAGCGTTCCACGGTTCCTGTTTTTGCGCTGGGCGAAATGTTTTCAACCTGCACAACCCACAACCCTTGAGCTGGGATCAGTATCTCGATGCGTTCAGCCAGGCTGGGCATATTTTCCAACGGGTAAGCATTGAACAGTGGCAACGGTCACTGCGCGCAGTAAGCCGTGATAATGCGTTGTTTGGTGTGTTGGGTTTCTATCTGGGCGTGCTGGGTGAGGATATCGGTGACACGTCGATGATCTGTTATGACAACGCACGCTGGGGGGTGGAGAAGATGGGTACACATTACCCGCCAAAAGACCCGGCATTGCTACGTAAGGGTTGCGACTACCTCAGGACCACCGGCTTTCTCTGAATTGCTTCAGGACATCTTCATGAAACCGCTACAACCCGATACGTTAATCCGTAACCCTAACGGCACACCGATCCTGGCCTCCATCGTTGTCCCTTGCGAGGCAACTCGCCTGTGGGCGTTGGTGGGCAACTTCGCAGGCTTTGATGCCTTCGTTCCAGGCCTGTCGCGCATTGAGATGACCGGCGCAGGCGTGGGTGCATTGCGCACGAAATTTTTCGACAATGGGCATTGCGTCGTGGAGCAACTCAACAGTCGAGACGAAGCCGCCATGTCGATGACGTGGACCACCCTCTACAACACCTTGGGCTTGGCCCAATTCTGGGCGGCGATGAGTGTGCAAGCACTTGGCGCAAGCAGCTCCAGGGCAACCTGGACGCTTGTGGGTGAGCCATTGGCTTCAACGCAAGTAGAGTTCGAAGCGTTTGTGCAGGCGTTCGCGGACAGCGCACTGCGTAATGTGCGCCGAATGCTTAGCTGAGCACTCGGAGCGAGTGATCTCGCTCCGGTGCAGCATGGTTAGATCTTGAAGCTATCGACCAATTGCTTCAATCGGCTTGCCTGTTGGGACAGGGCATCGCAGTCCCTCAGCGTTTCGTTGAGGTTGGCCACACCCTGCTGGTTAAGCAGATTGATCTGGTTGATGTCGACATTGAGGGTTTCAACCACAGCGGTTTGCTCCTCGGTGGCGGCAGCCACCGATTGGTTCATACCGTCGATCTCTACGATCCGCTGGGTCACGCTGACCAACCGTTCACCCGCCTGGTTGGCGACTTCAACGCTCTCCTCGCTGGAGGCCTGGCTGGCATTCATAGTGGTCACGGCTTCACGCGAGCCCACTTGCAGGGAAGTGATCATTTTGTGGATCTCTTCCGCCGACTCTTGCGTACGATGCGCCAGGTTACGCACCTCATCCGCCACCACGGCAAACCCACGCCCGGCTTCACCCGCACGAGCGGCTTCGATCGCTGCGTTAAGGGCCAACAAGTTGGTTTGCTGGGAAATGCCTTTGATCACATCAAGAATGTGACCGATGTTGTCGGTGCTGGCGTTCAGGGTTTCGATCTGAGTGCAGGACAAACTGATCTTCTGCGATAACTCCGACATTGCCTGGATAGTTTGCTCAACGACCTTGCGACCATCGTCAGCCTGTTCGCTGGCGCCACTGGCATGCTGCGAAGCATCAGCAGCGTTACGTGCGATTTCCTGGGTGGCGGCGCCCAGTTCGTTAATCGCCGCAGCCACGCTATTGGTACGTGCACTCTGCTCATCGGAACCGATGATCGACGCGTTGGATGAGGCCATCACGCGTTGGGACAGATCATGCACCTGACGCGTTGCCGACGACACTTCGGAAATGGAAGCGTGGATACGTTCAACGAACTGGTTGAACGCGCTACCCACTTCACCGAATTCGTCTTTGCTGGTCACGTCGAGGCGGCGGGTCAAATCGCCTTCCCCCTGAGCAATGTCTTGCATAGCAACGCCCATGGTCGTCAACGGACGCAGCAACACCTGAATCAACAGACTCAGAAGCACTGCGATAGCTATCACGGCGACCAACATCGCAATCAATGCCGAGGTGCGGAACTTGCCTAGTGGCGCGTAGGCTTTGTCTTTGTCGATCGACAGACCAATGTACCAGTCTGCGCCTGGCAAACCGGTGATGGGGGTGAACGAGAGGATGCGATCCTGACCATTGAGGACTACGTCCTGGTTGGCTTTCTCGATACGCAGGTTGGTTCCAGGGTAGATATCCTTCAGGTTTTTCATCACCTGGTCCTGGTCAGGGCTGACGATGACCTGGCCGTCGCCACTCACCAGGAACGCATGACCGATACCGCCGAAGTCGACCGAGTTGATGATCTTCACCAGGGTTTGCAGGCTCAAGTCACCGCCAACAACGCCGAGCAACTCGCCGTTCTTTTTCACTGGCATGGCGATCGTCACGATCTGCCCACCCACAGCCGCCATATAAGGAGGAGTAAGCATGGGTTTGTCGGCCACTACTGCTTGCTTGTACCAAGGGCGCTGACGCGGGTCATAGCCGTCAGGCATCTTCGCGTCGGGGCGCTGGGTGAACACGCCGTTGGTTTGACCCACATAAGTGAACTGGAAATTCGATGTGAACGCTGGCTGATCGACCAACCCAGGAAGGTCGGCAGCGCTGCCTTGATGGGCAATGTTTTGCGTCAGGTTTTCGAGTACCAAAATGCGACCACTGAGCCAGTTCTGCACGCTGCTGGCGGTGAGTTCACCGGACTGCTGAATGGACGATGCCAAATTTTGCTTGATGGTACTGCGCTGCAGGTAGTCGTTGTAGAGCGTGAATAATGCGAAGGCCAAAACCACGACGCCTGACGCGGCCAACAGAATTTTATGACTGAACTTAAGATTCATTTCATCGACTTCTTTTGCCAAAGGGGGATGAGCGTGCCGAGTGGAACATTCCATGTAAGGGATAGGCGGACTCTTGGGCCGCTCTATTTCAGTGCACGCATGGCTCATCAGGCTTTCGGCCAAGAATCGATAAATCTTAGAAATATTGTGAGACGCGTCCTTTTTTAGCGTAGGAAAGAGACAGGCGGTAGTTCTGTTGTCCATTGCCGCAGCGCAAGTGCTGGCAACGCGCGTAGTGGCCCAGGGCTGGGTTGATGCTGAGGCAGCATACCCCCTTAAACGACAAAACCCCTGTCTGCATTGGCAGACAGGGGTTTCGGAATTTAATCTTGACGATGACCTACTCTCACATGGGGAAACCCCACACTACCATCGGCGATGCATCGTTTCACTACTGAGTTCGGGATGGGATCAGGTGGTTCCAATGCTCTATGGTCGTCAAGAAATTCTGTATACCAGTCCGTTGCATTCACAACGTGCCGGTGAATTTCATATGCTTCTACATAAAACAAAACCCCATCTGCTTTCGCAAATGGGGTTTCGGAATTTAATCTTGACGATGACCTACTCTCACATGGGGAAACCCCACACTACCATCGGCGATGCATCGTTTCACTGCTGAGTTCGGGATG
>NZ_JAEKGB010000001.1:0-882940 GCF_016918385.1 Pseudomonas sp. ICBG1301
CATCCCGAACTCAGCAGTGAAACGATGCATCGCCGATGGTAGTGTGGGGTTTCCCCATGTGAGAGTAGGTCATCGTCAAGATTAAATTCCGAAACCCCATTTGCGAAAGCAGATGGGGTTTTGTTTTGGGCGATCGAAAACTTCCGGCAGTTGTCCACATTCAACCTGTATCGAGTCTGGCCGCTTCTACGGCTGTACCCACAGAGCCCAAATACCTCACCAGGTTTTGGCGGCTGGGCTGCGATCAGATAGTGCGCCGCGTATATATCGCTATCGTTGTGTACCTTTCAGACTGCGATGCGGCGTCTGAGTGTTTAGCAAAATAATCCCCGGAAACAGCTCATATCGCCTGTCCGGACACAGTCACCCAGGACTATCATGCCGATAACCCTGTCACTCACTACAAGGAGCCGCTCGGAACGCCGATGCGCCAGATCTGGAAATCTTTTCGAGCCCTTTATTTCGCTTCCTTGATGATGCTGATCGGCTCCGGCCTGCTCAGTACTTACCTGGCATTACGCCTGGCAGCAGACCATGTTGACAGCTTGTGGGTGGGGGCATTGATGGCGGCCAACTATTTTGGCCTGGTGCTGGGTGGCAAGATCGGGCATCGCCTGATCGCCCGCGTCGGACACATCCGTGCGTATGCCACTTGTGCCGGAATTGTCGGGGCCGCCGTACTGGGTCACGGGCTGGTCAACTGGTTGCCGGCCTGGATCGTGCTGCGGATGATCGTAGGCCTGGGGATGATGTGTCAGTACATGGTTATCGAAAGTTGGCTGAACGAGCAGGCAGACGCCAAGCAGCGCGGCTTAGTGTTCAGTGGCTATATGATCGCCTCCTATCTGGGCCTGGTATTAGGCCAGTTGATTCTCGTGTTGCATCCTCAGCTTGGCCTGGAGCTGTTGATGTTGGTAGCGGTCTGTTTTGCCTTGTGCCTGGTGCCGGTGGCCATGACTCGACGCATTCACCCTGCGCCGCTACATCCGGCACCGATGGAACCGCGATTCTTTATCAAGCGTGTGCCGCAGTCGTTGAGTACGGTGCTGGGGGCCGGGCTGATTGTGGGCTCCTTTTACGGTTTGGCCCCGCTGTACGCGTCCCAGCAGGGGTTGACGACTGAACAGGTCGGTGTGTTCATGGGGTGCTGCATTTTTGCAGGTTTGGTGGTGCAGTGGCCGTTGGGTTGGTTGTCTGATCGTTATGACCGCGCATTATTGATTCGCTGTTTCGCTTTGTGCCTGGCAGTGGCAGCTCTGCCCCTGGCGATCCTGACCCAGGTGCCATTGGAGGTGCTGTTTGTCGCGGGTTTCCTGTGTTCGTTGGTGCAGTTCTGTCTTTACCCGCTGGCCGTGGCGTTTTCCAATGACCATGTCGAAGGGGACCGTCGGGTATCGCTGACTGCTATGCTGCTGGTGACCTACGGCATCGGCGCCAGTGTCGGGCCGCTGTTGGCGGGCGTGGTGATGAAGTTGTTTGGCAGCCATATGCTGTACGCGTTTTTCAGCCTGTGCGCGCTGATTCTGGTCTGGCGTATCCGTCCGAAAGCCGTGACTAACCTGCATCAGGTTGATGATGCTCCGCTGCACCACGTAGCGATGCCCGACAGCATGTCCAGTTCACCCTTGGTGGCTGCGCTCGATCCTCGTGTCGATGAGGCGGTGGTGCAGGAGCAGATGCAAACCACCGTAGCTGAGCCTGGGGCCGACGCTAATCCGCAAGCACCGACCGAGGGGGATGCACTGGATACTCCACCTGAGCATCCAGACCCGGATAATCATCCTCATGACCTGAGCAAGGCACGCCCCTGAATATAAAAACGGGCAGATCCCATCAGGATCTGCCCGTTTTTTGACGCGAGTTTCACGCCTTAAAAATCGTCATCCTTGTCGAAGCGTCGCGCTTCACGCTGCAGCTGATACACAAACCGTTCTACCTGGCGCTGCACCAGGCCGCTCATGTTATGAAAGCGCACGCCGGCGAAAGTGGTATTGATCTTGTCTTCGAAGTGCAGATAACGCAGTTCGACGGACGTGCTCATGCTGCCAAAGGGCAGGGCAGCGATAAAGCGGTCATACACCTGACCCAGTTGCAGGCGCTCGGATATGTCGCCTTCAAAGCGCAGCTTGCAGCCGGTAGCGGAAATATCCAGTAGCTTGCCACTGATGGGGGCCTTGAGCTTTTCGCCGCCCAGCTCGATGTTCACCAGCTGTGCCAGCTTCAACGCAGCACGGAAGGCATTGCGTCGCTGATGGTAGACCACTTCGCCAGGTATGCTGCCGGTGTAAATGCGGTGACCACCTTTCTCGCTGATGGCCAGCGTACCGTTGCTTTCCCAGGCCACCCGCACACCCTCATGAAAGCCTTCAATGCGGAAGGACTCGCCGTTCTCGAGGTAGCGTTCGCCATCGCGGGGAATCATTTCGTCCAAGGCCAGCGTCTTGCTGTCCCGGTCAACGTCTACCAGATAGCTTTGAAAGCGCTGGCTGCGCTCGTGGAAAGTGATGATCAGTGGATCATGGCTTTCCTGCAGCATTCGCAAAGTACTGGCGATTTCCAGAGGCGTGGTGAGGACCTTTGGTGGCTGCGGGGCATCTTCCGCATTAAGGGCGTTGAACACGGTTCTTCCATCTCCAGACAAAATACGACTACACGCAAGAGGGGGCATTTTGCCAGTATGTAGCGTGCCTTGGATAGGCGCGCGGTGAACCGGCGTCAGGCTTGGCTGCGGGTGCTTGGTTTGACCAGGCGCGAGGTCGAGCCTTGGGCGTTGTAGAGGGCCGGAGGTTCTCCGCCGTGGAGTATGCGCAACTGGTTGGCGGTCGTGGCTTGCTGAAGCTGGATCGACTGACCGTTGAGCAGGTTGGCTTCCTGGCACTGGGCGAGCAATTGATTGAGCGCGCTACTCTGGGTCAGTAGTTGATCACCGACCGAGGAATGGCTGGCCAGTTGGGCAAGGCCGTCGTGATCAGCCGGCAGGCCCAGGCTGATGAGAATTTCGCTGCGCTTCTTGCCGTGTTGTTCAAGCAGCACAATCAGCGACTGTTTGCGTGCCAGGATTTCTTCCAGCAAACGCATATCCCGGCCATACAGGGCCAGGGATTCTTCTTTGAGCAACTCGAGCAAATGTTGCGTCGGCGCCAGATCATCAATGATCAGTTGGAGCAAATGTTCGTCGTGGTGCATGGCTGGCCTTGGGTTTTAAGCGTCCAAAAGCCCAGCGCAGGCCTTTGCCTAGCGCTCGGCTTCGAAGTTAAGCAGCTTGCTGGCTACACGGTTGCTGTCGACTTTATAGCTGCCATCGGCGATAGCCTGTTTCAACTCGGCCACACGGGCTTTATTGACAACCGGTTGATCGCGCAGCGAGTCAGTGACCTTCTGCAACTGTTGAGCCTCATTGCTCAGGTGTACCGATTCCCCGCTCTGGCTGACACCGGCCGGTTCTGCCTTGGTAGGCGTAGGCTGGGACTTGGCTTCTACACTGTCCTTGGCACCACCGGTGCGCGTAGAACCGGGCAAAGCCGGGGCGTTATTCAAACGACTGAAATCAATGACCATGTTAAAAAACCTCTGGGTATTTGGACGCTTGCCATGTTTTCGGCCATACCCGGATAAACTTTAGGCGCGATTGAGAATAAACCTGAATGCGCGGATGTTCAGCCCACAGTGTAGGAAAAGCCAGCGTCCTATGCCAGTGAACTCTATAACGCCACCTCGACTTGTCCCGGTGCGGTCACCTGCGCCTTGATCACACGGTTGGAGTTGAGATTCTTGACGCGAATCTGTTCGCTCATACCGCCGTTGGACAATGCCTCCCCCGGCATTTTTACTGTCAATGCGCCGCTACTGGCGGAAATCACCACCTGATCCCCCTTGCGAATCACCTCGGCCTGTTCCAGATGGACCAGCGTGATGACTTGATCGGTAACCATTGGTCGGGTCAATTTCTGCCCGATGGCTTGGTCCACCGATGTGAGATAGCCCTGGTTGATCTGGCTGATATCACGTTCGCGCAGGGCAACATCTTCGAAACCGATGATGCCGGTGCGCTTCAGCGGGCGCGTCACCACCACGACATCGCGGAACAATTTGACTTGAGCGGGCACGAACACCGTCCAGGGCGAAGCGCCTTCACAACGGACTTTGACCGTGACGCGACCAATAGGCTGGGCAGGGCTTTCCAAGGTGGCAGTCAATTCCTTGTCGCACATTGGCATGCGCAGGCGAGGGTCTAACTGGTTGACTTGGATCTCGTAGCGTCCCGGCGTTTGTGTGGTTGTCAGATAATCTTCTACAGTGAACTCAAGAAAGCCCTGAGTGACGCCGATAAGTAGATCAGGCAATGTGACGTTGTCGGCACGGGCCGTAGCGCCTGCCGTCAAGGCAAGCAAAACCATCGTGGCGCAGAGCAGTCTGCGGTAGCGAGGGCGGGGGTGTCGGGAAACTGTCGTTTTAATGTCCATGGCCAATAAATAGCAAAGCTCGTGCCGTTTCGTGTTAGGGCGCGCGCCGCCTTGTAGGTATGGCCCAAGGTTTTAGCGTAGGAGTGCAGGCATGGCAGGTGTAATGGATTCAGTAAACCAGCGTACACAGCTGGTAGGGCAGAATCGCCTGGAGTTGTTGCTTTTTCGCCTGGACGGCAGCCAGCTATATGGCATCAACGTGTTTAAAGTTCGGGAAGTGTTGCAGTGTCCCAAATTGACGATCATGCCCAAATCCAGCCCTGTGGTGTGTGGTGTAGCCAACATCCGTGGTGCGACCATCCCGATTCTTGACCTGGCACTGGCCACAGGTTCCGCCGGTTTGCAGGACCGCGGAAGCCCGTTCGTGATCATCACGGAGTACAACACCAAGACCCAGGGTTTCCTGGTGCGCTCGGTGGAACGTATCGTCAACATGAACTGGGAAGAGATCCATCCGCCACCCAAGGGCACTGGGCGCGATCACTACCTCACGGCGGTGACGCGGGTTGATAACCAGTTGGTGGAAATCATCGACGTGGAGAAGATCCTCGCCGAAGTGGCGCCGACCTCGGAGTCTATCTCGGTAGGCGTGGTCGACGCGGAAACCGCGCACAAGGCGGTATCCCTGCGCGTACTGACCGTGGATGACTCCTCGGTCGCTCGCAAGCAGGTCACGCGTTGCCTGCAAACCGTTGGCGTGGACGTGGTGGCTCTTAATGATGGTCGCCAGGCGCTGGATTACCTGCGTAACCTGGTCGATGAGGGCAAGAAGCCGGAAGAGGAGTTCTTGATGATGATTTCCGACATCGAGATGCCGGAAATGGATGGTTATACCCTCACGGCCGAAATACGCAGCGACCCACGCATGCAAAAATTGCATATCATCCTGCATACTTCATTGTCGGGTGTATTCAATCAGGCAATGGTCAAGAAGGTCGGCGCTGATGACTTCCTGGCCAAATTCCGCCCTGATGACCTGGCATCCCGGGTAGTCGACCGGATCAAGGCTGCAGATCACGGCTAGGGGATTTCCCTGGCGATCACACGATTTAAGAGGCGGTATCATTGTCTACGGGTAATTTGGATTTCGAACAGTTCCGGGTCTTCCTGGAAAAGGCCTGTGGCATATTGCTCGGTGAAAACAAGCAGTACCTGGTATCCAGCCGTCTCAACAAGCTGATGGAGCAGCAGGGTATCAAGTCGCTGGGCGAGTTGGTTCAGCGCATCCAGGGACAGCCGCGCAGTGGGCTCAAGGAAATGGTGGTCGATGCGATGACCACCAACGAGACCCTATGGTTTCGCGACACCTACCCCTTTGAGGTGCTCAAGAGCAAAGTGCTGCCGGAGGCCATCAAGGCCAGCCCGGGCCAGCGCCTGCGCATCTGGTCGGCGGCTTGCTCTTCGGGGCAGGAACCGTATTCGATCTCGATGTCTATCGATGAGTTTGAGCGAACCAACATGGGCCAGTTGAAGGCGGGGGCACAAATTGTTGCCACCGACTTGTCCGGCACCATGCTGACCAATTGCAAGACCGGCGAATACGACAGCCTTGCTCTGGGGCGTGGGCTTTCCCAGGAGCGCCTGCAGCGTTACTTTGAGCCTAAAGGGGCAGGGCGATGGGCGGTCAAGGCGCCGATCAAGAATCGCGTGGAGTTTCGCTCGTTCAACCTGCTCGACAGCTATGCCAGTCTGGGCAAGTTTGACATGGTGTTTTGCCGCAACGTGCTGATCTATTTCTCGGCCGAAGTGAAGAAAGACATCCTGTTGCGCATCCACGGCACCCTCAAGCGTGGCGGCTACCTGTTCCTGGGGGCTTCAGAAGCGTTGAACGGTTTGCCGGATCATTACCAGATGGTGCAATGCAGCCCTGGGATCATCTACCAGGCGAAGTGATGCACCCTTGAACAAAAAATGGGAGGCCCCACACAGGCCTCCCATTTTTTTCGCCTCAAAGCGGCAACTTGCATTGCCGCTTTACTGGCTTCACGCGGAAGTCCATTGCCGCTTTTCTGGCATTGCCGCTTAACAGCATCCAGCAAACCCTTGAAATACGGGCCTTCGAAGAATTGGCATGAGCCTTGCTATAACCCAGATACGAAAAGCAGGTCAGCCTAAAGGTTTCCGCCATGAGCATCAGCTTCGATAAAGCGCTCGGTATTCACGAACAAGCCCTAGGCTTCCGCGCCCAGCGTGCCGAAGTCCTGGCCAACAACATTACCAACGCCGACACCCCGAACTACAAGGCTCGGGATCTGGATTTCTCCGCTGTGCTCGCGGCGCAGCAGGACAAGACCAAGAACGGCACCTTTGCCTTGAATATGACCAATAGCCGGCATATCGAAGCACAAGGCCTGAGCAGTGGTGACGAGGCGTTGTTGTATCGCACGCCGATGCAACCGTCGATCGACCAAAACACCGTCGACGCCCAGCTGGAGCAATCGGCCTATGCCGAGAACTCGGTGAACTTTCAGGCCAGCTTCACCCTGCTCAACAGTAAATTCAAAGGGCTGATGTCAGCCCTGCGTGGAGAGTAAGCCATGTCCCTGTCCAGTGTTTTCAATATTGCCGGCAGTGGCATGAGCGCGCAGACCACGCGTTTGAACACCGTCGCCAGTAACATCGCCAACGCCGAGACCGTGTCTTCGAGCATCGACCAGACCTACCGCGCCCGTCACCCGGTGTTCGCCACCATGTTCCAAGGTGGCCAGGGCAACGGCAGCGATTCGCTGTTCCAGAATCAGGATGCCGCAGGCTCCGGCGTGCAGGTGTTGGGTGTGGTCGAAGACCAGAGCAACCTTGAGGCCCGCTACGAGCCCAACCACCCTGCTGCGAACGAAAAGGGCTACGTGTACTACCCCAACGTCAACGTGGTCGAGGAAATGGCTGACATGATCTCCGCCAGCCGCTCGTTCCAGACCAATGCGGAAATGATGAACACCGCCAAAACCATGATGCAGAAGGTCCTGACCCTGGGTCAGTGATAAGGGGCGCCAAATAATGGCCATTGTTGATACCACTAATCCAGCCAACACGCCGGTTCAGGACCTGTTCAATACCAAGGTCAAGACGGCGACAGACAACAGCAGTCTCAATAACGCTGCCAAGGCCGCCACGGGTAACCAGGCACTGGGCAAGGATGCGTTCATGCAACTGCTGGTGACCCAACTGAAAAACCAGAACCCGCTGTCGCCCCAGGATAACGGCGCGTTCGTGGCGCAACTGGCCCAGTTCAGCAGCCTGGAAGGCATCAACACCCTGAATGACTCGGTGAATGCGATCTCCAGCAACTTCAGCTCGTCGCAGGCGCTGCAAGCCTCGTCGTTGGTCGGGCGCTCGATCATCACCCAGACCGACAAAGCGTTGGTCGATACCAGCAAGAGCATGACCGGCTCGGTGGCGGTGACGGCAGCGACGGGTAACGTCTCCGTCAAGATCACCGACAAGGATGGGAACGTGGTGCGCACCATCGATATGGGCGCCCAGAGTGCCGGTAATAGCAGCTTTATCTGGGACGGCAAGAACGACAAGGGTGAAGTCGCTCCAACGGGCACCTACACCTTTAACGCCACCTACAAGAATGACAAGGGCGACTCTGCTGCCCTGTTGACTTCGCTGCCCGCCACGGTGACCAGCGTGACATTGAGCAAGACCGGCGGCGAGATGCTGCTCAACCTTGCAGGTGGCATGGGCAGCGTCAAGCTGTCGCAAATTCAGACTATCGGTACATAGAGCCGGCTAAATACGGCAGAGGGAGAGAAACATGTCTTTTAATATCGGCCTTAGCGGCCTCTATGCGGCCAACAAACAGCTGGACGTGACCGGTAACAACATCGCCAACGTTGCGACCACCGGCTTCAAAACGTCGCGTGCAGAATTCGCGGACATTTACGCGGCCTCCAAGCTGGGTACTGGCCAGAACAGTGTCGGCAGCGGTGTGAGCCTGGCAGCCGTGTCCCAGCAATTCACCCAGGGTGATGTCGTCGGCAGCGGCGGCCTGTTGGATATGGCGATCCAGGGCGGTGGCTTCTTCGTCCAAAAGGGCAGTGACGGGTCGCTGGAGTACACCCGTAACGGTTCCTTCCACTCGGATAAAGACGGTTTCATCGTCAACAACACAGGTACTTCGCGCTTGCAGGGCTACGCGGCGGATGCCAATGGCAACATTATCAAGGGCGCCCTGACCGACTTGCAATTGAACCTGTCGAACCTGCCGCCCAAGGCCTCCACCAAAGTGGACTCCCAAAGCAACCTGAACTCATCGTCGCCGGTGATCGACCAGACGGCCACACCGTTCGATCCCACCAAGTCCGAAACCTTCACGACCCAATACAACACCACCTTGTATGATAATCAGGGCAACGCCCATTCGATGGTGCAGTACCTGGTCAAGACCGGTGGCAATACCTGGAAATCCTATTCCCTGATCGATGGCCGTAACCCGGATGGTACGGCGCCGACGGGCACGGGCTCCACACCGCCGGTTGCTTCGACCTTGAGCTTTGACGGCGCCGGCAAACTCACCGGGATCGTTACCGGTGGCGCGTCCAGCACTACGCTGACCATTTCCAACTGGACCCCAGGTACCGTGACCAATGGTGTGTGGACGCCAAACGGTGCGACGGCCAACCCGACCGGCATTGCCATCAACATGGCTAACATCACCCAGTACAACTCGGCCACCTACCGTAACCCACCGGTCACCGATGGTTACGCCACCGGCCAGATTACCGGCTTGAACATTGATGGTAGCGGCGTGCTGTTCGCAACATTCAGCAACCAGCAGAGCAAGGCGATCGGCCAGCTCTCTTTGGCCAGCTTCAACAACGAGCAAGGCCTGCAGCCGGCCGGCGGCACCACCTGGAAAGAGACCTTCGCCTCGGGCCAGCCGGGTTATGACAACCCACAAGCCGGTACCCTGGGTTCGATCGTGTCCAAATCCCTGGAGAGCTCCAACGTCAACCTGACCAACGAGCTGGTGGACCTGATCAAGGCCCAGAGCAACTATCAGGCGAACGCCAAGACCATCTCCACCCAGAGCACGATCATGCAAACCATTATCCAGATGACCTGATGCATCTGGGTTGGCATGCAGTCTGAAGGCCCCTCGTATGAGGGGCTTTTTTTTGCGTGGGAAAACACCCGCTGAGGAGTAAAGGAATGCTGTGGAACGCCTGAGTCCTGAATCGCCACTGAGTAGGCCTGTGACTCAATGGAGAGGCTTGGGAATGTGGAATTCAGGTGTAGTGGGGTTCGAATATGGGCGCGTGGGTTCCACGCTGGGTGTAGTGCCAGCGCCGTCGGCACCTGTCGCGCCTGTTGATGAAGCGGGTGCGATCAAGAAGCTGCTCAACGAGCTGTTTGACGCCGAGCAAGGTTCCAAGTCCCAGACGGCCCGGGACGTGCGCGACAAACTCAATGCCCTGCGCGAGAAGCTGGGCGACGAGAAATTCAAGGCGCTGATTGACGAACTGATCACAGAGGCTTCCGCGCCGTTTCGTGAGTTTCTCAAGCGACTGTTGAAGGAATGGTTTCCGGATGCGGATGATGCCTCGCCCAGCCCACCACCGGTGTCGCCAGGCAGTGGTGGTCGTGGTCCTGGCGTGCCTAGAAGCGATTTCGGCCCCAGTGAATCCATGAGCAACAAGCCCATTACCGAAGGGGCGAAACATTTCAACTACAAGCCGGACTACAGTAATCCGGGGAAGAAACCGGACAACATCTGGAGTGGGTTCAGTCAGGGGCCGGACGGCAATTGCATCACGGTTTCCGCGATAAAGGCGGCGATGATGCAGTACGGCCAGAAGCCCACCGATGTGTACAAAGAGGTCAAGGAAAATGGCGACGGTTATGACGTGACCATGCGCGATGGTTTCAAACTGCATTTGTCCAAGGGCGAGTTGCAGCTTGCAGCGCGGGAGGCACGCTTCAGGGGGGATGACCCGCAAATGATGACCGACGCAAACTTCATGTATGCCGTGAGCGCAAAGCGGGCTCAAATGGAAAACAACGATGGCACTGCCGGACGTAGTTACCGGGCTGCATTGAACAGCTTGAACAACGGGGAAGACAGCCGGGAAGGTTTGGATCGTTTGGGGCTCAAAGGACGTTACCGGCCGGCAACTGACTCGGACTTGAGAAGCAGCAAGGTGGGCACGGTGGAGTACAACGGTCACTCGATGGCCGTGATCAATGGCCGGGTCGAGCTATGGGGTGAGCGAGGTGGAGCACCCAGGTCGGGGCTGGCGACCGTCTTGTTCTAAGCGGCCTGTTTGACTAAAGAAAACCCCCGAAAAGAAAACCCCCGATAAACCCCATTGCAGCCAGGGTCTATCTGGGGGTTTTCAATCCCGGCTGTTCAAGCCCGGGACCGGTTCAGCTTATTGGCAAGCTTCGCAATCCGGCTCGTCGATCGCGCAGGCCTTTGGCACGGGGGCCGGGCCGGCTGGCGCTGCGAGAACCGAATCATCACCGTGGTTACCGCTGGAAACAGCGTTCAGCTTACCGGTGTTGATGGTCGACTTCTCGGTGCTGGTCGCGGCCAGGGCACGGAGGTAGTAAGTGGTTTTCAGGCCACGGTACCAAGCCATGCGGTAGGTCACGTCCAGCTTCTTGCCCGATGCACCGGCGATGTACAGGTTCAGCGACTGCGCCTGGTCGATCCACTTCTGACGACGGCTGGCGGCGTCAACGATCCACTTGGTGTCCACTTCGAAGGCCGTCGCGTAGAGCTCTTTGAGTTCTTGCGGGATGCGCTCGATCTGCTGCACGGAGCCGTCGTAGTACTTCAGGTCGTTGATCATGACCGAGTCCCACAGGCCGCGGGCCTTGAGGTCGCGAACCAAGTACGGGTTGATCACGGTGAATTCGCCCGACAGGTTCGATTTCACATACAGGTTCTGGTAGGTCGGTTCGATCGACTGCGACACGCCGGTGATGTTGGCGATGGTGGCGGTCGGTGCGATGGCCATGATGTTGGAGTTACGAATGCCTTTCTGTACACGAGCACGTACCGGTGCCCAGTCCAGGGTTTCTTTCAGGTCAACGTCGATGTACTTCTGGCCACGGGCTTCGATCAGGATCTGTTGCGAGTCCAGCGGCAGGATGCCCTTGGACCACAGCGAACCCTGGAACGTCTCGTAGGCACCGCGCTCGTCGGCCAGGTCGCAGGACGCCTGGATCGCGTAGTAGCTGACCGCTTCCATGGACTTGTCGGCGAACTCGACCGCGGCATCCGAACCGTACGGAATGTGCTGCAGGTACAGCGCGTCCTGGAAGCCCATGATGCCCAGGCCCACTGGACGGTGCTTGAAGTTGGAGTTCTGCGCCTGTGGTACCGAGTAGTAGTTGATGTCGATAACGTTATCGAGCATGCGAACGGCAGTGTTGACGGTACGTTCCAGCTTGGCGGTATCCAGCTTGCCGTTGACGATGTGGTTCGGCAGGTTGATCGAGCCCAGGTTGCAAACGGCGATCTCGTCCTTGTTGGTGTTCAAGGTGATCTCGGTGCACAGGTTCGAACTGTGGACCACGCCGACGTGCTGCTGCGGGCTGCGCAGGTTGCATGGGTCCTTGAACGTCAGCCATGGGTGGCCGGTTTCGAACAGCATCGACAGCATTTTGCGCCACAGGTCTTTGGCCTGGATGGTCTTGAACAGCTTGACCTTGCCTGGGTACTCGGTGAGGGCTTCGTAGTACTCGTAGCGCTCTTCGAAGGCTTTGCCGGTCAGGTCGTGCAGGTCCGGTACTTCGGATGGCGAGAACAGGGTCCATTTGCCGTCATCGAAGACGCGCTTCATGAACAGGTCAGGGATCCAGTTGGCCGTGTTCATGTCGTGGGTACGACGACGGTCATCACCGGTGTTCTTGCGCAGCTCGATGAACTCTTCAATGTCCATGTGCCAGGTTTCCAGGTAGGCACACACAGCGCCTTTGCGCTTGCCACCCTGGTTGACCGCGACGGCGGTGTCGTTCACGACTTTCAGGAACGGTACGACGCCCTGGGACTTGCCGTTGGTGCCCTTGATGTACGAACCCAGTGCGCGCACCGGCGTCCAGTCGTTACCCAGGCCGCCAGCGAATTTGGACAGCATGGCGTTGTCGTGGATCGCGTGGTAGATGCCCGACAGGTCATCCGGCACGGTGGTCAGGTAGCAGCTGGACAGCTGTGGACGCAGGGTACCGGCGTTGAACAGGGTCGGTGTCGACGACATATAGTCGAACGACGACAGCAGGTTGTAGAACTCGATCGCACGGTCTTCTTTGTGCTTCTCTTCGATCGCCAGGCCCATGGCCACGCGCATGAAGAACACTTGCGGCAGTTCGAAGCGCACACCGTCCTTGTGGATGAAGTAACGGTCGTACAGGGTTTGCAGGCCCAAGTAGGTGAACTGCTGGTCACGCTCGTGATTGATCGCCTTGCCGAGTTTTTCCAGGTCGAAGGAGGCCAGGACCGGGTTCAGCAATTCGAATTCGATACCCTTGGCGATGTAGGCCGGCAGGGCCTTGGCGTACAGGTCGGCCATCTCGTGGTGGGTGGCACTGTCGGCCACGCCCAGGAAGCCCAGGCCTTCGGCGCGCAGGGTGTCCATCAGCAGGCGCGCGGTCACAAACGAGTAGTTCGGCTCACGCTCGACCAGGGTACGGGCGGTCATCACCAGGGCGGTGTTGACGTCGGTCAGGGCCACGCCGTCGTACAGGTTCTTCAGGGTTTCGCGCTGGATCAGGTCGCCGTCGACTTCTTCCAGGCCTTCACAGGCTTCGGTGATGATGGTGTTCAGGCGGCCCAGGTCCAACGGTGCAAACGAACCGTCGGCCAGGGTGATGCGGATCGACGGGTGAGCTTGCACCGCAGCTTCTTCAGCGGGGGAGCGCACGGCACGTTCCTTGGCGCGCGAGTCACGGTAGATCACGTAGTCGCGAGCGACTTTCTGCTCGCCGGCACGCATCAGGGCCAGCTCGACCTGGTCCTGGATTTCTTCGATGTGGATGGTGCCGCCCGAAGGCATGCGACGTTTGAAAGTCGCGGTGACCTGTTCGGTCAGGCGGGCAACGGTATCGTGGATGCGCGACGAGGCAGCAGCGGTGCCGCCTTCAACTGCAAGAAACGCTTTGGTGATGGCGACGGTGATTTTGTCATCGGTGTAAGGAACGACAGTGCCGTTACGCTTGATCACACGCAGTTGGCCGGGTGCAGTGGCGGACAGATCCAGGTTTGAATCAGCGGCCTGCGGCACGGAGCCTTGCGGGTTCTCGCGAGTTGTGTCGGTTTGCATGGGGGGTTGTCTCCACGTTCTATATTTGATTGCGAGTGCCAGGCTTTTTCCTGCAACACCCGTACCGTTTTCCATGTCGGGGATGGAGAACAGATGCCATCCGCGTGAGCGGTTTGGTCTACTGAAAATCTGTTGGTTCCACGTCGCGCTAACAAATAAAGCGCTTGAGTTTCGAGCCACTTGTGTGGTTAGGCACTTTGCTCGAAAACCCTACATGTAGGGTCTCGTTTGTCCTCGAGGTACAAGATAATGCGTTTTTGAGGGGTTAGCAACGGAGTAACCTGTGGATAAGGTTGTGAGTAAAATGTGTAAGAAAGGTCGAATGCCCGCGTAGGCCGCGTTACTGCTGGATTGCACCGTTTGTCATTAAATGTTTCGGGTGCAAAACAACCGAGCCTTTTTCGAAGGGCGCGAACCCTATCACAAAAAAATGCGATCACCGAGTGGATTTCCGGGCTTGTGCGCAAGGGCAGGCCCGTGGCTACAATCGGCCTCTGTTATGCCCTCTAAACATTACAAATAAGGTGTGGCCGGCGAAGATCAGCATGTGGGAGAAGCATGTGAGAGATAGACACGCTTGCTCCCCTATCCGGCCGCATTGTCATAACGACTCTCTATCGCGACGAGGATCACCCGTGGAGCAAGAGGCCTGGCAAATACTGATTGTCGAGGACGACGAGCGATTGGCCGAGTTGACCCGTGATTACCTGCAGAGCAACGGCCTGCGGGTGTCGGTGGAGGGCGATGGCGCCCGGGCTGCGGCGCGTATTATCGACGAACAGCCGGACCTGGTGATCCTCGACTTGATGCTGCCCGGCGAAGACGGCTTGAGTATCTGTCGCAAGGTGCGTGCGCGCTACGACGGGGTGATCCTGATGCTGACCGCCCGTACCGATGACATGGATCAGGTGCAGGGACTGGACTTGGGGGCGGATGACTATGTGTGCAAACCCGTGCGCCCACGCTTGCTGCTGGCGCGCATTCAAGCCCTGCTGCGGCGCAGCGAGCCGACGGAAGCCGGCGTTGTGGAGAACCAGCGTCGCTTGCAGTTTGGTCCCTTGGTCGTGGACAACGCCCTGCGCGAAGCCTGGCTGCATGACGGCGGCATCGAACTGACCAGTGCCGAGTTCGACCTTTTATGGCTGCTGGTGGCGAATGCCGGGCGTATCTTGTCCCGCGAAGAAATCTTCATTGCCCTGCGCGGCATCGGCTACGACGGCCAGGACCGCTCCATTGATGTGCGTATCTCGCGTATTCGCCCGAAAATAGGCGACGACCCGATCCACCCACGGCTGATCAAGACCATCCGCAGCAAAGGCTACCTGTTCGTCCCCGAAGCCGCTGCCGATATGCCGCTGTGAACTCGATCTTCCTGCGCATCTACGGCGGCATGTGTGCGGCGCTGATTCTGGTGGCGCTGCTGAGCGTGCTGGCGCTGCACCTGCTCAACGAGGTGCGCAGCGGGCAATACCGCGAGCGCCTGGCCCACGGCACCTTCGCGTTGATGGGGGACAACCTGCAACCCATGAGCGCCATCGAGCGTCAGCGTGCCCTGGCGGTGTGGGAGCGTTTGTTGGGCATCCCCCTGGAACTGCGCAGCCTCAGCGATGCGCAGCTGGACCTTGCCCAGCGCAATCGCCTGCAACGCGGCCAGGTCCTGGTGCAGCAGACCGGGCCGCATGCCGCGCGGGTACTGCGTTTGGTCAGTGAGAAAGAGTCGTTGGTGCTGACCGGCGAAGTGCAGCAGATCAGCGAGCAGCTGGCGCGTGCAACGATCTACCTGTTGGCCGATGAACTGGTGCGTTACCCGGTGGCGGAGCAGCCGCAGCGTTTGGCCGACCTAAAGGAAGCCAAGGGCTTTGGCTTCGAAATGCACCTGATGACCCTCGATCAGGCTGATATGGATGAGGATCAGCGCCGTCGTGTGTCGGAAGGCGATACGGTGATGGCGCTGGGTAAAGGCGGTGATTCGATTCGCGTGTTCGCCGGTATGGTCGGTACGCCATGGGTCCTGGAACTCGGCCCGCTGTATCAAATGAACCCTTACCCGGCGCAGTGGCTGATCCTGATCGCGTTGGTCAGCCTGACCCTGATCGGCTTGATCGTGTATTTCCTGGTGCGCCAGCTCGAGCAGCGCCTGCGCGGGCTGGAAGCGGCGGCCACGCGTATTGCCAAAGGCAGCCTGGAGGTGCGTGTGCCGGCCCGCGGGGCGGACTCGGTCGGGCGTCTGGCGGCAGCCTTCAATGGCATGGCCGAGCATCTGCAGCAGTTGCTGGCGATCCAGCGCGAACTGGTGCGCGCGGTGTCCCACGAACTACGTACCCCGGTGGCGCGCCTGCGCTTTGGCCTGGAGATGATCGGTGACGCCGCCACCCCCGAGGCGCGGCGCAAGTACATGGACGGAATGGACAGTGATATCCAGGACCTCGATGGCCTGGTGGACGAAATGCTCACCTATGCACGCCTGGAGCAAGGTGCGCCGCAACTGAGTTTCCAGCGGATCGACCTCAGCGCGTTGCTCGATCAGGTCATCGGCGAATTGTCGCCACTGCGCCCGCAGATCAGCGTGAGTCGGGGGGCCTGCCTGTCCTCGGCGCATTGGGACGACGCCTGGGTCGACGCCGAACCGCGTTACCTGCATCGGGCTTTGCAGAACCTGGTGAGCAATGCCATGCGCCATGCCCAGGGCCGAGTGTTGATCAGCTATCAGGTGGGGCAGGTGCGCTGCCGTATCGATGTGGAAGATGACGGCCCGGGCGTGCCGGAAAGTGCATGGGAGCGGATCTTCACACCCTTTCTGCGGCTGGATGACAGTCGCACCCGGGCCTCGGGCGGGCACGGCCTGGGTCTATCGATCGTACGGCGGATCATCTATTGGCACGGCGGGCGCGCCTTGATCAGCAAGAGCAACAACCTGGGCGGGGCATGCTTCAGTCTGAGTTGGCCCAGGGATCAGGAGAAATCCTGAAACCGCGACTCCTGTGGGAGGGGGCTTGCTCCCGATAGCGCCCTATCAAGCGCCGATAGCCACCAGGCTCAATAACTGATCCCCATCCACCGCATACTGCCCCTCCAATACCTTGCCATGGCACCACTCGGCCGACAGGTCCGTCAGCAGGCGCAAGCGCACATGGCCTGCGTCGGACCACTCCAGCACCTCGGCATGCTCAAAGTAGAAACGCTGCTGCACAATCGGGTAGAGCGCCTTGAACAGGCTTTCCTTGAGCGAGAACGTCAGCGTCACCAACCGGGCGATCTGCTCACGCGGCAGGGCGGCCATGCGTTGCAGTTCATCGGCGGTGAGAATTTCCCCGGCCAGGCGCTCGGCCCGCTCCAGGCTCAGCAGGTTCTCCAGGTCCATCCCCAGCCCACGCCATTGCGCCTTGTACCCGACGATGGCGGCGGCATGTCCGGTGCTGTGGGTGATGGAGCCGCTGATATGCCCTGGCCACACCGGCGCACGGTCTTCGCCGATGGCCGGGACGCAATCGAGCTGATCCAGTTGTTGCAACGCCGTACGCGCGCACAGCCGGCCGGCAAGGAACTCGGCCTGGCGCTTGGCCACCGAGCGCTGGATGCTGGCCGGTGGCGGCACGGCACTGCGCTGGAAGTCGCCGGCTTTTAATAAGGTGGGGTCGAAGCGGGTGCTGAGAAACACCGTATCCGGCAAGGGTTCGGGTAGGGGCCAATGTGCATCGAGCGGGGTGCAGCAAGCGGGTAGGGGCGTCATGGGCGGTATTTTGCTTCAGTTGGCACGCCAGTGGATAGCCCGCAACGGTTCAGGTGCGGTTCAGAGCCCGTTCAGGGGGAGTTCAGGGGCGCCTGCGTAGTCTGGCACCCATAGCCAAACGCGTAGAGGTAACCCCATGACTGCGATCAAACAGCTGCTGTTGGCCTTAACCATGCTCAGCGCCACTGCCGGAGTGCAGGCTGCGGACGGCTCCTTTGCCGCGTTCGGCGGCGAGAAAACCAAGAAGTCCGGCAACCTGATCCACCGTGTCAGTTTCGACGACGCAGGCAGCCAGGCTGCGCCGTGGGGCCAGTCGCTGGGGCAGACTGCCCCGCAGCCGGGTTACCGCACCGGCTACGAACACCTGACGGGCCAATACAATGGCATTAAACTGCGCCCGCAAGACCTGCAGGGCCGCTATGATATCCCTCTGTCGGACAGTTGAATCGCCTTGGAGAGCCTTATGAAATTGCTGGTGGTGGAAGATGAGGCGCTGTTGCGTCATCACCTGTTGACCCGCCTGACCGACAGTGGGCATGTGGTCGAAGCCGTGGCCAATGCCGAAGAAGCCTTGTACCAGACTGGCCAGTTCAATCACGATCTGGCCATCATCGACCTCGGCCTGCCCGGCATGGGCGGCCTGGACCTGATCCGCCAATTGCGCACCCAGGCCAAGAGTTTCCCGATCCTGATCCTCACGGCCCGGGGCAACTGGCAGGACAAGGTCGAAGGCCTGGCCGCCGGTGCCGACGACTACGTGGTCAAGCCATTCCAGTTCGAAGAACTGGAGGCGCGCATGAATGCCCTGTTGCGCCGCTCCAGTGGTTTCACCCAGTCCACGATCGTGGCGGGGCCGCTGTTGCTGGACCTCAACCGCAAACAAGCTTCCCTGGATGAGCAACCCCTGGCGTTGACCGCTTATGAGTACCGTATTCTCGAGTACTTGATGCGCCACCATCAGCAGGTGGTCGCCAAGGATCGCCTGATGGAGCAGCTCTATCCCGATGATGACGAGCGTGATCCGAACGTTATCGAAGTGTTGGTGGGCCGCCTGCGTCGCAAGCTGGAAGGCCCGGCGGGGTTCAAGCCGATCGATACCGTGCGCGGCTTGGGTTACCTGTTCAATGAGCGCTGCCGTTGATTCGCTCGCTACGTGTGCGCTTGATGCTGGCGGCCGCGACCCTGGCCGTGCTGTTTATGTTGGGCTTGTTGCCCGCCATGCAAGGCGCTTTCAGCTTGGCGTTGCAGGATTCCATCGAGCAGCGCCTGGCGTCGGATGTGACCACCCTGATTTCTGCGGCACGCGTCGAAAACAACCGCTTGCTGATGCCCGCGCAGTTGCCTGATGAGCGTTTCAACCTCACCGACAGCCGGCTGCTGGGCTATATCTATGACCGCGAAGGCCATCTGGTGTGGCGGTCGCGGGCAACCCAGGAAGAAAACATCAACTACCGGCCGCGTTACGATGGGCGTGGCAACGAATTTGCGCGTATCCGCGAAGCCGGTGGCCAGGAGTTCTTCGTGTATGACGTCGAGGTCAAGCTGCTGGGAGGCAAAAGTGCCGCGTTCAGCATCGTCGCGTTGCAACCGGTACGCGAATATCAACTGACCCTTGAGGGGCTGCGGGAAAACCTCTACCTGGGCTTCGGCGCGGCCTTGCTGGTGCTGTTGACCTTGCTCTGGCTGGGCTTGACGTGGGGGCTGCAAGCCCTGAGACGCCTGAGCCAGGAGCTGGACCAGATTGAAAGTGGCACGCGCGAAAGCCTCACCGAAGAACACCCACGCGAACTGTTGCGCCTCACCGGCTCCCTCAATCGGTTGCTGCACAGCGAGCGTGAGCAGCGTACCCGCTACCGCGATTCCCTCGACGACCTCGCCCATAGCCTGAAAACCCCGCTGGCGGTATTGCAGGGCGTGAGTGAAGACATGGCGCAGCGTCCCGAAGAACGTGGCCAGGCCATGGTTCTACAATCGCAGATTGAACGTATGAGCCAGCAGATCGGCTACCAGCTGCAACGTGCCAGCCTGCGCAAAAGTGGCCTGGTGCGCCACCAGGTGCATCTTGCGCCGGTGCTGCAAAGCCTCTGCGACACACTGGGCAAGGTGTACCGCGACAAGCGCGTTACCGTGTCCTTCGACTTGCCGGAGGAGGGTTATGTGCCCATAGAGAAAGGCGCCCTGCTCGAAATGCTCGGTAACCTGCTGGAAAACGCCTATCGCCTGTGCCTGAGCGAAGTGCGTATCAGCCTGGTAGAAAATCTTGCCGGCACTGAGCTGTGTATCGAGGACGATGGCCCCGGTGTGCCACCGGATCAGCGCGCACGGATTCTGCAACGGGGCGAACGGCTGGACCGTCAGCATCCGGGGCAGGGCATTGGGCTGGCGGTGGTCAAGGACATTATCGAAAGTTACGGCGCACGCCTGACTTTGGGTGATTCGGCGCTGGGTGGCGCGGCGTTCAAGATTCACTTCCCGGCTGTGTGATTTTTTGGTGGCCGAACTGGCCTCATCGGGGGCAAGCCCCCTCCCACATTTTGATTTGTGAACACATTCAAGGGTAGGAGGGGGCTTGCTCCCGATGGCGTCAGTACTGGCGCCACCTTAATTTTCCTGCGCCCGGTAGGCGCCTGGCGTGAGCCCCGTCCACTTCTTGAACGCCCGATGAAACGCCGACGGTTCGGAGAACCCCAACTGCTCGGCGATTTCCTGCAGCGACAGATTGGCCCGCCCCAAGTGATAAATGGCGATGTCTCGCCGCAATTCATCTTTGAGTGCCTGGAAACTGGTGCCTTCCTCGCGCAGGTGTCGGCGCAGGGTCTGCGGGCTGATGTGCAGGTGCTGCGCCACGGCCTCCAGGTCCGGCCAAGGCGTGCGGTCACGGCTTAACAAGCGGCGTAACTTGCTGCTCAAGCTGTCGCCTTCGTCCGGTCGTGACAGCAAGTCTGCCGGCGAGCGCTGCAGAAAATGCTTGAGCGTGCGTTCGTCCTGCAGCAAGGGAAGGCTCAAATAGCGGCAGGGGAATACCAGGCTGCTGCTCGGTGCGTTGAATACCTGAGGGCAGGGGAAGAGCAAATCATACTCGCCGGCATGGGCCGGCATCGGGTAGTGGAACGTTGCCTGATGCAACCGGATTCGCTGGCCGATCAACCAACTGCCCAGGCGATGCCAGATCACCAGCAGGCATTCGCTCAGGAAGTGATCCGGGTCCCACAGCTGCGAGTCATCCAGGCTCAGACGAGCCATGTCGCCTTCTCTTGTCAGATGCCAGCGCGGACCCTGTGGGAATAAGCTATAAAATAATAAACCGCGTTCCAGAGCCTTCTCCAGGGTGCGGCAGTGAATCAGCGCGTGGCACATCATGGCGAAGGTGCCGCGTTTACTCGAACCTTCAGCGAACCCCAGGTACTCGTCGTCGAGCTCCAGCCAGAGCATCTGCAACAGCCGGGTAAATTGTTCCGGCGCAATGCGGGCGCGGGGCTCGGTCAGCAACTCAGGGGTAATGCCCACCTGTTGCAGCAGGGCCGAGTAGTCATAGCCCGCCCGACGGGCACCGACCAGGGCCGCTCGGGCGTAGTGACTGGCGATGGTGCGTTCACGCATGTGAGGGCCTCGTCCATGGAGTGGCGGATGTTAGCCATCACCGGGTGAGGCGACAAGGCGGATATCCGCCAAATTGTAGGACGGGATTTGGCCGCATGGCGGAAACCCGCCACTTGTTCGGGGCGCGTGAAGGAAGGTTGAGCGCGCCCAGGCCTGATGTCTAAAGGCCTTCAGCGGATTTGCAGAAAGTGGCACGGCGTTTGCGATAGGAGATGGCAGCGCAGGCCTGGTTCTACCAGCCTCGCAAACAACAAATCCCTCCAGTGCAGGAGGGTTCGCAATTCAAGTGTCGTGGGCAATGGCGGATATTTGCTACACGGGACGATTGAGGAACTTTGCAATGACGACTCGTCAGCCACTGTACAAATCCCTGTATTTCCAGGTGATCGTTGCAATCGTTATCGGTATTTTGCTCGGTCATTTCTACCCGCAGACCGGAGTGGCGCTCAAGCCACTGGGTGACGGCTTTATCAAGCTGATCAAAATGGTCATCGCCCCGATCATCTTCTGCACCGTTGTCAGCGGTATCGCTGGCATGCAAAGCATGAAATCGGTCGGCAAAACCGGCGGCTACGCGCTGCTGTACTTCGAAATCGTTTCCACCATCGCCCTGCTGATCGGCTTGGTCGTGGTCAACGTTGTGCAACCGGGCGCCGGCATGCACATCGACGTGGCTACCCTGGACGCCTCGAAAGTCGCGGCCTACGTGACTGCCGGTGCAGACCAGAGCGTGGTCGGCTTTATCCTCAATGTGATTCCGAACACCATCGTGGGCGCCTTTGCCAACGGTGACATCCTGCAAGTGCTGATGTTCTCGGTGATCTTCGGTTTTGCCCTGCATCGCCTGGGTGCCTACGGCAAGCCGGTGCTGGACTTCATCGATCGCTTCGCCCACGTCATGTTCAACATCATCAACATGATCATGAAGCTCGCGCCAATTGGTGCCCTGGGTGCCATGGCGTTCACCATCGGTGCCTACGGTGTAGGTTCCCTGGTGCAACTGGGTCAGCTGATGATCTGCTTCTACATCACCTGCGTCCTGTTCGTGGTGGTGGTGTTGGGTGCCATCTGCCGCGCCCACGGTTTCAGCGTGTTGAAGCTGGTGCGCTACATCCGTGAAGAACTGCTGATCGTACTGGGCACTTCCTCTTCCGAATCCGCGCTGCCACGCATGCTGATCAAGATGGAGCGCCTGGGCGCGAAGAAATCCGTAGTCGGCCTGGTGATCCCGACCGGCTACTCCTTCAACCTCGACGGTACTTCGATCTACCTGACCATGGCTGCCGTGTTCATCGCCCAGGCGACTGACACCCACATGGATATCACCCACCAGATCACCCTGCTGCTGGTGCTGTTGCTGTCCTCCAAAGGCGCCGCGGGCGTGACCGGTTCGGGCTTTATCGTACTGGCCGCCACCCTGTCGGCCGTCGGCCACCTGCCGGTTGCCGGCCTGGCACTGATCCTGGGTATCGACCGCTTCATGTCCGAAGCGCGCGCCCTGACCAACCTGGTCGGTAACGCCGTTGCCACTATCGTTGTCGCCAAGTGGGTCAAGGAGCTGGACACCGACAAGCTGCAGAGCGAGCTGGCGTCCGGTGGTACCGGTATCTCCGATACCCGTCCGGAAGATGACCTGGGTGTGGCCGAAGGCCCTGCTCCTGTCATCAAGTAACTCGCTGCTGGCGTGAACTGACGCCGAAGCCCTCCACAAACGCCCCGACTGTTTCGGGGCGTTTGCGTTTGTGGCCGGCCACTCTGGAGGCTTTTGCTTTACAGTGATTGGGTGAGTAATCGTTGTAAGGTCGGCAGGAGGTTGGATGGATAGCGTGGATCTGAATGTCCTGCGCAGTGTGCTCGAATGGCGTCGCGCCGGGCAGCGGGTGGTGTTGTACAGCGTGGTCCAGACCTGGGGCAGTGCACCGCGTCCGCCCGGGGCGATGTTGGCATTGCGGGGCGACGGCGTCGTGATCGGCTCGGTGTCCGGCGGTTGCATTGAGGATGATCTGATTGCGCGCCTGCAAGATGGTCGCCTGGCGGAAGATGGCCCGCCCGTGCAGTTAGTGACATACGGGGTGACCCGCGATGAGGCGGCGCGCTTCGGCCTGCCGTGCGGTGGCACGTTGCGCCTGACCGAAGAACGGGTAGGCGACTGGCAATGGGTTGCACAGCTGCTGGCGCGTTGTGAGGACCATCAGATTGTCGCCCGGGAGCTGGACCTGGCCACAGGTACTGTGACCCTCGGCAGCGCAAGCAAAACGGATGTGGTGACATTTGACGGGGAACGCCTGCGCGCCATCTATGGCCCGCGCTGGCGCCTGCTGTTGATCGGTGCCGGGCAGTTGTCGCGCTACGTGGCGCAAATGGCGCGCTTGCTGGATTTCGAAGTGTTGGTCTGCGACCCGCGTGAAGAGTTCATCTACGGCTGGGAAGAACAGCATGGTCGGTTTGTGCCGGGCATGCCGGATGAGGCGGTACTGAACATTCAGACCGACGAGCGCACAGCAATCGTCTGCCTGACCCACGACCCCCGCCTGGATGATATGGCGTTGCTGACGGCATTGAATTCCGATGCCTTCTACGTCGGCGCGCTGGGCTCGCGGGTCAATACCCAGAAGCGCCGGGAAACCCTGGCGGCGCTCGGGCTGACGGCCGAGGCGATTGCGCGCTTGCATGGGCCGATCGGCTTGCACATCGGTAGCCACACGCCTGCTGAAATTGCCTTGTCGCTGATGGCTGAAGTCGTCGCAATCAAGAATGGTGTTGCGCCGATGCAGAAAAAGCCGCTGCCGGTGGCCGCCGAGTGACGGTGACGGCGATTGTGCTGGCGGCAGGGCAGGGCAGTCGTTTCCGTGCCGAAGCCGGTACCGACCAGGACAAGCTGCTGGCCGACTGCAGCGGATTGGATGGCGTGACGCGGCCGGTACTCGAGCAGGTGCTGGTGAACCTGCCGGCGACGCTCGTTGAGCGTTGGGTAGTGACCTCGCCGGAGCGCCTGGAGGTCATTCGGTTGGCCGAGGCGCAGGGTTGCAAAGTCGTGTTGCTGGAATCAGCGGGCATGGGCGACAGCATTGCCGCGGCGGTCGCGGCCAGCGGTGCGGCGGATGGCTGGCTGGTGGTGCTGGGAGATATGCCGTTTATTCGGTCCTCGAGCATTGAGCGGGTGATCGACGGGCTGGAGGCGGGCGGTATCCGTGTGCCGGTGCAGGATGGGCGGTATGGGCATCCTGTAGCGTTTGACCAGGCATTTGGGCTTGAGCTGATGGCATTGACCGGTGATCGTGGAGGACGATCATTGTTTGCGCACGCGTTGGTCAGCGAAGTGGCGGTTGAAGACCCGGGTGTGCTCTGGGATGTCGATATTCCGCAGTCCTTGAACTTCAAGCCGATCTGAGTGTGGGAGGGGACTTGCTCCCTCCCACATGGAATCAGCGGCATTTTCAGACCACATAAAAAAGCCCCGCCTGATCACTCAGGCGGGGCTTTCTTGTGGCGGCTGGAATCAGGCGAGAGGTTTGCTCTCGTGTTCTGCTTCCTGTGCTGCGGCAGCAGCTGCTGCGGCGGCTTCAGCTTCCTTGCGGCGACGGCGCACTTCACGTGGGTCGTTCGGTGCACGGCCGTTTTCGGTCAGGGCGCTGACCGGTGCGGCTTCAACCACAGGGGCAGCCACTTCGGCAGCTACCGGCGCCTCAACCACTGCTGCAGGTTCTACGACCGGAGCAGGCTGAACCACTGGGGCTGGCTCGGCAGCCACGACTTCGGCAACTGGTTCCGACACTTCTTCTACCGCAGGGGTAGGCGTTGGCGTTTCAACCGGAGCAGCTGGCTCGGCAGTCCATTGGAAGGCGGTCTGTTCTTCGCGAACTTCTCGTACTTCTGGAGCCGCTTCGACAACCGGAGCTTCAATAGCAGCCTCGACCACTGGCTCAGGCTGAGGCTCGGCCGCAGGTGCAGGTGCAGGCTCAACAGCCGCCACTTCAACTTCTGGCTGGGCTTCAGGAGCCTGGGCAACTTCCACTTCCGGAACAACCGGAGCTTCGATTGGGGTAGTGGCTTCGACTACTGGTGCTTCTACGACTGGGGTTTCAACGACAGGTGCTTCAGCAACCGGCGCTTCAACCACTGGGGTCTGGGCAGCAGGTGCTTCAACAACCGCAGTTTCTTCAACAGCAGCAGTTGCGCGTTCAGCCTGTTCGTGAGCCTGGGCTTCAGCAGGTGCGCTGATGACCGAGCTGGCCACGGCGGCAGTCACGGCAAGGCCGGCAGCCAGTTCGGCGCCCGTCGGCTCGCTGGTAGCGGCTTCGGCGTTCTCGCCGGCTTCTTCCGAGCCTTCGATCACATTGCCATTGGCATCGCGTTGACGCTCACGACGGTTGCTGCGACGACGCTGGCCACGGGAGCGGCGACGTGGACGATCGCCTTCGGCGTTGTCCTGGCCGTCTTCCTGCAGTTGCTCTTCTCCGTTCAGGACTTCTTCTTCGCTGGCGGCAGCGGCTTGTTCGGCACGTGGTTGACGCTCTTCACGCGGTGGGCGTGGTTGGCGCTCCTCACGAGGCGCACGCTCTTCACGTGGCTGGCGAGCCGGGCGCTCTTCGGCGACGACCGCAGCACCGGCAACGGTAGCGGCAGCGGCTGGCGCTGCATCCAGCGGTTCGCGCAGTTCACGCACGCGTTCTTCACGCTCGCCACGTGGCTTGCGATCTTCACGCGGTGCACGTGGCGTGCGCGGTGCACGCTCTTCACGCGGTGCGCGTTCTTCGCGGGCTACGGTCGGGGTTTCTTCACGGGCTTCGCGAGGTGCACGCTCTTCACGTGGCGCGCGTTCTTCACGCGGCGCACGTTCTTCGCGTGGCTTGCGCTCTTCATCGCGACGACCGTTGCGGTTACGGCTCTGCTGGCGGCCGTTGCGACGTTCTTCGTTGCGCGCCGGACGTTCGGTGGCCGGTTTTTCAACCACAACCGGAGCAGCAGGCTCTTCCTTGGTGGCGAACAGGCTGACCAGCGATTTCACCAGGCCTTTGAACAGGCTCGGCTCAGGCAGGGCGGCCGGAGCGGCAGCTGGGGCGGCCGCTTCAGTCGGGACCGGTGCATTGGCACGCGCCGGCGCAGTCTTCACGGCAGCTTCCTGGCGAACCAGGGTGCGCGTCGCGGCAGCCGGCTGGACTTCTTCCACTTCGGCAGCGGCAGCCGCGATTTCGTAGCTGGACTGGTTGTTGTGGGCTTCCGGGCTGTCGTCACGCAGGCGCTGCACTTCGAAGTGCGGCGTTTCCAGGTGATCGTTCGGCAGGATCACGATACGGGCACGGGTACGCAGTTCGATCTTGGTGATCGAGTTGCGTTTTTCGTTGAGCAGGAATGCGGCGACCGGGATCGGCACCTGGGCGCGGACTTCGGCGGTGCGGTCTTTCAGGGCTTCTTCTTCGATCAGGCGCAGGATCGCCAGGGACAGCGATTCAACGTCACGGATGATGCCGGTGCCGTTGCAGCGCGGGCAGACGATGCCGCTGCTTTCGCCCAGGGACGGACGCAGGCGCTGACGGGACATTTCCAGCAGGCCGAAGCGCGAGATGCGGCCGACCTGTACGCGGGCGCGGTCAGCTTCCAGGCATTCGCGGACTTTCTCTTCCACGGCGCGCTGGTTCTTGGCGGGGGTCATGTCGATGAAGTCGATCACGATCAGGCCGCCGATATCACGCAGGCGCAACTGGCGGGCGATTTCTTCAGCCGCTTCCAGGTTGGTCTGCAGGGCGGTTTCTTCGATGTCGCTACCTTTCGTGGCACGCGCCGAGTTGATGTCGATGGACACCAGGGCTTCGGTCGGGTCGATCACAATGGAGCCGCCGGAAGGCAGTTCGACCACGCGCTGGAAGGCGGTCTCGATCTGGCTTTCGATCTGGAAACGGTTGAACAGCGGCACGCTGTCTTCGTACAGCTTGATCTTGCTGGCGTACTGCGGCATCACCTGGCGGATGAAGGTCAGGGCTTCGTCCTGGGCTTCAACGCTGTCGATCAGCACTTCGCCGATGTCCTGGCGCAGGTAATCGCGGATGGCGCGGATGATCACGTTGCTTTCCTGGTAGATCAGGAACGGCGCGGAACGATCCAGGGACGCTTCTTTGATGGCGGTCCACAGTTGCAGCAGGTAGTCGAGGTCCCACTGCATTTCTTCGCTGCTGCGGCCCAGGCCGGCAGTGCGCACGATCAGGCCCATGTCGGCCGGGGCGATCAGGCCGTTCAGCGCTTCACGCAGTTCGTTGCGCTCTTCGCCTTCGATGCGACGGGAAATGCCGCCGGCACGTGGGTTGTTCGGCATCAGGACCAGGTAACGGCCGGCCAGGCTGATGAAGGTGGTCAGGGCGGCGCCCTTGTTGCCACGTTCTTCTTTCTCGACCTGGACGATGACTTCCTGGCCTTCGCTCAGGACGTCCTTGATGTTCACGCGGCCTTCAGGAGCTTTCTTGAAGTATTCGCGGGAGATTTCTTTGAGGGGCAGGAAGCCGTGGCGCTCGGAGCCGAAGTCGACAAAGGCAGCCTCAAGGCTTGGTTCGATGCGAGTAATACGGCCTTTATAGATGTTGGCCTTCTTTTGCTCGCGTGCACCGGATTCGATGTCCAGGTCGTAGAGGCGTTGGCCATCTACCAGTGCAACACGCAACTCTTCGGGTTGAGTTGCGTTAATCAGCATTCTTTTCATGTTGTACCGTCGGTTTCCGGGCTGCCGGAAACGGCGTTCGGCACACACGACTTCTCACGGTCGGTGTCAGGTGCGTCAAGAGTGGTTGGCCACTCCAGTGTCCAGCAAACACCAGCCAATTGGGCCGGTATCGCGACGGACGCGTCCTGCTTGTTAGCGGTGGTGACAAAGGCACCACTTCAACAAAAGCTAAGGTCAGGAGGAGGAATCAACCGGCGACTGTGGACGAGATGAAGCGTCTAAATATAAGCCTAGTGCTACACGGTCCGACGGTTGTGCATCTCCACCCTACACGTATCCCTGATAATTCGGGTGCTGCCGCGCGCAGAATCCGCAGCGGGTTGGCATTTACCGTGTTCTCCAATGGGGAGTTCACGCTCATGGCTAAACAGGACTGGGTGTGGGCGATTGCGCTCTCACTCAGCTCTTAACAGGCGTTATTTCCGAAGCATTCGCCATGGTCTGGCTCAAGACTGACTGCACTTTGTGAACTGGCCGTAAATATCGGCGCAAAACGCGAGTATTCACTCTGCTTTCTGCACTCGCTTCAGGCCTCATGTCACCTGCGCTTGTTACAATCCCGAGTCTTCCAACGTGGCGAAAGCCCCGTAGGACGGCCTCGCGTCCTGATGAATTGCGATGGTCAGGGCTGGCAGTTTGCCGCAAGTCCTCTGGCCAGGCCGCTTTTGGCGGCGTTCGCGACTATAGCAGTAATGATTAAGTGCTTCAATTCCATAAAAAATTGTTATCATCGCCGCCATGACGACTACCGCCCCCCAGACCCCCAGCGTCCAGCTGCTTGAGGTCTCGCCGGAATATGCCGGCCAACGCATCGACAATTTTCTCCTGGCCAGGCTCAAAGGCGTGCCCAAGACCTTGATTTACCGCATCTTGCGAAAAGGTGAAGTGCGCGTGAACAAGGGCCGGATCAAGCCCGAGTACAAGCTGCAGGCGGGCGATATCGTCCGTGTGCCGCCGGTTCGCGTGCCGGAGCGTGACGAACCTGTGCCGTTGGCCCAGGGTTTGTTGCAGCGCCTGGAAGCCTCGATTGTCTTCGAAGACAACAAGCTGATCGTGATCAACAAGCCGTGTGGCATTGCGGTCCACGGTGGCAGTGGCCTGAATTTCGGGGTCATCGAAGCCTTTCGTCAGTTGCGCCCGGATGCCAAGGAGCTGGAACTGGTTCACCGCCTGGACCGTGACACCTCCGGCCTGCTGATGATCGCCAAGAAACGCAGCATGTTGCGTCACTTGCACACCGCCCTGCGGGGTGACGGTGTGGACAAGCGCTATATGGCGCTGGTGCGCGGCCACTGGACCAGTTCCCTCAAGAGCGTCCGGGCGCCGTTGCAGAAGAGCAATCTGCGCTCCGGCGAACGGATGGTCGAAGTGGACGAGGAGGGCAAGGAGGCGTTGACTCTGTTCAAGGTGCTACGCCGTTTCGGCGACTTCGCCACTATGGTCGAGGCCAAGCCGGTGACCGGGCGTACCCACCAGATTCGCGTGCATACCTTGCACGCGGGCCACTGTATTGCAGGTGATACCAAGTACGGGGACGAAGATTTCTCCAAGGAAATCCGCGACCTGGGCGGCAAGCGCCTGTTCTTGCACGCCTACATGCTGACCGTGCCGCTGCCGGACGGTGGCGAGCTGAAGCTGCAGGCGCCGGTCGACGAGATGTGGGCCCAGACCGTGGAGCGTTTGAGTGCCGCACCCTGACTACAAGTTGCTGATCTTCGATTGGGATGGCACGCTGGCTGACTCCATTGGCCGCATTGTCGAGTCCATGCACATGGCCTCGACCCGCTCCGGCTTCGCGCTGTGCAGCGACCTGGCGGTCAAGGGCATCATCGGCCTGGGCTTGCCTGAAGCGATACGCACGTTGTATCCGGAGATCGACGATCAAGAGCTGATCGCGTTTCGCCAGCACTATGCCGATCATTATATTGCCTTGGAGGCGCAGCCTTCGCCGCTATTTGATGGCGTGCGGCAATCCCTCGAGGCCTTTCGCGCCGAGGGCTATCACCTCGCCGTGGCGACCGGCAAGGCCCGGCGCGGGCTCGATCGTGTGCTCAAGGCCCATGGCTTTGAGGATTATTTCGATATCACCCGCGCTGCGGATGAAACTGCCAGCAAGCCTCACCCTCTGATGCTGGAGCAGATCCTGGCTCACTGTGGTGTAGCGCCGCGCCAGGCGTTGATGGTGGGGGATGCTTCCTTCGACTTGATGATGGCGCGCAATGCCGGGATGGACAGTGTGGCCGTCAGCTATGGTGCCCAGTCGGCCGAGGCCTTGCAGCCCTACGAGCCGAGGCTGATGATTGATCATTTTTCTGAATTGCAGGCCTGGCTCCGTCGGGCCCGATAAGTCTTTGCTGGGGTTGATGGCATGAGTGACGAGTGGAAAGCGCCCGAAAAGGCCGAAAGCAGCGACGATAAAAGCTGGAAGCTGTTGGAGAAGACGCTGCTGGCCAGTGTCCAGGAGCAGCGTCGTTCAAGGCGTTGGGGTATTTTCTTCAAATTGCTGACCTTTGTTTACCTGCTCGCCATGCTGGCGCTGTTCAGTCCTTTGATGGACGTGGAAAAGAGCGCTACCCGTGGCAGTCACTACACTGCGCTGATCGAAGTGCGTGGGGTGATAGCCGACAAGGAGTCGGCCAGCGCCGACAACATTGTCAGCAGCCTGCGCGCTGCGTTCGAAGATCCCAAGGTCAAGGCCGTGATCCTGCGCATCAACAGCCCAGGTGGCAGCCCTGTGCAATCAGGCTACGTGTATGACGAGATTCGCCGCCTGCGTACGCTGCATCCGGATACCAAGCTGTACGCAGTGATCGCCGACCTGGGTGCCTCGGGTGCTTATTACATCGCCAGCGCCGCTGATCAGATCTACGCCGATAAGGCCAGTCTGGTCGGCTCCATTGGTGTGACGGCTGCCGGTTACGGCTTTGTCGGCACCATGGAGAAGCTGGGGGTGGAGCGTCGCACCTATACCTCGGGTGAGCACAAGGCGTTTCTGGACCCGTTTCAGCCGCAAAAAGCCGATGAAACCCAGTTCTGGCAGGGCGTGCTCGACACTACCCATCGTCAGTTCATTGCCAGTGTGAAGCAGGGGCGTGGTGATCGCCTGAAGGATAAAGACCATCCGGAGCTGTTCTCCGGGTTGGTATGGTCTGGCGAGCAGGCATTGCCGCTGGGCTTGATCGATGGGTTGGGCAGTGCCAGTTCGGTGGCGCGGGATGTGGTGGGCGAGAAGGAGTTGGTAGATTTCACGGTTGAAGAATCGCCGTTCGATCGGTTCTCCAAGAAGCTCGGTGCCAGTGTGGCGGAGAAGCTGGCCTTGTATATGGGCTTCCAGGGCCCGACTTTGCGCTGATACCTCCAGGTGTATGCAGCTTAAAATGTGGGAGGGGGCTTGCTCCCGATAGCGGTGTATCAGTCACTTTATTTGTAGCTGACCCACTGCAATCGGGAGCAAGCCCCCTCCCACAAAGGTTTTGTAGTGTTGTCAGGGGATCTGTACGCCTTCGGCCAGCAGCATATCCACCAGTCGGATCAGCGGCAGGCCCACTAAGCTTGTCGCATCCGGCCCTTCTGTGCTCTGAAACAAACTCACGCCCAAACCCTCGGCTTTGAAGCTGCCTGCGCAGTCATACGGCTGCTCGATCCGCAGGTAGCGTTCGATGCGCTCAGCGTCCAGGACACGCATGTGCACGGTAAACGGCACGCAATCCACCTGGCACTGCCCGGTTTGGCTGTTGAGCAGCGCCAGGCCGGTGAGGAAGCTGACGCGCTTGCCGCTGGCCGCTAGCAACTGTTCGCGAGCCTTCTCGAAGGTGTGCGGTTTGCCGATGATCTGGCCGTCAAGCGCGGCTACCTGGTCCGAACCGATGATCAGGTGCCCTGTGTGGGTAGTGGCGAGGGCGCGGGCCTTGTCTTCGGCCAGGCGCTTGACCAGCGCCATGGCGGACTCATTTGCGTGAGGGGTTTCGTCGATATCCGGCGAGCTGCAGATGAACGGCAGGTGCAGTCGGCTCAGCAATTCCCGGCGATAAACCGAGCTGGATGCGAGTAATAAAGGCAGCATGGACGTCTCCTCAAGGCAGTCACCGATTCTAGCGGGGCGACCGGCTGACGCACAGGGCTGAATTTCCTTTGACATGGCTGGGTGCATCCCTATAATGCTGCGCCTATGTTGAATGACCCGATTCCACCTCACGTTGACCCGCGCAAATTGGCAGATCGTGGCACTTCCCTTCAAGGTGAATTGCCGTTGGCCGATTTGGAGAGACTCTGCGACCCGCTTTCCGACACTGTCGGTACGGTGCAGGCCAAATTCGTTTTTGAACGAGATGAGCGTAAGGCTGTGGTAATCCACAGTTTTATCGACACCGAAGTCAAAATGGTTTGCCAGCGTTGTCTTGAGCTGGTCACCCTGCCGATCCACAGCGAGTGCAGTTATGCCGTGGTGAAGGAGGGTGCGAATACCCAGTCGTTGCCGAAAGGTTATGACGTGCTGGAACTGGGCGAAGATCCTTTGGATCTGCATGCACTGATCGAGGAGGAGCTTTTGCTCGCCTTGCCCATTGTGCCTGCTCATCATCCGGAAGAATGCCAGCAGCCGGCGGGCCTCGATGACGAGCCCGAACCGAGCGAGGACGAGGTAACGCGGTCCAACCCGTTCAGTGTATTGGCGCAGTTAAAGCGTGACCCAAACGTTTAGGAGTTAATCAATTATGGCTGTTCAGCAGAACAAAAAATCCCGCTCCGCCCGTGACATGCGCCGTTCGCACGACGCTCTCGAGGCAAGCACCCTGTCCGTAGAAAAGACCACCGGTGAAGTTCACCTGCGTCACCACGTATCGCCAGAAGGTGTATACCGTGGCCGTAAAGTGATCGACAAGGGCGCTGACGAGTAATCACTTGTCTGCTCAAGTCATCGCGATTGACGCAATGGGCGGGGACTTCGGTCCCCGCAGCATTGTTCAGGCTTGCATTGCCAGCCTGTCTGCTACGCCCTCGCTGCACCTGACCCTCGTCGGTCAACCCTCCTTACTTGAAGAACTGATTGCTGGCCATCCGGCAGTGGATCGCGCGCGCCTGACGATTACGCCGGCCAGCGAAACCATCGGCATGGATGAAAAGCCTGCGACCGCCTTGCGTGGCAAACCTGATTCCTCGATGCGGGTGGCCCTGGAGCTGTTACGCGATGGCAAGGTGCAAGCCTGTGTCAGTGCGGGGAACACCGGGGCCTTGATGGCGTTGTCGCGCTATGTGCTCAAGACGCTGCCCGGTATTGATCGGCCGGCGATGGTGGCGGCAATTCCGACGCAGAAGGGCTATTGCCAGTTGCTGGACCTGGGCGCGAACGTCGATTGCAGCGCCGAGCACCTGTTCCAGTTCGCCGTGATGGGCGCGGTGGCTGCCGAAGCGCTGGGCGTGGCCCGGCCGCGGGTGGCCCTGCTGAACATCGGTACCGAAGACATCAAGGGCAACCAGCAGGTCAAATTGGCGGCTACGTTGTTACAGGGCGCGCGGGGCTTGAATTACATCGGCTTTGTCGAAGGTGATGGTTTGTACCGGGGCGAAGCGGATGTGGTGGTGTGCGATGGGTTTGTTGGCAATATTCTGCTCAAATCCAGCGAAGGCCTGGCGACCATGATCGCCACGCGTATTGAAGCGTTGTTCAGGCGAAACCTGGCGTCGCGTGTGGTCGGCGCCCTGGCATTGCCGTTGATGCGCCGCTTGCAGGCTGATCTGGCCCCGGCACGGCACAATGGCGCCAGCTTTCTCGGTTTGCAGGGCATCGTGGTGAAAAGCCATGGCTCGGCGGGGGTGGAAGGCTTTCAAAGTGCGATTGCGCGTGCCGTGATCGAAATCCAGGAAAACCTGCCGCAGCGTTTGCACGGCCGTCTTGAGGATTTGTTGTCTTAGGCGAATCGGTCCGGGAATGCTTAAATGTGACCGGCCAGTTCAATTGACCATCCAATCTGTCAGTTTCGTTCGCTCCCACCGTAGGAGCGACCATTTTTTGACGACCAGATCATTAGGGGCTTGTTACATGTCTACATCCCTCGCATTCGTCTTTCCAGGGCAGGGTTCGCAGTCCCTCGGCATGTTGGCCGAGCTGGGCGCGCAATATCCGCTGGTTCTGGAAACCTTCAAGGAAGCTTCCGATGCCCTGGGTTATGACCTGTGGGCACTGACCCAGCAAGGGCCGGAAGAGCAACTCAATCAAACCGACAAAACCCAGCCGGCCATCCTGACCGCTTCGATCGCCCTGTGGCGCTTGTGGTTGGCAGAAGGTGGCGCGCGCCCGGCATTCGTTGCCGGCCACAGCCTGGGTGAATACAGTGCATTGGTTGCCGCGGGCAGCTTGACCCTGGCCGAAGCGGTCAAGTTGGTCGAGCGTCGGGGGCAGTTGATGCAAGAAGCCGTTCCGGCCGGGCAGGGCGGCATGGCCGCGATCCTGGGCCTGGACGATGCTGTGGTGATCGAGGCTTGCGCCGAAGCCGCCCAGGGCGAAGTGGTCAGTGCGGTCAACTTCAACTCCCCGGGCCAAGTGGTGATCGCCGGCGCCAAGGCTGCCGTTGAGCGCGCCATCGAAGGTTGCAAGGCCCGTGGCGCCAAGCGTGCGCTACCCTTGCCGGTGAGCGTGCCGTCCCACTGCGAGCTGATGCGCCCGGCCGCCGAGCGTTTTGCCGAGTCCATCAATGCGATCGACTGGCAGGCGCCGCAGATTCCGTTGGTACAGAACGTCAGCGCCGCCGTGGCTGCCGACCTCGGCACCCTCAAGCGCGACCTGCTGGAGCAGCTCTATAAGCCTGTGCGTTGGGTTGAATCGGTCCAGGCTCTGGCTGCCAACGGCGCCACCGAGTTGGTCGAGTGTGGCCCGGGCAAAGTCCTGGCCGGCCTCAACAAGCGCTGTGCCGACGGCGTGTCGACTGCCAACCTGAATACCCCGGATGCCTTCGCTGCCGCGCGCGCGGCACTGGCCTGATCCCCACACTTAGGAGAAGCCTGCATGAGTCTGCAAGGTAAAGTTGCACTGGTCACCGGCGCAAGCCGTGGCATTGGCCAGGCGATCGCCCTGGAATTGGGCCGTCAGGGCGCGGTCGTGATCGGCACCGCCACTTCCGCTTCGGGCGCCGAGCGTATCGCCGCGACCCTGAAGGAAAACGGCGTTCAGGGCACTGGCCTTGAGCTGAACGTGACCAGCGATGAGTCCGTGGCTGCCGTACTGGCTGAAATCACTGCACAGTTCGGCGCTCCGTCGATCCTGGTAAACAACGCCGGCATCACCCGCGACAACCTGATGATGCGTATGAAAGACGACGAGTGGTACGACGTGGTCGACACCAACTTGAACAGTCTGTTTCGCTTGTCCAAGGGCGTTTTGCGCGGCATGACCAAGGCGCGTTGGGGCCGAATTATCAATATTGGCTCCGTAGTGGGTGCCATGGGCAACGCAGGCCAAGTAAACTATGCCTCCGCCAAGGCCGGCCTGGAAGGTTTCAGCCGTGCACTGGCGCGTGAGGTCGGTTCGCGGTCGATTACGGTCAACTCGGTGGCCCCTGGGTTCATCGACACCGATATGACCCGTGAACTGCCTGAGGCGCAGCGTGAAGCCTTGCTGACGCAGATTCCGCTGGGCCGTCTGGGCCAGGCTCAAGAGATCGCGAATGTGGTCTCTTTCCTGGCATCCGACGGTGCGGCATACGTGACTGGGGCTACAATCCCGGTGAACGGCGGGATGTACATGAGTTAAATTGTGACGGATCGCTTCAAAAAAATGTCATACGAGCTGTCTAAAATCCGTTATAAAGCTGCAACTTAATTTATAGGCAGGTGGCCGACTGGGTACAGGGTGAAGCTTTCAGTTGAAAAGCTGAAATGGCTTTCTATACACTTACCCACTGGCCAGCTGCCTGAATTTGTCCATTAGGAGTTAAACAAGGTATGAGCACCATCGAAGAGCGCGTCAAGAAAATCGTCGCCGAGCAACTGGGCGTTAAGGAAGAAGAAGTGGTCAACACTGCTTCCTTCGTAGAAGACCTGGGTGCCGATTCCCTTGACACCGTTGAGCTGGTGATGGCTCTGGAAGAGGAATTCGAGACCGAAATCCCGGACGAAGAAGCTGAAAAAATCACTACTGTTCAAGCTGCTATCGACTACGTTACTGCCCACCAGGCGTAATAGTTTGTAGTCGTCGCTTGCTGTCAGGGAAAAACCGCACTGCTGTAACGGCGTGCGGTTTTTTCTTTAGCTCTGATGAAAAGTAAGCGATGAAGCAAAAGTGTCGTCATTAGAAAAAGGAGAGTGCTGTGTCGCGTAGACGCGTCGTAGTCACCGGTATGGGTATGTTGTCGCCACTGGGCACGGATGTGCCGAGCAGTTGGCAGGGCATTCTGGCTGGCCGCAGTGGTATTGGTCTGATCGAACACACGGACCTTTCTGCCTATTCCACCCGTTTTGGCGGCTCGGTAAAGGGTTTCAATGTCGAGGAGTACCTCTCGGTCAAGGAATCCCGCAAGCTCGACCTGTTCATTCAATACGGCCTGGCAGCCGGTTTTCAGGCAGTGCGTAACGCCGGCCTGGAAGTCACCGACGCCAACCGTGACCGCATCGGCGTGGCCATGGGGTCAGGTATTGGCGGTTTGACCAATATCGAAGAAACCAGCCGCACATTGCACGATTCCGGCCCCCGTCGAATTTCACCGTTCTTCGTGCCGGGCTCGATCATCAATATGATTTCCGGTTTCCTGTCCATCCATCTGGGGGCACAGGGGCCTAACTACGCCATCGCCACGGCGTGCACCACCGGCACGCACTGCATCGGCATGGCGGCGCGCAACATCGCCTATGACGAAGCCGACGTGATGATCGCCGGCGGCGCCGAAATGGCGGCCTGCGGTCTGGGCATGGGCGGCTTTGGCGCGTCTCGCGCACTGTCGACCCGCAATGACGAGCCGACCCGTGCCAGCCGTCCGTGGGACAAAGGCCGTGACGGTTTCGTACTGTCCGACGGCGCCGGTGCCCTGGTACTGGAAGAGCTGGAGCACGCCAAGGCGCGCGGTGCCACCATCTATGCCGAGCTGATCGGCTTCGGCATGAGCGGTGACGCCTACCACATGACCTCGCCACCGTCCGACGGTGCCGGTGCTGCCCGCTGCATCGCCAATGCCCTGCGTGACGCGAAGGTCAATGCCAACCAGGTGCAGTACATCAATGCCCATGGCACTTCGACTCCGACGGGTGACCTGGCGGAAGCCGAGGCGATCAAGTCGGTGTTTGGCGAACACGCCTACAAGCTGGCAGTCAGCTCGACCAAGTCCATGACCGGCCACCTGTTGGGTGCGGCGGGCGCGGTTGAGGCGATCTTCAGCGTAATGGCCATCAAGGATCAGGTCGCACCGCCGACCATCAACCTCGATGAGCCGGACGAAGGTTGCGACCTGAACTTCGTGCCCCACGAAGCGCAGCCCATGCCGATCGACGTGGCAATCTCCAACTCGTTCGGTTTTGGTGGCACCAACGGTTCCCTGGTGTTCCGCCGGTTCGCCGAGTGATGCACAGCTGGGTCGACGGTCAGCCAGCGGGCAGCGTGCCTCTGAAAGATCGCGGCCTGGCGTATGGCGACGGGGTGTTCGAGACCATCGCCGTCAGGGCCGGGCAGCCTGTGTTGCTCGACCGCCACCTGCAACGCCTGGATGAGGGGTGCAGGCGGTTGGCGCTGGTTGCGGATCAGTCACTGATCCGCAGCGAAGTGCTGGCGTATGCCGCCGCCCTCGGCGACGGCGTTCTCAAGTTGATCCTTACCCGCGGCGACAGCCAGCGCGGTTACGGCATCAACCCTGGCGCTCCCGTGCGCCGTATCTTGCAGGGCAGTCCGCCCGCATCCTATCCCCCGGCCCATGGACTTGAAGGTGTCCGCCTGTTTCCGTGCGCCACCCGCTTGGCCGAACAGCCATTACTGGCAGGGCTCAAGCACCTCAATCGCCTGGAGCAGGTGATCGCTCGCGCCGAGTGGCAGGACGCCGAGCATGCCGAAGGTTTGATGCTGGATATGTCCGGTCGCGTGATCGAAGGCGTGTTCAGCAACCTGTTCCTGGTATGCGACGGCGGGTTGCTGACCGCTGATCTGAATCGTTGCGGGGTTGCCGGGGTCATGCGCGCTGAGGTTTTGGCCCAGGCGCAGGTACTGGGCCTCCCGGTTAGCGTGGCCGACATCAGCCTGGAGCAGTTGCGGCAGGCTGACGAAGTGTTTGTGTGCAACAGCGTTTATGGCATTTGGCCGGTGCGTGGCTGCGCTGCGATGAGCTGGTCGGTTGGGCCGCTCACCCGTAAACTGCAGGGCATTGTTCGCGCACTATTGGATATTTGAGTTGATACGAAAACTGCTTTTATTGCTGCTGATAGGCTTGGTCTCGGCAGGCATTGTGCTGGGCTTTTCGGCCTGGAAGCTCGATTCTGCCCTGAAACAACCCCTGAAGCTGAGCCAGGAGCAATTGCTGGATGTACCGGCCGGGGCAACCCCGACGGGCACCTTCAATCGCCTGGAGGCCGAGGGTGTGCTTGACGGTGCCTTCTGGCTGCGCCTGTACTGGCGTTTCAACCTTGACGGCCAGCCACTGCACAGCGGCGAATACCGCATGACCCCTGGCTTGACTGCTGAAGGCTTGATCGGTCTATGGCAGCGTGGCGAAGTGGTGCAATACAGCCTGACGCTGGTCGAAGGCTGGAATTTCCGCCAGGTGCGCGCAGCGTTGGCCAAGCACGAAAAAATTGTGCAGACCCTGTCCGGCCTGAGCGACAAGGAAGTGATGGAAAAACTCGGCCACCCGGACGTGTTTCCAGAAGGGCGCTTCTTCCCGGACACCTATCGCTTCGTGCGCGGCATGACCGATGTCGAATTCCTGAAAAAAGCCTACAACCGCCTGGACGATGTACTCGCTCAGGAGTGGAGCAAGCGGGCTGCCGATGCACCTTACACCGATCCCTATCAAGCGCTGATCATGGCCTCGCTGGTGGAGAAAGAGACCGGGGTGCCGGAGGAGCGGGGGCAGATTGCCGGGGTGTTCGTGCGGCGCATGAAGATGGGCATGCTGCTGCAGACCGACCCGACGGTGATCTACGGCCTGGGCGAACGCTACACCGGCAAGCTGACGCGGGCGCATCTCAAGGAGGCCAACCCGTACAACACCTACATGGTCGCCGGCCTGCCGCCGACGCCGATCGCCATGGTCGGCCGCGAGGCCATCCACGCGGCGTTGAACCCGGTGCCGGGTAGCAGCCTGTATTTTGTTGCGCGTGGCGATGGCAGCCATATTTTTTCCGATGACCTGGATGCGCATAATGCGGCCGTGCGTGAGTTTCAACTCAAGCGCCGTGCCGACTATCGCTCCAGCCCGGCGCCGGTGGTCAAGCCGCCGCAAGACACAACGCCACCGGCCGATGCGCCCACTGAGCCCGCGCCGGACACCGCCGCGCCGCAAAGCCTGCAATGACTCTGACTAAGGACTGCCTGTGACTGGCTTGTTTATTACCCTGGAAGGCCCGGAAGGTGCCGGCAAAAGCACCAATCGCGATTACCTGGCCGAACGGCTGCGCGCAGAGGGCATCGAGGTTGTGCTGACCCGTGAGCCAGGGGGCACGCCGCTGGCCGAACGTATTCGTGAAGTGTTATTGGCGCCGGGTGAAGAACAGATGAACCCGGACACCGAGCTACTGCTGGTATTCGCCGCCCGTGCCCAGCACCTGGCCGAAGTGATTCGCCCGGCGCTGGCACGCGGTGCCGTGGTGATCTGCGACCGTTTCACCGACTCCACCTATGCCTATCAGGGCGGCGGCCGGGGTTTGTCGGTGGAGCGCATCGCCAAGTTGGAAACGTTCGTGCAAGGCGATTTGCGCCCTGACCTGACCCTGGTGTTCGACCTGCCGGTTGAAGTCGGCCTGGCGCGGGCCAGCGCCCGTGGTCGCCTGGACCGTTTCGAACTGGAAGGCCGCACCTTTTTTGATGCCGTGCGCACGGCGTTCCTCAAGCGCGCCGCCGCCGAGCCTGCGCGTTACTATTTGCTGGACGCGGCGCAGCCCCTGACTCAAGTGCAACACGCCATCGATGCGCTGTTGCCTGCATTGCTGGAGCGCACCCGTGGCTGAAGCCTACCCCTGGCAGGATAGCCTCTGGCAGCAATTGGCCGGTCGTGCCCAGCACGCCCACGCCTACCTGCTGCACGGGCCGGCAGGTATCGGCAAGCGTGATCTGGCCGAGCGCTTGATGGCGAGCCTGTTGTGCCAGCAACCGGTCAACCTGGACGCCTGCGGCGTATGCAAGTCCTGCCTGTTGCTCAAGGCAGGCAGCCACCCGGATAACTACCTGCTGGAACCCGAGGAGGCCGACAAGGCGATCAAGGTCGACCAGGTGCGCGACCTCGTCAGCTTCGTGGTGCAGACCGCACAGATGGGCGGGCGCAAGGTGGTTTTGATCGAGCCGGTGGAGGCCATGAACATCAACGCCGCCAACGCCTTGCTCAAGAGCCTGGAAGAACCGTCCGGCGATACGGTACTGCTGTTGGTCAGCCATCAGTCCAGCCGTTTGTTGCCGACCATTCGCAGTCGTTGCGTGCAGCAGGCATGCCCATTGCCGAGTGAGGCGATGAGCCTTGAGTGGCTGGCGCAGGCACTGCCGGACTGTTCCGCGGATGAGCGGGTCGAGCTGTTGACCCTGGCCGCCGGTTCCCCTTTGGCCGCCGTCAAGCTGCAGGCCCAGGGCGTGCGTGAGCAGCGGGCGCTGGTGGTCGATGGGGTGAAGAAACTGCTCAAGCAGGAACTCTCGGCCACCCAGCTGGCTGAAAGCGCCTGGAAGGATGTTCCCCTGCTGCTGCTGTTCGACTGGTTCTGCAACTGGTCGAGCCTGATCCTGCGCTACCAGTTGACCCAGGATGAAAGCGGCCTGGGACTGCCCGATATGCGCAAAGTGGTGCAGTACCTCGCGCAGAAAAGTGCGCAGGACAAGGTACTGAATATCCAGGACTGGATTCTCGCTCAGCGCCAGAAGATCCTCGGCAAGGCCAACCTCAACCGTGTGCTGTTGCTCGAAGCACTGCTGGTGCAATGGGCCGGTCTGCTCGGACGTCGTTAATTTCCGTGGCTGACGGGTGTATCGTTGGCCAGACACTTATCGTGACTCAAGTTGTAACTTCCTATGCTCGTAGATTCCCATTGCCATCTTGATCGACTCGACCTTGCCCAGCACGGCGGCTCCCTTGACGCTGCCCTTGAAGCGGCGCGCCAGCGCGGGGTTGGGCACTTCCTGTGTATTGGCGTCAGCGCCGATAACGCCGCCGACGTCAAGGCCCTGGCCGAGCGTTACGCCGATGTGGATTGCTCGGTGGGTATCCACCCGCTGGACCTCAAGCCCGGCGAAGCGCCGGCCCTCGATTGGTTGCTGAGTGAACTCAACCACCCGCGCGTGGTGGCCATCGGCGAGACCGGGCTGGATTACCACTACGAGCCTGAAGCGGCCGAATTGCAGCAAGCGTCGTTCCGCCTGCACCTGCAAGCCGCCCGGCAAACCGCCAAGCCGGTGATTGTCCATACCCGTGGCGCCCGCGCCGACACCCTGGCCTTGCTGCGCGAAGCCGCACTGCCCCAGGCGGGTGTGCTGCATTGCTTCACTGAAGACTGGGACATGGCCAAGGCCGCTCTGGACCTGGGTTTCTACATCTCCCTGTCAGGCATCGTCACCTTCCGCAATGCTGACGCTTTGCGTGACGTGGCGCGCCAAGTGCCGGCCGACCGCTTGCTGGTGGAGACCGATTCGCCGTACCTGGCGCCGATTCCCCATCGGGGCAAACCGAACCTGCCGGAGTATGTGCGCGACGTGGCGGATTATCTGGCGATGCTGCGCGGCGAGTCCTACGAGCGTTTTGCCGAACAGACTACCGAGAATTTCCGGCGCCTGTTTCCGTTGGCTCACGTCGCTGTGTAAGAGGCTTAAACGGCAGGCAAAAAAAACCCGGGTTCTGGGGGGTGAATCCGGGCTAAGACCATTAGGAGTAAACAAGGGTACGCAGTCCGTCGGTACCCGGGTCGACGCGCCACTTGGGGGAGATGCCACGCCGACAGTTGAAGTATTGATCACTATCCTATTCAGTCCAGTCGGATCTGATCGTTTTTTAAACAGATTTGGAATACACGCGCTTCCCTTGAGTTCTCATTGGGTTGATGGGCAGGTGCAGGTGTTGCGTATTATTTCTGACTGATATCGGTAAAAACGTTGGCGTGCTGAAAGTTTAGTGCGGAGCGGGTTCACATAGGCGTTGCCCAACGACCGTTCAGTCGGGATAATCCCTCGAACCGGGTAAATCGTATCGCCAGGTATCCCTGGCCCTGCGCAACCCTTCACCTATTCACTCTGCAGACCTTTTCCTCATGCAAAAAGAACCCCGTAAGGTCCGTGAGTTTCGCCGCCGCGAGCAGGAAATTCTCGACACCGCACTCAAGCTGTTCCTCGAACAAGGTGAAGACAGCGTCACCGTCGAGATGATTGCGGATGCCGTGGGTATCGGCAAAGGCACCATCTACAAGCACTTCAAGTCCAAGGCCGAGATTTACCTGCGCCTGATGCTCGACTACGAGCGCGACTTGAACGAGCTGTTGCACTCGGCCGACGTGGACAAGGACAAGGAAGCCCTGTCCCGCGCCTACTTCGAGTTCCGCATGCGCGACCCGCAGCGTTATCGCCTGTTCGACCGCCTGGAAGAAAAGGTGGTCAAGGGGCATCAGGTGCCGGAAATGGTCGAGGAGCTGCACAAGATCCGTGCCTCGAACTTCGAACGCCTGACCTTGCTGATCAAGGGCCGCATCAGCGAAGGCAAGCTTGAAGATGTGCCGCCCTATTTCCACTACTGCGCCGCCTGGGCGTTGGTGCACGGCGCCGTGGCGCTGTATCACTCGCCGTTCTGGAGTAATGTGCTGGAAGATCAGGAAGGCTTTTTCCAGTTCTTGATGGACATCGGTGTGCGCATGGGCAACAAGCGCAAACACTCGACGGACCTGCCGCCCGCACCCTGATGATTTTCTGCCTGGCGCGGTATCCCGGGAATATACTCAGGCAGGGATCTTGCTAAAAGCTGATTATTGAGTCAGCTTCTAGCACGCCCACATTATCCTCTGCCGGAGTGATCCATGATCGTTGATCGTCAAGGCAGGCGGTTTCGCAATTTGCGGATCAGCCTGACTTCAGCCTGCAATTATGCGTGTACCTATTGCGTGCCCAATGGCAAGCGATTGGTGGCTGCCCAGGATGAACTCTCGGCTGAGGCGATGGCGCGTGGCGTGGCCTACCTGATCGAAGCGGCGGGCATCGACCGCCTGCGTATCACCGGCGGCGAGCCGTTGGTCAGCCCCAAGCTGGAAGCCTTCATGGGCGCGGTAGGGCAGATGGGCCTGAGTGACATCAGCCTGACCACCAATGGCCAGTTGCTTGCGCGCAAACTGCCGCTGTTGCTGGATGCCGGTATCCGGCGCATCAACGTCTCCCTCGATACCCTGGACGCCGACGCCTTCCGCGGCATTGCCCGTGGCGGCGACCTGGCCAGCGTGCTCGCCGGTATGGACCAGGCCCGTGCGGCCGGGATCAAGATCAAGGTCAACATGGTGCCACTGCGCGGGCAGAACCTGGACCAGGTCATGCCGCTGCTCGACTACTGCCTGGAGCGTGGCTACGAGCTGCGCTTTATCGAGCTGATGCGCATGGGCCACCTGGCCAAGGACTCCAACGCGTTCCTGCAGCAATTTGTCAGCCTGCAGCAACTGCTCAGCCTGATCGGCGAACATCACGACTATCTGCAGGCCGATGCCCCCGTGGATGCTACGGCGGTGCGCTATGAGGTGCCGGGCAAAGGCTTCTTCGGTGTGATCGCCAATGAAAGCGTACCGTTTTGCCGCACGTGTTCGCGACTGCGGCTGTCCTCTACCGGTTGGTTGCATGGTTGCCTGTCGTCGAGTAACCGGCATTACATCGGTGACCTGCTGGACAAGCCGCGCCACCAGGCTTTGCCGGCCCTGCAAGGCTTGTTGATGAAAGCCCTGGGCGACAAGCAGGAAGTCGCCTTCTCCGGCGGCGCGACAATCATGAAGATCATTGGCGGCTAACCCACCCCCAGGGCAACCCAACACCCGATGTGGGAGGGGCGGTGCGACGATTCGACTTGCTCCCGATAGGCCGCGCAGCGGCCTCAAAAATGGGCCTGCTACGCAGTCCATCGGGAGCAAGCCCCCTCCCACATTTGTCATGTGTTGCTACCAAATGGCGCAAAACCTGCATCTGACCCCCATTCGCCGGTTTTCCGTCACCGGCTTCTGGAGGATTAGGATGCGTAGTCTGGTTTTGTTGCTGGCGTCGTTGACGCTGAGTGGTTGCATGACCGTCAGCGATATGGCCGAAGGCACCCGTTATCAGATGAGCGACGCCGGGTTGCTGGACCACAGTGATACACGCCGTACGGCCTCGGTTCGTATACAGCCGGACTCCTTTGTGTTTATCGCCCAGGGCGCCTTTGTACCGCCGGGCAGCGCCTACCCGCGCCCCAACGTGGTGGCCGAGGAAGCCTTCAATGGCTTCGTCGAGTATTTCCCCATGGTACGCCGCGCCCGCAAGCCCGAAGGGCTCGAACAAGCCATGGCTGAAGCGCGCGCCGCAGGGGCGCATTACCTGTTGTATTGCCGCTTTGCGGCAGCCGATGACCGTATCGGCAACGCCGATGAGTGGACCGATCAGCAGGCCCTGGACCGACTGGGCCTGGATAGCGGGGTGATCCAGATCATGTTGATCGAGACCAGCACCCAGTATTTGATTGATACTGCACGCATTCGCAGTCGTGGCGGTTTACTGACGTTCCACGACAACAAGCCAGAAGATCTGATTGCCCGCCCGCTGGCGCAGTACGCCCGAGGCTTGCTGGGCATGAGCAATCAGTAAGAGCAGGAGAACCCGATGACCGATTCCGCCAAGGCCAATGATCTGTTGGCCCAACTGCCCAAGGGTAAGGGACCGGCGCCAGTGCACCTGTGGAATCCGGATTTCTGCGGCCACATCGACATGCGCATCGCCCGCGATGGCACCTGGTTTTATCAGGGCACGCCGATTGGGCGTAAGCCGATGGTCAAGTTGTTCTCCAATATCATCCGCCGTGACGGTGACGAGTATTTTCTGGTCACGCCCGTGGAAAAGGTCGGCATCCGCGTCGATGATGCGCCGTTTGTCGCGTTGACCCTGGAGGTGCAAGGGCAGGGCGAAGACCAGGTGCTGCGCTTTACGACCAATGTCGACGAGCAGATCGACGCCGGCCTCGACCACCCGTTGCGGGTGGTGATCGATCCGGTCACCCAGGAACCGGCCCCCTATCTGCGGGTGCGTACCAACCTGGAGGCACTCGTGCATCGCAACGCGTTCTATCAATTGGTCGAGCTGGCGGTGAGTCGCCCGATCAACGGTCAGAACTGGCTGGGTGTCTGGAGCGGCGGGGCGTTTTTCCCTATTGGCCTGGAACCCTGAGGCGCGTTTTTTCAGCTCCCTGAAATAATTTGCTTGCGGGAAACCGGCGCTTTCGGCTATCAATTTGTACATGATTAAACATGTTCGATTTGATAAGAAAAAACGCGTCGTCGACGAACTCATCCGCCGGATCGAGGCTGGAGTGATGGCCGACGGTTTCCTGCTCCCCGGCGAGCACCAGTTGGCCGAAGAGTTCGCGGTCAGCCGCGGCACCCTGCGCGAAGCACTGGCCGAACTCAAGCGGCGCAACTACATCGCCACTCAGAGCGGTGTCGGCTCCATCGTCACCTTTGACGGCATGGCGCTCGACCAACGCAGCGGGTGGGCCCAGGCCTTGGCCGATACGGGCGCGCAGGTGACCACCGATATCTTGCGTCTGGAAGCCGTAACCCGTCCTGACCTGCTCAGCCGTTTCGGCAGCGACCAGTTCATTGCGCTCGATCGCCTGCGCCGCACCCCCGATGGTGTCGCGGTGTCCCTGGAGCGCTCGCTGATGCCCGCTTGCGGTGGTTTGGAAAGCTTGCCCAGCGTCGGCTTGATCGATAACTCACTGACCATCACCTTGGCAGCCTTTGGCTACATAGGCGCCAACGGCGACCAATGGATCGGCGCCGAAGCCTTGAGTGACGACGATGCCGAGTTGCTCGGGCGACCCGCCGGCTGCGTGTTTCTCAAAGCCGCACGCACTACCTACGACCGTCGCGAGCGTTTCATGGAATATGTCGAAAGCTGGCTGGACCCTCTGCATTTTCGTCTGCACCTGCAGTTTGGAGCGTCGAAATGAGCCCGCAAGACCGCGCGCTTGGCGCTTTCTACGGCTTGGCCCTGGGCGATGCCTTGGGGATGCCCACCCAGTCCCTGAGTCGAGAGCAAGTGCGCATGCAATTTGGTGCCATCACCGCTCTGCAAGACGCTCACGCCGACCAGCCTATCGCCCCGAACATGCCGGCCGGTTCGATTACGGATGACACCGAGCAAGCGATCCTGGTCGGTGAGTTACTGGTCGAAGGCCAGGGCAAGATCGACCCCCAGGTGCTCGCCCAACGCCTGATCGACTGGGAAGCAGCCATGCGCGCCAAGGGCTCCCAGGATTTGCTCGGCCCGTCGACCAAGCGCGCGATCGAGATGATCCTCGCCGGCCACACGCCGCAAGAGTCCGGACGCTACGGCACCACCAATGGTGCGGCCATGCGTATTACGCCGGTGGGCATTGCCGCCGACATCCGCGACCCGGCGCAGTTTATCCAGGCGGTGATCCAGGCGTGCCAGGTCACCCATAACACCACGCTGGGCATCTCCAGTGCGGCGGCGGTGGCGGCGGTGGTGTCGGCCGGCATCAACGGAGTGGACTTGGGTGAAGCCTTGAACATCGGCGTCCAGATCGCCCAACAAGCGCAGGACCATGGCTATTGGGTGGCTGGCGGACGCATTTCCACGCGGATCAGTTGGGCGCGCACCTTGAGCGTGGGCAGCGGCGACAAGGCGCTGTTCGCCGACCTGCTTTATGAGTTGATCGGCACCTCCGTGGCGTCCCAGGAATCGGTAGTGGTGTCGTTCGCCCTGGCCCAGCAAGTGGCGGTGGGTGATATGAGCGCATTCGAAGCGCTGTGCCTGGCCGCCAGCCTCGGCGGCGACACCGACACCATCGCCGCGATGCTCGGCGCCATGCTCGGCGCGTGCCTGGGGTTGCAGTGTTGGCCTGAGGCGATGATCGAACAGGTCAAGGCCGTCAATCGTCTGGATCTACAGCCGTTGGTCACAGCCTTGCTCGCACTGCGCTAGGCGCCGCAGGCAAACCTGTGGGAGGGGGCTTGCTCCCACATGAATAAAACAACCATAACAATACCGGCACCAGGAGCTCCCCATGAGCAGCATTTCTTCCGGCCAGAGCGCCGGGCAACTGGAAACACGCGGCATCGAGCCCGTCCCTGAGAGCGAATGCAACGGCCATCCGCTGCAACTGTTCTGGGTCTGGTTCGCGGCCAATATCAGCATCCTCGGCTTGCCGCTTGGGGCGACCCTGGTGGCGTTCCGTGGCTTGTCCATCTGGCAGGCGATCATTGTCGCCATCCTCGGCGCTGCCGGCTCCTTTGCGGTCGTGGGCATTATCTCGATCGCCGGGCGTCGTGGCCGGGCGCCCAGCCTGACCTTGTCCCGCGCCATCTTCGGCGTGCGCGGCAATATCGGCCCTACGGTGGTGTCGCTGATGTCGCGCCTGGGCTGGGAAACCGTCAACACCACCACGGCGGCCTTTGTGTTGCTGTCGTTGTGTTCGATCCTGTTCCATTCGCCGGTCGAAGCGAAAAGCGCACCCGTGCTGACCTTGATCTTCATCGCGATTTTCGTGTTGCTGACCTTGTCGGTTTCCGGCCTCGGGCATGCGACGTTGCTGGTGATCCAGAAGTGGGCCACCTACGTGTTTGGCGCCTTGAACATTCTGGTGGGTGGCTTCCTCTGCGCCACCATCGACTGGAGCGCGGTATTCAATGCCACGCCGGCACCGCTGAGCGCGATGATCATCGGCGTCGGCACCATGGCCGCCGGTACCGGGATCGGTTGGGCCAACGCCGGTGCCGACATGTCGCGCTACCAGCATCGCAGCGTCAAGGCCGCGCGCCTGGTGGCGTCCGCCGCGTTTGGCGCGGGCATTCCGCTGGTGCTGTTGATCACCCTCGGGGGGCTGTTGTCGGTGGGTAATCACGACCTGGCGTCGGCCACCGACCCGATCATTGCGATCCGCGACATGTTGCCGACCTGGATGGCCGTGCCCTACCTGATCACCGCCTTTGGTGGGCTGCTACTGTCGAACAACCTCTCGGTGTACTCGGCCGGGCTCACCACCTTGACCCTCGGCCTCAAGGTCAAGCGCGTGCATGCGGTGATCGTCGACATCGTGGCGATCTTCGCCGGCTCGATTTACTTCATGCTGATCGCCGACAGTTTCTATGGCCCGTTCATCACCTTCATCTCGCTGCTGGCGGTGCCGATTACCGCGTGGGTCGGGATTTTCGTGGTGGACTTGATCCACCGTCACTACTACAGCGCCAAAGACTTGCTGGATGTGAGCCCAAGCAGTGCCTACTGGTATCGCGGTGGCGTGGAGTGGCGTGCGTTCGGCGCCTGGGCCGTGGCGATTGTGCTGGGCTTCAGCTTCACCACTATCGGTACCACCGCCGAAAACATCTGGTTCGCCGGGCCGTTGTCCGACTCCTGGCTGGGCCATAACGGCCTGGGCTGGATCGTCACCTTCCTGGTGGCCGGCGGAATCTATGCGGTACTGGGCGGCGCGGCCGACCGTCGCCCCGCGTTACTTGTCGAGAACCACAATGTCTAGATTGCTGCACACCGGCCAGGTCATCGTCGATCTGGTCATGGCGTTGGATACCTTGCCGGCCACGGGCGGCGATGTCTTGGCGCAATCGGCCAGCTTTGAAACCGGTGGTGGCTTCAATGTCATGGCCGCCGCTCGACGTAATGGGCTGGCGGCGGTCTATCTGGGCCGACACGGTGACGGACGTTTTGGTGATTTGGCCCGTACGGCGATGCAGGCCGAGGGCATTGAGATGGCCCTTGCGGCCAGTGCGGGCAAGGACACTGGTTTGTGCGTGTGCCTGACCGAAGCCACCACCGAGCGCACCTTCATCTCCCATATCGGCGTCGAGGGCGAATTGAGCGCGGAGGACTTGGCCAGGGTTCGACCGCAGCTGGACGACTACGTGTACGTCAGCGGTTACAGCTTATTGCTGGAGGGCAAGGCGCAGCCGCTGGTGGACTGGTTGCTGGCGCTGCCCCGGGCGATCACGGTGGTGTTTGACCCTGGCCCGCTGGTAACCACGCGAGACTCGGCCCCGATGCGCGCACTGTTGCCGCGTATCGATATCTGGACCAGCAATGGTCCCGAAGCCCTGGCATTTACCGGTGCGCCGCAGATTGCAGGCGCATTGCCACAGCTGAGCCGACTCCTGCCTGTCGGAGCATTGCTGGTGGTACGCGATGGGCCGAATGGATGCTGGGTCGGGCGCTCGGGAGCAGTGGAGCAGGTGCCCGGTTTCAAAGTGCAGGCCGTGGACAGTAACGGCGCCGGGGATGCGCATGCAGGCGTGTTGATTGCCGGCTTGGCCAATGGCTTGAATCCTGTTTCGGCAGCACGACGGGCGAATGCCGCCGCGGCATTGGCGGTAACGCGCTGGGGGCCGGCGACGTCTCCCGGCACCGCTGAAGTCGACGCATTAGTCGCGCAATAAATGGGGGAGGGGGCATGCCCCTCCCTTATCTGGAACGGCTTTGGAACTGCGCTCAGCCCGCTTTACGCAGCGCTTCGATCAATTGATCCTTGCGCATGCTCGACCGACCAGGAATATCCTTGGCCCGCGCTTCCTTCAACAAGCTCTCCTTGGTCTGGGTTTCCAGCGAAGCACGGCTGCCGCGCGGGTGTCCCTGACGCGAGGCGGCGGCGCGCTTGGCCGACTCATGCCGGTCCTCGGCTTTCTGGGTCGAGGGCTTGCGCCGGCCCGAACCGCCCGCCTTTTCGCCACCGCCGGACTGCTTGTTCACAGTGGCCCAGGCGCGGGCTTCAGCCTCTTCCTTGGACAGGCCCTTGTGCTCATAACTCTCCTCGATACGCGCGGCTTTACGCTTTTGTGCGGCGGTGTATTTGGCTTTGCTTCCAAGAGGCATTGCGATACTCCTCCTGGCCCCGGCAGCGGGGCCAGACCAGACAAATGAATTACTGCGGGCTGTTACCGTCGAGCTTGCGCGCTTCATCAACGCCAGAAGCGGTCAGCTTGATCGGCAGGTTCAACGAATATTCACCGGCATCGTCGGTGGTCACATGCCCATCCTTGATAAACCCGCGCTCCTGCAGGAAGGCCAGGACACTGGCCACCTCCTTTTCGCCGCGGTAGTTATCCAGCACCTCCTTGCCCAAGCCGTTCGGGTGAGCGTGCAGCAGGCGGGTGAGGACTTCTTTCTCAAGGTTTCTATCGACGTTCATGTGTACCTCTTCACTGGGGAATGATCGGGTGTTCGTCATGCTCGCGGGATCAAGGCGCAGGCTGTTTCGGTGCGCCAGGGATATTGCTGTCATCGCCTTTGTTCACTTTGGGTTCGGCATTCACACCCGGGCCCATCTTGCCATTGCCCACGGCAGGCGGCGCCTGGCGCTGGGTATCGTTGCCCTGGGTACGTGGGTCGGCACCGGCGCCGTTATCGATGATCGCGCCGCCGTTGGTGTCCATGCCGGTGCCCATGGATTTTTGCGATTCGCTGGTGGCCGGGTTGGTCGGCCCCGTGGAGGAGGTCGCGGCAAACGCGCTCAGCGCAGTAGCAGACAGCAGGCCGGTGAGGGCAAGGGCGGCAAACTTGGAATGCTTCATGGGATGTCTCCATAGAGTTAATGTCCTTACCTCTTATTGGTCCGCCCCGGTTTGTGGATCGTGCCTTGTTGACGACGAGCGGTAGCGGGGCACCTGTAAAATTTTGTGTGGCAGGCCGCCAATTGCCCTGCAATCAGTCATCAAAGCCCCTTAGTATGTGTGCTTTGAAATTGTCCAAGGCCTGCCCATGACCATCGAGATTCGCCCCGCCGTGCCCAGCGATGCTGCGCAGATCCTGACGTTTATCACCGAGCTTGCCGAATACGAAAAGGCCCGGCATGAAGTCATCGCCAGCGTCGCGGATATCGAGCGCAGCCTGTTCAGCGAGGGCGCCACGGCCCATGGCTTGATGTGCCTGCGCGACGGCTTGCCGATCGGCTTTGCGGTGTTCTTCTTCAGCTACTCCACCTGGCTTGGCAGCAACTGCCTGTACCTCGAAGACCTGTACATCAATCCCGAACAGCGCGGTGGTGGAGCCGGCAAGAAGTTGTTGCGCCACTTGGCGAAGATCGCCTGCGACAACGGTTGTGGGCGTTTCGAGTGGAGCGTGTTGGACTGGAACGAACCGGCCATCGCCTTCTATAAATCCATCGGCGCCCAACCGCAGGAAGAATGGGTGCGCTACCGCATGGAAGGCGACGCTCTGCGCGACTTCGCCCAGGGCTGACCCGACCGAATGTGAGAGGGGGCTTGCCCTAATGCCTGTCAGTTAAGCGATAAAGCGAGCGATGGATAAATTGTGGGAGGGGCGGTGCGACGATTCGACTTGCTCCCGATAGCGGTGTGTCAGGTTCAGAAACCGTGACTGACACACCGCTATCGGGAGCAAGCCCCCTCCCACAGTGACAGCGTTAAGCCTTAACTGACTGGCATTAGGGCTTGCCTCCTCCCACATTATTTTTGGATTTTCTCAATATGTGGGATGTAAATTTATATATTGAGATGTCTCGAAAGATGGGTTTATAGTCGCCTGCATCAGCACTCACTACCAAAAATAAAACAGGTGAAGCGATGCAGTCCCAACCGTTGTCATTGCCTGCGGTGCCCGAGCCTACCTATGGCGAGCGCCTGAACAACAAAGTGGTGATCGTCACCGGGGCCGCCCAAGGCATTGGCGAGGCGATCGTGGCCTGCTTCCAGGCCCAGCAGGCGCGCCTGGTCATTGCCGATGTGCAGGCCGAAAAGGTCGAGCAAGTCGCCGCCCACTGGCGTGAGCGTGGCGCGCAAATCGTCGCGCAGCCGGTCGATATCACTTCCAAAGAGCAATGGCAGGCACTGGTCAATGTGGCCATCGAGCGTTTCGGTCGCGTCGATGTGCTGGTCAACTGCGCCGGGGTCAATGTGTTCCGTGACCCACTGCAGATGACCGACGAGGACTGGCGCCGCTGCTTCGCCATCGACCTCGACGGTGCCTGGTTCGGTTGTCGCGCCGTGTTGCCGCACATGATCGAGCAGGGCATCGGCAACATCATCAATATCGCCTCCACCCATTCCAGCCACATTATTCCCGGTTGCTTTCCTTATCCTGTGGCCAAGCACGGCCTGCTCGGCCTGACCCGGGCGCTGGGCATCGAATATGCGCCCAAGGGCATCCGCGTCAATGCCATTGCCCCGGGCTATATCGAAACCCAACTCAACGTCGATTACTGGAACGGTTTCCCCGACCCCCAGGCCGAACGCCAACGCGCCTTCGACCTGCACCCGCCCAAGCGCATCGGCCAGCCCATCGAGGTGGCGATGACCGCGCTGTTCCTGGCGACTGACGAAGCGCCCTTTATCAATGCAACCTGCCTGATGATCGATGGCGGGCGTTCTGTGATGTACCACGACTAAAGCGTTTCCCAAGAATAAGAAGGAGGTGGTTCATGCTTAAGAAAACACTCGGCACGCTGGCGCTCGCCGTCGCTTTCAGCGGCTTTGTATCGGCCGAAGAAGTGAAGATCGGCTTTTTGGTCAAGCAGGCCGAAGAACCCTGGTTCCAGACCGAATGGGCGTTTGCCGAGAAGGCCGGCAAGGAGCACGGTTTTACCGTGATCAAGATCGCCGTGCCGGACGGCGAGAAAACCCTCTCGGCCATCGACAGCCTGGCCGCCAATGGCGCCAAGGGCTTTGTGATCTGCCCGCCGGATGTGTCGCTTGGCCCGGCTATCGTCAGCAAGGCCAAGGTCAATGGCTTGAAAGTGATGGCCGTGGATGATCGTTTTGTCGACGCCAAGGGCAACTTCATGGAAGACGTGCCGTACCTGGGCATGGCCGCCTTTGAAGTGGGCCAGAAGCAGGGCGCCGCAATGGCCGCCGAAGCGAAAAAACGCGGCTGGGACTGGAAGGAGACGTACGCGGTCATCAACACCTATAACGAACTCGATACCGGCAAGAAACGCACTGACGGTTCGATCAAATCCCTGGAAGAGGCGGGCATTCCCAAGGACCATATCCTCACCGCCGCGCTCAAGACGCTCGATGTTCCCGGCAGCATGGACGCCACCAACTCGGCCCTGGTCAAGTTGCCCAGCGGCGCGAAGAACCTGATCATCGGGGGCATGAACGACAACACCGTGCTCGGCGGCGTGCGCGCCACCGAAAGCGCAGGGTTTGCCGCCGCCAACGTGATCGGTATCGGCATCAACGGCACCGACGCCATCGGCGAGCTGAAAAAGCCCGACAGCGGCTTCTACGGTTCAATGTTGCCCAGCCCGCATATCGAGGGCTACAACACGGCGCTGGCGATGTACGAGTGGGTCACGACGGGTAAAGAACCGGCAAAGTACACGGCCATGAATGAAGTGACGCTGATCACCCGCGCCAACTTCCAGCAGGAACTGACCAAGATCGGTCTGTGGAAATGACCGGCGCGGCCTTGCGCTTCAATGGCATCGGCAAGGAGTTTCCCGGGGTCAAGGCTCTGGCGCAGATCAGCTTTGAAGCACGGCCGCACACGGTCCACGCGCTGATGGGCGAGAACGGCGCAGGCAAGTCGACCCTGTTGAAGATCCTTGGCGGCGCCTACATCCCAAGCAGCGGCACGGTGCAGATCGGCGAGCAGACCATGACCTTCAAATGCGCCGCCGACAGCATTGCCAGTGGTGTGGCGGTGATCCACCAGGAGTTGCACCTGGTGCCGGAAATGAGCGTGGCCGAGAACCTGTTCCTCGGGCACTTGCCGACGCGCTTTGGCGTGGTCAATCGAAGCCAGCTGCGCAAGCAGGCGCTGGCGTGCCTCAAGGGCCTGGCCGATGAGATCGACCCGGACGAGAAACTGGGGCGGTTATCCCTGGGCCAGCGCCAACTGGTGGAAATCGCCAAGGCATTGTCCCGTGGGGCTCATGTGATTGCCTTTGACGAGCCGACCAGCAGCCTGTCGGCGCGGGAGATTGACCGCTTGATGGCGATCATCACGCGCCTGCGTGATGAGGGCAAAGTGGTGCTGTACGTGTCGCACCGCATGGAAGAGGTCTTCCGTATTTGCGACGCGGTGACGGTGTTCAAGGACGGCCGCTTCGTGCGCACGTTTGATGACATGCGGGCGCTGACCCATGACCAGTTGGTGACCTGCATGGTCGGGCGGGACATCCAGGACATCTACGATTATCGCCCGCGTGAGCAGGGCCAGGTGGCGCTCAAGGTCGATGAGCTGCTTGGCCCCGGCTTGCGTGAGCCGGTCAGTTTCCAGGTGCATCAGGGCGAGATCCTCGGCCTGTTCGGGCTGGTCGGGGCAGGGCGCACCGAGCTGCTGCGCTTGCTCAGCGGTTTGACCCGCAGTAGCGCCGGGCGCCTGGCGCTGTGCGGGGAAACACTGCAATTGCATTCACCTCGCGACGCGATTGCCGCCGGGGTGTTGCTGTGCCCGGAAGACCGCAAGAAAGAAGGGATCATCCCGCTGTCCAGTGTGGCCGAGAACATCAACATCAGTGCCCGTGGTGCGCATTCGAGGTTTGGCTGGTTGCTGCGCGAGGGTTGGGAAAAAGGCAACGCCGACCAACAGATCAAGGCGATGAAGGTCAAGACGCCGAATGCCGAGCAGAAAATCCTGTACCTCTCCGGCGGCAACCAGCAGAAGGCGATCCTGGGCCGCTGGCTGTCGATGCCGATGAAAGTGCTGCTGCTGGATGAGCCCACGCGCGGCATCGATATCGGTGCCAAGTCGGAGATTTACCAGATCATCCATAACCTGGCGGCGAGCGGTATTGCGGTGATCGTGGTGTCCAGCGACTTGATGGAAGTGATGGGCATCAGCGACCGCATCCTGGTGATGAGCGAAGGCGCCCTGACCGGCGCATTGCCCCGCGAGCAGGCGGATGAAGCACGGCTGTTGCAACTGGCTCTCCCGCGCTCGCGGGCTTGAAGAATGCGAGGTGAATGATGTCCGAAGTAAAAACTGCAAAAGGCTTCTGGCCGGGCTTCAACCAGCGCAAGTTCCTCGATGACTGGGTGATGCTGTTGGCGGCGCTCGGCATCTTTGTGCTCAGTGCGCTGTTTATCGACAACTTCCTCTCGCCCCTGAATATGCGTGGCCTGGGCCTGGCGATCTCCACCGTGGGCATTGCGGCGTGCACCATGCTGTTCTGCCTGGCGTCGGGGCACTTCGACTTGTCGGTGGGTTCAGTGATCGCCTGCGCCGGAGTGGTCGCGGCCATCGTCATGCGCGATACCGACAGCGTGATGCTGGGCATCGGCGCGGCCTTGTTGATGGGGCTGATCGTCGGGTTGATCAATGGCATCGTCATTGCCAAGTTGCGCATCAACGCGTTGATCACGACGCTGGCGACCATGCAGATCGTGCGCGGCCTGGCCTACATCTTCTCCAACGGCAAGGCGGTGGGGGTGATGGAAGAAGGCTTCTTCGTGTTCGGCAACGGCCAACTGATGGGCGTGCCGGTGCCGATCATCATCACCGTGGTGTGTTTTGTGTTCTTCGGCTGGCTGCTCAACTACACCACTTACGGGCGTAACACCATGGCCATCGGTGGCAACCAGGAAGCGGCGTTGCTGGCCGGGGTGAACGTCGATCGGACCAAGATCATCATCTTTGCCGTGCACGGTCTGATCGGCGCCCTGGCCGGGGTGATCCTGGCCTCGCGCATGACCTCGGGCCAACCGATGATCGGCCAGGGGTTCGAGCTGACGGTGATCTCCGCCTGCGTGCTGGGCGGGGTGTCGTTGAGTGGCGGTATCGGCATGATCCGGCATGTGATTGCCGGGGTGTTGATTCTGGCGATCATCGAGAATGCGATGAACCTGAAAAACATCGACACGTTCTACCAATACGTGATCCGCGGTTCGATCCTGTTGCTGGCGGTGATCATTGACCGCCTGAAACAACGCTGACCCCTTCACTGGATCTGCCACATGGGATCTGCACTGTATTGACGCCCGGTATTTGCCATAATGCCGCTCGTTTTCGTACCACCACATAGGCCCGATATGCAGGAAAACGCCCACACCCCCGTCAAAGACGCCGCCCCCACCGGCACCCAGACCCTGCTGCGTGGCCTGGGCGTGGTGCAGGCGGTGGCGGCCGGTGCGCGCGACTTGAAGGAAATCGCCAAGCGCATTGGCACCACCCGCAGTACCACCCACCGCCTGGCCAGTTGCCTGGTGGAGGAGCGTTACCTGCGCGTGGTGCCGCAAGTCGGTTATCTGCTGGGGCCGAAGTTGATTGAACTGGGGTTCCAGGCCCGCGAAGAGTTGCCGTTGGTGACCCTGGCCGTGCCGTATCTGGACGAGCTGTCGGCCCTGACCGGAGACACCATCCACCTGGCGATTCGTGAATACGACGACGTGCTCTACCTGCATAAGAACCCCGGCCGCAATGGCCCGGAAATGCGCTCGCGGGTCGGCCATCGCATGCCGTTGGCGCGTACCGGTATCGGCAAGGCGCTGCTATTGGATGACAGCGTAGAAGAGTGGCTGCGCCTGTACGAAGTCAGCTTGCCGGCCAGTGGTAAAAGCCAGGCATGGCCACAACACCCGGAGCAGTCCTGGGCGCAGTTCGAGCAGCGCATGCGGGAATATGTGGTGGGGGGGTATGCGTTCGATCTGGAAGACAACGAACCGTCGATCCGTTGTGTGGCGGCCCCGGTGCGCGACGCCAGCCGGCGAATCGTCGCCGGCATCAGCATCGCCAGTACCGTGCCCTATATGCCGCTGGAAAAAATGGCCGAGCTGATCCCTGTGGTCAAACAGGTCGCAGCCCGGCTGTCGGCGGAGTTGGGCGCGAAAGCCTGATCAGGCTTTCAGGGTCGCCATGTCGATGACAAAGCGGTACTTCACATCACCGGCGATCATGCGGGTGTAAGCCTCGTTGATCTGGCGGATGTCGAGCATTTCGATATCGCACGTGATGTTGTGCTCTGCGCAGAAATCCAGCACTTCCTGGGTTTCGGCAATGCCGCCGATCAACGAACCGGCCAGCACCTTGCGCCCCAGTACCAGCTTGGCCGCATTCACCGGCGGGTCTACCGGCTCGATCAGGCCGACCAGGATGTGCACGCCGTCAAAGCGCAGTACGTCGAGGTAGGGGTTCAGGTCGTGCTGCACGGGGATGGTGTCGAGCAGGAAGTCGAAGCTGCCGGCGGCGGCTTTCATCTGCTCGGCATCGGTGGACACGATCACGTGATCGGCGCCCTGGCGGCGGCCTTCTTCGGCCTTGCTCGCCGAGCGGGTAAACAGGGTCACTTCAGCGCCCATGGCCTTGGCGAACTTGATGCCCATATGGCCCAGGCCACCCATGCCGAGCACGCCGACTTTATCGCCGGCCTTCACGCCGTAATGCTTGAGCGGCGAGTAGGTGGTGATGCCGGCGCAGAGGATCGGCGCGGCGCTGGCCAGGTCGAGCGTGGCCGGGATCTTCACCACAAAGTGCTCGCTGACCACGATGCTGTCCGAGTAGCCGCCCATGGTGTTGCTGCCGTCTACGCGGTCCGGGGTGGCATAGGTCATGGTCGGACCTTCCAGGCAGTATTGCTCCAGGTCGGATTTGCACGCCTCGCAGTGGCGGCACGAGTCGACCATGCAGCCCACGCCGACCAGGTCGCCGACTTTATGCGCGGTGACGTTGGCGCCGATGGCGGTGACCTTGCCGACGATCTCGTGGCCCGGCATCAGCGGGTACACGGCGATGCCCCATTCGTTGCGGGCCTGGTGGATGTCGGAGTGGCAGACGCCGCAGTAGAGAATCTCGATGGCCACGTCATCGGCGCGCGGGCTGCGGCGCTGGAACGACATGGGGGCGAGGGGAGTGGTGGCCGACTGGGCGGCATAACCGATGGCGGTGTACATGGTGAACCTCGCAAAAGGAATGAACAGGGAGGTGGCGCATTCTGCGCGCCGACCCTGGGAGCGAACATGGCAAATGCTCCGAGTCTCATGCCTATTCGTCCGGGAGTGCCCCCGGTTTGGATTCATTGGCCGCCAGACCTGCGATGATGTTCTCATCCCTTGTTCACGAAGTTTTTTGCCATGTTGTTGACTCGCCATCTCGATGCCAACGCGACGTTGGTTGCCTTGATTGAGGGGCTGGCGCCCCGCGACGGTTTTTCGCCCACTCATTTGCCTGGCGTGCAGCTTCTGCGCGCCAGTTGTGATGTGGCGCGTGGGCCGCAGATCTATGAACCGAGCCTGATGTTCGTCGCCCAAGGCAGCAAGGTCGCCTACCTTGGGCCGCGCACGTTGGAGTACGGCGCCGGGCACTACTTGATCCAGGCGATGCCGGTGCCGTTCGAGTGCGAGACGTTCGCCATGGCTGCGGATGCGCCGCTGCTGGGTGTGACGGTGGGCATTGACCGCGTCGTGCTGGGCGAGTTGGTCATGGCCATGGGCATTCAGGCCGGGCCGCCGCCGACGGCGCAGACGCTGGAGTCGATGAGTTCGGTGGTGTTGGATGATGCCATGCGCGGGTGTGTCGAGCGGCTGCTGGAGTGCCTGCACGATCCGCTGGAAAGCCGGATCTTGGGGCCGGCGCGGGTGCGCGAGTTATTGTTCACTGCGTTGCGCGGGCCGCAGGCCGATGTACTGCGCGCACTGGTGGAGCAGCAGGGGCAGTTTTCACGGATTGCCACCTCGCTCAATCACCTGCATGCCCATTACGCCGAGCCGCTGAATATCGAGACCCTGGCGGGCTATGCGCACATGAGTGCGTCGACGTTTCATGAGCACTTCAAGCGCTGCACCTTGTTGTCGCCGGTGCAGTATCTGAAGCGTCTGCGTTTGCTCAAGGCCCAGCAGTTACTGTTGGTGGAGGGCATGGGCGTGGCGCAGGCGGCGCACAGTGTGGGGTACCAGAGCACGTCGCAGTTCAGCCGGGAATACAAACGCTACTTTTTGCGCAATCCGGGCGAAGAGCGAGCGGCCTAGTAATAACGTCGCGGGTCGGACTCGATCAGGCTGGCCAATTTGGTCAGGGCAAAGCGCAATTCGTCCTGGCTGGTGGGTGACATCAGCACCAGTCGCACGCTGCGCGTGACCCCGGAACGTTCGGCCTGGAACTGCGTACCACTGAGTACCAGCACGCCATTGGCGCGCGCCAGCATGGTGAATTCGTCGCTGGTCCAAGGCTCCGGCAGTGTCAGCCAGACATGGTAGGAGTACGGCTGGGTCTTGAGTTCGAAGTTGGCGAAGATCTCCTGGGCAATGGCCTGCCTGCCGGCGGCTTCGTTGCGCTGGATGCGCATCAGTTTTTTGTCCAGGCCTTCGGTGATGACATTGCTGGCCAGTTGCGCGGTCAGCGGCGATGGCATCCATACGCTGCTGCGCACCATCGACGTGAGGCGTGAAAGTAGTTTTGGCGGGCTATAGAGATAGCCGATGCGCAGCGCGGGCATCACCGACTTCGACAGGCTGGTGAGGTACACCGAGCGATCCGGGGCAAACGCCGACAGGGGTTTGATTGACGGGTCGGTGGCGAGGAAACCATAGATGTCATCGTCGAGAATGATGAAGTCGAACTCCTCCGCCAGCGCCGCGATTTGTGCCCGGCGTCGTTGCGACATGATCGCCGCCGTCGGGTTCTGACAGGTCGCCACGCACACCAGCATGGCGGGTTTTTCGCGCTGGCACAGCTCGCGCAACGCCTCGGGAATGATCCCTTCATCGTCCATCGGCACGCCACGCAGGCGGCGTTCAAGGCCGTGCGCCAGGGAAATGATGCCGGGATAGCAGAGTTCTTCGCACAGCACCAAGTCGCCGGCGTTGGTCAGGGCACTCATTGCGACCATCAAGCCGTGCTGGGCGCCGGCGGTGATGATCACCTGCTGCCATTGTGCGTCGGGCAACGAATGTCGCAGCCACTGCGCCCCCGCCTCACGGTGTGCCGGGTGCCCACCGTCTGGCGCGTAATCCAGGGCTCGGGCGAAATCGGTGCTCTTGGCCAAACCTACAAGTGCGTCGCGCAGCCAGTATTCCAGAGTTTCGCTGGAGGGCTTGATGATCGAAAGATCGAGCAGTTCGGACTGACCCAGGTTCAGTGTTGCGGCGCTGTTACTGGCGGGCAGCTCCAGCTGTTTTTGATTGAGCACATACGTGCCGCGCCCCACTTCCCCCTGCACCAGCTTACGCCGATGGGCTTCGCTATAGGCCCGGCTGATGGTGCCCGGTGTGACATTCAGCGTCGTGGCCAGCTCCCGCAAGGTCGGAAGACGGTCACCCTCGCTCAACACGCCGTTATTGATATCGCGCGCCAACGCATCGGCAATCGACAAATACATCGGCTGGTTGAACTCGCTTAGCTGGGGAACCCACATGAATGATCACTGCCCATCGTAGAAATGATGAATATCCGAGCATATCACATGGAAGTTAGACAACTGATAAATCGAGCTAATCTGACAATTGAGTCGATTGATGTAGTGATTGAGTCGAAGAGAATTAAGCGATGATGATATTTTTTAAAAGAAAAATAATTAATTAAATCAATTGATTACTTTGTTTATAGGGCGAAAATCAAGACCGCTGGCAAAAAAACATCTCGTAACAACCTCGCTGCCTATTGAATCAATTCAATTCATTCAAATACACTCGTCTCGAATCGAATCAATCGACTCAATCAATCCACTGATCACTGCGCGACTCCGCCGCGCCAAGTCGAGACATCATGGACACACTCAGAAAGGATCTATCCCTGTCAGCCGTCATTGCGGGCTTCATCGCCGTGATCATTTCGTATGCCGGCCCCTTGATCATCGTGTTTCAGGCGGCCAAGGAAGCGCACCTGCCCAATGACGTGGTGTCTTCATGGATCTGGGCGATTTCCATCGGTAGCGGCATCACCGGTCTGTTCCTGAGCTGGCGCCTGCGGGTACCGGTCATTACTGCATGGTCAACACCGGGGGCGGCGCTGCTGGTGTCGATGCTGCCCACTGTGACCCTGCCGCAGGCTATTGGTGCGTACGTGGTGGCGTCGGTGATCATTGCGCTCGTCGGTTTGTCCGGCGCGTTCGACAAGCTGATGAGTCGCCTGCCCAAAGCGATCGCTGCCGCCATGCTGGCGGGCATTCTGTTTCGCTTTGGCGCTGAACTGTTTACCTCGATCAGGCTGCAGCCGGCGCTGGTGCTGTCGATGATCGCGGCCTACTTGATGTTCAAACGCTTTTCGCCGCGCTACGCCATTCTGTCGGTGTTGATTATCGGGTGTGCCGTAGCCGCCTCGTTTGGCGAGCTCAACAGCGGTGCAATCACCATCGCCGTGGCACATCCGGTGTTTATTGCGCCGGAGTGGAACTGGCACGCGATCATCAATATCGGCCTGCCGCTGGCGCTGGTGACACTGACCGGCCAATACGTGCCGGGCATGGCCGTGTTGCGCACTTCGGGCTACAACACCCCGGCGCGTTCGATCATCTCGGTCACGGCCATCGGTTCGGTCCTGATGGCACCGTTCGGCTCCCACGGCTTCAATCTCGCGGCGATTACCGCCGCCATCTGCACCGGCCGCGAAGCCCATGAAAACCGCGATAAACGCTACATCGCGGGGATCGCATGCGGGGTGTTCTACATCCTGATGGGGACCTTTGGTGCGACCCTGGCTTCCGTGTTTTCCGCACTGCCCAAAGAGTTGATTGCGTCGCTGGCTGGCCTCGCGCTGTTCGGTGCAATCAGTGCCGGGCTCACCGGTGCCATGGCGGACGAGAAACAACGGGAGGCGGCATTGATTACCTTCCTGGTGACGGCGTCGGGCATGAGTTTCCTCGGTCTGGCCGCAGCGTTCTGGGGCCTGATTTTTGGCTTGGTGGCGCACTTCGTGTTGACGTACACCCGGGAAAGCAAAGCTGCCGCATTGGCCGAGGGCAGCCGACCATGAGCGCCTGTTATGACTTTATTGTGGTGGGCGGTGGCATCGCCGGTGTGTCTGCGGCGTATGAGCTGGCGGCCCATGGCAGTGTCTGCCTGCTCGAGCGCGAACAGCAGTTGGCCTATCACACCACCGGCCGCTCGGCGGCCATTTCCATGGAAAGCTATGGCAACCAGCAGATCCGCTCGCTGACCTGTGCTTCCCGGCGTTTTTTCGAGAGCCCGCCCGAAGGCCTGGCCGAACACCCGTTATGGTCGCCACGCGGCGCGTTGATCGTGGCGCAGGCCACGCGAGTGGAGGCACTGACGGCGCGTTTGCGTGCCGTGCTCGAGCAGGTTCCGAGCGCCAGGCTCCTTGACGATAAGCAGGTGCTGGAGCTGGCGCCGTACCTGGCCGAAGGCGTCTGGAGCGCCGGTATCTACGAACCCAGCGCTTTCGATCTGGATGTGCATGGCATTCACGGCGCCTACCTCGGTGGCTTTCGGGCTCGCGGCGGTGTGATCAAGCGTGAGGCCGAGATGGTGCGCGGCGAACATCGTAACGGTCATTGGGCCCTGCATACCGCTGACGGCCAACGGTTGGAAGCGGCCGTCGTGGTCAACGCCGCCGGCGCCTGGGCCGATGAACTCGCCGAGCGCTGCGGTATGGAAAAGGTCGGTGTGCGGCCGCTGCGTCGCACGGTGCTGGCCATTGACCCGCACTGCGACGTACACCACACGCCTTACCTGGGCACCATTGACGAAGATATTTTCATCAAGCCCGAAGCCGGGCGTCTGATCGTTTCGCCCTGTGATGAAAGCCCCTCGCTGCCTTGCGATGCGTTGCCGGAAGAACTGGATCTGGCCATCACGATGGACCGCCTGCAAAGCACAACGCGTTTGCGTCCACGCTCGATCATCAACAAGTGGGCGGGCCTGCGCACTTTTGTCGCTGACCGTTCCCCGGTACTCGGCCAAGACCCGCAGCAAGAAAGCTTTATCTGGCTGGCCGCCCTGGGTGGCTACGGCATTCAGGCTGCGCCGGCCATTGCCCGGTTGTGCAGCCACGCAGCGCTGGGCATCGCCATGCCGGCGGACCTCGCGGCGCTGAAACTCAACTACCAGCATTTTTCCCCGTCTCGCTGCCGTGACGAGGATTTTTCAGGCCTGGCCGTCACACAGGTTGCCGATTTGCACTAACCCCAACCCGCTTAACAAGGAACGTCACCATGCAGACAAATGCTCAGCTCCAGCCTGTCGCCAAGCCTTTCCTGGGCGAAGACAACGTGATTTTCACTGACAAGGCGCCGCTGCCACTGGGGACGTATTCCCAGGGTATCAAGGTCAGTCAAGGGCAAACCATTTACCTCTCGGCGCAGACCCCGGTCTCGGCGTTGAACAATGAGGTGCTGGCCAAGGACTTCGAAGGCCAGTTGCGCCAGACCCTGGACAACTTGCAGCAAATGGCCGAAGCGGCGGGTGGCACCTTGGCGAATGTGGTCAAGGTCACGGCGTTCATCACTGACCTGAGCGAATTTCCGACGCTCAACCGGGTGATGGAGGAGTACTTCACCAAACCCTACCCAGCCCGTACGACCGCCGGCGCCAGTGCCCTGGCACGCAACACCCTGGTTGCCATCGACGCGATCATGGTGGTCTGAAACACCTTGCGTCCGTGAAGTGCCCGCCGGCCCAAAGGGGCCGGCTTCGGCGGGAACCACCCGCACGTCATACTTTCAGGAGGGGGCTATGAATCATTCGTGTAGAGAGTATGTGTTGCAGTGCCTGGTGTGTGATCGCAGCTACCAGCCGCATGAGGTCAGCTACTACTGCCCTCATTGCAAGACTGAAGGGGCGCTCGATGCGCTTTACGACTACCCGACGCTCAAACGCGAATGGTCCAGGGGCCGTCTGGCCCACGATCATGCCCGTGGCATGTGGCGCTATGACCGGTTGATGCCGTTGAGTTCGACGCAATTCATTCCGCCGTTACTGGTGGGGAACACGCCGCTGTATTCGCGCCCGGAGCTGCTCGGCAAGGGGGCGCGGATCAAAGTCTTTATCAAGGATGAATCCCGCCAGCCCACCGGGTCGCTGAAGGATCGCGCCAGTGCCCTGGCTGTGGCCCACGCCATGCAATCCGGCGCACGCACCATCGCGGTGGCAAGCACCGGCAACGCCGCTTCGGCCCTGGCCGGAATGAGCGCCAGCCTGGGCCTGCGCAATGTGATTTACCTGCCCAAGACTGCACCCCGGGAAAAGCTCGCGCAGATGCAAGGCTACGGCGCCGAGATTGTGCTGGTGGACGGCCAATACGACGAAGCCTTCGAACAATGCCTTGACGCCTGCGAAACCCACGGCTGGTACAACCGCACCACCGGAATCAATTCGTACATGAGCGAAGGCAAGAAAACCGTAGCGTTCGAGCTGTGCGAACAGCTCAACTGGCAAGTCCCGGACCTGGTGTTCGTGCCGGTGGGTAATGGCTGCATTCTCGGCTCGGTCTACAAGGGGTTTTTCGACTTGCTGCAGTTGGGCTGGATTGAGCGTATTCCACGCCTGATCGGCGTGCAGGCCGAGCGCAGCAATTTCATGTACCGCGCCTGGCGCAGTGGCCAGCCCATGCAGCAGGTAGAACGCATTGCCCCCACCAGCCTGGCCAGCAGCATCAACGTAGCCCTGCCGCGCGACCGTCTCAAAGCCCTGCGTGCGGTAACCGCCAGCGAGGGTGAGTTCATTTGCGTCAGTGACCCGAGCATTGTCGCCGCCGCTTCCCGGCTAGCCGCCAGTACCGGGGTGTTTCCCGAAGCGGGCGCCGCCAGCGCGTTCGCCGGGCTGCTCAAATATTCAGAGGAGAATCCCGGCACTGCGCAAACTGCCGTGATCCTGATCACCGGCAGCGGCTTGAAAGACACCTCCATTTTTCTATCCGACTCGGCCAAAACCCCGTCACGGGCGCAGTCGCATCCTGTGCCTGCGGCACTGGCCGACGAGTTCACCTGAGGAATCACAGCATGAGCCTGCAAAATTTTGACCCCGCCGTAGCCCGCCTGATCGAGCGTGAGCGCAACCGTCAGGAAACCCACCTGGAACTGATTGCGTCAGAAAACTACGTCAGCGACGAAGTGCTCCAGGCCCAGGGCTCGGTGCTCACCAATAAATATGCCGAGGGCTACCCGGGTAGGCGTTATTACGGCGGATGCGGTGTTGTCGACGAGATCGAAAACCTGGCCATAGAGCGCGCCCGCAAACTGTTCAATTGCGAGTACGTCAACGTCCAGCCGCACTCCGGGTCCCAGGCGAACCAGGCCGTGTTTCTGGCGGTGCTTGAACCGGGTGACGCTATCCTGGGGATGTCCCTGGCCCATGGCGGTCACTTGACGCACGGCGCCTCGGTGAATTTTTCGGGCAAGTTCTACCGGGCGTTTTCCTACGGCCTGGAGCGTGAAACCGAGACTCTCGACTACGCCGAGATGGAAGCGCTGGCCCGAGAACACAAACCGAAGTTGATCATCGCCGGGGCTTCTGCCTATTCGCGAACCATCGATTTCCAGCGTTTTCGCAAGATCTGCGACGAAGTCGGCGCCTACTTGATGGTGGATATGGCGCACTACGCCGGGTTGATCGCGGCGGGGGTGTACCCATCGCCGGTCGGTATCGCCGATTTCATCACCTCCACCACCCACAAGACCTTGCGTGGTCCGCGCGGCGGCTTGATCCTGGCCAAGGCGCAATACGCTGCGCTGCTCGACAAGACCATTTTTCCCGTTTATCAGGGCGGGCCGCTGATGCATGTCATCGCCGCCAAAGCCGTGGCGTTCAATGAGGCGTTAAGCGATGGGTTCAGGCACTACCAGCAACGGGTGATCGACAACGCCCGCACCATGGCCGGCATTCTCACGCGCCGTGGTTTGCGCGTGGTGTCCGGTGGCACCGATTGCCATATGTTCCTGCTCGATCTGCGCTCGATGAACATCACCGGCAAAGATGCCGAGGCGTTGCTGGAGAGCGCCCACATCACACTGAACAAGAATGCGATCCCTGATGACCCGCAGAAACCGGCGGTCACCAGCGGCATTCGCATCGGCACGCCGGCGCTGACCACTCGTGGCTTTGGCGAAGCGGAGTGCGCCGAAGTGGCGAACCTTATCGCTGACTTGCTGGAGCAGCCCAATAACGCGGCGCTGCTGGATAAGACTCGGCGCCGGGTGATGCATTTGTGTGAATGTTTTCCGGTGTATCTGTTGCGCTGATACTTTGTTGCGCTGATAAAAAAAGCCAACGCCGAAGGGCGTTGGCTTTCTTATGCGGCTGGCTTACATATTCGGGTAAGTCGGCCCACCCGCGCCTTCCGGCGTTACCCATGTGATGTTCTGCGAAGGGTCCTTGATGTCACAGGTCTTGCAGTGCACGCAGTTCTGGGCGTTGATCTGGAAGCGCTTCTCGCCGTCTTCCTGGGTGATCACTTCATACACGCCCGCCGGGCAGTAGCGTTGCGCCGGTTCATCGTAGAGCGGCAGGTTGGTGCCGATCGGGATGCTCGGGTCCTTGAGCTTCAAGTGGCACGGTTGCTCTTCTTCGTGGTTGGTACCGGAGATGAACACCGAGCTCAGCTTGTCGAAGCTCAGCTTGCCGTCGGGTTTCGGGTAGTCGATTTTCTTGCTGTCCTTGGCGAGCTTGAGGCAGGCGTAGTCCGGCTTGGTGTCGTGCAGGGTGAACGGCATTTTGCCGCCGAGTATATTCTGGTCGAACCAGTTGAAGCCGGCACCGAGGATCGGGCCGAACTTGTGCATCGCCGGGCCGAAATTGCGGCTGGCGAACAGTTCTTCGTAGAGCCAGCTGGACTTGAAGCTGTCGACGTAAGCGGTCAGTTCATCGCCGCCTTCGGATTCGGCGAACAGACGGTCGGCCACGGCGTCGGCGGCGAGCATGCCGGACTTCATCGCGGTGTGGCTGCCTTTGATCTTGGCGAAGTTCAGGGTACCGAGGTCGCAACCGATCAGCGCGCCACCTTTGAAGACCATCTTCGGCAGCGAGTTCAGGCCGCCTTTGCAGATGGCACGGGCGCCGTAGCTGATGCGCTTGCCGCCTTCGAGGTACTGGGCCAGCACCGGGTGGTGCTTGAGGCGCTGGAATTCATCGAAGGGCGACAGGAAGGTGTTGCTGTAGGACAGGTCGACAATAAGGCCGACAACCACCTGGTTGTTCTCCAGGTGATAGAGGAACGAGCCGCCAGTGTTTTCGGCGCTCATGATGTCCAGCGGCCAACCGGCGGTGTGCACCACCAGGCCAGGTTGATGCTTGGCTGGGTCGATTTCCCAGATTTCCTTCAGGCCGATGCCGTAGTGCTGCGCGTCGGCATCGCTGTCCAGGTTGAAGCGCTTGATCAGTTGCTTGCCGATGTGGCCACGGCAACCCTCGGCGAACAGCGTGTACTTGCCGCGCAGTTCCATGCCTGGGGTGTAGACGCCTTCTTTCGGATGGCCTTCGCGGTCGACGCCGAGGTCGCCGGTGATGATCCCGCGGACCACGCCATTTTCGTCGAACAGCGCTTCCTGGGCGGCGAAGCCTGGGTAGACTTCAACGCCCAGGTTCTCGGCCTGCTGGGCCAGCCATCGGCACAGGTTGCCCAGGGAGATGATGTAGTTGCCTTCGTTGTGCATGGTCTTGGGCACAAAGAAGTCGGGCACCTTGGTGGAGGTTTCGGGGCTGCGCAGTACATAGATGTCATCGCGCACCACGGGGGTGTTGAGCGGGGCACCGAGTTCCTTCCAGTCCGGGAACAGTTCGTTCAGGGCACGTGGTTCGAACACGGCACCGGAGAGGATGTGGGCGCCGACTTCGGAGCCTTTCTCGACCACGCAGACGCTGATTTCTTTACCGGCTTCGGTGGCCTTCTGCTTCAGTCGGCAGGCGGCAGACAGGCCCGCCGGGCCGGCGCCGACGATGACCACGTCGAATTCCATGTATTCGCGTTCCACAGGCTATCTCCTACTCAAGGCTCAACAGGCTTTTTTTTCTAATGGGTGGAGGTTTCGGTGACGTCTGGCGCCTAGGCCTGACCCACCTTGCTCTCTAGGTGGCGCATTATATATAGACCACTGTCAGCGTCCAATACAAACGTTTGTTTGAATTGCTTGGAAGCTAGGTAAATCAAAGCAACGCGGCTTATGACAGGCTATTTTGGCGTATTGACCAGAATAGGCGTTCCGGTCAATATACGGTCGGTTTTGCGCTTACCGTAGGCAGACTGCAGGTTTCAAGAGCACGTCCAAAGGCAGGAAAGGTGAAGCGTGCCTCAGCGATGGCGCGCAGTTTACACGCTGCGATAAAGAATGACCTCCCGGTCACCACTGACGAACGGTCATCGCTATCCCATTGTCGTGCCATCTCTGCCGTCTTTGGAGGTGCCCTTGTGTGCCGATGAGCATCAACCGCCAGGTTCGCCTAGGCGACTTTCTTTTCACCGGAGAGTAACGAGGAATCCATGAAGGTTCTTGTAGCTGTCAAACGCGTTGTCGATTACAACGTGAAAGTTCGCGTCAAGGCGGACAATTCCGGCGTCGACCTCGCTAACGTCAAAATGTCGATGAACCCTTTCTGCGAAATCGCCGTGGAAGAAGCCGTGCGCCTGAAAGAGAAAGGCGTGGCGACTGAAATCGTGGTGGTTTCCATCGGCCCGACCACTGCTCAAGAGCAGTTGCGTACCGCCCTGGCACTGGGCGCCGACCGCGCCATCCTGGTCGAGTCCGCTGAAGAGCTGACTTCCCTGGCCGTTGCCAAGTTGCTCAAAGCCGTTGTCGACAAGGAACAGCCTCAGCTGGTGATCCTTGGCAAACAGGCCATCGACAGCGACAACAACCAGACTGGCCAGATGCTGGCTGCACTGACCGGTTACGGCCAGGGCACCTTCGCCTCCAAAGTCGAAGTGAGCGGCGACAGCGTAGCGGTCACCCGTGAAATCGACGGCGGTGCACAGACGGTTTCCCTGAAACTGCCGGCCATCGTCACCACCGACCTGCGTTTGAACGAGCCGCGCTACGCGTCGCTGCCAAACATCATGAAAGCCAAGAAGAAGCCGCTTGAAACGCTGACTCCGGATGCTTTGGGCGTTTCCACCGCCTCCACCAACAAGACTGTCAAAGTCGAAGCACCGGCTGCACGCAGCGCGGGCATCAAGGTCAAGTCGGTGGCTGAACTGGTCGAGAAACTGAAAAACGAAGCGAAGGTAATCTAATCATGACTATCTTGGTAATCGCTGAACACGACAACAAAGTGCTGGCCCCGGCCACTCTGAACACCGTGGCTGCCGCTGCGAAAATCGGTGGTGATATCCACGTACTGGTCGCAGGCCAGGGCGCTGGTGCCGTAGCTGAAGCCGCCGCGAAAATCGCGGGCGTGAGCAAAGTCCTGAACGCTGACAATGCCGCCTACGCGCATCAGCTGCCGGAAAACGTTGCTCCGCTGGTTGCAGAACTGGGCAAGGGCTACAGCCACATCCTGGCTGCCGCGACCTCCAACGGCAAAAACATCCTGCCACGCGTTGCCGCGCAGCTGGACGTTGACCAGATCTCCGAGATCATCTCGGTAGAAAGCGCTGACACTTTCAAGCGCCCGATCTACGCCGGTAACGCTATCGCGACCGTACAGTCCAACGCCTCGGTCAAGGTCATCACCGTGCGTGCCACCGGTTTCGACCCGGTTGCCGCAGAAGGGGGCTCGGCTGCCATTGAAGCCGTTGCCGCTGCCCACGACGCCGGTACTTCCAGCTTTGTTGGCGAAGAGCTGGCCAAGTCGGACCGTCCTGAGCTGACCGCTGCCAAGATCGTCGTTTCCGGCGGCCGTGGCATGCAGAACGGTGACAACTTCAAGCACCTGTACGCGCTGGCCGACAAGCTGGGCGCGGCGGTCGGCGCTTCCCGCGCTGCCGTCGACGCAGGTTTCGTACCCAACGACATGCAGGTCGGCCAGACCGGCAAGATCGTTGCGCCGCAGCTGTACATCGCCGTCGGTATCTCCGGTGCGATCCAGCACTTGGCGGGTATGAAAGACTCCAAAGTGATCGTTGCGATCAACAAGGACGAAGAAGCCCCGATCTTCCAGGTGGCTGATTACGGCCTGGTGGCGGACTTGTTCGAAGCAGTGCCTGAGCTGGAGAAGCTGGTCTAATCCAGCGGCTTCACTTATAAAGAGCCCGGTCCTTGTGACCGGGCTTTTTTTTGACTATTCGGAGAGCTTCGCCATGGAACTGCGCCCCTGGGTGGTACTGCTGGGCCTCACGCTGCTGCCAAGCGTGGCGCTGGCCGCCGGCAAGTGTGAGCGCCTGGTGATTACCGGCAGCCCGGACGCACCGCCCTTGTTGTGGCGCGATCCCCAGGACCCGACGCACCTGATCGGCGCCACCGCCGACGTGCTGCAACAAGTCGGCAAGGACCTTGGCCTGAAAATCGACCTGCTCTACGGCGGCAAACGCTCCCTGGCCCTGGATGAGGTGCGCAGCGGGCGCATGGACCTGCTTGCCGATGCGCCGCTGAACCTGGGCGAGTTGGAAACCCTTGATTACATCCACCCGGCGTTGGTGCAGATCGATTACCTGGTCTGGACCCGCAAGGACTCGCCCCTGGTCTACACCACGGCCGCCGACCTGCACGGCCATAAAGGCGCGGTGTCGGAACGTGCCCGCCTGAGTGCAGGCCTGGAAACGTTCGCGGGCCAGCAGTTGACCCTGCAACGCTTGCCCAGCCTGACGCCGGCCTTCCAGAAATTGCTGCTCGGGGAAGTGGACTACGTCATTGCCGGGCGCTATTCCGGGATGGCCATGGCCCAGAGTCTGGGCATGAGCAACGATCTGGTTGCGCGCGAAACCCCGGTCGACCAGCCCGGATTGTACTTGGCGGTTTCCCACAACTCGGCCTGCAATGATCCGTGGCTGCGCGGACAGCTGGCCAAAAAGATGACAGAATTGCCCACGTCCGACGTCGCGCACACCGCGCTGCAGCGCAATCTTGAGCGCTGGAAAGCGCAACTGCAGCAACCCGTCGGCACCTCAGCAAAGTAAGGATTTACCGTGACTCTTCGACCTTTTTTCGCGGCCCTCGCCGTTGTCGCTTTGGCGGGATGTGCCGCTGATCCTGCGCCGAATGAACAGATTCGCCTCACCCAGCAAGCCTTGGAACAAGCCAGCGCCGTGGGTGCCAATACCGATGAATCACCTGACCTGAAACTGGCAGAAGACAAGTTCGCCAAGGCCAAGGCTGATATGGCCAGCCAATCCTATAAGGATGCACGCATGCAGGCCGAACAGGCCGAGCTGGACGCGCGCCTTGCCGAAGCGCGGATTCTGACTCGCAAAAGCCAGGAGCAACTGAACGTGCTCAACACCCGCATCACTCGCCTGCGCAAGCAATTGCAGTTGGGAGAAGCCCAATGAGCCCGATCATCCGTGGTTTGAGTTGTGCTCTGTTGCTGGGCAGTGCCGCCTTGGGTGGTTGTGCCAGCCAGCCTAACAGCGAGCAGGCGTTGCAGCAGGCCGGCAGTGACTTCCAGAAGGTCAAGGAAGATGCCAATGTGCTGCGTTTCGCGCCTAAAGACGTGATTCGTGCCGGTGAGTCGCTGGCCCGCGCCGACCGCCTGTCCAGTTATTGGGGCAGCGGTGCCGACGTGGTGCACTACGCCTACCTGAGCCAGCGCTACAGCGCGATCGCCCGTGAGCATACCGAGCAGGGGCTCAACGCCGAGCGCGGCACCAAGCTCGAACTGGAACGCCAGCGCCTGCAATTGGCCCTGCGGGAAAATAAACTGGCCAGCGTGCAGCAGCAGGGCAAGTGGGTTGAAGCACAGATCGCCAGCCTCACCACCCAGACCGACCGGGGCCTGGTGATGACCCTGGGGGATGTGCTGTTTGATACCGGCGAAGCTGAACTGCAGAACTCGGCCAGCCGCACAGTGCTGAAAATTGTGCAGTTCCTGCAACTGAACCCCAAGCGTCGGGTGCGCGTCGAGGGCTACACCGACAACACCGGGGGCGAGCAGGAGAACCTGAAACTGTCCCGCGACCGTGCTCAATCGGTGGCAGACCTGTTGATTGACCTGGGTATCGATGACAACCGTATCGAGGTCGAGGGTTATGGCGACCAGTACCCGGTGGAAGCCAATGCCTCCGAGCGTGGCCGCGCACTGAACCGCCGGGTGGAAATTGTATTTTCGGACGAAAAGGGCCAACTGGGCGCCGCTCGCTGAGAACTCGCCTCCAATGAAACTGTAGGAGCGAGCTTGCTCGCTCCTACACGCGACACCCCCCTACAGTTTTTGCTGTCACTCCCGCCTGCGCTCGACTATTGTGGCAACTGTCCCCGTACACTTCTAAACTGTGCCGGTATGTTTCACACAAAAATAAAATACCCGTGAAATCGAGTGCTGCGTCATGACCAATCTGTTGCTTTACCAACGTATTGCCCAGCAACTGGCTGAGGACATCCGGCGCGGTGTTTATCAACCGGGAGAGCGCGTGCCGTCGGTGCGCAAGATGAGCTCCCAGCTCAACGTCAGCCATGCCACCGTGTTGCAGGCTTACGCCAACCTGGAAGACCAGGGGCTGATCCGCGCGCGGCCGCAGTCGGGCTACTACGTGCACCAGACACCTGCGCTGACGGCGCCCACGCCGGACATCGCACGGGTTGAGCGCCCAGGGTTGGTCACCCGCAGCAGCATCATTCAGCAGGTATTGGTCGAGTCGCGCCGCGAAGGTGTATTTCCGTTGGGCGCTGCGGTGCCGAGCGTCGACTACCTGCCGGTACGCGCACTGCACCAGCAGTTGGCCAAGGTCACGCGCTTCCAGAGCCCGCGGGCGTTCAGCTACATGTTCAGCCCCGGTTTCGAACCGCTGCGCCGCCAGGTGGCGATTCGCATGCGCGACGCCGGCGTAGTGGTGGATCCCTCCGAAGTGGTGATCACCCACGGCTGTGTGGATGCCTTGCAGATGTCATTGCGTGTGCTCACGCGGCCCGGCGACCTGATCGCGGCTGAATCGCCCACTTATTATGGGTTGCTGCAACTGGCCGATCTGCTGGGCCTCAAGGTCATCGAGATCCCCAGCGACCCCGCCACCGGCATGAGCCTGGAAGCCCTGCAACTGGCGGCGAACCAATGGTCGATCAAGGCCCTGGTATTGACCACCCGCCTGAGCAACCCCTTGGGCGCGACCATGCCGGAAGAGCGGCAGAAGCAGTTACTGCGCCTGGCCTCGGATTTCGATATCCAGATTGTCGAAGACGATATCTACGGCGAACTGATGTTCGAGGTCGGTCGCACCAAGGCCCTCAAAGCCTATGACCGCCTGGATCGAGTGATCTACTGCTCAAGTTTTTCCAAGACATTATCGCCCGGTGTGCGAATCGGCTGGATGATCGCCGGCAAGTACCAGCAGGAAATCCAGCGCTTGCAGATGTTCAGCACCCATTCCGCCTGCAGCGTCACCCAGATGGGCGTTGCCGCTTACCTGGAGAACGGTGGTTACGACCGGCATCTGCGCTACATCCGCCAGGAATACCGTAAGAATCTCAGCGCGTTCCAGCTGGCCGTGCAGCAGTATTTCCCGGAAGGCACGCAAATGACCCGCCCAACCGGCGGCTTTATCCTGTGGGTCAGTTTGCCGGGGCGGGTCAATACCCAGGAACTGCACGTGCGTGCCTTGCAACAGGGCATCAGCATTGCACCTGGGGTGATTTTCAGTAATACGGAACAGTTCAACCACTGTATTCGCCTCAACTGTGGGACGCCGTGGAACCGCGAGGCGGAGCGGGCACTGATGACTCTGGGCATGCTTGCCAGCCAGTTGTGCCAGGAAACGGCGGCAGGCTTTTGAGGCGTAGAAAGGGGACAGTTCGCCTGCATGGCTGATCACCGCGCTTGTCATGCCATGCACAACAAGCGAGCATATGGCTTTCTGCCGTTAATGCTGTTGGCGATATGACCTCTATTTTTCGCGCTGTCTGGATGATTGGCCTGTTTGTCCTGTGTAACGCTGGCGCCGTGCTGGCCGCGTCGCCCGTGACTGAAACCAAGCCCGCCGCCCAGACTCAACAGAAGACGCCAGCGAAAAAAGCGACCCCCGTTAAAAAGAAAGCCGCGCCAGTAAAGAAGCGTGCACCGATTGCCAGCAAATCCAAGTCGGCCCACGAAGTGGCCCAGACCAAGTTGCCACCGGCACAGTTGGACCTGTCTTTACCTACGGACATGGTGCGGCACTTGCAGCCGATCGGCACCATGCCCAAGCCCAAGAGCGTGCCATTGTTGCCACCGATGTTTGGCGAAAAGCCAACCGATAACAGTGCGTTCCAGATCAATGGCCGCTTGCTCAGCAACGAGATGAAGCTGCAATTGCGCAACGAAGAGCGGCGTGAAGTGGAAGGCGCAGCGCTGGATTTCGAATTCAAGCAGTAAACTTTTCCCTCGGACGTGACGCTTGCCCTCGACCATCTGTCGCAGACTGGTCAGTCACTTTTGTTTTGCGCGAAAAACCCCTGTTGGACCATTTTAAAACGGCTGTTTTAGGGCGTACTCTAGCCCGGCCACCCCTATTGAGCCGTCGAGGACCTGTTGGTCATGAAATGCCGTGAAGGCTGTGGCGCTTGCTGCATCGCCCCCTCCATCAGTTCACCGCTGCCGGGAATGCCCAACGGCAAACCTGCGGGAGAACGCTGTGTGCACTTGTCGGTCGAACAGCTATGCCTGCTGTTCGGCCGCCCGGAGCGCCCGGCGGTGTGCAGTGATTTCAAGGCGGATATCGAAGTCTGCGGCAACGACCAGGCCGATGCGATCCGGCTGATTGGCTGGTGGGAGCAGATGACGGCGGCTTGATGGGCTTTACTATTGGAACTTCAACAATAAGGAATACAACAATGGGTTCACTGAAACGAATGGCTGTGTTGTGCGGTTTTACAGTGTTGTTCGCTGCCACTGCCCAGGCGGAAGACTGGCAGGTTGCCAAGGACGAAGACGGTATCAAAGTGTCCTTGAGCGAAATTGCCGGCTCCAAGTACAAGGCTTATCGCGGTGTCACCGTGATCAAGGCCCCAGTCGCCAAGATCCAGGCTCTGCAGGAAGACGTGGCGGGCGCCTGCTCATGGATCCATGAGTGCAAATCGCAGAAGCTGGTCGATAAGAAAGGTGACGAAAGCTGGACCTACACCCAATTCAAGGCCCCGTTCCCGGTGACTGACCGCGATTCCTACCTGCATATCACGACGACCAAGGCGGCCGACGGCACGCTGACGCGTAAACTGGAAGGTGTGCCAACCTACAAGCCTGAAGAAAAAGGCTACGTTCGAGTCGCCCAGGTCGATGGCTTCTGGAAGCTCGTTCCCAAAGGCGACAACCAGACCGAAGTGACCTACCAGGTGCACACCGAGCCTGGCGGCAGTGTGCCGTCGTGGCTGGCCAACAAGTTCGTGGTGGACGCCCCGTTCAAGACCTTGAAAGCCTTGAAAGAACACGCTGAAAAATAAGCACAGCCGATCGGTGCCTGCGACCTTGAGTGGAACATTTGCCAAGCCCTCAAGGTCCAGATGGATGTGAGCCCACACTTGGGTTTTATCGAGGAAGCACCGATGCAAAAGTGGCAGATTACCTTTGTTGATGACCACGGCGTGAAGTCCGTGGAGCAGTTCGATTGCACGCAAAAGCCCAGCCTCGAAGAGGCGGCGCACATGATCCGCAGCAAGCTGGTGCCGGTAGCCGCCGAACTCGACCTCAATGACCTTGAAGGACGCCAGCCTGAGCCTACGGTCAAGATCCTCAAAGACCAGAACAGCATCCAGATCCTCGACATCTCACCGGCTGCCTGAACAATCCCTGTAACTCATTCAACCCCCTCTGGTAGAGGTGATAGCTTCGCGCTACTCTGCAAACGAGATCAGCGAATGAATCGCTAAGGTCTGGTCTTGTCAGCTACATGCTTGTTTTCCAGCGGTGTTGTTATTGCCGTAGTACCTGCGCCAGTAGGGCGCAGGCTTCGGGAAGCACGGAAAGTCTATCCATCGGTTTGAGGAGGACGTTTCATGAGCACAGCCTATCAAGAAGATATCAGCACCCATGTTCTGCGCCGCATGAAAGAAGGCGGCTTTGACTTCTCGCGTTTTCACCCCATCGAGTTCTACGCCATTTTCCCGGATGAGGAACGGGCGCGCCGGGCTGCGGGTCGATTTCGTGGGGAATCGCTGAATGCCCAGGTCAGCGCGCGCGACGATGGCGCGTGGTACTTGGAACTGAGCAAAATCATGTCCGCAACCTACGACGGCATAGGAGACTTCGAACAAGACTTTGAAGCGGTGGTCGAGCCGCTGGGCGGGATCATCGAGGGATGGGGCGTGAAGCAGGAGGTGCGTGGATTACCCATGTAGTTGCATAGAGTCTCAGCGTATCGGCTGACCTTCGGGTCGGCCGATTTTGTTTGTGCCGTCTGAAAATGTGTGGAACTTGCGCGGTACTTTCTCAGCCTCAAAAAAAAGCCACCCGACAAGGGTGGCCTAAAGGGAAGAGCGGAGCGCTGAAGGCAGTTCAGCAGATGGGGCGATTATCCCTGGGGGCAGCCGGGCAATGAAATCAACTCTGGCTATGCTGTTGATAGCCAAAGCCCGCATTGGGATGAAGCGTGACGCAAGGCGGCGGGCATTCTGCGCACCAGGACGGTGCGGTTAGATTCCGCTGCTTATCCAACTCACTGATTTATAAGTGTTTATGCCGATGGCACGGGCCTTGCGAAGGTTCTTGCGTCCGGGGGACAAGGAGTACGGCATGATCCGCACTTATTACGACGAGATGTACGATGGGGCAGGGCAGGTCCGTCCCCATTACCGCGAATTCGCCCGCTGGTTGGCTGAAACGCCCGCCGAGCTGTTGGCCCAGCGCCGGCGGGAGGCCGATTTGCTGTTTCACCGCGCCGGGATCACGTTCACCCTGTATGGGGACGAGCAGGGCACCGAGCGCCTGATTCCCTTCGATACAATCCCGCGCAGCATACCGGCCAGCGAGTGGCGCACGGTCGAGCGTGGCTGCATTCAGCGAGTCAAGGCGTTGAACATGTTCCTCGCCGACCTGTATCACGACCAACGCATCATCAAGGCCGGGATCATTCCCGCTGAACAGGTATTGGCCAACGAGCAATACCAACTGGCGATGCAGGGGTTGAACCTGCACCGCGATCTGTATTCCCACATCTCCGGCGTCGACCTTGTACGCGATGGCGACGGTACCTACTACGTGCTGGAAGACAACCTGCGTACGCCGAGCGGTGTCAGCTACATGCTCGAAGATCGCAAGATGATGATGCGCCTGTTCCCCGAACTGTTCGCGGCCCAGCGCATTGCTCCGATCGATCATTATCCGAACCTGCTGCTCGATACCCTCAAAAGCTCAAGCCCGCTGGATAACCCGAGCGTGGTGGTGTTGACGCCAGGGCGTTTCAACAGCGCATTCTTCGAACATGCGTTCCTGGCCCGCGAGATGGGCGTGGAACTGGTGGAGGGGGCCGACCTGTTTGTGCGCGATGATCGCGTGTTCATGCGCACCACCGACGGCCCCAAGGCGGTGGATGTGATCTACCGCCGCCTCGACGACGCATTCCTCGACCCGTTGGCGTTCAACCCCGAGTCCATGCTGGGTGTGCCCGGCCTGCTCGCCGCCTATCGTTCGGGCAACGTGGTACTGGCCAATGCCATCGGTACGGGGGTGGCGGATGACAAGTCGGTGTACCCCTTCGTCACCGAGATGATCCGTTTTTATCTGGATGAAGAACCCATCCTGAAGAATGTTCCGACGTACCAGTGTCGTAAGCCTGACGAACTATCCCACGTGCTGGCCAACCTGCCGGACTTGGTGGTGAAGGAAACCCAAGGCTCCGGCGGCTACGGCATGCTGGTCGGCCCGGCGTCTACCGCGGCGGAAATCGAAGCCTTTCGCGCCCGCATCAAAGCCAAGCCCCACGCCTATATCGCCCAACCAACGCTGTGTTTATCCACGTGCCCGACCTTTGTCGAAAACGGTATCGCACCGCGCCATATCGACCTGCGTCCCTTCGTGTTATCCGGCAAGGAAACCCGCGTGGTGCCCGGCGGCTTGACCCGTGTGGCGCTGCGTGAAGGTTCGCTGGTGGTCAACTCGTCCCAGGGTGGCGGCACCAAAGACACCTGGGTGGTCGAGGACTGATGCCATGTTGAGTAGAACTGCCTCGGATTTGTACTGGATGTCGCGCTATCTGGAACGTGCGGAAAACCTCGCACGCATGCTCGACGTCAGCTATTCGCTGTCGCTGATGCCTCAAGACGGGCACGGTGACGGTCTGCATGAACTGGCCATGCCGTTGCTGATCACCGGCACCCTGGAGGATTACCGTGAACGCCACGGCGAACTGCATGCCGAACACCTGCTGCACTTTTTTGCGCTGGACGCGGCCAACCCGGCCAGCATCTACAGTTGTCTCGGCGCCGCGCGGGCCAGCGCCCATGCGGTGCGTGGGCGAATTACCGCCGACATGTGGGAAAACATCAACGCCACCTGGCTGGATATTCGCGACATCGCCCAGCAAGGCTTGAGCCATTACGGCATGAGCCGGTTTTGCGAGTGGGTCAAGGAGCGTTCGCACCTGTTCCGGGGCGCCACTTACGGCACCATCATGCGTAACGACGCCTTTCGCTTTATCCGCCTGGGCACCTTCATCGAGCGTGCCGACAACACCCTGCGCCTGCTGGACGCACGTTATGAAATGGCCGGCGACCAGGCCGCCGCCGTCAGCGACGGCACAGCCCACGCCTACTACCAGTGGAGCGCCTTGCTGCGTGCGTTATCGTCGTTCGAGGCCTACACCGAAATCTATCGCGACGCGCCCGGCGCCCGGCAAGTGGCCGAGTTGTTGCTGTTACGCGCTGATGTCCCACGCTCGCTGCGCGCCTGCAGCGAAGAGATCGACCAGATCCTCGCCAGCCTGCCCGGCCTCAACGGGCGACCGGCCCAGCGCCTGGCCGCCGAAATGGACGCACGCCTGCGCTTTACCGCCATCGATGAAATCCTTGAGGAAGGCCTACACGCCTGGCTGACCGACTTTATCCCTTTGGTCCGCCAGTTGGGCGACGCCATCTACAGCTCCTACCTGGAGGCCGCATGAGACTCTCCCTCAGCCACGAAACCACCTACCACTATGAAGACCCGGTGCGCGCCAGTATCCAGTACCTGCGCCTCACGCCCCATGACAGCGAGCGCCAGCACGTCATCAGTTGGCAGCTAGACCTGCCACGCCCGGTGCGCGCACAGGTCGATCCGTTCGGCAATATCCTGCATGTGCTGACGCTGGACGAACCCCACGACGCGGTCATCATCGGTGCCCGTGGCCAGGTGGATATCGATGAGTTACGCGAGGCTGAACACGAGAGCCAGTCGGCTTTCCCGTTCCTGCGCAGCACGCGCCTGACCGAACCCGACGAAGCGTTGCGCAGCTTTGCCGAGCAGCACTGCCGGCAACGTCGCGACCGCAGCGCGTTGATCGACCTGATGTACGCGCTCAACCAGTCGATGGTCTACACGCCGGGTGCAACCGCAGTCGACACCAGTGCCGCCGAGGCTTTCGCCGGACGGGCAGGCGTATGCCAGGACCATACCCACGCGTTCCTGGCCTGCGCACGCAGCCTGGGGATTGCGGCGCGATATGTGTCGGGGTATCTGTACACCGAAGACAGCACGCACCTGGCCAGCCACGCCTGGGCTGAAGCCTGGCTGGATGACGCCTGGTACAGCTTTGACGTGACCAACCAACTGGCGCGGCCGGAGCGGCATTTGAAACTGGCCGTGGGCCTGGATTACCTGGATGCCTGCCCGGTACGTGGCATGCGTCGGGGCGGCGGGCATGAACAGATGCATGCCAAGGTGTTATGCATGGCGCCGGCCCCGGTGATCGCTGTCCAGCAGCAATAATGCAATGTGGGAGGGGGCTTGCTCCCGATAGGCGGTTGCCAGTCAGTTATTGTTAGCTGACCCACCGCTATCGGGAGCAAGCCCCCTCCCACATAGGCATTGTCGCGAAGTTCAGGGGTGTTGTTTACGCCCCGCCATATGTCTCAAATACCCCACCAGCAAATCCAGCTCAGTATCGGGCAATATACTGGCTGCAAAAGCCGGCATCTTCGCCTGTGGCCAATGCCGCAGGCTCTGGGGATCGCGGATATAGCGCTTGAGGAAATCCCCGCTGAAATATTCGGTGGGGTTGTAGGGAATATTCAGATCCGGCCCCACTTGGGCGTCGCCGGCGCCATTGAGCCGGTGACAGGCCAGGCAGTTTTTCTGGAACAACGCAAAGCCTTGGTTCACGGGGTCATTCGCCGCCAGCTGCGGATCGGGCAGCAAGGCGGGAAAGCGTTCGGCGACGGTCTTCAATTGCTTGATCCCGGAGATCTGGAATGGCCACTGCTCAGGGCTGATAGAGCCGGCTTGCGGATCGGTCCACACCAGATAAAACGGCCCGGCACTCGGTTTATCTTGCGCCAGCGCCGGCCAAGGGTGGGCGGGGTCCTCAATGGCGAGCCAGGCGCGGGCGCCGTGGTTTTGCAGAAGCGGCGCGGCGGCAAGTTCGGCGGCGAAGCCATCGAGGGCGACGGCTTGCAGATGGTTTTCCGCTTTCAGTCCCGGTAGGAGGGCTGCTAGTGGCACTGCGCGATAGGTCATATTGCGTTTGTAGGAAACGTCATCGACGATCTGCACCGTCTGTACATCCGGCCGCTTGAGCAAGTCGGCGGTCTGCCAAGTCTTGCTGGTGTGGTCCAGTTCGATGGTCAATTGCGCTGCAGAGACGGGCAGGGTCAGTAATGCAATGAATAGGGCGACGATCGTTTTCACGATATGGGCTCGATGTGATGGGCAAAGACACCCAACAATAGCGGAAAATCGCACGCAAAACGGCAGCGCCTGCACAGGACCGCTATACGCAATGTCCCGGCAGGTGCCGCCAAAAACTGCAGTCGTGATGCTGCGTGTGCACTGAATGCGAGGGTTGAACCGTCACCCGATAATCTTGGTGAGATTGGGCAAGATCAGAATCAGTGTGGTGGCGAAAAGAATGAGTCCCGCCTGACGTACTTTCGAATGTTTGAACATGGCTGACTGCCTTTTGTTGTTATTCCTGAGCGTCAAATGCGTGCCGGAAAATTTCACTATGCCGATATGACGTGTCGCTTTTCTTACAACTGCTCCAGCAAAACCCGGCAGCAGCCTCTTACAGATTCAACCTTAGAGCCCCTGTTCTGCGCGGCTTAGATCCATTTCATATCAGCTAAGCAGTATTTGAGCTTAAAACGGCATGAGGCTAATCGCCATCTTCGCGCCAGCCCTAGGGCTAGACCGCTAAAACGATTAATCAGCGGTTTCCCTTAGGTACCTACCGTTCGTCCGAGCGAGGGGGTCAAAAGCAATGAGCGCATCCGTCATTGAAACCGTGTCAATCGGGCCTAAGGTAGGCACACACGCACAGCGGTTCGAGGACGTCATGACCCAACAAGCTTTGATCTTTGATGCGATACGCACGCCCCGGGGCAAAGGCAAAGCCGAGGGTGCCCTGCACAGCGTCAAGCCGGTAAACCTGGTGGCCGGCTTGCTTACGGCGCTGGCGCAACGCGCCGATCTTGATACGCACCAGGTGGATGATATCGTCCTCGGCTGCGTCACCCCGGTGGGCGACCAGGGCGCCGACATCGCCAAGACTGCCGCGCTGGTGGCGGACTGGGACATCAGCGTGGCCGGCGTGCAGATCAACCGCTTCTGCGCCTCGGGCCTGGAAGCGGTGAACCTGGGCGCGATGAAAGTGCGCTCAGGCTTCGAAGACCTGGTGGTGGTCGGTGGCGTCGAGTCCATGTCGCGGGTGCCGATGGGCAGCGATGGGGGAGCCTGGGTACTCGATCCGCAAACCAATATGCACAGTCATTTCACGCCCCAGGGCATCGGCGCAGATTTGATCGCAACCCTGGAAGGCTTCAGTCGCGAGGACGTCGATACCTTCGCCCTGCAGTCCCAGCAGAAAGCGGCGAGGGCGCGTGCAGACGGCTCCTTCAGCAAATCGTTGATTTCAGTGCAGGACCAGAATGGCATCGTGCTGCTGGACCATGACGAGTTCATCCGCGGCGACTCCACCTTAGATGGCCTGGGCAAACTCAAACCCAGCTTCGAAATGATCGGGCAAATGGGCTTCGATGCCACTGCGCTGCGGGTCTATAGCCATGTGGAGCGCATCCACCATGTGCACACGCCGGGCAACAGCTCGGGTATCGTCGATGGGGCCGCCTTGATGTTGATCGGCTCCGAGGCCAAAGGCCGCGAACTGGGGCTGCAACCTCGGGCGCGTATCGTCGCCACTGCCGTCACCAGTACCGACCCGACCATCATGCTTACCGGCCCGGCCCCGGCCACACGCAAGGCCCTGGCCAAGGCCGGGCTGCGCGTAGAAGACATTGATCTGTTCGAGGTCAACGAAGCTTTCGCCTCTGTAGTGCTCAAGTTCATCAAGGACATGCGCATCGACCCCGCTCGGGTCAATGTCAACGGCGGCTCCATCGCCATGGGCCATCCGTTGGGCGCCACGGGCTGCGCGATCCTCGGCACCTTGCTCGACGAGCTGGAAGTACGCCGCCAGCGCTACGGCCTGGCCACCCTGTGTGTCGGCGGTGGCATGGGCATCGCGACCATCATCGAACGTCTCTGAGCCGAAGGAACCCGTCATGAGCGACGCTATTCGTTACGAAAAAGGCCAGGACCAGATTGTGGTACTGACCCTCGACATGCCCGGCCAGAGTGCCAACACCATGAACGCCGCGTACCGCGAGGCCATGGCGGCCACGGTCACGCGCCTGGAAGCGGAAAAGGACAGCCTTGCCGGTGTGATCATCACCTCGGCCAAGAAGACGTTTTTTGCCGGTGGCGACCTCAATGAGCTGATCCAGGTCGACAAGCACCACGCCAAGGATTTCTACGACGGTGTGCGCGTGCTCAAGGCCCAGTTGCGCCGCCTGGAAACCCTCGGCAAACCGGTCGTGGCCGCGATCAATGGCGCGGCCCTGGGCGGTGGCTGGGAGATTTGCCTGGCCTGCCATTACCGCGTCGCACTGGACGATAAATCCACCCAGCTCGGCTTGCCGGAAGTCACCTTGGGCCTGTTGCCGGGCGGTGGTGGGGTCGTGCGCATGGTGCGCCTGCTGGGGCTGGAAAAGGCCCTGCCGTATTTGTTGGAAGGTAAAAAACTGCGGCCGCAACAGGCGCTGCAAGCCGGCTTGATCAATGAGCTGGCCTTGAGCCGTGATGAACTGCTGGCCAAGTCTCGCGCCTGGATTTTCGCCAACCCCGAGGCCAGGCAGCCTTGGGACAACAAGGCGTATCAAATCCCCGGCGGTACGCCGTCGAACTCCAAGGTTGCACAGATGCTGGCGATTGCACCGTCGATGTTGCGCAGCAAAACCAACGGCTGCTTTCCGGCTCCGGAAAAAATCCTCTGCGCCGCCGTGGAAGGTGCGCAGGTGGATTTCGACACGGCCCACCTGATCGAAACCCGTTACTTCACCGAACTGGTCACCGGCCAGGTGGCGAAGAACATGATCGGTACCTTCTGGTTCCAGCTCAACGAAATCAACGCCGGCGGCTCGCGCCCCCAAGGCTTTGCCCCTTACGTGACACGCAAAGTCGGCGTGCTCGGTGCCGGGATGATGGGCGCGGGGATCGCTTATGTCAGTGCCAGCGCGGGCATTGACGTGGTGCTCAAGGACATCAACCTCGCCGCCGCCGAGAAAGGCAAGGCGCACTCGGCCGCGCTATTGGACAAGAAGGTGGGGCGTGGGCAATTGACCGCCGAGCAGCGCGATACCACCCTGGCGCGCATTCATCCTACGGCCTCTGATGCCGATCTGGCCGGTTGCGACCTGATCATCGAGGCCGTATTTGAAAACCGCGAGCTCAAGGCCCAGGTTTCGGCCGCCGCCCAAAGCGTGGTCGGCGCCGAAGCGGTGATCGCCTCCAATACCTCCACCTTGCCCATCAGCGGCCTGGCCAACGCCGTGCCCGATCCAGGCAAGTTCCTGGGCCTGCATTTCTTCAGCCCGGTGGACAAGATGCCGTTGGTGGAAATCATCAAGGGCACGCACACCCGCGACGAAACCCTGGCCCGAGGTTTTGATTTCGTACTGCAGATCAAGAAAACCCCGATTGTGGTCAACGACAGTCGTGGCTTCTTCACCTCGCGGGTGTTCGGCACCTTCACCAATGAAGGCATCGCTATGCTCGGTGAAGGCATGGCCGCACCGATGATCGAGACCGAAGCGCGCAAGGCCGGCATGCCGGTGGGGCCGTTGGCGGTGTCCGATGAGGTATCGCTCAGCTTGATGAGCCATATCCGACAGCAAACGGCCAAGGATCTGCAGGCCGAAGGTAAGGAGATGCCGACGCATCCGGCAACGCGGGTGATCGACCTGCTGGTGAATGAGTACAAACGCGCCGGCAAGGCAGCGGGTGGTGGGTTCTATGACTATCCGGCAGGCGGGCAAAAACACCTGTGGCCGGAACTGAAAGCCCGTTTCGAACAGCCGGGTAAACAGATTTCGCCACAGGATGTACGTGACCGCCTGCTGTTTATCCAGGCCATCGAAACCGTGCGGTGTGTGGAGGAGGGGGTGTTGATGTCCACGGCGGATGCCAATGTGGGCTCGATCTTCGGCATTGGCTTTGCCGCGTGGAGTGGCGGTGCGTTGCAGTTTATCAACCAGTATGGGTTGAACGACTTCATCGCCCGGGCGCGCTACCTGGCGGAGCAATATGGGGAAAGGTTCTCTCCTCCGGCGTTGTTGCTGGAAAAGGCTGCACAAGGCGAAATATTTCGGTGATCTGAATGTGGGAGGTGACTTGCTCCCGATGGCGATGTATCAGCTGACGAGTCAGTAACTGTGCCACCGCTATCGGGAGCAAGCCCCCTCCCACAAGGGCTTGCCTTGGAGGGTGTTTCAGGGCAGGCTCTGGGGTGTGCATTATTCCCATCACCGTGTCAGGTATTTTTTATGTCGCTACGCGTCTGTATCCTGGAAACCGATATCCTGCGTCCAGGCTTGATCGATCAATACCAAGGGTACGGGCAGATGTTCAAGCGCCTGTTCTCCAAGCAGCCGATTGCCGCCGAATTCGTTGTCTACAACGTTGTGCAGGGCGAATACCCGCCGGAAGACGAAGTGTTTGATGCCTACCTGGTCACTGGCAGCAAGGCTGATTCCTTTGGCACCGACCCTTGGATCCAGACTCTCAAGACTTATCTGCTCGAGCGTTACGAGCGCGGCGACAAACTGCTGGGGATCTGCTTCGGCCACCAATTGCTGGCACTGCTGCTGGGCGGCAAGACCGAGCGCGCGGGCCAGGGCTGGGGCATGGGCATCCACGATTACAAGCTCGATGCCAAGGCGCCGTGGATGAGCCCTGAAGTGGAAGAACTGACGCTATTGATCAGCCATCAGGACCAGGTCACTACGCTGCCGAAAAACGCCACGGTGATTGCTTCCAGCGCGTTTTGCCCGTTTGCGGCGTACCACATTGGCGATCAGGTGCTGTGCTTCCAAGGCCATCCGGAATTTGTCCATGACTATTCCCGCGAGCTGTTGGAGATCCTTCAGACGACCTTGGGCGAGAAGGTCTACAACCATGGCGTCGCCAGCCTGGAGCGCGACCACCACGGCGTCACCGTGGCGGAATGGATGATGCGTTTCGTGGCCCACAAATCCGAGGCCAAGCGTTAAAGCCAGCCCGAACGCTTGAAGCTGGCCCACAAACCGGTACAGCCCACCGCGATAAACCCGAGCACTGCAAAATAGCCGTAGTGCCATTGCAGCTCGGGCATATTCTGGAAGTTCATCCCGTAGATCCCCGCCACCGCTGTGGGGAAGGCGAGGATCGCCGCCCATGCGGCGAACTTGCGCTGCACCACGCTTTGACGCGAAGCCTCCAGCAACACACCGATCTCGATGGTCTGGCTGGCGATATCGCGCAGGGTGGTGAGGTCTTCCATTTGCCGTGTCACATGGATCTGCACATCGCGGAAATACGGGCGCATGTTCTTGTCGATGAACGGGAAGCTCAGCTTCTGCAGCTCCTGGCTGATCTCCACCATCGGCGCGACGTAGCGCTTGAGCCGCAGCACATCGCGGCGCAAGCCGTGCAAGTTCTGGATATCACGCTCATTCAGCGAGCTGCACAATACGTTGCGTTCCAGTTCATCGATCTCGGCATGGATCGCCTCGCTCACCGGTTGGTAATTCTCGGTGACGAAATCCAGCAGCGCATAGAGTACGAAATCTTCCCCATGCTCCAGCAACAGTGGCCGCGCCTCACAGCGCTGGCGCACAAGCCCGTAGGATGCCGAGTGGCCATTGCGTGCAGTGATGATGTAGCCATTGCCGGCGAAGATGTGGGTTTCGATAAACACCAGCTTGCCGTTCTCGCGCACCGGTGAGTAGGTGACGATAAACAGTGCATCGCCGAAGGTTTCCAGCTTCGGGCGGCTGTGCTTTTCCAGGGCATCTTCGATGGCCAGTTCATGCAGGTTGAACTGGCGTTGCAGGTTGGCCAGCTCTTGAGCGTTGGGTGCTTCCAGGCCGATCCATACAAAGTGGTCAGGTTTGGCGGCCCAGGCGGCGCCTTCGTCGAGGGTGATATCGGTGACTTTCTTGCCGGCGCTGTAGACGGCAGCCGCAACAACTCTACCCATGGTGCTGATCGCTTCTTATTGGGATGACAGATGTTGGGCAGCTTAGCCTGAATGACGTTCCGTCGTAGCTGTCATTGCGACAAGCTTTTTGTGGCGAGCGAGCTTGCTCGCGCTAGGGGGCGAAGCACCCCCGGGCGGTGTTCAAGCAGCCCGCAACTCACGATCCATCTGCGCGATGCATTCATCCATCTGCACCTGACAACTTTGCATCAACCGGGGGATGTCATCCGAAGTCAGCCCAACCGTAGGAATCGGCGGCAACGACCGTATGAGCACATCCCCACTGTTCCAGCGATTGAGCTGCATATGGGTGATGTAGTTGCTGACGCACACCTGCACGATCGGCACTCCGGCCGCAATCGCCATATGGAATGCGCCTTTCTTGAACGGCAACAGGCCTTTGCCCAGGTTGCGTGTGCCCTCCGGGAACACCCAGATCGAGGTGTTCTCATGTTGCAACGTATGGGTGGTGGTAAGCATTGCCCGGCGTGCCTTGTAGGCATTGCCTCGGTCGATCAGCACATTGCCTGCCAGCCAGAACAACTGGCCGAACAGCGGCACCCATTTCAGGCTCTTCTTGGCGATGCACACCGTGCGGTGAGGCACCACGGTGCCGAACACAAACAGGTCATAGTTGGACTGGTGGTTGGCGATGATCACGCAGGTGCCGGGCTTGTTGCGCAGCGAGTCGACCTGCGCTTTCACGTTCAGCCCCAAGAGCCACATGGCCGGCAGCGCATAGAGGCGGGCGCACAGGCGGCTGTTGTCCGGGTTGAACGGACGGCAAAGGCCCAACACTACGCCCAGCACACCGGCGACGATAAAGTGCAGGCCCATCAACAGCATACGTAGCAGAAAAAGCATCGACACGGTCCATCGGTACAAGGGTGGCGCAGTGTACGGGTGTGCACTGGGTTCGGCAATTGCCCCTGCAGACGTGGGAGATAGGCGATGTTTAAGCACATGTTTCAATATGCGCCGACATCGCCCGACTAGAGCGCCTATAGATGATTCTGATTTATCTGTAAGAAAAAGCCCGACTCAAGGTCGGGCTCTGATGCTGCAGTTGTGAGGACTTAGCTCAGGACATGCCCCTGATCCTGAATGATTGCGTCATCCAACGCCTCCAGCAGTGCTTTGCGCACTTTCAGCTTTGTGTGCTTGTGGGCGTTCATATTGATCTTCTTCAACTGACGCGCCGCTTCCAGGGCCGCTGCGTGCAACTCTTCGGGGGCGACGACCTTATCCAGGAAGCCGGCATGCAAGGCGCCCTGCGGGTCGAACATCTCGGCGTTGATCACCGAACGCTGGAACGCCGACTTACGCAGGCGATCCCGCGCCAATTCGATACCGGCGTGGTGCATGGTCATGCCGATCGCCACTTCATTCAGGCCGATGCTGAACGGGCCTTCCACACCAATCCGATAATCGGCCGACAACAACAGGAACGCGCCCTTGGCCACCGCATGCCCAGGGCAAGCGACGATCACCGGAAACGGGTGGGACAACAGACGACGCGCCAACGTCGAGCCCGACGTCACCAGGCTGATCGCCTCTTTGGGGCCGGCGGTCATCACCTTCAAGTCATAACCACCCGACAGTATCCCCGGCGTCCCGGTGATCACCACCACGGCCCGGTCTTTCTCGGCCTGATCCAGCGCCGCATTGAACTCACTGACCACCGCCGGAGAAATGGCATTCACCTTGCCGTTGCTCAAGGTCAGGGTCGCGATACCGTCTTCGAGGTGGTAGGCAATCAACTCACTCATGACGCGGTTCCTTGTAAGACTTGTTATAGAGAAGCTACGGATAGAAATGCATACGCAAACGTTACCCACCACGCCCGCCCCGGTAAAGCGCCGTGACTGACCACCCAGTCAGGCTTTTACGCCACACCCAAGCTTAGACGGCCCGGAGCAGGGCGCACCGAGCGTCCCAGGCTCACGTTGCCCATGCCCAAGAATGGCAGAATCACCGTCCCTGACCAGGCGGGTTATGACATAACCGTCTAACCGCATGAAAATTCTGAAAAAAACCTTTGCCATCGGAAAGGCTTTCGACTACATTAGCGCGCCTCGACAGACTGAACTGGTTTGACGAGATACGGTGAAGTGTCCGAGTGGCTTAAGGAGCACGCCTGGAAAGTGTGTATACAAGAAATTGTATCGAGAGTTCGAATCTCTCCTTCACCGCCAAATTCGATGTAAACAAAACCCCTGGTTTCGAAAGAAACCAGGGGTTTTGTGCTTTCTGGGCTTGGAAATTTCCCGTTCTAGATCACGTACACGGCATGTCCAGCCGACGCCCAATGACATCCAGCAGATCGCACCCATCGCGTAGTGGAATTGAGCAGAGCAGGGCAAAGTCACTGAGCACGACGGCATCACTGCTTATTTCGCAGCAGAGTGCGAGATTCTCAAGGACCTGGGTTACGGCGCGAAGTCGATAGTGGACTCTGCCCTGATTCCCAAGCCTGTAGGATTGGCGTGCAAAGGCTGGGAGTACGAGCGTAAAGCTCACAACGGCGACCACGCTTGAACGAACGCTGCTTTTAGGGCCGCGCTGAGGGGCCTTGATACATTCCCTGAAAACGCCACTCCTCAATGCCTATGCCGATGATGCACGTCCGGAAAATGCGCATGGCTATGCTTCATCGCACTGTGCACATGCACGTGGCTATGCGGCACCGCCGGGTCCCATTCAAAGTCATGCTCATGCTGGTGATGCTCATCATGCACGTGGCGATGCCCGTGTTCCGTTGCTTCATGCAGATGCTCGTGGGCATGCCGCTCTGTCAGGTGCAGCCACACGCCGATAGCCATCAACGCCGACGCGATCCAGAACGCGGCGGTGACCGACTCGTCCATCACCCATAAGGCAACCGCAGCCCCGAGGAAGGGCGCTGTCGAAAAGTAGGCGCCGGTGCGGGCACTGCCCAGCCCGCGGAGTGCCAGTACGAACAGGACCAGGCTGATGCCATAGCCAAGAAACCCGACCAGCAACACGGGGGCAATTTGTACGGCGCTCGGGAGCTGCGCGCCGAGATAAAGCGCCAAGCTGCAATTCACCCACCCGGCAATCAAGCCCTTGGCGCCTGCAATAAACAGGGCGTCAGACGCGGATACCTTGCGCGTCAGGTTGTTGTCGATCCCCCAGCACAGGCAGGCCAGCGCAACGGCAAACGGTCCCGTCCAGTCCTGGCTGGTAGCGCCGCCGTCGGACCAGGACAGCACTACGCCGCCCAGCACAATGGCGAGCATACCGAGCACGATACGGCGGTCGGCGTTTTCCCTGAACACCAGCCAGGCGATAACCGCAGTCAGTACCGACTCGAGGTTGAGCATCAATGAAGCCGTGGCCCCGGCGGTGCGGGTCAGGCCGAACATCAGGGCGACAGGCCCGAGGATGCCGCCGAAGACGATGGCGCCGAGCAGCCAGGGCCATTCCGAGGGGGCCAATCCGCTAGACTTCCAGCCGCGATCACGTATGCAGCGCACACCGGCCAGACCGATACCGCTGCCAAGGTAGAGCAGGCCGGCGAGGAGTATGGGCGAGAGGCCAAGGCCCAGGCTTTTGGCAAGTGGGGTACTGGCGCCGAACAAGGCGGCGGCCGCGAGGGCGTAAAGGATACTGAGGTTCATGGGCCATCCTCGAAGGTATGGCCCATGATACGTCGCGCACGGACCTGAGCCCTGGCGATTTTGACTATTTCACGATCATTTATTGCGCAGTTTTCAGCTTGACCACATCACCCGAGATCTTGGTGGTGTAACCGCTGAGCACCCAGGCCCAGAACCAGTTTTCTTGCACTTGGGTGTTGATCAGTGCATCGCCGCCTTTGGCCTTGATGGCCGCGTCCTGCGCGCGCACGAAACGGCTGTTCTGGCCGATCGGGATCAAGCCGAACAGCATGATGCCGGTGGCGCTGGCTTCACTGTGACCCAAAACGGTGTATTGGCTGCTGTCGTAATGCGGGGATTTGATCGCGGTACCGGTGCAACCTGCAAGGGTAAAACCCAGAACTGCTGCTGCAACCACTTTACTGACGTACTTCACTGAATAACTCCATGAACTCAAGCCCGGGATCCAATTTCCCGGGGCGCGACACTCTAATCGCTCAGCTGGCAGATTGAAATCCGCCAGCCAAAGGTTTCACTTTCATACCCGCACTTACGCCCAGGCTGACAGGCGCGGATACCCGCGCACCGGGACGTGCTTGGCGTCAGATATGCAACCACGCCAGGCTGCCCAGCACCACCGCCACACCCGCCGCCGCATAGGACATGCGCTTAAGCCATTCACGCCGCGTGAGCAAGGTAATCGCCGCCAACGAAATCGCGATCTGAATCGCCGTCATCGCCTGAGCCCAGCGGTGATGCTGGTGCAGTGCCTCTTCGGATTTCTGATCCCACTCTCGGGAGGTGGCCTCCAGTTTTTCGGCTTGTTTGCGCACTTCTTCCTTCTGGCTTTTGTAGCGCTGCACTTCGTCGTTGTAGTGCGCCGCATCGACGCCGGGGATGTGCGCGGCCAGTTCGGCCAGGTTTTGCCGGCTGGATTTGGCCTGGTAGTAATTCCACTGGTTGGCGGCTTCGGTCTTGATGATGGCGGCGTTGTTCTTGTCCATCGCCGCTTCGCTTTCGGTGGAGCCGGCCTGGTAGCTGAGCATGGCGCCGAGGGTGGCCATCAGCGCGGTCATCACGGCAATGCGGCTGGCGAAATTGTCACCGCGGCCGTGGGCATGTTCGGTGGTGTGTTCGATGTGTTTTTCGTGGGGGCTGGGGACTTCGAAGGCTTCGGACATGGGGGCTTCTGCACACGGAATCTGGGAAGCCTGATTCTTTACCAGTGAAGCTGTCTCAAAGCTGTACGTAACGCTGCAAACCGGCCACCAATGCATCAAACATCACCCGACAGCGTGGGCTGTTGCGCAGGTCCTCGTGCATGGTCACCCAGGTGTCCAGTTTGAGCGCGAAAAACTGCGGCAGCACTCGCTGCAGGCGTGGGTCGCGCTTGGCCAGTTGCACTTGGCAGCCACCGATGCCGGCACCGGCGCGGATCAGTGCCAGTTGTGCCAGGTCGCTGTCGCTGCAGAGGGCGAAGGCGCTGCGTTCGAAGCCCTTGATGGCCAGGCTGCGGATGAAGGCGTTTTCCTGGTCGAAGCCGATCACCGAATGGTTGGCCAAGTCTTGCATGTGCAGGGGCACGCCCCGTTGTTGCAGGTAATCATCACGGGCGTGCAGGCCGACTTCGATCAGGCCTACGCGCCGCGCCAGCAGTTGTTCCTGGCTGGGCCGGACCATGCGCACGGCGATGTCGGCTTCCAGTTGCAAAAGATCGCTGAGGCGGTTGGTCAGCACCAGTTCGACCCGCAGGTGCGGATGCTCACGGCGTAATTGAGTGATGATCGGTGGCAGCAATTCCACGCCGACGACTTCACTCGCGGAAACCCGCACCACACCGCGCACCTCGTCACCGTGGGAGGAGGCGGCGCGCTCGAGGGCGGCGGCGGTGCGTTCCATGGTTTCAGCGTGGGCGCGCAAGGTATGCGCCACCGCCGTCGGCAGCAGCCCTGTCGGTGAACGTGTGAACAGCACCACGTCCAACGCCGTTTCCAGCGCAGCGATATGCCGGCCCACCGTAGGCTGGGTGATGCCGAGCAGCCGCGCGGCCCCCGACAACGATCCTTCCTTGAGTACACCCAGGAACGACCGGTAAAGCTCCCAACCAATATTCGATGCCATGCATAAATGTATAGCGACTGGTGGGTCTTAGGCAATTCCTCTATAGCCGGGTCCGGAACAGAATGCGCTCACCAACCAACGTGGGAGAGTGTGATGAGCAAGGTTCTGGTATTGGGTGCAACCGGTGGCATTGGTGGCGAGGTCGCGCAGCAACTGGCAGCGGCGGGTTGGGACGTGCTTGCGTTGACCCGGGATGTCGACAAAGCGCGCCGGCGAAACCCTGACCTCACCTGGCTCAAGGGCGACGCACTCGATCGGCAGCAAGTACTGGCGGCAGCGCGTGGTTGCGAGGTGATCTTCCATGCGGTCAACCCGCCGGGCTACCGCAATTGGGCCGGGCTGGTACTGCCGATGATCGACAATACCATCGCCGCGGCGATTGCCGAGGGCGCGACCATCGTGTTGCCGGGCACGGTGTATAACTTCGGGCCGGATGCGTTTGCGCTGCCGCATGAGGATGCGCCCCAGCACCCGCAGACGCGCAAAGGGGCGATCCGTGTGCAACTGGAGCAGCGCTTGCTCGACGCCTCCCGCCGGGGCGCGCGGGTCTTGATCGTACGCGCCGGGGATTTTTTCGGCGCCCGTGCGTCCAATAACTGGTTTTCCATGGGGCTGATCAAGCCTGGAAAACCGGTCGCCAAAGTGAGTTATCCGGGCGCGCGTGGCGTGCTGCATCAGTGGGCCTATTTGCCGGACGTGGCGCGCACGATGGTCGAGTTGCTTGAGCGCCGTGCCACCCTTGACGCGTTCGCCCGTTTTCACATGGCGGGTTTCGTCGATGCCGATGGCACACAGATGAGCGAGGCCATCCAGCGTGTGGTGTTGCGCAGGACGGGTCAGCAACCTCGCGTAGGCCGGTTCCCTTGGTGGCTGTTGAAGGTGGCGGCGCCCTTTGTCGTCACGTTCCGTGAGATGCAGGAGATGCGTTACCTCTGGCGCACCCCGTTGCGCATGGGCAATGAACGCCTGGTCGCGGTGTTGGGCAGGGAACCTCATACGCCGCTGGACCAGGCGGTGGAGGCCACATTGGACGGTTTGGGCTGCCTGTCTGAGCCCGCCTGATCAAGCGCATCTACACCGCGAGGTTGAACAGCTCCACTGCCGTTCCCTGCGCCTTTGCAGTGCGGGCGGTCATGGCAAAGGGTTGCCTGCCGACAAGCGTGGCCGTTATTGTGCTGAATCCTTTTAGTCCTTCCTCCAGGTTCTGTTGTGATGAATGCACCGCGTAGCGCTGTCGGTCCGATCAAGGCCGTGATATTCGATATGGACGGATTGTTGCTGGACACTGAGGGCATCTACACCGAAGTGACGCAGATCATCGCCGAACGCTACGGCCGAACCTATGACTGGGGTATCAAGCAGCACATCATTGGCCGCGGTGCCCAGGACCTGGCCGATTATGTGGTCAAGGCGCTGGACCTGCCGATCACACCGGCGCAGTTCCTGACCATCCGCGAACCGCTGATGAGCGAGCGTTTCCCCAAGGCTTTGGGCATGCCCGGTGCCGAAGCGCTGGTGCGGCATTTGAAAGCACACCATATTCCGATTGCCGTGGGCACCAGTTCGTCGCGCAATTCGTTTGGCCACAAGACCACGCTGCACCGCGAGTGGTTTGCTCTGTTCGACACCATCGTCACGGCCGATGACCCGGAAGTCGGCGCCGCCAAACCGGCCCCCGACATCTTCCTCACCGCCGCCCGCCGCCTGGGCGTCGCGCCCGAGGATTGCCTGGTCTTCGAAGATTCGCCGTTCGGCGTTACCGCCGCGAAAGCCGCACATATGACCGCCATCGCCGTGCCGGATGAAGCCATGGCTGACAGCAAGTACCAGCATGCTGACCAGATCATTCGCAAACTTGCAGACTTCGATCTCGCCGCCTATGGCTTGCCGCCGATGTCCTGAACAAACACGATCAAACCGTGTGGGAGGGGGCTTGCTCCCGATGGCGGTGGTTCAGTCACCAGATACAGTGACTGACACATCGCCATCGGGAGCAAGCCCCCCTCCCACAGTGGTTTAAGCGCTGAAACCACCATCGATAGTCAGGCTGGCGCCTGTGATATAGCCGGCTTCCGGCCCCGCAAGATAAGCGACGAAGCTGGCAATCTCTTCAACATGCCCATACCGACCCACCGCCATCAACCCAATCAAACTATCTGCAAAATCACTGTTCGCCGGGTTCATGTCGGTGTCCACCGGCCCAGGCTGCACGTTGTTGACGGTGATGCCACGCGGCCCCAGGTCCCGTGCCAGCCCTTTGGTCAGCCCCACCAGCGCGGATTTGCTCATGGCATAGGGCCCGCCACCGCCAAACGGCATGCGCTCGGCGTTGGTGCTGCCGATGTTGATCACGCGTCCACCGTCTTTCATGTGTTTGGCGGCTGCCTGAGTGGCGATAAACACGCTGCGCACGTTGATCGCCAGGGTCTGGTCGAAATCTTCCAGCTTGAACTCTTCCAGCGGCCCGATGGCCAGCACACCGGCGTTGTTCACCAGGATGTCCAGGCCGCCGAACGCTGCGACGGTGGTGTCGACCGCCTGGCGTATCGCCGTGGCATCGGCGCTGTCGGCATGAATCGCCAAGGCTTTGCCGCCTTCGCTGATCACGCTGTTCTGCAATGCTTGCGCCTTGTCGGCCGAGCTGACGTAGGTAAAGGCGACGGCTGCACCTTGCGCGGCGAGGCGCTTGACGATGGCGGCGCCGATGCCGCGGGAACCGCCTTGGATCAAGGCAACTTTGCCGCTGAGGTTCTGTGTGGTCATGTCGATCTCCGAGCTGTTCAAGGCGGAATGCCTTGTGGTTGGAAGCGAGTATCGGCCTGGACCATCGCGCCCGGTAGACCGTGATTGCTATAGTCTGTGTAAACCAAAAGTTTAGAGTGGGGCGATATGGAGAGCTTTGGCGGTATCGAATGCTTTATGCGCAGCGCTGAAGGCGGCAGTTTTGCCGAAGCCGCCCGGCACCTGAGCCTAACCCCGGCGGCGGTGGGCAAAAGTGTTGCCAAGCTGGAAGCGCGCCTGGGTGTGCGCTTGTTCCAGCGCAGCACCCGGCGCCTGACCTTGACCGAAGCCGGCCAGCTGTTTCTCGAAGAAGTCGGCGCCAGCCTCACCACCATTCAAAATGCCGTGGCCAACCTGGCCAGTGCGCAGGGGCGCCCGGTGGGCACGCTCAAGGTCAGCATGGGCACGGTGTTCGGTAATCGGTACGTGGTGCCGTTGCTGGGCAAGTTCATGCAGCGCTTTCCGGATATCAGGCCGGACTGGCATTTTGATAACCGCCAAGTCGATCTGATCGGCCAGGGTTTTGACGCGGCGATCGGCGGTGGATTCGAATTGCCCCAAGGGGTGGTTGCACGCAAGCTCACGCCGGCCCATCGGGTGCTGGTGGCGGCGCCGGCCTACCTCGCACAGTGCCCGCCCGTTTTGCATCCCGAAGATCTGGCGAGTTGCAGCGGCATCTTGATCCGTTCGCCGCAGACTGGCCGCGTACGCTCTTGGCAACTCACCAGTCGGGAGCGCGAGCACCGCCCGCTGGTGCTCAAGCCCGGCATGACCATGAGCGACTCCGAGGCGGCGTGCTGCGCCAGTGCCCAGGGTTTAGGCATTGCGCTGGTGAGCATGCCGATGGCGGTGCCGTTCCTCGACAGCGGTGAGGTGGTGCGGGTACTGCCTGACTGGTACGTCGACGACGGCAACATTTCACTGTATTACGCCGAACACAAACTGCTGCCCGGCAAGACCCGGGCATTTGTGGATTTCATCATCGAGCAGTTTGCCGAGCAGGGGCTGGGGCAAAGGTTCAGCGCAGTCTGAATGTGGGAGGGAACAAGCCCCCTCCCACAGTGACAGCGTTAAGCCTCCACTGACGGGTATCAGGACCGGCCCGGCCAGCCAATCACGTTCTTCGGTCGTGGCGTTGCATAGGTCCGGATCTTCGACGTCGACAAACCCAGTCGTACCAGCGACTCGGCAATGGTCACCGCCGCTGTCACGCCATCCACCACCGGTACGCCCGTGCGCCGGCGAATCTGTTCGTCCAGCCCGGCCATGCCGCCGCAACCCAGGCAGATTACTTCGGCCTTGTCCTCATGGATGGCCAGTTCCGATTGGCGCACGATGGCCTCCATCGCGGCCAACGGGTTTTCTTCCAGCTCCAATACCGCCATGCCACTGGCCCGCACCGAGGCACAACGCTGGTACAAGCCTGCGAGTTTCAGGCGGTCTTCGATCAGCGGCACGGTGCGGTCCAGGGTGGTCACCACTGAATAGGCGTGGCCCAGGAACATCGCAGTGCTGGCGGCCGCTTCGGTGATGTCCACCACCGGCACATTCAGCAACTCCTGCAAGCCTTCACGGCCGTGCTCGCCGTAACCGGCCTGAATCACCGCATCGAATGGCTGGTCGTAGGCCATCACCCGATCCATCACGGCAATGGCCGCCAGGTAACTTTCAAAATTGCCTTCTACCGATTCTGCGCCGAAGTAGGGGGTGAGCCCGACGATCTCGGTGCCGGGCGAAGCCACGGCCCGCGCCTGTTGGGCGATGGTGTCGGTGATGGATTCGGTGGTGTTGACGTTGACGACGAGGATACGCATGGAGTGTCCTTGATTAGTGACTGACGTTATCGACTGCAATGCTTTCGCCGCTGACATCGGCGTAGAACGCTTGGCGCTTGGCGATCAGCCGGTACAGCAACCCTGCAATACCGGCGCCAAACAACCAGGAAAACGGCGCGACACCGGCAAAACCAGGCAACAGCGCCAGCAGAATCGCGATCACCGCCGCAGGCACAAACGCCGCCACTGCGCGCAAATTGACCCCGTGGCTGTAGTAATAAGCACCGTTGGGATCTTCGCTGTACAGCTGCAGCACATCCACCCGGCTTTTACGGATCAGCCAGTAATCGACCATGATCACCCCGTACAACGGCCCCAGCAGCGCACCCAGGCCGGAAAGGAAATACACGATCACCAGCGGGCTGTTGTAGAGGTTCCACGGCAGGATCAGCACCGCCACGGTGGCGCTGATCAACCCGGCGCGACGGAAGTTCAGGTACTTGGGCGCCAGGTTGCTCAGCACGAAGGCCGGTGCCACGAAGTTGGCCATGATGTTCACCGCCACTGTGACGATCAGGAAAGCCAGGCAGCCCAGCACCAGGAAGAAGGTATTGGGGATGGCGGCGATGATTTCGGTAGGGCTTTCGATCACGCGGCCATTGAGTTGGAATTGGCCGCCGCACAGCAGCACGGTGATCGCCGCGAATACCAGGATGTTCACCGGCAAGCCCCAGAAGTTGCCCACCAGGATGGTCTTGCGGCACGGTGAAGAGCGGGCGAAGTCGCAGAAATTAAGGATCAGCGTGCCATAGATGGACAGCCACAACGCGCCGCCGGCAAAGATATTGCGCCACATCTCGCCGCCGCTCAGCGGCTCGCGGATCGACCAGGCGATATCACCTGCGGTCTGGAAATACATCCAACCGGCCAATGAGGCAACGGTCACCAGGATCACCGGCCCGGCGAAGGCTTCGTAGCGACGCACCATTTCCATGCCATACGCCAGGATCGCCAACTGCACGAACCAGATCGTCACGAAACACACCCAGCCCAGGGTGGACAGGCCGAGGATCGAGTTGTGGTCATAGTCGGCAAAGCCTGGATGAATCGCCGATAGCAACACGCGGAAAACCACCGACGCCAGGTAGGTCTGGATACCAAACCAGGCAATTGCAATGACCGCGCGAATCAACGCGGGAATCTGTGCGCCATGAATACCGAAGCTGATACGGCTGATCACCGGAAACGGCACACCGGTCTTCTGCCCCATAAACCCCGACAAGTTCATGAAGAAGTACACCAGCGCCGCGCCGATACCCAGGGATAACAGGATCTGCCAGCCGCCGAGCCCCAGCGCATACAGGCCGATGGCAAATGAATAGTTGGCGATGTTGTGCACATCGTTGGTCCACAGCGCAAAAATGCTGTAGCGCCCCCAGCGTCGGCCTTCGCGCTTGGTGGGTGCCAGGTCTTGGTTGTGCAGGCGCGGGCTGAGCACCAGGGGGCCAGGGCTTGTAGCCTCGGGTTTCAGGGCGGAGGAGGGCAGATCCAGTGCGATGTTATTCGAAAGACTTGTACGCATTCCGGCAGGCTCCAGCGCATCTGCGAGCGAGCCGCGGATGGCAAAGTGTATGTATGATTTGTATTTATTGTATACAAAACCTATTTCACCTTAAGCCACATGCGTGCCAGTTTTCGATCTATTAAACGGCTGTCTAATTTCGTTTTTATATGTATTTTTGATAACTATCTGAATTTGAATGGATATAAATTGACCATTTGAACAGGTATTTATTTTTGAAGGCCGCACGAAGCTGATTCCGAGCAAAATAATGCAAGGGCGCGGGTGTTACGTTTTGGTGCTGTGACGAAAAAGATGCACACATAAATGGCACCGATCGTTACATCTGTGTGTACATTTTCATGAATGGCACAAAACAAATGTGGGAGGGGGCTTGCTCCCGATAGCGGTGTGTCAGTAACCAGCAATCTGGCTGAACCACCGCTATCGGGAGCAAGCCCCCTCCCACAGTCTTTTTTACAGCCTCAGCTTCATGCCTTGCTGATGATATTCCCCGCATGCAGCCCGCATTCCTTCTGGGTTGCCTCCTCCCACCACCAGCGGCCCTCGCGCTCGTGCTGGTTAGGCAGTACGGGGCGGGTGCAGGGCTCGCAGCCGATGCTGATGAAACCGCGCTCATGCAGGCTGTTGTACGGCAGCTCCAGCATGCGGATGTAACCCCAGACCTCCTCGCTGGTCATCTGCGCCAGCGGGTTGAACTTGTACAGGGTGCGCTCCGGTGTGGAAAACGCGCTATCGATTTCCAGCGCCGCCACCTGGCTGCGGGTGCCGGGGCTCTGGTCGCGACGCTGGCCGGTGGCCCAGGCGCTCACGCCGGCGAGTTTACGGCGCAGCGGCTCGATCTTGCGCACGCCGCAGCATTCGCCATGGCCGTCCTTGTAGAAGCTGAACAGGCCCTTTTCCTTGACGAAAGGTTCCAGCTTGCTCTGGTCGGGCGAAATCAATTCGATGTCGATCTTGTAGAACTCGCGCACCTGCTCGATGAACCGGTAGGTCTCCGGGTGCAGGCGGCCCGTGTCGAGGCTGAAGACCTTGACGTTCTTGTTCAGCTTCCAAGCCATATCGACCAGCACCACATCCTCGGCACCGCTGAAGGAAATCCACAGGTCATCGCCGAACTGGCTGAATGCCAGCTTGAGAATATCCTGGGCGGATTTGTTGGCATAAGTCGCGGCGAGTTCGGCGACGTCGAAGGCTTGGTTCATCAGGACGGTTCCTACAGGTCAGTGGCGCTGAGCGCTCTATAGGGGAGTGATGGTATCAAATCCACCCTGCGTTGCGGCGACGGGCTTGAGTCGCTAGAGTTCGGCAGTCCTTGTACTCGCTCAACTTATAACAACCAACGGGAGTGTCTTGTGGAAATTGCCTGTCTTGACCTGGAAGGGGTGCTGGTTCCGGAAATCTGGATCGCCTTCGCCGAAAAAACCGGTATTGAGTCCCTGCGGGCCACCACCCGCGACATTCCCGACTACGATGTGCTGATGCAGCAACGCCTGCGGATCCTCGACGAACACGGGCTCAAGCTCGCCGACATCCAGGCAGTGATCGCCACGCTCAAACCTCTGGACGGCGCCATCGAGTTCGTGAACTGGCTGCGTGAGCGTTTCCAGGTGGTGATCCTGTCAGACACCTTCTACGAATTCTCCCAGCCGCTGATGCGCCAACTGGGATTCCCGACCTTGCTGTGCCACCGCCTGATCACTGATGAAAATGACCGGGTGGTGAGCTACCAACTGCGCCAGAAAGACCCCAAGCGCCAGTCGGTACTGGCCTTCAAAAGCTTGTACTACCGCGTGATTGCCGCAGGTGACTCCTACAACGACACCAGCATGTTGGGCGAAGCGGACCGTGGGATTCTATTCCATGCGCCGCAAAACGTGATTCGTGAGTTCCCGCAGTTCCCGGCGGTGCATACGTTTGAGGATTTGAAGAAAGAATTTATCAAGGCGTCGAATCGGGCGTTGAGCCTGTAACGACACCCTCGATCAGGCGTCTGCCAGCAAACTCTCATAGGGAATGCGCAAGCCTTCATGCAGGCGTTTGATCATTGACAGGCTGAGCTTACGCTTGTGGTTCAGCACCTCAGACACCCGTCCACTGGTGCCGATAAAGGGTTCCAGGTCGCGGGCGGTCATGCCAAGTTGTTCCATGCGAAACCTGATGGCCTCCACTGGGTTGGAAGGCGGCATTGGATAATGCTCCGCCTCGTATTTTTCGACGAGTATTGCGAGGATTTCCAGCTCGTCTCCCGCCAGTGAGCCTTTTTCAGCTCCCCACAGTTGTTCAATACGCGTAAGCGCAGCGGTCAGGTCTTCCTGAGAATGAATAGGTTTGATGTTCATCACACGGTCTCCGCGTTGATCTGGTCGTACTGCGCGTGGGTTCCTACGAAACGTATGAACCCCAGCTGACGCTGATAATCGATCGCCATGATCACTCGATACTTGTTGCCACCCACGTTGAAAACAACCCTGCCACCTTTGAGAATGCTCGCTGTTCTGAGCTCTGCTTTGAGTGCTTGGGGTGTCGGGTAAATGGCCTTCTCCATATGACGAAACAGTTCGACCAGTGGCGTTTTGGCGTCGATCTGCGCTGGGTGGCTTTCCCAGAATATCCGTAAGGTTGATAGAGCGATTATCCGCATCGCTGATACCTCCCAATTTGGGAGATGATAGGTGGGGTCAGGTTGGGATGCAATCTCGGAAATGATTTCTGGCGAGTGTTTAATCGCTTCATGTGATCCTTCACAGACGGCGGTTGGACGGTCAGAGCTGGACGCTAACCTGCAACTCGCACCCGGTCCACGGGTGTTCTGATTCAGATTTTTTCTCGCCGGGATCCTTTCTTTCGAGACGCTGGGTTGGCAGGGACGCTACAGGTTTTCCAACGTTTGCAGCAACACCCGCACCTTCGTCAGCGATTCCTGATACTCCGCCTCCCACTCTGAATCAGCGACAATCCCGCCGCCGCCCCAGCAGCACACCTGCCCATCCTTGACCAGCAGGCTGCGGATGGCGATGGAGCTGTCCATCTCGCCACGCACGTCCAGGTACATCAGCGAACCGCAGTACAAACCGCGCCGCGTCGGCTCCAGTTCGTCGATGATCTGCATGGCGCGGATCTTCGGGGCGCCGGTGATGGAGCCGCCGGGGAAGCTGCCGGCGATCAGGTCGAGGGCGTCTTTGTCGTCGGCCAGCACCCCTGTGACGCTGCTCACCAAGTGGTGCACGTTGGGGTAACTTTCCAGGCTGAACAACTCCGGTACTTTCACCGAGCCGATGCGGCAGGTGCGGCCGAGGTCGTTGCGCAACAGGTCGACGATCATCAGGTTTTCGGCACGGTCCTTGGGGCTGGCCAGCAACTCGGCGGCGTTGGCGGCGTCGTCTTCGGGCGTCAAGCCGCGGGGGCGTGTGCCTTTGATCGGGCGGGTTTCGACCCGGCGTTCGCTGATGTGCACAAAACGTTCGGGCGACAGGCTCAGTACCGCGCCATCGTCCGGCAGGCTCTGGAAACCGGAGAAGGGCGTCGGGCAGGCTTGGCGCAGCGCACAGTAAGCGATCCACGGGTCGCCAGCGCAGGAGGCCCGGAAGCGCTGGGTGAAGTTGACCTGATAGCAGTCGCCGGCCTGGATGTAATCCTGGATGCGCACGATGGCCTGCCGGTACGCCTCGGCGCTGAGGTCGGGCGCCATGGGCCCCAGCAGCGTGAAGGGCGCCCCTGGCTCGGCCACCGGTTGGCCGAACAGCGTGATCAAGCGCTGTTGCTCGCTGTCGGCCAATGCCGGATGGAATACAAGCTGGCTGGTTTGTGCCTGATGATCGCTGATCAACGCCCAGGCATACAGGCCGATGCGCGCATCCGGCAGGTGCAAGTCATCCGCCGCAAGGTGCGGCATTGGCTCCAGGTGCCGACCAAAGTCATAGCTCAGGTAGCCGATCAGCCCGCCGGTAAAGGGCAGTTCATAACCGGCAGGCAGATCCGCCCGACCCAGTTGCGCAAGGTTTTCCCGCAAACGCTGCAGGAAACCGTCACCACTTTCGTCAGGTAATACCGTCAGCGTCGCTTGCGGCCAAGCGCTGAGCAGGTCATAGCGCCCACGCTCGGCCGCAGGTCGGCCGCTGTCCAGCAGCACGGCCCCAGGCGCGTGGCGAATCGCCGCAAAATACTCGGCGGGGTTGGCCCGGTAGGGCAGTGGGTGTACGGAACAAGTCAGCATTTAGCCTTCAACCGGTGGGATATGCCCAAACATTTCCTGCACGATTTTCACCCGCTCCTGCGGGGTTTCCGTCACGCCGGCCGACTTCAACGCTTCCAGCCGCGCCTCTACCGCATGGGTGCGCAGGGTCAGGCCGCAGTCGTTGGCGATCTGGATATTCAGCCCTGGCCGGGCATTGAGCTCAAGGATCAGCGGGCCTTTTTCCTGGTCCAGCACCATGTCCACGCCGATATAACCCAGCCCGCACAACTCATAGCAGCTGGCGGCGAGTGTCATGAAACCGTCCCAGTAGGGCAGTTGCACACCGTCCACGGCATTGGTGGTATCGGGGTGTTTGGTGATGATGTTGTTCAGCCAGGTACCGCGCAGGGTCACGCCGGTCGCCAGGTCGACGCCGACGCCGATCGCGCCCTGGTGCAGGTTGGCCTTGCCGCTCGACTGGCGAGTGGGCAAGCGCAGCATGGCCATGACCGGGTAGCCCATCAGCACGATGATGCGGATATCCGGCACGCCTTCGTAGCTGATGCTTTTGAAGATCTGGTCGGGCACCACGCGGTATTCGATCAAGGCGCGATCGCGGTGGCCACCCAGGGAATACAGGCCGGTGAGGATGCTGGAAATCTGATGTTCGATTTCCTCATGGGTCAGCAACCTGCCGGATACCGTGCGATAGCGCCCTTCAAAGCGGTCGGCGACCACCAGGATGCCATCACCGCCGGCGCCCTGGGCCGGCTTGATCACGAAGTCGCTGCGCCCATCGAGGATCTCATCGAGCTTGTCGATTTCCTTTTCGGTGGAAATGATCCCGTACATTTCCGGCACATGGATGCCGGCGGCGATGGCGCGCTCCTTGGTGATGATCTTGTCATCCACAATCGGATACAGGCTGCGCTTGTTGTACTTGAGCACATAGTCGGCGTTACGCCGGTTGATGCCCATGATCCCCCGCGCCTCCAGGGCCTTCCAGGTTTTCCAGAAGCCGAACATTATGAATCAGCCTTGAGGAAGGCCTTGAAACGCACCAGTTCGGTCAGGCGGTAGCCGCGATAGCGCCCCATGGCCAGCATGAAACCCACCAGAATCAACAGGATCGCCGGGAAGGTGAACACGAAGTAGATCAGTTCCGGCACGCTCATGATCAGGTGCGCCAGGGTTGCGGCGAACAGTGTGCCGATCGCCACTTTCAATGCATGGGTGGCGCCGCGCTCTTCCCAGGTGATCGACAGGCGTTCGATGGTCATGGTCAGAATCACCATCGGGAACAGCGCCACCGACAGCCCGCGTTCCAGCCCCAGCTTGTGACTGAACAGGCTGATGGCCGCGATCAGCACCACCACGAAGGTCAGCACCACCGACAGCCTGGGCAGCATCTGCAGTTTCAAGTGTTCCAGGTACGACCTGAGCGACAGGCCCAGCGCCGTGATGATGGTGAATAACACAATACCGAAGCCCAGCTGCGTCTCGCGGAACGCCAGGGCGATCAGCACCGGGGTAAAGGTGCCCAGGGTCTGCAGGCCGATCAGGTTGCGCAGGATCAGGATCACCAGCACGCCGATCGGGATCATCACCATGATCATGAAGGTCTGCTGGGTTTGCAGCGGCAGCCCGTACAGCGAGTATTCGAGGAAGTTGGCGTCGGTGTTCTCATCGGTCAGCTTGGCCAGGCGAATGGCGTTCATTTCGCTGTTGTTCAGGCTGAAGGTCACGGCGGCTTTCTTGCCACCCTCTACCGTGATCAGGTTTTCATCGCCGGTCCACCACAGCAGGCGGTCGGCCGGCAGGCCCTGTTCGCCGGTTTCCGGGTTGAAGTACAGCCAGTCATTGCCATTGAAACTGCGCAGCCACAGCTCCGGGGTCTGCGGTTGGTCGGCCACCAGGCGCAGGGTGTGCACCTTTTCGATCGGCACGTGGGCAATCGACAGCAGCAGCTCGACGATCTTGGCCTTGTGCGGTGTCGACGGGTCGCCGGCCAGCAGCAGCTTCACATTATCGTCGTTGAGGTTGTTGGTGCGCTTGATGGCCTCGCCGATAAACGTCTCGACGTCGGCCGAGTGCTGGCGGATCGGCGCGAGCAAGGCTTCGGCGGCGATCTTTTCCGGGCCTTCCACGGCGATGCTGTCGCGGAAGGTCGGGCCCTTGACCTTGAGCTTTTCGCCGCTGTAGCGCTTGGTCAGCACGAGGCGGTAGTACAGGGTTTGCTTGCCCTTGGCCCGGCGTGCCGACCAGGTCACCTTGCGGTTGCCGTCGGTACGGTTGACGCTCACCCCATAGTTGTTCGAGATGAAGCTTTCATTGAGGCTGACGAAGTCGCGGCTCAGCGGCGGCACGAACATCGAGATTTTGACCGGGTCCTTGGGGTTGGCGACGAACTCGACCTTGGCGTCGATGTTCCACAAGTCGTCAGTGGCGTCCTCGGTCACCGGGATACCCAACACGAAAATCTGGTAGGCGGTGACCGAAATACCCAGCACCACCAGAATGGTGATCAGGATTTTCAGGTGCAGGGTCAGAGAGCGCATTCGGTTTACTCGGCGGTATAAGCGTCGGCGGCGCAGGCAGGTTTGCCCGCTGCGTATTTGAGACTGGGGTCGACCAGCGCATCAAAGCGTTTCAACGCTTCGGAGCCGATCAGCAGCGGATATTGGAATGCGCTGCGGTCAGTCAAGTTCACTTCGATGCTGCGTATCGTGGTGCCCATGCAGACATCCAGGGCTATCACCGGGCGGGCGGTGTAGTGCTTGTCCTCATCGGGTGAGTAGTCACCGGCGCGGCGCTTGATCTTGCTGACGCGGGCCAGGGGCAGTTCGATGGGGTGGGAATGGGCGGTGTCGATAGCCAGGTAAAAGCGCACCCAGGACTCGCCATTGCGCTTGAAGCGCTTGATATCGCGGGCGCTGAGCGAAGCGGTCTTGGCGCCGGTGTCGAGTTTGGCCGCCACTTCCAGGTCGATCCCGGTCAGCTTGGCGTATTCATTCAGGCCATACACGGTCTTCTCGGCGCCTGCGCCAAGACCCGATACGCAAATCAGGCAAATCAATAGAAGGAAGGGCTTGAGTCTCATAAATCCTGAGGCGGTGCCATGCGATGTTCAATTCAAGGCGACTGGCATTGCTGCGCAAACTCCCTCGTGCGCCGTTTCATCAGGAGATGTCAGGCGAAAGCGGCGGGCATTCTAACATGATGCTTTTGCGACGCCAGCGCTGGCAGGCGGCCATGCCCCTGGAAGGTGCGACAGGGGCTATTAGACGATTGTCGACAATATGTATTTATTCTTTGACTATCAGGGGCTGATTAGCTAGTTTTTGCGGCATTGCTTTTAAAGGTGTCGACAATATGCTGGATCAACTGGAAAGCCCAGTGATGGCGCAAGACGATTCCCAGACCATGTCCGAGAACGTCTTCCGGCGTATCCAGGCCGCCATCGTCAAGGGTGAGATCGCCCCCGGCAGTAAGATCTCCGAACCGGAACTGGCGCGCACCTACGGCATCAGTCGTGGCCCGCTGCGTGAGGCGATCCACCGCCTGGAAGGCCAGCGCCTGCTGGTGCGTGTGCCGCATGTCGGTGCCCGGGTGGTGTCCCTGAGCCATGCCGAGCTGATCGAACTCTACGAAATCCGCGAGTCCCTCGAAGGCATGGCCTGTCGCCTGGCCGCCGAGCGCATGACCGACGCCGAAATCGAGGAGTTGCGCCAGGTACTGCACACCCATGAACGCGACGAAGCCTTCCAGGCCGGCCTCGGTTATTACCAGCAGGAAGGCGACTTCGACTTTCATTACCGGATCATCCAGGGCGCCGGCAACCGCACCCTGACCCAAATGCTCTGCGGCGAGCTGTACCAGTTGGTGCGCATGTACCGCATCCAGTTCTCCGCGACGCCCAATCGTCCACGCCAGGCTTTTGCCGAGCATCACCGCATTCTTGACGCGATCGCCGATCGTGACGGTGAACTGGCGGAGTTGTTGATGCGCCGTCATATCGGTGCCTCCAAACGCAACATCGCCCGTCACTTTCCAGACACTACCCCCTAACGAGGTGAGTCATGAGTTCCACTAACAACAGCACTCCAGGCCAGCGTTTCCGTGACGCGGTCGCCAGCGAACAGCCTTTGCAGGTGGTCGGCGCGATCAACGCCAACCACGCCCTGCTGGCCAAGCGCGCCGGCTTCAAGGCGATCTACCTGTCGGGTGGCGGGGTGGCTGCCGGATCCCTGGGCGTACCGGACTTGGGGATTACCGGCCTGGATGACGTGCTGACCGACGTGCGCCGCATCACCGATGTGTGCGACTTGCCGCTGCTGGTGGACGTGGACACCGGTTTCGGGTCCTCGGCGTTCAACGTGGCGCGCACCGTCAAGTCGATGATCAAGTTCGGCGCGGCGGCCATCCATATCGAAGACCAGGTTGGCGCCAAGCGCTGCGGCCATCGTCCGAATAAAGAAATCGTGTCCCAGCAGGAAATGGTCGACCGCATCAAGGCCGCCGTGGACGCGCGCACCGACGACAGCTTCGTGATCATGGCGCGCACCGACGCGCTGGCGGTGGAAGGTCTGGAGTCCGCCCTGGAGCGTGCCGCCGCCTGCATCGAGGCCGGTGCCGACATGGTGTTCCCGGAAGCCATCACTGAGCTGGAGATGTACAAGCTGTTCGCCTCCCGTGTGAAGGCCCCGATCCTGGCTAACATTACCGAGTTCGGCGCGACGCCGCTGTACACCACCGAACAGTTGAAATCTGCCGATGTTTCCATCGTGCTGTACCCGCTCTCGGCCTTCCGCGCCATGAACAAGGCCGCCGAAAACGTCTACACCGCGATCCGTCGCGACGGTACCCAACAGAACGTGATCGACACCATGCAAACCCGCATGGAGCTTTACGATCGCATCGACTACCACACCTTCGAGCAGAAGCTCGACGCGTTGTTTGCCGCGAAAAAGTAAAGCGGCATGCCTCCCTAATAAATTCAAGATTGGAGAACGAACATGGCTGAAGCAAAAGTACTGAGTGGCGCCGGCCTGCGTGGCCAGGTCGCCGGGCAGACCGCACTGTCCACCGTGGGCCAGGCCGGTGCCGGCCTGACCTATCGCGGCTACGATGTGCGCGAGCTGGCCGCCGAGGCGCAGTTTGAAGAAGTCGCCTACCTGCTGCTGTACGGCGAATTGCCGAGCAAAGCCGAATTGGCCGCCTACAGCGCCAAGTTGAGCAAGCTGCGCGACCTGCCGCAAGCCCTCAAGGAAGTGCTGGAGCGCATCCCCGCCGATGCCCATCCGATGGACGTGATGCGCACCGGTTGCTCGTTCCTGGGCAATATCGAGCCGGAGAAGGATTTCAGCGTGCAGCGCGACGTCACTGACCGCCTGCTCGCCGCTTTCCCGGCGATCATGTGCTACTGGTATCGCTTCAGCCACGACGGCCAACGCATCCACTGCGTGACGGATGAGCCGACCATCGGTGGTCACTTCCTGCATCTGCTGCACGGCAAGAAGCCCAGCGACCTGCACGTCAAAGTGATGAACGTGTCGCTGATCCTGTACGCAGAGCATGAATTCAACGCGTCGACCTTCACTGCCCGCGTATGTGCGTCGACTCTGTCCGACCTGTATTCCTGCGTCACGGCGGCCATCGGTTCGTTGCGCGGCCCGCTGCACGGGGGGGCCAACGAAGCGGCGATGGAAATGATCGAGCGTTTTTCGTCCGCGCAGGAGGCCGTCGAAGGCACCCTCGGCATGTTGGCGCGCAAGGACAAGATCATGGGCTTCGGCCACGCGATCTACAAAGACAGCGACCCGCGTAATGAAGTGATCAAGGGCTGGTCGAAAAAGCTGGCTGACGAAGTGGGCGACACCGTGTTGTTCCCGGTGTCCGAAGCCATCGACAAGACCATGTGGGAGCAGAAGAAGCTGTTTCCCAACGCCGACTTCTACCATGCCTCGGCCTACCACTTCATGGGGATCCCGACCAAGCTGTTCACCCCGATCTTCGTCTGCTCGCGCCTGACCGGCTGGGCCGCGCATGTGTTCGAGCAGCGTGCCAACAACCGCATCATCCGTCCAAGCGCCGAATACATAGGCGTCGAACAGCGCAAGTTCGTGCCAATCGAACGTCGCTGAATGGGAGATTGGCGGTCCTGAATGGGTAACCGGATCAAATGTGGGAGGGGGCTTGCTCCCGATAGCGGTCAGCTACAGATGTATCGACTGGCAGTCCGCCTTCGCGAGCAAGCCCGCTCCCACATTTGGATCTCATTCCAATTCCGGATGCACGCCGGTTCTCCTTTTGTAGCCACCGTGACCGAGTCCTGACGATGAACACTGAATTTCGCAAACCGCTACCCGGCAGTCGCCTGGATTACTTCGACGCTCGTGCGGCAGTCGATGCAATCAAGCCTGGCGCCTACGCCACCTTGCCTTATACCTCCCGCGTACTCGCCGAGAACCTGGTGCGCCGCTGCGACCCGGCCACCCTCAACGCGTCCCTGGGCCAGTTGATCGAACGCCGGCGCGACCTCGATTTTCCCTGGTTCCCCGCGCGCGTGGTGTGCCACGACATCCTCGGCCAGACCGCCCTGGTCGACCTTGCCGGCCTGCGCGATGCCATCGCCCAGCAAGGCGGCGATCCGGCTCAGGTGAACCCGGTGGTGCCGACCCAACTGATCGTCGACCACTCCCTGGCCGTCGAAGCCGGTGGTTATGATCCGCAGGCATTCGAAAAAAACCGCACCATCGAAGACCGTCGCAACGAAGACCGTTTCCACTTTATCGAGTGGACCAAGAAGGCGTTCAAGAACGTCGATGTGATCCCGCCAGGCAACGGCATCATGCACCAGATCAACCTGGAGAAAATGTCTCCGGTGATCCAGGTGCGCGACGGCGTGGCGTTCCCGGACACTTGCGTCGGCACTGACAGCCACACGCCGCACGTCGACGCACTGGGCGTGATCGCCATCGGCGTCGGCGGCCTTGAAGCCGAAAGTGTGATGCTGGGCCGCGCCTCATGGATGCGCCTGCCGGAAAGCGTCGGCGTCGAACTGACCGGCAAGCTGCAACCGGGCATCACCGCCACCGACATGGTGCTGGCGCTGACCGAGTTTCTGCGTAAACAAAAGGTCGTGGGGGCGTGGCTTGAGTTCTTCGGTGAAGGGGCTTCGGCGCTGACCCTGGGCGACCGCGCGACCATCTCCAACATGGCCCCGGAATACGGCGCCACGGCGGCGATGTTCTACATCGACCAACAGACCATCGCCTATCTGAAGCTCACCGGCCGCGAAGACGAACAAGTCACCCTGGTGGAGCAATACGCCCGCCACACCGGCCTGTGGGCCGATGACCTGAAGAGCGCGCAATACGAGCGTGGCTTGACCTTTGACCTGTCCAGCGTCGTGCGCAACATGGCGGGGCCGAGCAACCCGCATGCGCGCGTGGCGACCCGGGACCTGGCATCCAAAGGCATCAGCGGCGAGTGGGACGAGGTTCCCGGCCAAATGCCCGACGGCGCGGTGATCATTGCGGCCATTACCAGTTGCACCAACACCAGCAACCCGCGCAACGTGATCGCTGCCGGCCTGCTGGCGCGCAACGCCAACAAGCTGGGGCTGACGCGCAAACCCTGGGTCAAATCTTCGTTGGCGCCGGGTTCGAAAACCGTGGCCATGTACCTGGAAGAGGCCGGCCTGGGCCATGAACTGGAAAAGCTCGGCTTCGGCGTGGTGGCGTTTGCCTGCACCACCTGCAATGGCATGTCCGGCGCCCTTGACCCGGTGATCCAGCAGGAAATCATCGATCGCGACCTGTACGCCACGGCCGTGCTCTCGGGTAACCGCAACTTCGACGGGCGTATTCACCCGTACGCCAAGCAAGCCTTCCTCGCCTCGCCGCCGTTGGTGGTGGCCTATGCGATTGCCGGCACCATCCGTTTCGATATCGAGAAGGACGTGCTGGGCCTGGATGCCTCGGGCAAGGAAATCCGCCTGCAAGACATCTGGCCGAGCGACGAAGAGATCGACGCGGTCGTCAAGGCTTCGGTCAAGCCGGAGCAGTTCCGCCAGGTCTATATCCCGATGTTCGCCATCCACGAAGACACCGGGCCGAAAGTCGCGCCGCTGTACGACTGGCGCCCGCAAAGCACCTATATCCGCCGCCCGCCGTACTGGGAAGGCGCGTTGGCCGGTGCGCGGCCGCTCAAGGGCATGCGCCCGCTGGCGGTGCTGCCGGACAACATCACCACCGACCACCTGTCACCCTCCAATGCGATCATGCTCGACAGCGCCGCGGGCGAATACCTGGCGAAAATGGGCCTGCCGGAAGTCGACTTCAACTCTTATGCGACGCATCGCGGCGACCACCTGACCGCACAGCGTGCCACCTTCGCCAACCCGAAACTGTTCAACGAAATGGTGGTTGAAAATGGCAAGGTCAAGCAGGGCTCCCTGGCGCGCATCGAGCCGGAAGGCAAGGTCTCGCGGATGTGGGAGGCCATCGAAACCTACATGGAGCGCAAGCAACCGCTGATCATCATTGCCGGGGCCGACTACGGCCAGGGTTCCTCCCGCGACTGGGCGGCCAAAGGCGTGCGCCTGGCCGGTGTGGAAGCGATTGTCGCCGAGGGTTTCGAGCGCATCCACCGCACCAACCTGGTGGGCATGGGCGTGCTGCCGTTGGAGTTCCTGCCGGGCACTGACCGTCACACGTTGAACATCGATGGCAGCGAAACCTATGACGTGGTCGGTGCACGCACCCCGCGTGCGCAACTGACGCTGGTGATCCATCGCAAAAATGGCGAACGTGTCGAAGTGCCGGTGACTTGCCGCCTGGACACTGCCGAAGAAGTATCGATCTACGAGGCGGGCGGCGTGTTGCAGCGCTTCGCCCAGGACTTCCTGGAATCGGCGGCCACCGCCTGAAGAGGATAACCATGGCACACGCAGCGCAAATCAGGATCCCCGCCACTTACATGCGTGGCGGCACCAGCAAGGGGGTGTTTTTCAGCCTCGAGGACCTGCCCGAAGCGGCGCAGGTGCCGGGCGCCGCGCGCGACGCCTTGCTGCTACGGGTGATCGGCAGCCCCGACCCGTACGACAAACAGATCGATGGCATGGGCGGCGCCACATCGAGCACCAGCAAGACGGTCATCCTGTCGAAAAGTACCCGCGCCGATCACGACGTGGACTACCTGTTCGGCCAGGTCTCCATCGACAAACCCTTTGTCGACTGGAGCGGTAATTGCGGCAACCTGTCGGCAGCGGTGGGTTCGTTCGCCATCAGCGCCGGGCTGGTCGACCCGGCCCGCATACCGCACAACGGCGTGGCCGTGGTGCGGGTGTGGCAGGCCAATATCGGCAAGACCATCATCGCCCATGTGCCGATCACCGACGGCGCCGTGCAGGAGACCGGTGACTTTGAACTGGACGGCGTGACCTTCCCGGCTGCCGAAGTCCAGCTGGAGTTCATGGACCCGGCGGCGGAAGAAGAGGGCGGCGGCGGTTCGATGTTCCCCACCGGCAACCTCGTCGACGACCTGGAGGTGCCAGGTGTCGGCACCTTCAAGGCGACGTTGATCAATGCCGGTATCCCGACGATCTTCATCAACGCCGAAGATCTTGGCTACACCGGCACCGAGCTGCAAGGCGCGATCAACAGCGACCCGAAAGCCCTGGCGATGTTCGAGACCGTGCGGGCCTACGGCGCGCTGCGCATGGGCCTGATCGAGAACCTGGAGCAGGCCGCTCAACGCCAGCACACGCCGAAGGTTGCGTTTGTGGCCAAGCCTGCGGATTACGTGTCATCCAGCGGCAAGGCAATCAAGGCTGCCGATGTGGACCTGCTGGTGCGCGCGCTGTCCATGGGCAAGTTGCATCACGCGATGATGGGCACGGCGGCGGTGGCGATTGGCACGGCGGCGGCGATTCCCGGCACCTTGGTCAACTTGGCGGCCGGCGGCATGGCGCGCAATGCGGTGCGCTTCGGGCATCCGTCCGGCACGTTGCGCGTGGGCGCCGAGGCCAGCCAGGTAGAGGGTGAGTGGGTCGTCAAGAAAGCCATCATGAGCCGCAGTGCACGGGTGTTGATGGAAGGCTACGTGCGCATCCCCGGCGACGCCTTCTAAAGCCCGACATCAATCCAGTGTAGGAGGAACAAGCCCAAACTCTGTAGTGAGCGGGCTTGCCCCGCGCTGGGTGGCGCAGCCGCCCCAACAAAGACGCCGCGGTATTTCAGAAGGACCGAGGTGCCTGGCTTTGGGGCGGCTGCGCCCCCCAGCGCGGGGCAAGCCCGCTCACTACAGATGATGTGTTCTACATCCCACCCTTTAACACTTTTAGCGTGGTGTTCTCGGTTTACATGCTGCCCTCGACATCCTCCAGGCTGAACGTCTCGGTGTGGTCGTCGTAGGAGAAAATCTCCGCATAGCGTCCCCACGCCACCACGGTTTCCAGGGTTTTTTCCACGAACGCTTCGGTCATCGAATCCTCCAGCTCTTGCTCGAAGCGCACCCGAGGGGCGCGGTGCCCGCTGCGTTCAAGCAATACCTGATGAATGCGTGCGGCCAGCGGTACGTGCTGGATCAAATGTTCGGCGAACAGGGTCTTGCGTTCCTGGGTGCCGTAGTCGGCGAACAGCTTGCCGGCGTCGGTGAGGGTGATGTCGGCGCCCTTGAGTTCGGCAAAGCCCAGGTGCTCCAGCATCTCCGCGACCGGGAACAGGTCGTCGACTTCCAACAGGCCCCGTTCGGCCACGTTGGGCAGGCCGGCGTGGCCGTTGTAGGGCTCGGCGGCCAGGGTTTCGATCAGGCCGGCCATGAGGTTGGTGGACACTTCCGGCAGCAGGCTGCTCATCTTCAGTTCGGGCTTGCCGACGCTCGCATCGGCGCTGCGTCGGTCGGTCATCAGGGCATAGATGTCGTCGACCATTTGCCGGAAAGTCGGGTCCAGCCGGTTACGCGGGTGCGCAAACGGCACCTTGATCTCGGCGACCACGCGCCCGGGGTTGGACGACAGCACCAGGATGCGGTCGCACATCAGCACCGCTTCCTCGATGTTGTGGGTCACGATCAGGATCGACTTGATCGGCAGTTGCTTGCCGCTCCACAAATCCAGCAAGTCGGTGCGCAGGGTTTCGGCGGTGAGCACATCGAGGGCCGAGAACGGTTCGTCCATCAGCAACAGGGTCGGGTTGACCACCAGGCCACGCGCAAAACCTACGCGTTGGCGCATGCCGCCGGACAATTCACGGGGGTAAGCGTTTTCGAAACCGTCCAGGCCGATCAGGTCGATGGCGGCCAAGGCGCGCTTGCGGGCTTCCTTGCGCTCGACTTGCAGGGCTTGCAGGCCGGCTTCCACGTTTTCCAGGACAGTCAGCCAGGGAAACAGCGCAAACGTCTGGAATACCATGGCGACGCCTTCGGCCGGGCCGGTCAGCGGTTTGCCGTGGTATTTCACGTCCCCCGACGACGGTTGGATCAGGCCGGCAATAATGCGCAGCAGCGTCGATTTACCTGAGCCGGAGCGGCCGAGCATGCCCACGATCTCGCCTTCGTGCAGGCTCAGGTCTACGCCGCTGAGCACTTGCAGCTCTTCCTTGCCTTTGCCGAAGACCCGGTTCACGTTCTTCAGCGAGTAAATTTCTGGGGTGTCGGCAGTGTGTTCGGTATAGGTATTCATCACAGCGAATCCCATTAATTCAGACGAAGTTTGTTTTCGGCAATGGCGTACATCGGTCGCCAGACCGCGCGGTTGAACGCCACCACGAAGATCGACATCACCACCACGCCCAGGGCGATCTTGGGGAAGTCCCCGGCGGCTGTGGTTTGTGCGATATAGGCACCCAGCCCGTGGGCGACCACATTGTCCTGGCCCCAGGACACGTACTCGGACACGATGCTGGCGTTCCAGGCACCGCCCGAGGCGGTAATCGCGCCGGTGACGTAGTACGGGAAAATCCCCGGCAGCATCACCTTGCGCCACCACAGCCAGCCGCGAATGCGGAAGTTGGCGGCGGCTTCCTTGAAGTCATTGGGGAAGGCGCTGGCGCCGGCAATCACGTTGAACAGGATGTACCACTGGGTGCCCAACACGATCAGCGGGCTCAGCCAGATGTCCGGGTTGAGATGGAAATGCAGGATCACGATCACGAACACCGGGAACAGCAGGTTCGCCGGAAACGCCGCAAGGAACTGTGCCAGCGGTTGGATTTTCTCCGCCAGGCTCGGACGCAGGCCGATCATCACGCCCAGGGGCACCCAGATCAACGAGGCAATCAGGATCAGCCCGGCCACCCGCAGCAAGGTAATCAGGCCCAGCACCACCACGTGGCCGACTTCGGCGAGGGTCACTTCGGTGCCGACGTACTGCACGATGTGGTACAGCGCATACGCGGCCATCAGCGCGATCAGTGTGCCCCAGGCCCAGTCGATGAGCTTCGACGCGGCAGGCGTCTCGGTCGGCAATGCCTTGAATGCACTCCCCGCCAGGCTGAAACGCTTGTTGCCCAGGCGGCTGAAGGTACGGGTGATCGGGCGCAGTATGCGTTGCACGACGCGGGTGCGCTGGATCAGGTTCAGCACCCAGGATTGCGGCGCGCTACCTTGGGAGGCGGTGGTTTCCATGCGGAATTTGTCGGCCCAGGCTACCAGCGGGCGGAACAGGAACTGGTCGTAGATCAGGATCACCGCGATCATCGCCAGGATCACATAACCCACGGCGTGCAGGTCTTTCTGGGCGATGGCCAGGGCCAGGTATGAACCTACGCCCGGCAGGGTGATGGTTTTGTCGCCGACGGTGATGGCTTCGGAAGCCACCACGAAAAACCAGCCGCCGGACATGCTCATCATCATGTTCCACACCAGCCCCGGCATGGCGAAAGGAACGTCGAGCTTCCAGAATTTCTGCCAGCCGGAGAGGCGCAGGCTGGTGGACACTTCCACCAGGTCATGGGGCAACATGCGCAGCGACTGATAGAAGCTGAACGTCATGTTCCAGGCCTGGCTGGTGAAGATCGCAAAGATGGCGGCGAACTCCGCGCCGAGCACGCGCCCGGGAAACAGCAACAGGAAGAACGTCACGGTAAACGAGATGTAACCGAGTACTGGCACCGATTGCAGAATATCGAGCACCGGCACCAGCAGTTTCTCGGCGCGCCGGCTTTTGGCGGCCAGGGTGCCGTACAGCAGGGTGAAAATCAGCGCGGCCACCATCGCCGCGAGCATGCGCAGTGTGGTGCGCATCGCGTATTCCGGCAGGTTGGCCGGGTCCAGGGAGATGACTTCGCTTTGCAGGGTGGCGATGGGAGCCCAGGTCTCCCGGGCGGTGATGGAGAAAAACAGCAGAAAACCGATCACCAACGGCAGGGCGACCAGGTCCCAGCGGTTGGGCAGCAGGCGCAGAGAGGACGCCGGAATGTAATGACGGAACACTTTGTTCATATGCAGTTGCTCATAGGCAGACGTTCCTGCAGCGTTCAGGTTCAGAAGGGCGTGGTGGGTTTGAGCTTAGCTTCTCTACAAGCACCCACGGAGAAGGCTGGGGGCTCTCTCTCCATGAGTCAGGACGGCGCACCTGGGGAAGATGCGCTGCTGGGGGAATTGTACGTTTCTGAATGTTACAAACGCGTAAATTTGCTGTCAGTTTCCTGTACGAACTATCAGTTGGGCCTTATTCAAACCGCAGGATGACCCGGCGGTTGTGCTTGCTCTTCTTCTCGATTTTCTCGCAGAACACCTTGCCGATTTCCTCGGTGTTGATCACATGGGTGCCGCCGCAGGGCTGGATGTCGATGCCGGCAATCTCGATGACCCGCACCGAACCCTGGATCACTGGGGGGGCTACCGCCTGGGTGCGGGTGATCTGAAGCAAGGTCGAGTATTCCGAGGCGGGCATCGACAGGGTTTTCACCGGGTGGGCTGCCTCGATCAGCGCGTTGAGGTCGCGGGTGAGGCTGTCTTTGTCGAGGGTCATTTCCGGCAGGTCGAAATCCAGGCGGCCTTTGTCGGCGCTGATACTGCAGCCGGTCACGGGCGCATCGATGAGCGAGCACAACAGATGCAGGCAGGTGTGCATCTTCATGTGCTGGTAGCGCCGTTCCCAATCGAGGCTGGCGTCTACCTGCACGCCGGCAGTCAATTGCTCGGGGCAGTGCTCCACCTGGTGCCAGATAATCGAGCGCAGCACCGGGTCGCGCACGGTGCCCACCACGTCGACCCGCGTGCCGTCGGCCAGGGTGAGGTGCCCAGTGTCGCCCGGCTGCCCGCCGCCCGTGGGGTAGAACAGCGTGTGCTCCAGGGCGATGCCCTGTTCGCTGACGGCAATCACCCGGGCGCTGAAGGCGTTCTGGTAGGGCGCGCTGTCGAACAGCGCCAGGGTTTCCATGGTGTGTACAGACATGTTCATCCTCCAACGATCAATGGGCTGGCTTGCAACAGGTGACGCACCATTGCGCTCAAGCCAGGGGGGGAGAGCAGGGTGATTTCAAATTCCGACCCGCAGATTTTCAGGTTCAGTGGCAGGCGCGGCAGTTGTTCGCCGATGTCGGTGCGGCGCAGGCGAAATTGCAGGTGGTGGCGCTCTTTTACCGTGGGCTCCAGCATCACGCCCCGCAACGGATGAAAGTCGGCATCCAGCACCGTCACGTTATGGCTGGCGTTGACCTCGCCGACCACGTGCAGGCGTTCATCCAGCGCGAAGGCGCCGAGATAGTGGGTGTGGTCCGTTTCGACGTTTTTTTGCAGTTGCACCTGGTTGACCACCCTGACCCGGGTGCCTGCGGGAACGTCCTGGGTGATCACGCACGAGGGGCTGATAAACACGTTGTCGCCGATCAAGACATAGCCCAGCACCCGGGCGCCGGAGCCGACTTCGACGTTGTTGCCCAGGCGTGGGTGGCGTTTGCCATCCGGGTTGTTGGCGATACCCCGAGCGCCCAGCGTGACGCCGCAAAGGATGTAGCAGTCATTGCCGATCTCGCAGGTTTCGCCGATCACCGTGCCGTAGCCGTGGTCCAGCACAAAGCGCCGACCGATACGCGCCGCCGGATGAATCTCGGCACCGGAGAGGATCTTGCCCTGGTTGCTGAGCTTGAGGGCTATGCGTGAAAACACGCCGTTGGGGTTGTCGGGGAAGTGCCATACCAAATGCGCGAGCCGGTAGAACAGCACCGCCTTGAACGAGGCATAGGACTCCAGGATCAACTCGCCGCGCCCACGCGAAGCCGGGTCGCGATAGGCGTAGGCGATCAGGTCTTCGGCAACCGATTGGGCGGCATTCTGGATCAAGGGTGCCAGATGCGGTTCCAGTTGCTTCATCTGCGCAGGCGTCAGGGTCTTGATGAGATGGGTGAGCAACTCATCGTGCAACTGTTGCATGTCGATAAAGCCCCCCATGGAGGTCCCCCCGCATTCTGGTTGGTTGGGTAACCGGTTATTCGAAACTGGGCAGGTAGCTGTCAGCATTGTCGTAGACCATGGTCAACACCACCGTTTCGGGTGGTAATTCAGGAGCGAGTTGGGCGATGGCGACCATGTTGGCGGCCGACGACAAACCCAGGCTGATGGCATCGGTGCGCATGATGCGTTTGATCATGTCGACGCAGGCCTGGTGCGACACCTTGAGCATGCCGTCCAGTACCTCCAGGTTGAGAATGCTCGGGATCAGCCCGATCGACAGGCCCTGGATACCGTGCGGCGCGTGGCGGTCCTTGAGCAGGTCGCATTCTTCAGGTTCCACCCCCATGACACGGATATGCGGCCAGGCCGCCTTGAGGGTTTCGCCGATACCGGTGATATGGCCGCCGGTGCCGATGCCGCTGACGAAGTAATCCACGCGCTGTTCACCGAAGGCGCGGAGGATTTCCGGCGCGGTGGTGTCGCGGTGGGTTTGCGGGTTGGCGCCGTTGCGTTGCTGGTTGAGCATCACGTAGTTGGGGTTTTCCAACTGCAGCTCCATGCATTTTTCGCCGTGGGAGTTGTTACCCAGGCGGCTGTCCGACAGCACCACTTTGGCCCCGTACAAGCGCAGCAGCTTTTGCTTTTCGGGGCTGTAGTTGTCGGGGATCACCAGCACGACTTTGTAGCCCAGCACATTGCCGGCCATCACCAGGCCAATACCGGTATTGCCGCCGCTGGGCTCGATGATGGTTTGCCCGGAGTCGCGGATCAGCACGCCCCGGCGTTCGGCGTCGAGGATCATGCCCAGGGCGATGCGCGCCTTGTGGCTGCCGCCCGGGTTGAGGGATTCGAGCTTGGCGTAGACCTCGATGCCGAGGTCTTCGGAAAACTGCGCCAGGCGCACGATAGGCGTCTGGCCGATGACGTCGAGAATGGAGTTATGCAACATCAGTCGATCCCCGGATCAATACAACGGCATGTCAGGTTCGACGTCGCGTACCCAGTGTTTCATGCCGCCCTGCAGGACCTTGGTATTGGCAAAACCTGCCGCCAGCAAGGTGCTTGCCGCTTGCTCGGCACGGGTGCCGGCGTAGCAGATCAGGTAGTGGGTGTTGTCGCGGCTTAGGCTGTCGAGCTGCCCATCCAGTTCGGCCAGGGGGATGTGCACCACGCCCGGCAGTTTGCACACCTCCAGTTCACTGGCATCGCGAACATCCAGCAGGACGTCGGCGCTGCGGTGGTGGTCGAGCACTTGTTTGAGTACGCGTGGCTTGATGTAGCGTTCTTCGGCCAGGGAGGGGCGACTCGGCATGGCGTCGGCGCAGACGGCCGGCGCGACGCTTTCGCTGTGGCGCAGGTCCGAACAGCAGGGGCAGTCGGCGCGACGTTTGAAGCGGATTTCGCTGAACTTCATCGCCAGTGCGTCGAAGCGCATCAAGCGGCCGGACAAGGGCTCACCGATACCGATCAACAACTTGATCGCCTCGGTGGCCTGGATCATCCCCACCACCCCCGGCAATACGCCGATCACACCGCCGGCGCTGCAATTGGGCGCCAGCTCCGCGGGAGGGGCCGAGGGAAACAGGCAGCGGTAGCACGGCCCGCCTTGATAGTTGAGCACGCTGATTTGCCCGTCGAAACGGTAGATGGCGCCGTACACCAAGGGTTTGCCCAACTGCACGCAGGCATCGTTGATCAGGTAGCGCGTGTCGAAATTGTCGGTGCCGTCGATCACCAGGTCGTAGGCGCCCACCAACTCGAGGGCGTTGTCGGCATTCAGGGCGGTGTCGTGGGCGTTGACCTGGATGTGGCGATTGAGGTCCAGCAAGCGTTGCCGGGCGGACTCGACCTTGGGCATGCCCAGCGTGCTGTTGCCGTGGACGATCTGGCGTTGCAGGTTGCTGCTTTCCACCACATCGAAGTCGACCAGCCCCAGGGTGCCGACGCCGGCTGCCGCCAGGTACAGGCTGATGGGCGAGCCCAGGCCGCCGGTGCCGACGATCAGCACCTTGGCGTTTTTCAATTTCAGCTGACCCTCGCGGCCGACGCCGGGCAGGGTGATGTGGCGCACGTAGCGCTGCACTTCTTCGTTGCTCAGGGCATCGACATCCATGCCGCCGGAGGTGGCCAACAGCACTTCGATCCTGGCCTGTTCCGGTAGGGGCTCATCGGCACCGATCAGTTCTTCTTCGGCGGTGAACAGGAAGTGCTCCTTGAGCTGATTGTTTTTTTCATGAAACAGATGCGCGCGTAACTGCGGGTAGTGGCTGCAAAGGTTTTCAATGACTTCGCGCAATGTCGATCCGGCGCCCTCAAGGGTCGATTCCGGCAGCTTGGCCACGCGAACCAGAATGTCGGGGAAAGAGACAGCGTTCATGGACAACTCCGTGTGCAGGTCGTTGAAAGGGTTAAGGGCGAAATGCTTGCCATCCCAGGCAAACAGCTTTGATCCCAGGGCCTGGCCCTGGCGAACGTCCACCACCAGATAGCTGACGGGGTAGATCGGCTCGCCCAGGAACAGCGCCTTGTCCTGGTCTTCGTCACTGAAATAGGCGCCGACATCCGGGTGGGAGTGGTAGATCACCACCACCGGGTTATCACTGCGAAACGCCTTGTTCATCAGCAGGGTGTCGGCCACGGAAAAGGTGTAGCCGTTGGCCGCGCTGCGTGGGTACATCTCTGGGTTCTTGCGGTGCAGCTCGTTCTGGATATTGCTGCCCAGGTACACACTGCCGTCGGCGAAGACAAAACCACAGCATTCTTCGGGGTAGCTGCGGCTGGCGTGGGCGTAGATCTGTTCCAGGGCGGTTGGGCGCAGGACGTCCATGTTTCTCTCGCGTGGCTGATGTTGAGGGGCCGGGGGGACGTTCAAGGTTTCTTGGCCAGGAGTTTTTCAATCGGCAACTTGGTGATTGCAAAGCCGGCCAGCAGGATGGCCGAGTACAGCATCAGGTCCCGGGAAATCGCCACGCCCTCGTACCACGCGCCGATGATCACCGCGAACACCGGAAAGATAATGAACACGAACGACAGGATGATCGGGCTCAAACGCTTGAGCAGCATGAAGTACACGATGAACCCGCCCACCGACGCGACCAGCCCCAGGTAGAACAGGGCTCCCCAGGAACGCAGGGTGATCTGGTCAAACGTGGGCGTCTCAAACCACAGGCCGGCGACGAACAACATCAGCCCGGCGATGCCGATGGGTAGGGTGTTATAGGTGATCACGCTGATGGCACTGCCTTTTTGCTTGGTGATGACATAGCACAGCGCATGCATGATCGCCGCGCTCAGGATCGCCAGCACGCCGAGGAATTCAGCGTGGTCCAGATGCAGGCCCTGGCTCTTGATGATCATGTACAGGCTGGCGAAGCCGATGCCGATACCGACCACCTGGGAGAAGTAGATGCGCTCGCGCAGGAACAGCCCGGAGAAAATCAGGATAAACACCGGCATGCAACTGAACAGCAGAGCGGTGAGGCCGGACGAGACGTGCATCTCGCCGTAGTTGAGCAAGTAATAAGGAACGCTGAAATAGGACAGGGTCACAAACACGAAGAACCAGCGGCTCTCCCGGGGAAACAGGATCGGTTCGCGACGTACCAGCGCAAAGCACAGGAACAACGGGAAAGCGATCAGAAAGCGCAGGCCGGCGGACGTCAGCGGTGGCACGCTCTCCACGGCGATCTTGATGCCCAGCCACGTGGTGCCCCAGCTCAGGCACACGATCAGGAACATCACACTGGTGATCAACCCGGCCAGCCACTGTTTTTGGGTTTTGGTCTTGGCGGTGTTTTCGAGAACGGCGGACATTGGCATCGTTTATTGCTTCCCTGAGCCGGAATTGAACTCTATATTGAGCTTGTAATGAGTTGTAAAATTCGGCGATTGAACCCGTAAAAGCACACTATTAGGGCGAAAGATGGCTGTCAAAACAAATATTGACATGGTGTCAATTATGCGTGAGGGGTTGTCCAACGGGCAGGGCGTAAAGTACAAGCGCCTGTCCGATGTCATGGAACGGGGCATCCTCGAAGGCTTGATTGAACCGGGAAGAAAACTGCCGCCCCATCGGGTGCTTTCCGACAACCTGGGTGTGACGATCGGCACCATCAGCCGGGCCTACGGCGAACTGGAACGCCTGGGGTTGGTTGTGGCGCGGGTCGGTGACGGCACTTTCGTGCGCAAGCGTGGGATGGAGCGCCAGCGCGATGAAGGTTTTCGCAACTTCAGCGAGGAGCCGCGCCAGTACTTCGACATGAGCCGCAACATGCACATCCCCGGGCAGGAGACGGTGTTCCTGGCCCAGAGCTTCCAAACCCTGTCGACCAACGCCAAGTTCCTCCAGGACATCAGTGCCTACACGCCGGACGCCGGCCTGCCACGCTATCGCGAGGCCGGCGCGCAATGGCTGGTGCAGCGCGATTTCCACCCGATTCCCGAGCAGGTCATTTGCGTCAATGGCGGCCAGCATGGCTTGCTGTGCTCGATGATGGCGCTGTTACGGGCCGGCGATACAGTGGTCACCGAACAGCTGACTTACCCGGGGCTCATTACCGCCGCGCGCATGCTGGGCATCCGCCTCATCGGCCTGGAAATGGACGAGGAGGGCGTGCTGCCGAGCGCGCTGGACGAAGTCTGTCGTAATCACCGGGTTTCGGCGCTGTACTGCACGCCGACCATCCAGAACCCCACCACTGCGGTGCTCTCGGTGGCGCGTCGGGAAGCGTTGGCCAAAGTGTGCCGTGAACACAATCTGCTGATTCTTGAAGATGAAGCCCACGGTGTGCTGGTGGAAGACCGGCCGCCGCCCCTCAGCTATTTCGCCCCTGAGCGTACGATTCTGATCAGCAGTCTGAGCAAGGCTGTGTCTGCCGGGCTGCGTGTGGGTTATGTGCATGCGCCGCCGGCCCTGGTCAGCCGTGTCTCGGCGGCGCTGCGTTCTACCTGCTGGATGGCCACGCCGGTGACCCTGGAACTGGCCACCCAGTGGATTGAAAACGGCACGGCGGAATACCTGCTGCGCCAGCAGATCAATGAGATCAGCCGCCGCAAGGCGCTGGTGCAAGGTTTGTTGGCTGGCCTGCAATATCGCACCCACCCCAACAGCCCACACTTCTGGATCGAGGTGCCGGAGCCGTGGCGTGCATCGGAAATCGAAGCGGAGCTCAAGCAGAACAACTACCTGATCGCCACGGCCGAGGCATTTGCGGTGGGGCAAACCGCAGTGCCGCAGTTCATTCGGGCGAGCATCTGCAATACGTCAGGGGATGATCAGTTGTTGCGAGAGGGGTTTGACGCGTTGGCCACCGCATTGGGCCAGGGCGGCGGTCGTTTTCACCTGTAGGCATTAATTGTAGTGAGCGGGGCAAGCCCTAATGCCAGTCAGTTAAGGATTAACGCGGTCACTGTGGGAGGGGGCTTGCTCCCGATAGGCCGCGCAGCGGCCTCAAAAATGGGCCTGCTACGCAGTCCATCGGGAGCAAGCCCCCTCCCACAATTTATTCATCGCCCGCTTTATCGCTTAACTGACTGGCATTAGGGCAAGCCCGCTCACTACGAGCATCAGCGGGGTTATTTGAAGCGCCGTTCTACGCCTTTTTCTACCAGAATCTTTGCCGAAATCTCTTCCACTGAGAAATGCGTGGAATTGATGTGCGCAATGTTCTCCCGACGGAACAGATTTTCCACTTCGCGCACTTCGAACTCACACTGGGCATAGCTGGAGTAGCGGCTGTTAGGCTTGCGCTCGTTACGAATGGCGGTGAGACGGTCCGGGTCGATGGTCAGGCCGAACAGCTTGTGTGAGTGCGCACGCAAGGCTGCCGGGAGCGTCAGGTGTTCCATGTCGTCCTCGGTCAGCGGGTAGTTGGCGGCGCGGATACCGAATTGCATGGCCATGTACAGACAGGTAGGCGTTTTGCCGCAGCGCGACACGCCCACCAGGATCAGGTCGGCCTTGTCGTAGTAGTGAGTGCGGGCGCCGTCGTCGTTGTCGAGGGCGAAGTTCACCGCCTCGATACGCTCCATATAGTTGGAGTTGTGCCCAATGGAGTGGGATTTGCCCACGGAGTATGAGGAATGTTCACTCAGCTCTTGTTCCAGAGGGGCCAGGAAGGTCGAGAAAATATCGATCATGAAACCATTCGAAGTCGCCAGGATCTCACGAATATCCTGATTCACGATGGTGTCGAAAATGATCGGACGGAAACCGTCTTTTTCAGCCGCCAGATTGATTTGTTGTACCATGGCCCGCGCTTTATCCACGCTGTCGATATAGGGCCGCGTGAATTTGGCGAAGGTAACGTTTTCGAACTGCGCGAGCAGGCTCTGACCCAATGTCTCGGCGGTGATGCCCGTGCCGTCGGAAATAAAGAAAGCAGATCGTTTCATTTGAGCCCTGGGCCTTAAGCTGATGGCGAATCTTGGATATGATAGGCGCGATTTTGCTGTCCCGCAGTGGGCCGCATTCTCACTTATTTTCCAGGTCCAGGCCACAAGCGCAGGCGTTTGCTCCTCTATGAGCCGCCAGCGTCCTGAGCTTTTCCAACACAGTTAGTGGAGAGATCACCTTGGTAGAGTACGTAGTTTCCCTCGATAAGCTCGGCGTCCATGATGTAGAGCACGTGGGGGGCAAGAACGCATCCCTCGGCGAGATGATCAGTAATCTTGCAGGCGCTGGTGTGTCGGTGCCCGGTGGTTTCGCCACCACGGCCCAGGCTTACCGCGATTTCCTCGAACTGAGCGGCCTCAACGCTCAGATCCACGCCGCGCTGGATGCCCTGGACGTTGATGACGTCAATGCGCTGGCCAAGACCGGTGCCCAGATCCGCCAGTGGATCATGGAAGCCGAGTTCCCCGAGAAACTTAACGAAGAAATTCGTGCCGCCTTCGCCGCCCTGTCGGCCGGCAACCCGGACATGGCGGTCGCCGTGCGTTCCTCGGCTACCGCCGAAGACTTGCCCGACGCCTCGTTCGCCGGCCAGCAGGAAACCTTCCTGAATATCCGCGGCGTGGAAAACGTCATTCGGGCCGCCAAGGAAGTGTTTGCGTCATTGTTCAACGATCGCGCGATTTCCTACCGTGTACACCAGGGTTTCGACCACAAACTGGTGGCCTTGTCTGCTGGCGTGCAGCGCATGGTGCGTTCGGAAACCGGTACCGCCGGCGTGATGTTCACCCTGGACACCGAATCGGGCTTCCGTGACGTGGTGTTCATCACCGGCGCCTACGGCCTGGGTGAAACCGTCGTACAGGGTGCGGTCAACCCGGACGAGTTCTACGTACACAAGGGCACCCTCGAAGCAGGCCGCCCGGCCATCCTGCGCCGTAACCTGGGCAGCAAGGCCATCAAGATGATCTACGGCGACGAGGCCAAGGCCGGTCGTTCGGTGAAAACCGTTGAAGTCGACAAGGCCGAGCGTGCGCGCTTCTGCCTGACCGACCAGGAGGTCAGCGAACTGGCCAAGCAAGCGATGATCATCGAAAAGCACTACAAGTGCCCGATGGACATCGAATGGGCCAAGGACGGTGACGACGGCAAGCTGTACATCGTGCAAGCCCGTCCGGAAACCGTGAAAAGCCGCACGTCGGCCAATGTCATGGAGCGCTACCTGCTCAAGGAAACCGGCACTGTGCTGGTTGAAGGCCGTGCGATTGGCCAGCGCATCGGCGCAGGCAAGGTACGCATCATCAAGGACGTGTCCGAAATGGACAAAGTCCAGCCAGGCGACGTGCTGGTTTCCGACATGACCGACCCGGACTGGGAACCGGTAATGAAGCGCGCCAGCGCCATCGTGACCAACCGTGGCGGGCGTACCTGCCACGCGGCGATCATCGCCCGTGAGCTGGGGATCCCTGCTGTGGTGGGTTGTGGCAACGCCACCCAGTTGCTCAAGGACGGCCAGGGCGTGACCGTGTCCTGCGCCGAAGGCGACACCGGCTTTATCTTTGAAGGCGAGCTGGGCTTCGACATCAAGCAAAACTCCATCGACGCCATGCCCGACCTGCCGTTCAAGATCATGATGAACGTCGGCAACCCCGATCGTGCCTTCGATTTTGCACAACTGCCGAACGCCGGCGTGGGCTTGGCCCGCTTGGAGTTCATCATCAACCGCATGATCGGCGTGCACCCCAAGGCGCTGCTGAACTACGACGGCCTGCCGTTGGAGATCAAGGAAAGCGTCGACAAGCGCATCGCCGGCTACAACGATCCGGTGGGCTTCTACGTCGAGAAGCTGGTGGAAGGCATCAGCACCCTGGCGGCGGCGTTCTACCCGAAAAAGGTCATCGTGCGCCTGTCGGACTTCAAGTCCAACGAATATGCCAACCTGATCGGCGGCAAGCTCTACGAGCCGGAAGAAGAAAACCCGATGCTGGGCTTCCGTGGCGCCTCGCGTTACATCAGCGAAACCTTCCGTGACTGTTTCGAACTCGAATGCCGTGCCCTCAAGCGCGTGCGCAACGAGATGGGCCTGACCAACGTCGAGATCATGGTGCCGTTCGTGCGCACCCTGGGCGAGGCGAGCCAGGTCGTCGACTTGCTGGCTGAAAACGGTCTGTCCCGTGGCGAAAACGGCCTGCGCGTGATCATGATGTGCGAGCTGCCGTCCAACGCCATCCTGGCCGAAGAGTTCCTGGAGTTCTTCGATGGTTTCTCCATCGGCTCCAACGACCTGACCCAGCTGACACTGGGCCTGGACCGTGACTCCGGGATCATCGCCCACCTGTTCGATGAGCGTAACCCGGCAGTCAAGAAGCTGCTGGCCAACGCTATCCAGGCCTGCAACAAGGCCGGCAAGTACATCGGTATCTGCGGCCAGGGGCCTTCCGACCACCCGGACCTGGCCAAGTGGCTGATGGAACAGGGCATCGAAAGTGTCTCGCTGAACCCCGACTCCGTACTGGAAACCTGGTTCTTCCTGGCTGAAGGCCAAGCGTCCGCCTAAGGTCGACGCGTCAAAAGTGCCGGTCACTCGTTGCGGGTGACCGGCATTCTTATCTGTACAGGGCGGGAATCCTTGCGGACGCCGCCCTTTTTTGTGCAAGAGCATTATGCAAAGCAGCAGCAACCTGTTTCCCGTCGCCCTGATCAGCGCTGAACGTCGCGGCGACCTGAGTGAAGATGTGTATCGCCTCAAACCCGGCAACAGCCCGGACGGTACTGTCGAGCTGGCCGTGACCCGCTTGGGCCTGGCTGATGTCCCGGAAAACCGGGGCACGCCGATTATTTTGCTGCACGGCAGTTTTTCCAATCGGCGCTTCTGGTACTCGCCCAAAGGTATCGGCCTGGGTGCCTATCTGGCACGCCAGGGGTTTGATGTATGGATCCCGGAAATGCGTGGCCATGGCCTGTCCAAGCGCAATCACGACTACGCCAAAAACCGTGTCGCCGATTACGCGCGCTACGACGTGCCGGCCATTGGCGCGTTCGTGCGTGAGCAGAGTGGGCAGATTCCCCACTGGATCGGGCATTCCCTGGGCGCTACGACTCTGGCGGCGGCCCTGGGTGGCCAGCACTTGGGCGCACCTGCAGCGGCTTCCGTGGCATTGTTTGGTTGCCAGGTCAGCCGCACCTACTGGCCGCTGAAAATCCCTGCGGTGGAGTGGGGCGCGCGCTTGATCTTGAAGCGCCTGGGCCAGTTGTCCGGCCCAAGGCTCAAGCGCGGCCCGGAAGACGAGCCTATCGGTATCATGCTTGAAACCATGCGCTGGCATGGCCTGTTCGGGCGCTTTGGCGATGCCGAGCGCGACTGGTGGAAAGGCTTGGCCGAGGTTGATGTGCCATTGCTGGCAGTGAGCGCTGCGGGTGATCGGCAAGACCCGGACTGGGCCTGCCGCAAGCTGTTCGAGCAGGTCGGCTCTGAACATCGCCAGTACCTCTGCCTGGGGCGTCAGCAAGGGTTTAGCGATGATTTCGGGCATGTGCAGATGCTGGTCAGCAAGCCTGCGCAGGCCGAGGTCTGGCCATTGGTGGCACGCTGGTTGAGAGACCCGCTGACACCTTTGTCCGGCGCACAGTCCGAAGTGGACGCAGCGGTTTGACGAAGCGCTCTGCCAAGGGCGTTTCACTTGTGAGTGGTTGCGGCTAAGATATGACGCGTTAAACGCTTCTGGTCATATTCAGTCGCGCAACGGGTATTGCGTTGCGGTCAAGCGGGTCTGATCATGGCCGCCGTCAACCGCGCAGTCTTTAAAGAAAGCCTGTCGTGGCGCGTTTTCCTGATGTACACCATGGGATGTTGAACCTCTACTTTGATGACAGGAGTTTCTCGATGAACCATTACGTGACCCCCGACCTGTGCGACGCCTACCCGGAACTGGTGCAGGTGGTTGAGCCGATGTTCAGCAACTTCGGCGGGCGAGACTCCTTTGGCGGCGAAATCGTCACCATCAAATGCTTCGAAGACAACTCCCTGGTCAAGGAACAGGCCGACCAGCCAGGCGCCGGCAAGGTGCTGGTGGTCGATGGTGGCGGCTCGCTGCGCCGGGCGTTGCTGGGCGACATGATCGCCGAGAAAGCCGCGAAAAACGGTTGGGAAGGGCTGGTGATCTACGGTTGCATCCGTGACGTCGACGTTATCGCCCAGACTGACCTGGGGGTGCAGGCGCTGGCGTCGCATCCGATGAAGACCGACAAGCGCGGCATCGGCGACCTGAACGTGGTGGTGACCTTTGCGGGTGTGACATTCCGCCCGGGTGAGTACATCTACGCCGACAACAACGGCGTGATTGTGTCGCCCAGCCCGCTGAAAATGCCTGAATAAACCGCAGTAGCCATAGGGGTCAGGATGTTCGAGGAAGAAAACGCGCAGTGGGGTTTGGTACATGCCCTGGTGCTGGACGGTAAAGGCGGTGCGCGTTCGATTGCCCGGACTGAGCTCGATGATTTGCACTTGCAGCCCCAGGAAAGCCTGTGGCTGCATTGGGATCGCAGTCACCCCCAGACCCAGACCTGGTTGCGTAAATCCAGTGGTCTGAGCGAGTTTGCCTGTGACCTGCTGCTGGAGGAGAACACTCGTCCGCGCCTGTTGCCGTTGCCGGATGCCGAATTGCTGCTGTTCCTGCGTGGGGTCAACCTCAATCCAGGTGCCGAGCCTGAAGATATGGTCTCGGTGCGTATTTTTGCGGCGGCCGACCGGGTCATTTCCCTGCGTCTGCGGCCGTTGCGCGCCACCGATGAGTTGCTGGTGCAATTGGCGGAGGGCAATGGGCCGAAAACAGCGTCCGAGCTCATCCTTTATATGGCGCAGTATCTGACCAATAAAGTGCAGGATCTGGTCACGGATCTGTCTGAAATCGTCGATTCCGAGGAAGAAAAACTCGATGCCGACGAACGGTATACTCCGGAGCATGGCAGCGTCTTGCAGATTCGCCGACGCGCAGCCGGGCTGAAGCGTTTTCTGGCGCCACAACGGGATATTTTTGCGCAACTGACGCGCATCAAATTGCCGTGGTTTTGTGATGACGACGCCGACTACTGGAACGAATTACACAACAGCCTGACCCGTTACCTGGAAGAGCTCGAATTGGCTCGGGAGCGCGTGGGGCTTGTGCTTGAGACCGAGGACCGGCGTTTGAGCGTGCGTATGAACCGCACCATGTATCGCTTCGGGATCATCACCGGAATCTTTCTGCCGATGAGTTTTTTGACCGGCCTGCTGGGAATCAATGTGGGTGGAATACCCTTTGCGGGAAACCCCTACGGATTCTTGATTGCCTGCTTGATGATGGTGGCCGTTGCACTGGGGCAATGGTGGCTTTTTCGACGATTACGCTGGGTTTGACCTGAATATGACCTGAACGCAGCAAGGGTCTTATGTGACCCCAAGAATTTAACCCTCGTCTTTTAAAACACTTGCGAGAGGTCTATATGCACGATCCGTTCGAACAGTCTTTGCGTGACATGCTCAATGCATCGCCATCCAACCGTGATGACGATGCCTGCCTGGGCCGCGTTTTGAAAACCGCCAACCGCCAGGTAGGGGCGGGCGACCTGTTCGGTCTGTTGGGTCGCTGGTTGCCGGCGCTGATGATGGCCCTGAACAATGGTTCGGCCCATGTGTCGCCGGTTTCCCGCCGTGAACCTCTTGCTCGCACTGCTGATAAGGCTGATTGAATATGGAACTTGATCTCTGGACCCAGAGCCTGGTCACCGCGATGACCGCACTATGGACCAAGGTGGCGAATTTCATTCCCAACCTGTTTGGTGCCCTGGTTCTGGTGTTGCTGGGCTTTGTCGTGGCGAAGCTGCTCGACACCCTGCTGTCCAAATTGCTCGCCAAATTGGGGCTCGACCGCTTGATGGCAGGCACCGGCCTGACCAAACTGCTGGGGCGCGCAGGGCTGCAAGTGCCGATCTCCACGTTGATCGGCAAGATCGTTTATTGGTTTGTTTTGCTGATTTTCCTGGTTTCTGCGGCGCAATCCCTTGGACTTGAGCGAGTTTCAGCTACGCTCGACATGCTGGCGCTGTATTTGCCGAAGGTTTTTGGCGGCGCGCTGGTGCTGCTGGTAGGCGTTTTGCTGGCACAACTGGCCAATGGGCTGGTGCGTGGAGCGGCTGAAGGTGTGGGCCTGGACTACGCGGCGGGCCTCGGGCGAATCGCCCAGGGGCTGGTGATCATCATCAGTATTTCCGTCGCGATCAGCCAGTTGGAGGTCAAGACTGACCTGCTCAACCATGTGATTGTGATTGTTTTGATTACCGTTGGTCTGGCCGTTGCGCTGGCAATGGGGTTGGGAAGCCGGGAAATTGCCGGGCAGATTCTTGCGGGAATCTATGTGCGTGAGCTGTATCAGGTTGGGCAACACGTGCGTGTTGGCGAGGTTGAAGGGCAAATCGAGGAGATCGGCACGGTCAAGACGACGGTGCTGACCGATGACGGCGACCTGGTGTCGCTGTCCAATCGGATTCTCCTGGAACAGCAGGTCAATAGCCGCTAATACGGCAAATCCTGCTAATGTACGCCGCCGCAAACCCGGCTGACCGGATTGTGGCGGACATTGACCTGACTGTCGGCACGACTTGTTTTGAATAAAGCCCAAACGCTGTCTACGCGCTACGACCCCCGTGAGCTCTCTGATGAGGAGTTGGTCGCGCGCTCGCACACGGAGCTGTTTCACGTAACACGTGCGTACGAAGAATTGATGCGCAGGTATCAACGCACTCTGTTCAACGTTTGTTCAAGGTATTTAGGGAACGATAGAGATGCGGATGATGTCTGTCAGGAAGTGATGCTCAAGGTGCTGTATGGCCTGAAGAACTTCGAGGGCAAATCGAAGTTCAAGACATGGCTCTACAGCATCACGTACAACGAGTGCATCACGCAGTATCGTAAGGAGCGGCGAAAGCGTCGGTTGATGGACGCTTTGAGTCTTGACCCCCTTGAGGAGGCGTCTGAAGAGAAGGCGCCGGCACCCGAGGAGAAGGGCGGACTTGATCGCTGGTTGGTGCATGTGAACCCGATTGACCGTGAAATTCTGGTGCTACGATTTGTCGCAGAGCTGGAGTTTCAGGAAATCGCTGACATCATGCATATGGGTTTGAGTGCTACAAAAATGCGTTACAAGCGTGCTCTTGATAAATTACGTGAGAAATTTGCGGGCGAGACTGAAACTTAGTGCGTGGCAAATATCTCTTACGTGTAGGCAAGTTCTGTTAGACTTGTCGCCGAGTTGTCCCCCGGTTTGTGGGACTGCTTTACAATCACCAGATGGGGATTTAACGGATGAAACTGAAAAACACCTTGGGCTTGGCCATTGGTACTCTTATTGCCGCTTCTTCTTTCGGCGCACTGGCACAAGGCCAAGGCGCAGTTGAAGGCGAGCTGTTCTACAAGAAGCAGTACAACGATAGCGTTAAGCACATCGAAGACGGCTTCAACCCTGGCGCTCGCATCGGTTACTTCCTGACCGACGACCTGTCCTTGAACCTGTCCTACGACACTACCAACCACACCCGTTCGAACGACGGTACTGGTAACCAGAAGATCAAAGGCGATACCGGCAGCCTGGTTGCCCAGTATCACTTCGGTCAAGCTGGCGTAGACAGCCTGCGTCCATACGTAGAAGGCGGTTTCGGTCACCAGAGCCGTACCAACGTCAAAGCTGACGGCCACAGCGGTCGCGACCAGTCCACCCTGGCTATCGCTGGCGCTGGCGTGAAGTACTACTTCACCAACAACCTGTACGCTCGTGCCGGTGTTGAAGCTGACTACGCACTGGACAACGGCAAGTGGGACTACTCCGCACTGGTCGGCTTGGGCGTGAACTTCGGCGGTAACGCTGGCGCAGTCGCTCCAGCTCCTACCCCAGCACCAGCTCCAGAGCCAACTCCAGAGCCAGAAGCTCCAGTTGCTCAGGTTGTTCGTGTTGAGCTGGACGTTAAGTTCGACTTCGACAAGTCCGTTGTTAAGCCTAACAGCTACGCTGACGTGAAAAACCTGGCTGACTTCATGAAGCAGTACCCTAACACCACCACCGTGGTTGAAGGTCACACTGACTCCGTAGGTCCAGACGCTTACAACCAGAAGCTGTCCCAGCGTCGTGCTGACGCTGTTAAGCAAGTTCTGGTCAAAGACGGTATTGCTCCTAACCGTGTAAGCTCGGTTGGTTACGGCAAATCCCGCCCAGTTGCTGACAACGCAACTGAAGCTGGTCGTGCTATCAACCGTCGCGTAGAAGCCTCGGTAGAAGCTCAAGCTGCTCAGTAATTACTGAGCAGTAGAAAAAACCCGGCTCAGGCCGGGTTTTTTTTCGCCTGCAATATATGCCTCAGGCGCTGGCTGGCACGGCAATGCACGCCGCCTGCGCAGCCGCGGCAACGCTGCCGATCACCAGAATCGCCGGGCTCTTCAAGGCAAATGCCTGTGCGTCCCAATGCATGCGCGCCAGCGTGCTGCGGCATTCGCGCTGCTGGGGCAGGGAGGCATTTTCGATCATCGCCACGGGCATATCGACGGCCATGCCGCCGTTGAGCAATTGCTGACGAATCTCCTCCAGCTTCGCCACCCCCATGTACACCACCAACGTCGTCCCGCCCTCGGCCAGTGCCCGCCAGTTAAGGCTGCTGTCGTCCTGGGTATGCGCCGTGACCAGCGTTACGCCACGGCTCACACCGCGCAAGGTCAACGGGATATCGCAATTCGTCGCACCCGCCAGCCCTGCCGTGATCCCGTTGACTAGCTCCACATCGACACCGCGCTCGCGCAACCACACCGCTTCTTCACCGCCCCGGCCAAAAATGCACGGATCGCCGCCTTTGAGCCGCACCACGCATTTTCCCTGGCGCGTATAACGCAGCATCAGGCGATGAATAAAATCCTGTGGCGTCGAACGGCAGCCGCCGCGCTTGCCGACGGTAATCACCCGCGCATCCAGGCAATGCTCCAGCACCTGTGGGTTGACCAGATCATCGATCAGCACCACATCCGCCTCACGCAAGGCTCGCACCGCCTTGAGGGTCAACAGTTCCGGATCGCCAGGCCCTGCGCCCACCAGCCAGACTTTTGCGTTCATGTTCTTCTCCTCACACATTAATGGCGAATGGCTGCGGGTTGCCGGCCAAAAGACGTTTGATTTCCGGTACACAGGAACCACATTGGGTGCCGCAGCCCAGCGCTTGTTTGAGCCCTTCCAGATCCAGGCCACGGGCGATGCCGGCACACACCGCGCTTTCACTGACGTTCTTGCAGTTGCACAGGGTCTTGAGGCTGGCCGCCGCATTCCCCGGCGGTGCACTTAATGGGGCCAGCAGCCAGCGCCGCAATTGATCATCGGCGCGACCTTCCAGCCACAGGCTTTGCAACCAGTGCCGCGCCAGGGTTTCCCCTGCCAGGCGCAGGGCGGTGATGCGGCCTTGCTCGATCTTCACGCGCTTGCCGATCGAGCGGCGTGGGTCGTCATAAGCCATGACAGGGCCGTCATTGAGGCCGAGGAGTGCGTCGATACGGGTCAGCAGTGGCAAGTCGGGCGCCTCGCCATGCGCGGCGCGCACCAGCAATGCCGGGCGTTCACGTCCGACCAGAGTCAAACTGACGTAGGCAAAGTCCTCGCACAGCGGGCGCAGCGCCTCAAAGTGTTGTTGCACATTGCCTTCGATCAGCGCGAACAACTGCCACGGCAGTTGTACGGCCTCCAGGCGCACGCCACTGTGCTTGAGTTCCGGTTGTTTCGATAACGGATCAAACGCCGGCTGCGTAAGGGTGTTGACGCCACCCTTGAGAAAGCGGTCGCCCCAATGCATGGGCAGGAACGCCTGGCCTGGGCGCACGCTGTCATCGCTGCTGACCGCGACGATCACACTGCCGCGGCGGCTTTTCAGGCTGACCAGATCACCATCCTTCAAGCGATGGCGGCGCAACTCATCCGGATGCAGGCCCAACAACGCTTCGCTGACATGCCCAAACAACTGGGCCGCCGTGCCGGTGCGGCTCATGCCGTGCCACTGGTCGCGCAGGCGGCCGGTGATCAGGGTCAGCGGGAAGCGGGCGTCGCGTTGCTCCTTGGCCGCGCGGTAAGGATCAGCGACAAACTGCGCGCGCCCGCTATCGGTTGGGAACACTCCATCGCTGTACAGGCGCGTTGTTCCGGCATGCGCGCCCGTCGGAAACGGCCACTGCTGCGGCCCGATCCGGTCGAGCAGGGCATGGCTGACACCCGACAGGTCAAGGTCACGATGGCGCGTCAGCCCTTTGTATTCATCAAAGATCTGCGCCGGTTGTTCGAACGCAAACAGGCTGGCCAAGCCCGGCCGCAAGCGCTTTTCCAGGCGCTGTGCGAAATCCAGCGTAATGGCCCAATCGGGCCGTGCTTCTCCCGGTGGGACGATGGCTTGGCGGACGTGGGAAATACGTCGCTCGGAGTTGGTCACGGTGCCTTCCTTTTCTCCCCAACTGGCGGCAGGCAGCAGTAGGTCGGCATAAGCGGCCGTTTCCGTGGTGCGAAAAGCTTCCTGCAGAACCACGAACGGGCAAGCGGCCAAGGCTGCGCGTACGCGGTTCTGGTCCGGCAGCGATTGTGCGGGGTTGGTACAGGCAACCCACAGCGCCTTGATCTTGCCGGCCTGGATCTGCTCGAACAGTTCGATCGCGGTCAGCCCGTTTGGCTGCGGCAATGAATCAACCCCCCAATACGCGGCGACTTCGGCCCGATGCTGCGGGTTGGCCGCTTCACGATGGCCCGGCAACAGATTCGCCAGGCTGCCGGTCTCGCGGCCACCCATGGCGTTGGGTTGGCCGGTCAGGGAAAACGGGCCGCAGCCCGGCCGGCCAATGGTCCCGGTGGCCAGGTGCAGGTTGATCAAGGCGCTGTTTTTCGCACTGCCGGCGGTGGATTGATTCAGCCCCATGCACCACAACGACAGGAAACTGCTGGAGGTGCCCACCCATTGCGCACACAGGCGCAGTTGTTCAACGCTGATCCCGCACAACTGCGTGACCATCTGCGGTGTGTAGTCATGCACCAGCCGCTTCAGCGGTGCCAACCCCTCGGTATGGGCCTGGATAAAGTCGCGGTCGATCCAGTCTTCCCACAGCAACAGATGCAAGATCCCATGGAATAACGCCACATCCGTACCCGGTAAAATCGCCAGGTGCAGGTCAGCCAGGTCGCAGGTGTCTGTGCGCCGTGGGTCGATCACCAGCACTTTCATCTGTGGGCGCCGCGCCTTGGCTTCTTCCAAGCGTCGGAACAGCACCGGATGCGCGTAGGCCATATTGCTGCCGACGATCATGACGCAGTCGCTGTTTTCCAGGTCCTCATAGCTGCACGGCGGGGCGTCGGCACCCAGGCTGCGCTTGTAGCCGACCACTGCCGAAGACATGCACAGCCGCGAGTTGCTATCGATGTTGTGGGTGCCCACCAGCGCCCGTGCCAGTTTGTTGAAGCTGTAGTAATCCTCGGTCAACAATTGCCCGGAAATGTAGAACGCCACGCTGTCCGGCCCGTGTTCGGCGATCGTGTCGGCGAATACGTTGGCGGCGTGTTCCAGGGCCGTGTCCCAATCGGTGCGCGCACGGGCCAGGTTTTTGCCCAGGCGCAGTTCGGGGTACAAGGCGCGGGCAGCCAGGTCACCGGTCAGGTGCAGGCTGGCGCCCTTGCTGCATAACTTGCCAAAGTTGGCCGGGTGGCTCGGGTCGCCTTGCACGCCGAGGATCTGTACGCCGTCATGCTCGATCAACACGCCGCAACCCACCCCGCAATAACAGCAGGTAGACGCGGTAACCTGGCGGTTCATCAACCTGCGTCCCGCAGGGCCAGCATCACCCGGCCGTTTTCCACGCGGGCGAGGTGATGGTGGGCGCAGCCGATATCCGGCGCCTGGGCTTCGCCGGACGCTAGGTCGATCTGCCAGTTGTGCAACGGGCAGGCCACGCGTTTGCCGTAGATCAAGCCCTGGGACAGCGGCCCGCCCTTGTGCGGGCAACGGTCGTCGAGGGCGAAGACTTCATCGTCACTGGTACGGAAAATCGCAATATCGCCTTTAGGCCCCTGGATGATGCGCGAGCCCAGGGCGTTGATTTCATCGAGGGCGCAGATATCCAGCCAGTTCATGCCGACACCTCCAGCTGTTTGACGGGGATGACCTCGAACTCCTTTTTCAATTGGGGCTGCTCCAGGCGCTCCTTCCACGGGTCCTGTTCGAACGACAGCGAAAATTGCAGGCGCTCATTCAACGCTCGGCGTCGGGCCGGGTCTTCCAGTACGGCTTTTTTGATGTGCTCCATGCCGACCCGTTGCAGGTAGTGCACGGTGCGCTCCAGGTAGAAGGCTTCTTCGCGATACAACTGCAGGAACGCGCCGTTGTACTCGCGCACTTCTTCGGCGGTTTTCAGCTTGACGAAGAACTCCGCGACTTCTGTCTTGATCCCGCCATTGCCGCCGATATACATCTCCCACCCGGAGTCGACACCGATGATGCCGACGTCCTTGATGCCTGCTTCCGAGCAATTGCGTGGGCAACCGGAGACCGCCAACTTGACCTTGTGCGGCGACCACATATTGAACAGGTCGTGCTCCAACTCGATGCCCAGCTGTGTGGAATTCTGCGTGCCGAAGCGGCAGAACTCGCTGCCGACACAGGTCTTCACGGTGCGGATGGATTTGCCATAGGCGTGGCCCGACGGCATGTCGAGGTCTTTCCACACGCCAGGCAGGTCCTGTTTCTTGATGCCGAGCAAGTCGATGCGTTGGCCGCCGGTGACCTTGACCATCGGCACGTTGTACTTGTCGGCCACGTCGGCGATACGGCGCAGCTCCGACGGATTGGTCACGCCGCCCCACATCCGGGGGATGACGGAGTAGGTGCCATCTTTCTGGATGTTGGCGTGGGCACGTTCGTTGATCAGGCGCGATTGCGGATCGTCCTTGGCCTCGCCGGGCCAGGTCGAGATCAGGTAGTAGTTCAACGCCGGCCGGCAGGTGGCGCAACCGTTGGGCGTGCGCCAGTTCAGGTAGCTCATCGTGCCGGCGATGGTCAGCAGGTGCTGGTCGCGGATGGCCTGGCGGATCTGTCCGTGGTTGAGGTCGCTGCAACCGCAGATGGCTTTTTCGCTTTTGGGTTTGACGTCGGCGGCGCCGCCCACGGTGTTGATCAGGATCTGTTCCACCAGCCCGGCGCAGGAGCCGCAGGAGCTGGCGGCCTTGGTGTGTTTTTTGACGTCGTCGACGCTGAACAGCCCGTGTTCCTGAATCGCCTTGACGATGGTGCCCTTGCACACGCCGTTGCAGCCGCAGACCTCGGCGTTGTCGGCCATGTTCATGGCCTTGTCCTGGCCTTGATGGCCGACGTCTCCCAGCGCGTTTTCGCCAAACATCAGGTGATCGCGGATCTCGCCGATGGCGTGGTTCTCACGGATCTGCCGGAAATACCAACCCCCGTCGGCGGTGTCGCCGTACAGGCAGGCGCCGACCAGGATGTCGTCCTTGATCACCAGTTTTTTGTACACGCCGCCAATCGGGTCGGAGAGGGTGATGGTCTCGGTGCCTTCGCCGCCCATGAAGTCGCCGGCGGAGAACAGGTCGATACCGGTGACTTTCAACTTGGTCGACGTTACCGAGCCTTTGTAAGTGGCAAAGCCGAGTTGGGCCAGGTGATTGGCGCAGACCTTGGCCTGTTCGAACAGCGGCGCGACCAGGCCGTAAGCGGTACCCCGATGGTTGGCGCATTCGCCGATGGCGTAGATGCGCGGGTCATAGGTTTGCAGGGTATCGTTGACCAGAATCCCACGGTTGCAGGGGATGCCGGATTTTTCCGCGAGTTCGGTGTTGGGGCGGATGCCGGCCGCCATCACCACCAGGTCGGCCGGGATGATGTCGCCGTTCTTGAACTGCACTGAGCCGACCCGCCCATTGCCGGCGTCGTGCAGGGCCTGGGTCTGTTCGCACAGGCGAAACACCAGGCCACGGCTTTCCAGTTCGGTTTGCAGCAACTGGCCGCTGGTCTTGTCCAGTTGCCGCTCCAGCAGCCATTCGCCGATATGCACCACGGTCACCTGCATGCCGCGCAGCATCAGGCCGTTGGCGGCTTCCAGGCCGAGCAGGCCGCCGCCGATGACCACCGCGTGCTTGTGGGTCTTGGCGGTGTCGATCATGGCTTGGGTGTCGGCAATGTCGCGATAGCCGATCACGCCCTGCAAGGTGTTGCCGGGAATCGGCAGGATAAATGGCGTGGAACCGGTGGCGATCAGCAGGCGATCGTACTCGGCCTCGGTGCCGTCCTCGGCGATGACGATGCGTTTGACGCGATCGATCTGCACCACTTTGCGGTTGAGCAGCAGCTTGATGTCGTTGTCCAGGTACCAGCTCAGGTCGTTGAGTACGATCTCTTCGAAGGTCTGTTCACCGGCGAGCACCGGCGATAGCAGAATGCGGTTGTAATTGGGGTGTGGCTCGGCGCCGAACACGGTGATGTCGTACAGCTCGCTGCTCAGCTTGAGTAATTCTTCCAGGGTGCGAACCCCGGCCATGCCGTTGCCGATCATGACCAATTTGAGTTTTTTCATGTCGTTCTCCGCAATGGCTCGACAAATCGTGCGCAAACAAAAAAGGCGCCCCCGCCAGTGATCTAGCGAGGACGCCTTTGTCCGGTCCCGTTCTCTCGGGAAGCTCGCCCTTCAACGTTGAAGGGCGGGCTATATGTGTGTTCTTGAATCAGTTAATGCAGTGGCTGTGCCAAGTTGGCCTACCCCGGTTTTATTGGGTTTACTGTCGATCGGCGAGGACGAATCGCCCTCTAGTGGTGCAGCAGCCAGTAGCCCAGCACCAGATTGATCAGCAACGAGAGCATCGCCAGGGTTTGCCAGACTTTCAGCGGTTCACGCTCCAGCAGCGGGCGTGGCCGCACGCTCAACTCACGGCGCTCGGCCTGTTCCAGCACCAGCAACCATTCTTCGGCGGTTTCATAACGTTGTGTGGGTGAGGCCGCCACGGCTCGCTCCAGGCTGAGCGGCAGCCAGTCCGGCAGGTCAGGGCGATAGCGGCTGGCGCTGATGGCCTGGGTGAATCGGGGGCGTTGGAAGGCTTCGATCTCGCCGTAGGGGTAGTGCCCCGTCAGCAGGTAATACAGGCTGACGCCAACGCTATACAAATCCTGCTGGGCGGTAGGGCGTTCGCCGTTAAACGCCTCGGGCGCGATAAAGCTTGGCGTGCCGGGCAGCAGGTGGGCGCGGTCTTCCGAGAGCCCCGGGCAGTAGGCCAGGCCGAAATCCAGCACACGCAGCTCACCATCGTCGCCCAGCAACAGGTTTTCCGGTTTGATGTCGCGGTGCAGAATCTGCCGCCGATGCAACAGGCCCACCGCGCGCAGCAAACGCTCGGCAATGGATTGCCATTGGGCCAGGGGCAGAGGGCCCTGGCGCCGGAACAGCTCGGCCAGGGTCTGCCCCGGATATTCACGCATTACATAGTACAAATGCTGACGGTCGCCGGCCGCGTGAACTTCAGGAAAGGCGCGTCCGGCCACTCGGCGCAAAAACCATTCTTCCGACAGCAGAGCCTGGCCCGCGTCGCTGTCATCGTCGCAGTCCAGCGGCAGGGTTTTCAGTAACCACGGCTGCTGCTGGGCGTCGTGCACCCGGTACAGCAAGGACTGTCGACTTTGTGCCAGCACCCCTTCAACCTGCCAGCCTTCAAACCGTTGCCCGGCTTTCAGCAGCGGCGGCAACGGCCATTGCTGCAACTGCACCAACGCATCGCCGAGGGTGGCGCCGCCGAGTTGGTCGACACGCACCAGCAGGGCGCTGGCATTGTCCAGGCTGCCGGCCAGGTGCGCGGCGTTGACCAGGGTGTTGACCGCCGTATCGAGATCGCTTTGCTCACGCAGGATGGCACGGATGCTGTGGTCGCCCAGGGTGGCCCAGACGCCATCGCTGAGCAGCAGGAAGCATTCGCCTGCACGCAGTTCGCCGTCGAGAAAATCCAGCACCAGGTGTTGATCCAGGCCGAGGGCACGCTTGAGCACATGCTGCATGCCCGGCTGTTCCCACACGTGATCTTCGCTGATGCGCAACAATTGGTCGTCGAGCCAGCGATACACCCGGCAGTCTCCCACATGGGCCAGGGTGAAACGTTGCCCACGAAACACCAGGGCGCTGAGGGTGGTCAGCAACGGCTGGCCGCCGCCGTTGGCTTGCAGCCAGCGATTCTGGGCGAGCAGTAACCGTTCGAGCGCCTGGGCCACGCCCCAGGTTTGCGGCGTGGCGTAATAGTCCAGGGCCAGAGCCTGCAAGGTCGAGCGTGCGGCCAGGCCGCCGTCGGCACATTGGCTGACGCCATCGGCTATGGCGCATAAAAAGCCTTTGCTCGCGGCCAACTCCGCCACGGGCGTGACCACCCGCAGCGCGTCCTGGTTTTCCGCCCGCGGGCCGATGGCGCTGGCCTGGGCGACGCTCAGTTGCAGGCTCATCAGACGCGCGCGGCGGTCACGGCAGCCGAGCCCCAGGTGGTTCTCCAGCGCCGTTTGACGCCGTACAGGCCGAACCAGGCCAATACGCCAAGGCTGGCGAACAACCACAGCGCCATCTGATAACTGCCGGTGCTTTGCTTGATCGCACCCATGCCCGCCGCCAGGGCGAAACCACCGATGCCGCCGGCCATGCCGATCAGGCCGGTCATCACGCCGATCTCACGGCGAAAGCGCTGGGGCACCAATTGGAACACCGCACCGTTACCGGCACCGAGGCCGAGCATGGTGCACACGAAAAGCGCCAATGCAGCGTAGGAACTGGGCAGGTTGAAGCCCACCGCAGCGATGCAGATCGCGGCCACGCTGTACATGCCGAGCAGGGTGCGAATCCCGCCGAAACGGTCAGCCAGGGCACCGCCCAGCGGACGCATCAGGCTGCCGCCGAAGACACAGGCGGCGGTGTAGTAGCCGGCGGTCACCGGGCTCAGGCCGTACTGGTCGTTGAAGTAGCCGGGCAGGGCGCTGGCCAGGCCGATAAAGCCGCCGAAGGTCACGCTGTAAAAGAACATGAACCACCAACTGTCACGATCACCCAGCGCCTTGAAGTAGTCGGCCATGGCTTTGGGGTTCGGGCGTTCAGGGGCGTTGCGGGCGAGCCAGGCGAAGACGATCAGGGTCAGCACCAACGGAATCAGCGCAAAGCCGAACACGTTGCTCCAGCCGAACGCCGCCGCGAGGACCGGTGCCAGCAAGGCGGCGAACACCGTGCCGGAGTTACCTGCGCCGGCGATGCCCATGGCCTTGCCCTGGTGTTCCGCAGGGTACCATTGGGACGCCAAGGGCAGCGCCACTGCAAACGACGCACCGGCCATGCCCAGGAATACGCCCAGCAACAAGGCTTGTTCGTAGCTGTGGATCCCCAGTTTCCAGGCACCGAACAAGGCACTGATCACAATCACCTGGCCAATCAGCCCGGCAGTCTTGGGCGACAGCCTGTCGGCCAGCATGCCCATGACAAAGCGCAGCACCGCGCCCGCCAGGATCGGCGTGGCCACCACCAGGCCGCGTTGTTGGGTGGTCAGGTGCAGGTCGGCGGCGATTTGCACCGCCAGCGGGCCGAGCAGGTACCACACCATGAAACTCAGGTCGAAATACAGGAACGCGGCGAACAGGGTCGGGGTGTGCCCGGATTTCCAGAAGCTTGATTTCATCACGCACCTCAACGGTTGGGAGTCTGTAAGAAGGCCGAGTGATGGAGCTGCCGACCGTGGCCGCCCCATCCGCCCCATGCGCTGGGGCCAAAACGAAAAAACGCCGCCACCGGGTTTGCGAGGGCAAACCGGGTGGGCGACGTCTTTGTCGTGGAGGGGCAACCGCCGTTGGTTACCGGTGATGAATGCTTAGCAAGAGCTGCGCCAGTTCAGCCAAGCAACTCGCTCATGGCGATGATCTGTTCCGCCACCTGAATCAGTTTTTGCTGGCGGCTCATGGCTTGGCGGCGCATCAGGGTGTAGGCCTCTTCTTCATTACAGTGCTTCATTTTCATCAGCATGCCCTTGGCCAGTTCGATGCGCTTGCGCTCGGCCAACTGCTGGTCACGCGCCTGGAGCTGGGCGCGCAGGGCCTGGTCGCTCTCAAAGCGCGCCATGGCCACGTCGAGGATCGGTTGCAGGCGCTGGGCCTGGATACCTTCGACGATATAGGCGCTGACGCCGGACTTGATCGCCTGGCGCATCACACTCGGATCATGCTCGTCGGTGAACATCACGATCGGCCGTGGCTGATCGCGGCTTAACAACACCACTTGCTCCATCACATCGCGGCCGGGCGACTCGGTATCGATCAGGATCACATCCGGGCGCACCGTTTCGACGCGAGCGGGCAGGTCGATGGTCAGGCCGGACTCATCGATTACCTCGAAACCGGCCTCGGTCAGTGCGGCCTTGAGCCGGCCGACCTTGCTCGGGGTGTCGTTGATCAACAGGATTCGCAACATCGGGCACCTCCTGTCAGCGCAGAGCCTGGCGGTTCGCAGGTTCGGCCATGGCGTGCAGGCGGAAGCTGCGAGCGTAAGCGGCGGGATCGGAGCCGTCCCAGACCTTGCCGTCGATCAACTGGCTGCTGCGCATGTCTTCGTTGTTCGCGTGCACGCCCACCGCTTGGGCGGCTTGGCGATACAGCTTCAGTTGCTGCACCTGACGCGCCGTGCCGAGGTAGTCGGGGTCGTCCCGCAGCAGGCCCCAGCGGCGGAATTGGGTCATGAACCACATGCCGTCGGACAGGTACGGCAGGTTCACCTCGCCCTCGGCGAAAAAGCGCAACCCGTGGGGATCTTGCCAACGGTTGCCCAGGCCATCGTCATACACACCGAGCAGGCGCGGCTCTATGCAATCGAGCGGTGCGTCGAGGTAGTCGCGGGCGCTGAGCAGCTGTGCGGTGGAGCGCCGGTTTTCCTGGCTGTTTTCGATGAAGCGGCTGGCTTCCAGGATGGCCATCACCAGCACACGCGCCGTGTTGGGGTACTGGTCGACGAAGGCCTGGGTGCAGCCGAGCACTTTTTCCGGGTGGTCCGGCCAGATCGCCTGGGTCGTAGCCAGCGTAAAGCCCTGGCGCTGTTGTACCGCGCTGGCGCACCAGGGTTCGCCGACACAAAAACCATCGATTCGCCCGGCTTGCAGGTGCGCGACCATCTGCGGCGGCGGTACGACCACGCTGTCGACATCCTTAAGGGGATGAATGCCCTGGCTCGCCAGCCAGTAATACAGCCACATGGCGTGGGTGCCTGTGGGAAAGGTCTGGGCGAAGGTCAATTTTGTTCGGCTTTGGTGCACGTGGCGTTCCAATGCCTCAGGAGTGACCACGCCTTGCTGCTGCAAACCGTGGGACAGGTTGATGCTCTGACCGTTCTGGTTGAGCCCCATCAGCACGGCCATCTCGGTAGGCGTTACGCCGCCGATGCCCAGGTGTACCGCATAGATCAGCCCGTACAGGCTATGGGCGGCGTCCAGCTCGCCGCTGACCAGTTTGTCGCGCAGAGTGGCCCAGGATGCCTGGCGCTTGAGGTTGAGTGTGAGCCCATACGGCTGGGCAAACCCCTGAGTGGCCGCGACCACCAGGGAGGCGCAATCGGTCAAGGCCATGAAGCCCAGGTCGAGGCTGCTTTTTTCCGGAGCGTCGCTGCCGTTGACCCAGGCCAGCGGATCTGAACTCTTCATCAACACCTACCTTTTTCTCTCACAAAAAAGCGCCGTTCCTACAGATGGCCGCGCAGGCCATTGCAGGGTAACGACGCCTTTGTCCGTAAGCCCGCTCCGTCGTTGGTGCGCGCTCAGATACAGAGTGCATAGCAAGGCACATGCCACGGGCTGCCGTCAGTTTTTCATCAAGATTGAGCGCTGCCTGCCTTTCAGTATGGCCACCTCTTAACGTCGCACTGCCGAGGAAAACCCAAGGTGCATGCTGATTCCCCTGCAACGAGGCTCCGCCTCCGGTTGCGCAACGGGCTGTTGTGCGCGGTGCTGTTGCTGGGCAGTTTCGCGGCCTGGGCCGAGGCTTATCAGGCCAGGGATGAAAGCCTCCACGCGCTGTTGGGCGAGCTGTCGGTGGCACTGGGCATGCCTGTCGTGACCAGCCGGGAAGCGGCTGGCAGACGGGTGAGCGGGACGTTCGATTTCAGCGCGCCGCAACAGGCCCTGGAGGCGCTGGCCCGGCAGGAAGACTTGATCTGGCATAGCGATGGGCAAGGGCTGTACGTCTACGCTGCCGCAGAGGCGAGAAGCCTGGCGGTAGGGCTGCGCCATATTGCTGTCGACGCGATGCGTCGGGCAATGCGGCGTACGGGGTTGGATGAGTCGCGCTATCCCCTGCGTGAGAACGGGGCGCGCACGTTTTATGTGTCGGGGCCGCCGAACTATGTCGAGCAAGTCTTGCGGCTGGCCCAATTGATGGACCGGCCACGCCGAGATGTGCGCCTGGGTAAGTTCTCATTGGCAGTGGTGCAGGTGTTCAACACGCATGTGGAGGATCGCCAATACGGGGCCGGCGCCAACCCGGTGCGTTCGCCGGGGATGGCATCAATGATTCTGTCGCTGTTGTCCAGCGAACAGAAAAGATTACTGGCCGACGGGAGCCTTGCCCTGACCGCCTACCCGGATACCAACAGCCTGTTGATCAAGGGCACGCCTGCCCAGGTGCGGCTGATCGAAAAGCTGGTTGCCGAACTGGATGTCCCCAAGCGGCCGAATGAGATTTCGGTCTGGCGAGTGGGCATGGCTCAAGAAGAGCCCACGCCGGCGTCCGGGCCGCCGCCCCTGACTGCGGCGCAGTATGAGCGCGTGCAGCGTGCGTTTGTCCGACCCGGGCGCGAGCAGCCTCCGTGAACCTGCGTGGTTTATTCGCTCGGCAGCGAATTGTCTTACCGGTAGTGGCCAAAAAGCGCCGTTCGAATGGGTTTTTTCCTAACGCGGGCTGTAAGACAGGTTTTTATAGTCGTGAGGTTGGCGGCGAGCCGGTACAGGAAATAAGGATTGGAATGTCAGTAGTCGGATGCAGAGGTACGCATGCCCGTGATGATTGAGCACGCGACGCAGACCCTCGTCTTTGCTCACTGGACCCTGCACCCTGATGGCCGGTTGACTGGCGGGGAGGCGGATATTCAGTTGCCTCCCAAGGAGGGGCAGGTGCTGCGATTGCTGCTGGCCTCGGCCGGCACGCTGGTGACCAAGGACCGTTTGCTGGAGCGGGTGTGGCCCCGGGGGGAAGTGGCTGAGGAGTCACTGACGCGCTGCATCTATGCCTTGCGCAAGCATTTGCGCGGCGACAAGGCGTTTATCAAGACGATCTACGGCCGAGGCTATCGTTTTACCTGTCCGGTGCAGGTTGAAGGGTCTGAGCGTGGGCGGTTGACTCACGTGTGTCCGGGCTGTGGGCAGTTGAGCCATGTATAAGCGGTGGGGCCAAGCCGTGTTGTTGAGCCTGTTGATGGGCAGCCAGACGGCGTTGGCTTATTGCTGGGAGGAGGTTGCCGGTCGCTATGACCTCGAACCGGAGTTGCTGCAGGCCATTGCTGCCGTCGAGTCGGGTTATCGTGCCGGGGCGATGAACTACGCCAACCGTAATGGCACGCGTGATATCGGCTTGATGCAGATCAACAGCATTCATTTGCCGCGCTTGCGCAAGCTGGGCATCACCGAAGAGCGGCTGCTGAATGAGCCTTGCCTGTCTGTCGAGGTCGGCGCCTCGATACTCGCCGAGTTTATCCAACGCTTCGGCTACAACTGGACGGCCGTCGGCTCCTACAACGTGGGCGCGGGGGCAGGGCCCAAGCGCGATGCATTGCGCCTGCAATACGCGCAGAAGATCTGGGCGCGCTATGAGGCGTTGGTCGCCAATCGCTACTGACGATTGGGCCGCACGCCTCGCATGCGGCCTATGACCCCGGCTATAATCGCCGCCACCTTTCGCCGCCATCCGAGTCTAGCCCGCCCATGTATACCCTGGCCCGCCAGCTGTTGTTCAAACTTTCCCCGGAAACCTCCCATGATCTGTCCCTGGACTTGATCGGTGCCGGTGGCCGCCTGGGTCTCAATGGCCTGGTATGCAAGGCTGCGGCGAAAGTGCCGGTGTCGGTGATGGGGCTCGAGTTCCCTAACCCGGTCGGCTTGGCTGCGGGCCTGGACAAGAACGGCGCGGCCATCGACGGTTTCGCGCAGTTGGGTTTCGGCTTTGTCGAAATCGGCACCGTGACCCCGCGCCCGCAGCCGGGTAACCCCAAGCCACGCATCTTCCGCCTGCCGGAAGCCGAGGCGATCATCAACCGCATGGGCTTCAATAACCTGGGGGTCGATCACCTGCTGTCGCGGGTGCAGGCGGCGAAGTACAAGGGCGTCCTGGGGATCAATATCGGCAAGAACTTCGACACGCCCGTGGAGCGTGCGGTGGATGACTACCTGATCTGCCTGGACAAGGTCTACGCCCATGCCAGCTATGTCACCGTCAACGTCAGTTCGCCGAATACCCCGGGCCTGCGCAGCCTGCAGTTCGGTGACTCCCTCAAGCAATTGCTCGAAGCCTTGCGCCAGCGCCAGGAAGACCTGGCGGTGCGTCATGGCAAGCGCGTGCCTTTGGCAATCAAGATTGCCCCGGACATGAGTGATGAAGAAACCGTGCTGGTGGCTCAGGCCCTGATGGATTCGGGCATGGACGCGGTGATCGCGACCAACACGACCCTCAGCCGCGTCGGTGTTGAAGGTCTGGCGCATGGGGATGAGGCGGGTGGCCTGTCGGGTGCGCCGGTACGGGACAAGAGCACGCATATCGTCAAGGTGCTGGCGGCTGAGCTGGCCGGGCGTTTGCCGATCATTGCCGTGGGCGGTATCACCGAAGGCAAGCATGCTGCCGAGAAGATCGCGGCCGGCGCCAGTCTGGTGCAGTTGTACTCCGGTTTCATCTACAAAGGGCCGGCACTGATTCGCGAGGCGGTGGATGCGATCGCGGCGAGCGGGCTTGCGTCGCGCTGAGCTCACCGCGCTCTTTGTCGTGAGCGGGCTCGCCCTAATGCCAGTCAGTTAAGGCTTAACGCTGTCACTGTGGGAGGGGGCTTGCTCCCGATAGCGGTGGGTCAGTCGATAAACTGCTGGCTGGCACACCCTCATCGGGAGCAAGCCCCCTCCCACAAGTTATTCATCGTCCGTTCTATTGCTTAACTGACTGGCATTAGGGCTTGCCCTGCGCGGCGGTGTGTCAGGCGGCCCAAACTTACCTGACACACCGCAGCGCGGGCAAGCCCGCTCACTACAAGAGCAGCAATAAAAAGGGCTCCATAAGGAGCCCCTGGGCCGAAGCCCGCCGCCCGAATGGGGCGTGCGTGGTTAATTCATTACAGCTTCAAAAGTGTCGTGTCGGAGTTAAGTGCCCTGATTAGCCGACGGCGTGAAGTTCGTTGAGTCTGTGGATGCCCGCAGTGCCAGTCATACCGTCCCAGTTGTCGCCGCGTCCTTCTCGCCAGCCGTTGATCCAGGCTTGGCGTACCGACGGTAGAGTAAAAGGGCAAAGCTCACGGGATTTTCCATGAACGCCATATTGATATCCGCGTAAAAATGCTCTTTCCAACGGATCACGCTTAAGTCTTCTCATAGGGTGTTTCCCTCACTTGTTGACTGTCTTGATATCCTTCAGCCTCATCCGAGGCCGGGCAGAGTTTTTCTGCCGTTGGTGGGCTCGCTGCCGGCGTGGCGAGCCAATGTGTCGGCGTCGTTACGGCGCCAACCTGTGTTGAGTTCTAACCAATAGGTCACATGGATTCAATGATCGTTTTGTCATAAGCACGTAACGATAACGATGCTATAGCCATAAGCTGGGATGGCTTTTCGCCCCATTTATCGGGCAAAGCCAGCTATGATGTGCCTTGTGAAGCGGATAGGTTTAATCCTTTAGTGAGAATGTCCGCCCGTTGCAGTCGGTTATTATTCGACGAAGGGTCGGAATATTACTTTCTGTTACAGCCAATTGTTTATCTGCCCCGTCAATTCAAGGCCCAAAAGCCCGGCAGCCGGGGTGGAACGGCACATTCGTGCCACGCGAGCACTCTTCGAGAAAAGTGCTTGATTGAAAACCGAGCCGGCGATGCGTCGCCCGTTCACTGATTGCTGAAAAGCCTGGAATGCCCATGTCGGACCGTTTTGAACTCTTCCTCACCTGCCCCAAGGGCCTTGAAGGCCTGCTGATCGAGGAAGCCGTCGGGCTTGGCCTTGAGGACGCCCGCGAGCACACCTCGGCCGTGCGCGGCATGGCCGATATGGAAACCGCCTACCGCCTGTGTCTCTGGTCGCGCCTGGCCAATCGTGTGCTGCTGGTACTCAAGCGCTTCCCGATGAAGGACGCCGAAGACCTCTACCACGGCGTGCTGGATATCGATTGGGCTGACCACATGGTCCCGGATGGCACCCTGGCGGTGGAATTCAGTGGCCATGGTTCCGGTATCGACAACACCCACTTCGGGGCGCTGAAGGTCAAGGATGCGATCGTCGACAAACTGCGCACTCCGGCCGGCGAACGCCCGTCCATCGACAAGATCAACCCGGACCTGCGTATTCACCTGCGCCTGGACCGTGGCGAGGCGATCCTGTCCCTCGACCTGTCCGGCCACAGCCTGCACCAGCGCGGTTACCGCCTGCAGCAGGGCGCCGCACCGTTGAAGGAAAACCTGGCGGCCGCGATCCTGATCCGTGCCGGCTGGCCGCGCATTGCCGCCGAGGGCGGCGCGCTGACCGACCCGATGTGCGGTGTGGGCACCTTCCTGGTGGAAGGCGCGATGATCGCTGCCGACATGGCGCCCAACCTCAATCGTGAACTGTGGGGCTTCACCACCTGGCTGGGTCACGTCCCGGCGTTGTGGAAGAAACTGCATGCCGAGGCCGCTGAACGTGCCGCCGTCGGCATGAACAAAACCCCGCTGTGGATTCGGGGCTACGAGGCTGATCCGCGTCTTATCCAGCCGGCACGCAATAACATCGAACGCGCAGGCCTCAGCCATTGGATCAAGGTGTACCAGGGCGAAGTCGGCACCTTCGAGCCGCGCCCGGACCAGAACCAGAAAGGCCTGGTGATCTGCAACCCACCCTACGGTGAGCGTCTGGGTGATGAAGCCAGCCTGTTGTACCTCTACCAGAACCTTGGCGAGCGCCTGCGCCAGGCCTGCATGGGTTGGGAAGCGGCGGTGTTTACCGGCGCGCCGGACCTGGGCAAGCGCATGGGGATCCGCAGCCACAAGCAGTATTCGTTCTGGAACGGTGCCTTGCCGTGCAAATTGCTGCTGATCAAGGTCAACCCGGATCAATTCGTCACGGGCGAGCGCCGCACGCCCGAGCAGCGTCAGGCCGAACGTGAGCAAGCCGCCTACGATCAAGCCCCGGCCGAGCCGCAAGAGCGCCAGTACAATAAGAACGGTAACCCGATCAAGCCGGCCCCGGCTCCTGTGGTCGAGCAGGCACGCTTGAGTGAAGGCGGGCAGATGTTCGCCAACCGCCTGCAGAAAAACCTCAAGCTGCTGGGCAAGTGGGCAAAGCGCGAAGGCGTGGATTGCTACCGCGTGTACGACGCCGATATGCCGGAATACTCCATGGCCATCGACCTGTACCACGACTGGGTGCACGTGCAGGAATACGCCGCGCCGAAATCCATCGACCCGGAAAAAGCCTCCGCGCGCATGTTCGATGCGCTGGCGGCCATTCCCCAGGCGCTGAACATCGACAAGAGCCGCGTCGTGGTCAAGCGTCGCGAGCGTCAGAGCGGCACCAAGCAGTACGAGCGTCAGAGCGCCCAGGGCAAGTTCACCGAAGTCAGCGAAGGCGGCGTGAAGTTGCTGGTCAACCTCACGGATTACCTGGACACCGGTCTGTTCCTCGACCACCGTCCGATGCGCCTGCGCATCCAGAAAGAGGCCGCCGGCAAGCGCTTCCTCAACCTGTATTGCTACACCGCCACCGCCAGTGTGCACGCGGCCAAGGGCGGCGCGCGCAGTACCACCAGCGTCGACCTGTCCAAGACCTACCTGGACTGGGCGCGTCGCAACTTCTCCCTCAACGGTTTCTCCGACAAGAACCGCCTGGAGCAGGGTGATGTGATGGCCTGGCTGGAAGCCAGCCGCGATGAGTTCGACCTGATCTTCATCGACCCGCCGACCTTTTCCAACTCCAAGCGCATGGAAGGCATCTTCGACGTGCAGCGTGACCACGTGCAGCTGCTTGACCTGGCCATGGCCCGCCTGGCACCGGGCGGCGTGCTGTACTTCTCCAACAACTTCCGCAAGTTCCAGTTGGAGGACAACCTCAGCGAACGCTATGCGGTCGAGGAAATCAGCGACAAGACCATCGACCCGGATTTCGCACGTAACGCGAAGATCCACCGGGCCTGGAAAATCACCGCGCGCTGATTGCCGCAGCGCAGTGCACCTGAAAGCCGCAAACCTGAATTTTCCAGGTTTGCGGCTTTTTTACGCTGGTCAAATTCCGGACCGATGGCTATAACTTAATCCCTAGCCAAAGTGACACCCCCGCACGCTGGCGTTGTGAGTGTTGCCTATGCCTTTACCCGCTGCCCGCCCGAAAATCCTAGGCTTTATCAGTGAGCAGGCGTCGGCTTGGCTGGTGGCATTGGTGGTATTACTGGCAGGCTGCGCGCTGACGGCGGTTGTCGCGTGGGCGGCTGCCGACCTTTATCAGCAACAGGTGCGCCAGCGTTTCCAGTTGCTGGTCAATGAACGTTCTACACGCATTCAGGAACGTTTCGAGGACCAGGAGCAACGCCTGGGCAGCCTGCGGCGTTTCTTCATCAACTCCGCTGATGTCTCTCGCGAAGAGTTCGACGGCTTCGCCCAGCCCTTGCTGTTGCATACCCGCGCCTATGCGTGGGCGCCCCGGATATTTCGCGAGCAACGCGCTCCGTTTGAGCAAGAGATCTCCCGACAGCGCGGCAGCCCTTTTGTGATCCGTGAACTCAATGCGGCGGGCAATTTGGCCGCGGCACCCGAGCGCGATGAGTACGTCCCGGTGCTGTACAGCCAGACCCAGAGCCTGCTGGGCTCACCCCTGGGGTTTGACCTGCTGGCCCAGCCCCTGCGCCGATCGGTCCTTGAGCGTGCGCAAAAAAGTCGCAAACCGGCAGTGTCCCAGCCGATGCAACTGGTCGGGGTGGAGCCCGCCTACGCAGCCGGCGTGTTGTTGGTGTCGCCGGTGAGCAAAACCCCGGACGCCGAGCCCTACGGGTTTGTGATGGCGGTGATCAGCATGCGTCAGCTGGTGGCCGAGGGGCTGCCCAAGTCGACACGCGACAACCTGGTGATGCAGATCGTCGACACCTCCGACGATCAGGAGCGTGTGCTGTATGCCTCCAGTAATTCGGTGGGCGACAGCGGCCTGGCCGCTGCGCGCCGGATCACCCTGGGCGACCATGTCTACATCCTGAGCCTGCGTGCCAGTAAGGTATTCGACCAGGCCAACCACTCTTCGATGAGCATGATCCTGACCATGGGCGTGCTGCTCAGTCTCTTGCTCAGTGCCTTGCTTTACGTACTGGTCAGCCAACGCCAGCGCGCCTTGAAACTGGTGGAGCAGCGCACCGTGCAGTTGCGCCTGCGCGAGCAAGAATTGCGCGGCGCCCATGGCCAATTGCGCAGTGTGCTGAATGCGGCGACCCAGGTCGCGATCATCGCCACCGACTTGCGTGGCGTGATCAACACCTTCAATGCTGGTGCCGAGCAAATGCTGGGGTTCAAGGCCGAACAGGTGTTGGGGCAACTGAGCCTGGACAGCCTGCACCTGCCTTCGGAACTGGAAGCCCGGGCCGTGCACTTGAGCGCGGCGTTGGGCAAGCGTATCGCACCCTGCCAGGCGATGCTGGTGGAAAGCCCGGACAGCCAGCATGAAGCCCGTGAGTGGACCTTGAGGCGCGAGGACGGCAGCCACTTGACGGCCAATATGCTGCCGACGGTGTTGCTCGATGAGCACGGTCTGTGGATCGGGCACCTGGCGATCTACCGCGATGTCACTGAGCAAAAACGTGCCTACGAGGCCCTGGCGGCACGCGACCGTTTGCTGAAAAAACTCAGCGCCCATGTGCCCGGTGGAATCTTCCAGTTCACCGTGGAGCCTCAGGACCGCTGGCGCTTCATCTATGCCAGTGACGGCATGCGCGATATCTATGAAATCGAACCGGGCGTGTTGCAGCAGGATGCGAGCAGCGTTCTCGAGCGTATCCATCCGTTGGACGTGGAGCGGGTGCGCAACTCGATTCGTCTGTCGGCATTGCAGTTGAGCCATTGGCGCGAAGAGTATCGGGTGCAACTGCCGCACCGGGGCCTGCGCTGGATTCGCGGCGAGGCCACGCCGGAAGAGTTACCGGGAGGCGGTACGTTGTGGCATGGCTATGTGTCGGATATTTCCGATCTGAAGCGGGTCGAGGAAGAGCTGCGCACGCTGTCGATTACCGACGCGCTGACGGGTATCCATAACCGGCGCTATTTCCAGGATCGCGTCAAGGCGGAGATGATCCGGCTTAACCGGACCTGCGGCGCATTGTCATTGATCATGTTCGATATCGACCATTTCAAGCGGATCAATGATCAGTATGGGCATGGCGTGGGCGACGGGGTTCTGCAGGAACTGTGCAAACGTGTTCTTCAGCGTCTGCGTCGCAGCGATGTGTTCTGCCGCGTGGGTGGCGAAGAGTTCGTGGTGTTGTGCCCCAATACCGATGGCGACCAGGCCTACAGCCTTGCGATGGCGCTGTGGGAGTCGCTGCGCAGTGCGCCGATGGAGACGGTGGGCATCGTGACCGCCAGCTTTGGTGTGGCCAACTGGCGGGTCGACGAAGGGGTTGATGGGTTGTTGCTGCGTGCGGACTCGGCGGTGTATGTGGCCAAGCAGGCGGGCAGGGACCGGGTGGAAATGTGTGGCAGGGGCGGTGCGCCGAGTCGATTGACTCGCGAATCCGGTGAGTCAGTCAAAACCTGGGGTGACTGACCGCCCGAGTTCGCGAGTCTCCTGCCGGGTCAGAGCACCGGCGCTGCAGCGCTCAGTTTCGGCTGGCGATACAGGTCCAGCAATACCTGATCCAGCACCGACGAAGCGCCCCACGGCTTCGAGTCGTTGAGAATGGCCACCACGACCCAGGTATTGCCATTGTTGTCGCGGCTGAACCCGGCGATAGCGCGCACGGTGTTCAAGGTGCCGGTTTTGACATGGGCTTCGCCGCGCAAAGCCGTGGTCTTCAGGCGTTTACGCATGGTGCCGTCGGTACCGGCAATCGGCAGTGAGCTGATGTATTCGGCCGCGTAAGGGCTTTTCCAGGCGGCTTGCAGCATGGCCGCCATTTCGCGGGCACTGACCCGTTCGGCGCGGGACAGGCCGGAGCCGTTTTCCATCACCAGGTGAGGGGCGGTGATGCCTTTCTTCGCCAGCCATTGGCGTACTACGCGTTGCGCCGCCTTGGCATCGTCGCCATCGGCATCGTTGCGAAACTGTGCACCCAGGCTCAGGAACAACTGCTGGGCCATGGTGTTGTTACTGTATTTGTTGATGTCGCGGATGATTTCCGCCAGGTCCGGCGAGAACGCACGGGCCAGCACCTTCGCATCCTTGGGCACCGGTGCCTGGATATCGCGGCCTTGGATCGTGCCGCCCAACTCCTGCCAGATCGCACGTACGGCACCGGCAGTGTAGGTGGCGTGGTCCAACAGCGACAGGTAAGTCTGCGAACTGCAGCCATCACCCAACTGGCCACTGACCGTAACGGTCACGCTGCCATCGGCCGCAGTCGTGGGGTTGTAGCGTACGTCGCCGGTGCATTGCTTGGCGTTGTTCGCCTTGACCTGATTGTCGATGCGGATGCTCGCGATCGGTGGTTCGACCGACACGATCACCCGGCCTGAATCATTGCGGGTGACAAAACGCAGCGCCTTGAGGTTGACCAGCAAGGCATCGGGCTTGACCAGGAACGGTTTGTTTTCGTCGTTGCCGTCGTCATTGAATTCCGGCAGTTGTGGCTGGTTGAAGAAACTGCGGTCCAGCACCAGGTCGCCGGTCACTTGCTGTACGCCGTTGGCACGCAGATCGCGCATCAGCAGCCAGAGTTTTTCCATGTTCAGCTTGGGGTCGCCACCCCCCTTGAGATACAGGTTGCCACGCAACACGCCACCGTTGAGGGTGCCGTCGGTGTAGAACTCGGTCTTCCACTGATGATTGGGGCCGAGCATTTCCAGGGCCGCATAGGTGGTGATCAGCTTCATGGTCGAGGCCGGGTTCACCGAGACGTCAGCGTTGAAAATGGTCGGCGTGCCTGGACCGTTCAACGGCAGCATCACCAGAGACAGCGAGGTGTTCTGGATTTTGGCTTTCTGGAGGGCCTGCTGAACATTCGGGGGCAGGGTGTTATTGACGGGGGCAGCGGAGACGGAAAAGGCCAGTGGGAGGAAAAAACCGGCAATGAGCACTGAACGTAAAGATTTGATCATAAGGAATAAAACCCTGCTGCTGAGGAGGGTGAAAAGGTGAGGGGTAAATAAGAAAAATCCCTCAATGGTCATGAAAGTGTCGGCATTATGCCCCAAGGTGCATGCCGTTGTAGCTGAACGATAGCGGGTAATTGGCGTTTTTTTCAGGCACGGGACCGCTCTGCCGGCGAATTCGGCTGGTGAGCGCTTTGGATATCAAGGATTGAAGGCTTTGGAAGGGCAGCCCTGCGGCGTGCGGCTTGTAGCGAGGGGTGAGGCTTAAACAAACAGGGCCATCACGAAGGATGGCCCTGATGGCGATCAAGCAACAGGGTTGATCGGCTTTTCCGGGTACCACACGTCCAGCAATGGGCTGACTTCGGCTTTGGTCAGTTCATCGCGGGACTTGAGCCAGGCTTCAACCTTGGCACGCTGCTCTTCGCTGACCGAGCCACGCTTCTGCAGGCAGACCAGACCGTAGTCGTCACCGCCGACGTAGCCCAGGCCGTTGGCTTCCATGGCTTCTTTCAGGAACGCGTCGAGAAATGCATCGATTTTATCGTCAGCCAGATTTTCCTTGAATTCCAGGTTCAGCTCGAACCCCAATTCCTGGAACTCGTCCACACACAGTTTTTTGCGCAGACGCTGGGAGCGGTTAGTGGCCATGAAAACATTCCTCTTAATAAATATCGGTGCGCACTCTACCAGTTAATAGGCCTGACTGCCCCATTTGCGTGCTATCACCGTCTGCCGCCGGGCAGAAAACCGATGTTTGCCGGGGCGGTAAAGTCTGCCGGGGTAGGCTTGATAAACAGTGGTTTGTACCACTCGGCGGGTCTTTTTAACCGTTTATGCATGGCTTCATGGTGGTGTAATAAATCCATGCTGCCGCGATGCCATGACTGACCCTTGACGGATACCCACTTATGCCAGCTCCCTTGATTGCTGTAGAAACTTCTCCCGACTTGCCGACGGATGCTGATGTCGTGGTGATTGGCGGTGGAATCATCGGTTCCTTTACTGCTTATTACCTGGCCAAGCGCGGCATGAAGGTCGCCCTGGTTGAAAAGGGCCGCATAGGCGCCGAGCAATCGAGCCGTAACTGGGGCTGGTGCCGTCAGCAAAATCGCGATGCGCGCGAGCTGCCGATGTCTACCAAGAGCCTGGAGCTGTGGGAGCAGTTCGCCGCCGAGACCGGCGAGCAAACCGGCTTTAACCGTTGTGGCCTGCTTTACCTGAGCAACGACGAAAAGGAGCTCGATACTTGGGCACGTTGGGGCGAGTTCGCCCGTTCGGTCAACGTCGAGACCTATATGCTGACGGCACAGCAAGCCGCTGACCGCGGGCGGGTGACCGGCAAACCGTGGAAAGGCGGGGTCTACTCACCCACCGACGGCATCGCCGATCCCTCCCGCGCCGCCCCGGCGGTCGCCCGCGCGATCATGGCGCTGGGCAGCACGGTGCATCAGGACTGCGCGGTACGGGGCGTGGAAACCGAAGGCGGTCGACTGTCTGCGGTGGTCACCGAAAAAGGCACCATCCGCACCCGGCTTGCCGTGCTCGCCGCAGGCGCCTGGGCCTCTTCGTTCTGCCGCCAATACGGCATTCGTTTTCCCCAGGCGACTATTCGCCAGACCGTGCTTCGCGTGTCGCCTCCAAGCCTGGAACTGCCGAGCGCGCTGCACACCACCTTTGCCTCGATGACGCGCCGTTTCGATGGCAGCTACACCCTGGCGATCAGTGGGCGCGGGCGTGTCGACCCCACCCCGCAGTTGCTCAGCTTTGCACCGCAGTTCCTGCCGATGTTTCAACGCCGCTGGCGCAACCTCGCCGTGGGTGGCTTCGAGGGCGCGAAGGCGGGCCATGAGGGCTGGAAGCGTTGGCGCCTGGATGCGCCGACGCCGATGGAGAAGATGCGGATTCTGGATCCGACTCCGGACGCCTCGGCGGTCAAACTGACCTACCAACGCGGCACGCAATTGATACCGGCGCTTAAAGACTCAACGGTGACTGCCGCCTGGGCGGGGTATGTGGACAGCACGCCCGACGGCGTCCCCGGCATCGGTGAAATGGCCAACCTGCCCGGGCTGATATTGGCGGCAGGGTTCAGTGGGCATGGGTTTGGAATCGGGCCGGGAGCGGGGCATCTGATCGCGGACATTGTCAGTGGCGCGCAGCCTATCGTGGATCCTACGCCTTATCATCCGGACCGGTTCAAATCATCGGCGTGGGGCAAAGTCGCGGATTTCTGAAATCGTGGATATCTGAAGTGAATATCTGAAAAGGGGGGCTTGCTCCCGATAGCGGTAGGTCAGTTGACCTCTCTGCTATCGGGAGCAAGCCCCCTCTTGTTTACGGTGGATATCAGGCACCGAATCCGACAATGGCCTTGGTTTCCAGGTACTCCTCAAAACCTTGCACGCCATACTCCCGGCCATTCCCCGAACGTTTATAACCGCCAAAGGGCGCCATCGGGTCCCAGGCCGGATGGTTCAGGTGCACCTGCCCGGCGCGAATGCGCGACGCCACGGCACGCGCAAGCTGGATATCCTGCCCCTGCACATGCGCGCCCAGCCCGTACACCGTGTCATTGGCGATGGCGACGGCTTCATCGAGGCTGTCATACGCGATGATGCAGAGCACCGGGCCGAAAATTTCTTCCTGGGCAATGCGCATGCTGCTCGCGACTTCGGAAAACACGGTCGGGCGGGCATAGAAGCCTTTGTCAAAGCCCGGCACGCGTCCGGGGCCACCGCAGACCCGTTTCGCGCCTTCGGCGATGCCGGCTTCGATCATGCTCTGGACACGCTCGAACTGTGCCTGGTTGGCAATCGGGCCGAGTACGGTGTCCTCCGACTGCGGGTCACCGACGACGATGCCATTGGCGGTGGCCGCTGCCAGCGCTTCGACTTCCGCCAGCCTGCTCCGGGGCACGATCATCCGCGTCGGGGCGCTGCAGGATTGCCCCACGTTGCGAAATGCCGACATCACACCCAGCGGCACAGCCTTGGCAAAGTCCGCGTCGGGCAGCAGCACATTCGGCGATTTACCGCCCAACTCCTGGGTCACGCGTTTCACCGTCGGCGCGGCCGCTTGCGCCACCAGCGCGCCGGCGCGGTTGGAGCCGGTGATGGAAATCATATCGATGTCAGCGTGCGCCGCCATGGCAGCACCTACCTCGTGGCCACTGCCATTGACCAGGTTGAACACCCCAGGCGGCAGGCCGGCATCGTGCACCAACTGGGCGAACAGCAACGCGCTCAGCGGCGACAGCTCGCTGGGTTTGAGCACCACGGTGCAGCCGGCGGCAATCGCCGGGGCAACCTTGGCGGTGATCTGGTACAGCGGCCAGTTCCACGGGGTGATGAGCCCGCATACGCCGATGGGTTCGCGCTCGATCGCGGTGCTGCCTTCCAGCGTCTGGAAGCGATAGTCGGCCAGCAGATCACGTGCGACGCGCACGTGTTCGGCCGCCAGTGGCACCTGCATGGCCCGTGCGAAACCTATCGCCGCGCCCATCTCCAGGCACAGTGCCTGGGCCAGCTCTTCCTTGCGTTCCAGGATCAGCGTATGGATCTTGCCCAGTACGCGGGCGCGCTCCGCAGGGGCGCAAGCCGCCCAACCGGGAAACGCCTCACGCGCCGCTGCAACGGCGCGATCGACATCTTCGGCGGTGCCGCGCGCCACCTGCGCCACCTCCTGTTCGGTGGCCGGGTTGATCACCCCGAGGCTGGCCGGAACAGCCGGCGAAACCCACTGGCCATTGATGTAGAACCTGGCCAATACGTGGGCATCGACGCTGGGGTGGTTCGAAGAGTGTGTAGTCATGTTCAACGGGCTCCCTGGAGCGATAACGGGCGTTGCAAACTTATTTCACCGCGTAAACCTTGCGCACATACACCGAGCCGCGCCAGGCACAGGGCGCGCCTTTGGCGACGAACACGGTGTCTCCGGTGTTGACCGTCAGATCGACACCCTCAGCGTCCTGAAGCGTCATGTTGCCTTCGATCAGGTACATCAATTCGTGCAGCTTGTGCGGGCGGCCGTGGCGGGCATAGGGCGTCGAGTCCCAGATGCCGACGCGCAGTTCGGTGCTGGCGTCGTCGAACAGGTTGTTGGCGCGGCATTGCGGCGCAGGGCCGATCAGGATGTGTGCGTCGGGTGCGGCTGACGGGTTGAGCTGGGCACGCGGATCGAGCCAGGTCAGGCCGGGGCGCAACGGGGCGTCGGCAAGGTCCACGGCGCAGAAGGCCCAGCAGGTGCCTGGAGTCGCCTGCAGGGTGAGGCGGGTGCCACGGCCGATGACCGCGCTGTCGCCGACGCCCAGTTCCAAAGTCTGCTCGGCGCTGTGCAGCAGGACTGAGCCTGCGTGAACCACCAGCGTTTCGCTGTGGGGGAAGTCTTCGATCACCGCTTCGCCGCTGAACGCGACCAGGCCGGCAGACACGCCGTCGTCGCTCAGCCAGGCCAGCCGGCGGGTGTTGCCGAAGGGGTCGAGCGTGCTCAGGGCCGCGTTGCGCAAGGGCGTGTCGACAGGGCTGCCGTCAGCGCGAGCGAGCATGAGGATACGGGGGGGGAACATGGGCAATACTCCAGGAGAAATCAGCCGACGGCTTGGGTGATCAGGGCAAATGCATGTATGCCTGCGCGGGCTTTGGGCGGTTCACCCTTGGCCATGCGTGCAACCTTGTCGACGCACTTCAAACCGGCCTGCTCGAGCCAGTCGTTGAGGCCGCATTCGGCCGGGATATCGATGCGCACAAAAGCGTCCGGTACCTCGGCCAGCAGCGTGCCGATCAGGTGCTTGGCCTGTTCGAGCGTCTCGGCGACTACCGGGCCGATGCAGCGCCCGCGACCAAAGGGGCACAGCAATGCAATCGCGCGCAATTGGCCGTCGCGTTCGATGCCTACCGCGTGCTCCACTTGCAGATCGCGCAGGATCTCGCGGCGGTCCAGGCCGCTACCGGCGCTGGCCAGGTCGATCAGGGCGGCATGATCATCGGCATTCAGCGTGCGGCAGGTTTCGCCTGCGGCCAGAGCGGTCAGTTCGGGAACCTGCACCTGACCTTGATGCTGTTGCACATAGCCAAATTCGACAAACCCCTGGCTGGCATAAAGCGGTGCACCGGCCAGGGTCGCGTTGAGCAGTGGCGTGCTGGTTCGGCAGGCCTTCAGGGCCATTTCCATCAAGCGTCGGCCGATGCCCTTGCCCTGATAGTCGTCGCTGACGATCACCAGGCCGATCGTTGTGTAATCACCCTGGGGGCAGGCGAACGCCGAGCCGATCAGGCGCTCACCGTCGAGTACCACAAAACCATCGCTGACCCGTTGCAACATCGCCCAATCTTCCAGGCGGTGTGGCCATTTGAGTTGCACCGACAGGTCATGGGCGGCTGGGAGGTCGGCGACCGTCATTGAGCGATAGAGGTAATCAGGGTGTGGCAGGGCAGCCATGGCGGGCCTCCGTTGAGCACGGGTTGAGGGTCGTTGAAACGCCTGTATCCCACCTGCTTTGCGGGCTGGCAAGAGGGCGCGCAGCATTCGGTAGATTTGCCGTGCGGGAGGGTAACGCCACCATAGTTACTACCAAATCGGAGGGGGTGCTCAGCAGCAAATGCCTCACGGCTGATGGACCTGTCCAGCGCTGTGCACGCAGCGCTTCTTTATAGAAAGGGTGTCCACCACACATTCTGCCGCTGATCGCCCCCAGCCTTGAGCCTTCGTGCCCAAAAAGGCCCATTAAAGCGCATGAATACGGGCTTCGCCCAAGCCTGGAGCGCGCCGCAAACTCTGCTGGCGCCGGCGGCAAAAACGGTGCTTTGTATTGAGGCGGGCGCTTTTTTGACGCCATCTGCTGATTTCACAGTGGTGTAATGAAGCTGTGCTGCAACGAGGCCGACGCGCCGTCAGAGCCGCGAATGCTTGCCACCTTCCACTGACTCCAGGACCGCCCCCCCATGAGCTTTCTTCGTCCCAAATTCATTACGTTTGACTGCTACGGTACGCTGACCAACTTCCAGATGGGCCCGCTGACCCGCGAGCTGTTCGCGGACCGCATCGCGCCTGAGCAGATGGATCAGTTCGTCAAGGATTTTGCCGCCTACCGCCTGGATCAGGTGATGGGCGACTGGCGGCCGTACGACGAAATTCTCAAGACCGCCCTGGCACGTACCTGCAAGCGCTGGGGCATCGACTATCGTGAAGAAGGTCAGCTGTATTACGACGCCGTGCCGACTTGGGGTCCCCATGCGGACGTGCCGGCCGGCCTGTCGAAGATCGCCGACAAGATTCCCCTGGTGATTCTCTCCAACGCCATGGACAGTCAGATCATGTCCAACGTCGAAAAGCTCGGTGCGCCGTTTCACAAGGTGTACACCGCCCAGCAGGCCCAAGCCTACAAGCCACGCTTGCAAGCGTTCGAATTCATGTTCGACAACCTCGGCTGCGGGCCGGAAGACATCTTGCATGTGTCGTCCAGCTTCCGTTACGACCTGATGTCGGCCCACGACATGAAGATCAAGCACAAGGCGTTTGTTGCCCGCGGACATGAAGCCGCAGGCAATGCCGCCTATGGCTACCAGCAGATCACCGATATCGGTGGCTTGCCGGGCCTGGTCGGTCTGTAAACACCAACGTCATCGGCGTACGAGGTTAAACATGGGCAGTGAATCCTATTGGCTCGACACCGCACCCGCCTTCACCGGCGCGCAGTTGGGTGACCTGCCCAGGCAGGTCGACGTGGCGGTGGTCGGTGGCGGGTTTACCGGCCTGTCGGCGGCCAGGGCGTTGGCCATGCGCGGCGCCAGTGTGGTGGTGCTGGATGCCGGGCGGGTGGTCGGCGAAGCCTCGGGGCGCAACGGTGGGCAATGCAACACCGGGGTGGCCCAGGATTATGCCGGGCTGCATGCCAGCCTCGGAGCCGCCAAGGCGCGGGACTATTACCAGGCTTATGAAAGCGCAGTGCAGACCGTGGTGTCGTTGGTGGACCAGGAGCAGATCGCCTGCGACATGGTGCGTAACGGCAAGCTCAAGCTGGCGGCCAAGCCCCTGCATTACGAAGGGTTGGCGCGCACCTGCGAGTTGATCCGCCGTGAAGTCGACGCTGATGTCGAGTTGCTCGATGCCGGCCAGACCCGAGCCGAAGTCCATTCGGCGCAGTTTCACGGCGGCTTGCTGCAACGCAATGGCGTGCAAATGCACATCGGGCGTTTTGGTGTGGGCCTGGCCGAGGCGGCGGCGCGACGCGGCGCGATGATCCATGAGCACACGCTGGTCAATGACTGGAAAGCGCAGGCCGGTGGTTATCAAGTCAACACCGCGCGCGGCTCGCTGCACGCCGGTCAAGTGTTGCTGGCCAGCGGTGCCTGCCAGCACGGTGGGCTTGGCTGGTATCGCCGACGCATCGTACCGGTGGGCAGTTTTGTCATCGTTACCGAAGTGTTGCCCCAGGCGCTCATCGATCAGCTATTGCCGCAGCACCGCGCCTATGTGACCAGCCGCATGATCGGCAATTACTTTCGCCTGACCCCGGATAACCGTCTGCTGTTCGGCGGGCGTGCACGCTTTGCGATGTCCAACAGCGTGTCGGATGCCAAGAGCGGCAAGGTACTGCAGGCCGCGATGCTGAACATGTTTCCGCAGTTGGCCCAGGTGAAGATCGATTACTGCTGGGGCGGCCTGGTGGACATGACCTCCGACCGCCTGCCACGTGCCGGGCAACATGGCGGCGTGTTTCATTCCATGGGCTATAGCGGCCATGGGGTGCAGATGTCGGTGCACATGGGCCAGGTGATGGCCGAGGTGATGGCCGGCAATGCCGCGGCGAACCCGTGGCGTGAACTCGAGTGGCCGGCGATCCCCGGGCATTTCGGCAAACCCTGGTTCCTGCCGTTCGTGGGCGCCTATTACCGCTTTCAGGACTACTTACACTGAGTTGCCGCTGTTGCCTCACCGTCGTGTGTGTTTCCAGAACGCTCCGGATAACCGTGAGCACTCGAACCTTTTAATTTTCGACAGGTAGCCTTGCCATGACAGACAACAAGACCACGCCCTCGCTCATCTCCGGTGAAGAGAGCCTGCGGGTATTCGAAAGCCTCAATCGCGGCATGTCGCGGCGCAATGCCCTGCAAATGCTCGGCCTCGCCGGTGTAGCGGCGGCCGGTGCGGGCAGCTTGTTCGGTACGGCCGGCAAATTGTGGGCCGATGAAGCACCGGCCGAAGGCAAGGGCAAGCCGGGCGGCAAGATCCGCGTGGCCGGTATGTCCACGTCTACCGCCGACACCCTCGACCCGGCCAAGGGCGCGTTGTCTACCGACTACGCGCGCCAATACATGTTCTACAACGGCCTGACGCGCTTCGATAGCCACATGACCCCGCACCTGGAGCTGGCCGAACGCATCGACAATGTCGACGCCACGCTGTGGACCATCACGCTGCGCAAGGACGTGACCTTTCACAACGGCAAACCGCTGACTGCCGCCGACGTGGTGTTCTCCCTGAGCCGGCATAAGGACCCGTTGACGGGTTCCAAAGTCATGGCGCTGGTGGAGCAGTTCACCGAGATCAAGGCCACCGGGCCGAATGAAGTGCAGATCCGCCTCAGCGCGCCCAACGCCGAGCTGCCGTCGATCCTCGCGGTGTCGCACCTCTTGATCGTCCCGGAGGGCACCACCGATTTCAACAAAGGCATTGGCACCGGGCCGTTCACCGTCGGCGAATTCAAGCCCGGTGTGCGTTCGATTGCCGTGCGTAACAAGAACTACTGGAAGCCGGGCCTGCCTTACCTCGATGAGATCGAGTTCATTGCCATCGCCGATGAGCCATCGCGGATCAACGCGCTGCTGTCGGGTGACGTGCACATGATCAACGAAGTCAACCCGCGTTCGACCACGCGCATCAGCGCCAGCCCCAAGCACCGGGTCGTCGATGCGCCGTCGGGCAACTACACCGACTTGATCATCCGTCAGGACCAGATGCCCGGCAAAAGCCCGGAATTCACCCAGGCCATGAAGCTGCTGCTGGACCGCGAACAGGTCAAGTCCGCCGTGTTCCGCGGCTATGCGGTTGTCGGCAACGACCACCCGATTTCGCCCGGCGCGCGCTACTACAACAGCGACCTGCCGCAAACCGTATACGACCCGGAAAAGGCCAAGTTCCTGCTCAAGAAAGCCGGCATGGAGAGCATCACCATGCCGCTGGTGGCTTCGCCGGCCGCGACCGGTTCGGTGGACATCGCCGTGTTGTTGCAACAATCGGCCAAACAGGCCGGGCTCAAGCTTGACGTCAACCGCCTGCCCACCGATGGCTACTGGTCCAACCACTGGATGAAGCACCCGTTGAGTTTCGGCAACATCAACCCACGGCCGAACGCCGACGTGATGTTCTCGCAGTTCTTCCAGTCCAAGGCGCCCTGGAACGAGTCGGGCTGGCAGAGCGATCAGTTCGACCAGTTGCTGTTGCTGGCCCGTGCCGAAACCGATGACACCAAGCGCACCCAGATGTACCACGACATGCAGGCACTGGTGCACGACCATTGCGGTATCGGGGTGCCCGTGTTCATCAGCAACATCGATGGCGTGGACAAGCGTGTGAAGGGCTACGTGGCCAATCCGCTCGGTGGTTTCATGGGCTACATGTTTGCCGAGCAAGTCTGGCTGGACGCTTGAGCACCGCGAGGGCAGGACGATGAATAGCACTACACTGTGGTTGATCGGGCGGCGCATCGGCGCCGGGGCCGTGACGTTGTTGATCGTGTCCATGGTCGTGTTCGCGATCACGGCGGTACTGCCGGGGGATGCAGCGCAACAGTCCCTGGGCCAGTTCGCCACCCCGGAACAGGTGGCGGCATTGCGCCTGAAACTGGGGCTCGACCAGCCCGGTGTGCTGCGCTACCTGCACTGGTTGATCAGCCTGCTCAGCGGTGACTTGGGCATGTCGACCTCCAGTGCCATGCCCGTCAGCGAATTGATGGGCGGCCGGGCGCCCAACACCTTGATGCTGGCGAGTGCCACGGCTTTGGTGTCGGTGCCGGTGGCCATGGTGCTGGGTATCGGTTCGGCCATGGCGCGGGGCGGGCGCATCGACAACATCCTGAGCTTTATCACCCTGGCCATGGTCGCGGTGCCGGAGTTTCTGGTGGCGACCCTGGCGGTGCTGATTTTTGCGGTGAACCTGGGGTGGCTGTCGTCGCTGTCTTATGCGAGTGATATCAGCTCCCCCTGGCAGTTCATGCGCACCTATGCCTTGCCGGTGATGACGCTGTGCTGCGTGATCGTCGCGCAAATGGCGCGCATGACCCGCGCGGCAGTGATCGATCAGCTCGACAGCCCTTATGTGGAAATGGCGCGTCTCAAAGGCGTCGGCCCGATCCGTATTGTGCTGCGCCATGCGCTGCCCAATGCGATCGGCCCGATTGCCAATGCCATCGCCCTGAGCCTCTCGTATCTGCTGGGCGGCGTGGTGATCGTCGAAACCATCTTCAACTATCCCGGCATCGCCAGCTTGATGGTCGATGCCGTGACCAACCGCGACATGGCGTTGGTGCAGGCGTGCAGCATGCTGTTCTGCGCGGCCTATCTGGGCCTGGTGTTGATCGCCGACCTGTGCGCCATCCTGTCCAATCCGAGGCTGAGAAACCAATGAATATGCTCATTGCGAAAGGCAAGCCTGCGTCCTCGGCCCTGGCGTTGGCCAAAGCATCCAGCGGCCCGTCCTGGCTGGGGCTGGTGGGTGGCGTGGTGTGCCTGGCCTGGTTACTGCTGGCGCTGGTCGGCCCCTGGCTGGCGCCGCACCCGGTGGGTGAAGTGGTGTCTGATAACGTCTTCGACGGCTTCAGCCTGGCTCATCCGTTCGGCACCGACTACCTGGGCCGCGACATGCTCAGCCGCGTGATGGTCGGCGCCCGCTTCACCGTCGGCCTGGCGCTGGTAGCGGCGGTGCTGGCCAGTACCTTGGGCACCTTGTGTGCGCTGGTGTCGGTGGTGTCGCCCAAGTGGCTGGACGAAATCCTCAGCCGCATCATGGATGCCTTCATTTCCATCCCGAGCAAAATGTTCGCACTGATCATGGTCTCGGCATTCGGCTCGTCGGTGACGCTGCTGATCTGCACGGCGGTGATCAGTTACATCCCCGGCTCGTTCCGCGTGGCGCGCAGCATGGCGGTGAATATCGAGACCCTGGAATACGTGCAGGTTGCGCGCACCCGCGGCGAGGGCCGCCTGTATGTGGCGTGCCGGGAGATTCTGCCGAACATGCTCAACCCGGTATTGACCGACCTGGGGCTGCGTTTCGGCTACATCGTGCTATTGCTTGCCGGCATGAGCTTCCTGGGCCTGGGCGTGCAGCCACCGGACGCCGACCTCGGCTCGCTGGTGCGCGAAAACATCGGCGGCCTCAGCCAGGGTGCGTTGGCTATCGTCATTCCGGCGCTGGCCATTGGCACCTTGACCATCGGCGTGAATCTGTTGATCGACTATCTGTCTTCCCGACGCAGTCGACGTGCGGGAGGCCATTGAAATGACGGAATTGATTCGTGTCGAAGACTTGCGTGTCGTCGCCTGTGGCGAGCACGGCGAAGTGGAAATCGTCAAAGGCGTGAGCTTCGCGCTGGAGCAGGGCCAGGTGCTGGCGTTGATCGGCGAGTCCGGCTCCGGCAAGACCACCATTGCCCTGTCGCTGCTCGGCTACGCGCGACGTGGGTGTCGGTTGTCCGGCGGGGTGGTGCGTGTCGGTGAGCACGACATGCTGGCCGCGAGCGAAAGCCAGTTGCAGAAGCTGCGCGGCAACCGCGTGTCGTATATCGCGCAGAGTGCGGCCGCCGCGTTCAACCCGGCGAAAAAGCTCATCGACCAGGTGGTAGAAGGCGCACTGATCCACGGGCTGGGTAGCCGCGTCGAGTTGGAGGCCAAGGCGATCGGTCTGTTCCGTGACCTGGCCTTGCCCAACCCGGAGCGCATCGGCCAACGCTACCCGCACCAGGTCTCCGGCGGGCAGTTGCAACGGGTGATGGCGGCGATGGCGCTGATCAGCGACCCCTTGCTGGTGGTGCTCGACGAGCCGACCACGGCGCTGGATGTGACCACGCAGATCGACGTGCTGCGGGCATTCAAGCGCGTGGTACGCGAACGCGGCGCGACGGCGGTGTATGTGTCCCATGACCTGGCGGTCGTGGCGCAAATGGCCGACCGTATCGTGGTGCTCAACAATGGCCAGATTCTCGAACAGAGCGCCACCGCGCCGCTGCTCGAAGCCCCGGCGCATGACTACACGCGCAGCCTGCTGGCGGCCGCGCAGCCGGACGCGACGATCCGTCCGCCGTCCGGCATCGCCGAAGACACGCCACTGCTGACCATCAGCGGCCTGACGGCCGGCTACGGCAACAAAAATGCGCAGGGCCTGCCGCTGATCCGTGTGCTCGAAGGCATCGACCTCACCGTGCGCAGGGGCCAGGCGATCGGTGTGATCGGCGAATCCGGCTCGGGTAAGTCGACCCTGGCGCGGGTGGTCGCGGGGTTGTTGCCGCCCGCCCTGGGTGGCCTCAGGTTCGACGGCCAGCCGCTCGGAGGCTGCCTTTCCGAGCGCACGCCGGAACAGTTCCGACGCATCCAGATGGTGTTCCAGAACGCCGACACCGCGCTCAACCCGATGCACAGCGTGGAGGCCATCATCGGCCGGCCGTTGAAAATGTACTTCGGCCTCAAGGGCAAGGCGTTGCGCGAGCGCACCGAGCAATTGCTTGACCTGGTGCGCCTGCCACGCACCTTGGCCGGCCGGCGCCCCAGCGAGTTGTCCGGTGGGCAGAAGCAGCGGGTCAACCTGGCCCGGGCGCTGGCCGCCGAGCCGGACCTGATCCTGTGCGATGAAGTCACCTCGGCCCTGGATACCGTGGTGGGGGCGGCGATCCTGGAACTGTTGCGCGATCTGCGCCAGGAACTGGGTGTGTCCTACCTGTTTATCAGCCACGACATCTCCACCGTGCGCGCGCTGTGCGATGACATTGTGGTGATGTACAGCGGCCGGAAGGTCCAGGCCGGCAGCCGCCAGACGTTTGCCGAGCCACCGTTCCATCCCTACACCGACCTGTTGATTCACTCGGTGCCGGAATTGCGCCAGGGCTGGCTGGAAACGTGCGGCGCGACCAGCGGCACGTTGCCGCCGGTGGGTGCAAACGCCGGCGGGCTGCAACTGTGCAGCTTCCTCAATCGCTGCCCGATGCGCGTCGACGGCCTGTGCAACAGCGTGCCGCCCAGCCGGCGCGTCTTGGACAATGGCAGTGAAATTCTCTGCCACCATGACGCTGCCCAACTGCTCAAGACCCAGCAAGGCCGGGTGATTGAAACTTCGGGAGCCTGCGCATGAGTCGGCGCCTTGCCCTTTTTGCCCTGCAACGGAGCCAGGTCTGATGAAACCTCGCGTACTGGATATCCTGAAAAAACTGCTGGCGTTCGACACCGTTTCATCGGAGTCGAACATGGCCTTGATCGAATATGTGCGTGACCTGCTGCTGACCCGTGGCATCGAGTCGCTGATCGTCAAGGACGCCAGCGGGCGCAAGGCCAACCTGTTCGCCAGTACCGGCCCTGAGGGCCAGCCTGGCGTGTTGCTCTCCGGGCACACCGACGTGGTACCGGCGGCAGGGCAGGCCTGGACCTTTCCGGCGTTCGCCGCCACCGTCCAGGACGGGCGGATCTATGGGCGTGGCAGTTGCGACATGAAGGGCTTTATCGCCCTGGCCATTGACGCGATGCTCGAGGCGGCCGATCACCCGTTGAGTCGCCCGTTGCAACTGGCCCTGTCCCATGATGAAGAGATTGGCTGCGTCGGCGTGCGACGTTTGCTGGATGTGCTGCATCTGGCGCCGGTACGGCCGTTTCTGTGCGTGGTGGGCGAGCCGACCAACATGCAATTTGTGCTGGGCCACAAGGGCAAGGGTTCCTACCGCACCTATTGCCGTGGCCTGGAGGCGCACTCGTCGCTGGCGCCGCGTTCGGTGAACGCCATCCATGTGGCTTGCGACTTTATCGCCGCGCTGCGTGAGAGCCAGCAGCAGTTGCAGCACCATGGCGCCCAGGACACCGATTACGACGTGCCCTACAGCACCGTGCATGTCGGGCAGATTGTCGGGGGCAAGGCGCTGAATATCGTGCCGAACCTGTGCACCCTGGATTTCGAGGTGCGCAACTTGCCGGCCGACGACCTCGAGCACTTCCTGGAGCAACTGCGCGAGCGGGCCGAAGTGATCGTGCAGGAGGCGAAGAAACTGTCGAGCGTCGCGGCTATCGAGATCGAGACCCTCAACGTCTACCCGGGCCTGGATACCCATCCCAGCGTCGAAGCGGTGCGCTTTCTCAAACAGTTTGCCGCGCCGGACACGGGCACTGCCAAGGTGTCTTTCGGCACCGAGGGCGGCCTGTTCAAGCAGCGCCTGGATGTTCCGGTGGTGGTGTGCGGGCCGGGCTCGATCGAACAGGCGCACAAGCCCGATGAGTTTATCGAGATCAGCCAGATGGAGGCTGGAGAGGTGTTCCTGCACGGCCTGCTCGGTTCATTGAAGGCCTAGCAGAGCCTGCCGTCCTGGGCGCAATTTCAGCAGGCCACGCTGCCCACGCGACGCTTTCGGCATCCTTGTTCGTGGCACCTCCCTAGACTGGAGCGTGTCTCGAACCAGGACCCGACCATGCTCACTACTCGCCTGCAAGACCCCAGCCTCCTTACTGAACTCGCCTATGTCGATGGCCAATGGATCGCCGCCGACAGCGGCGCCACTCTGGACGTCCTCGACCCTGCCACCGGCCAGGTGCTCGCCAGGGTACCGGCCATGGACGCGGTCGACACCCGCCGCGCCATCGAAGCCGCCGAGCGTGCCTGGCCCGCCTGGCGTGCACGCCCGGCCGCCGAACGCGCCGCGCTGCTGGAGCGCTGGTACCAGGCCATGCTCGATAACCTCGATGACCTGGCGCTGATCATGACTCGCGAGCAGGGCAAGCCGCTCAATGAAGCCAAGGGTGAGATCCGCTACGGCGCGGGCTTCGTCAAGTGGTTCGCCGAAGAGGCGCGCAGGGTCTACGGCGAAACCATGCCGGCACCCAGCGGCGACCGGCGTCTGCTGACGCTCAAGCAGCCGGTGGGCGTATGTGCCGCTATCACGCCGTGGAATTTCCCCAATGCGATGATCACCCGTAAATGCGCGCCGGCCTTGGCCGCCGGCTGCCCGATCATCGTCAAGCCATCGGACCTCACCCCGTTGTCGGCCCTGGCCCTGGCGGTACTGGCCGAGCGCGTCGGCATCCCGGCCGGCGTGTTCAACGTGATCACCGGGCTGCCTGCCGGTATTGGCACGGAACTGACCGGCAACCCGAGCGTGCGCAAGATTTCCTTCACGGGTTCCACCGCCGTCGGCCGCCTGCTGATGCGCCAAAGCGCCGAGCACATCAAGCGCTTGAGCCTGGAGCTGGGCGGCAATGCGCCGTTTGTGGTGTTCGACGATGCCGACCTCGAGCAGGCGGTCGCGGGGGTCATGCTCAGCAAGTTTCGTAATGCCGGGCAAACCTGTGTGTGCGCCAACCGCATCCTGGTGCAGGACGGTATTTACGAGCGCTTCGCCGCGCGCCTGGTGCAAGAGGTGAACAAACTCAAGGTCGGCCACGGCCTGGAGGAGGGCGTGAGCATTGGCCCGTTGATCAACCCGGCGGCGGTCACCAAAGTGACGCGGCATATCGAGGATGCCTTGAGCCAGGGCGCGACGTTATTGTGCGGCGCAATCCCGACTGACGACAGCCCGTTCGTGCAACCCACGGTGCTGGGCGACGCTCATGCAGGAATGCTGCTGGCCAACGAAGAAACGTTCGGCCCGGTGGCGCCGCTGATGCGCTTTACCCACGAGGCACAGGCACTGGCCCTGGCCAACGCCACTCCGTACGGCCTGGGCGCCTACTATTTCACCCAGAACCTGGCGCGCTCGTGGCGCTTTGGGGAGGCCCTCGAGTTCGGCATGGTGGGCCTCAATACCGGGATTATCTCGATGGAAGTCGCGCCGTTCGGCGGCATCAAGCAATCGGGGCTGGGGCGCGAAGGCAGCAAGTACGGGCTGGACGAGTACCTTGAAGTCAAAGCTTTTCACATTGGCGGGTTGAACGAGTGAGGCAGGATCCATGAGCAAGGCATTCAGAATCGCCGCCATTGCCGGCGACGGCATCGGTAAGGAAGTGTTGCCCGAAGGGCTGCGGGTAGTGGAGCAGGCCGCCAGGGTTTGGGACCTGAACCTGAGCATCGAAGTGTTCGATTGGGCCCACTGTGATTACTACCTGCAACACGGGCAGATGATGCCCGACGACTGGTTCGAGCAGCTCAAGGACTTCGACGCCATTTACTTCGGCGCCGTGGGCTGGCCGGCCAAGGTCGCGGATCACATTTCGCTGTGGGGCTCGCTGCTCAAGTTCCGCCGCGACTTCGACCAGTACGTGAATATCCGCCCGGTCCGGCTGTTTCCTGGCGTGCCATGCCCACTGGCCGGGCGCGAGCCGGGTGATATCGATTTCGTGGTCATTCGTGAAAACACCGAGGGTGAATACTCATCGGTGGGTGGCAAGATGTTCGAAGGCACCGAACATGAGTTCGTGTTGCAGGAGTCGGTATTCACCCGGCGCGGCGTCGATCGCATCCTCAAGTTCGCTTTCGATCTGGCCCAGAGCCGGCCGCGCAAGAAGCTCACGGCGGCGACCAAGTCCAATGGCATCTCCATCAGCATGCCTTACTGGGATGAACGTACCGCGCTGATGGCGGCTGACTACCCAGAGGTGACGTGGGACAAACAGCACATCGACATCCTGTGCGCACGCTTCGTGCTGCAGCCGGATCGCTTCGACGTGGTCGTGGCGTCCAACCTGTTTGGCGACATTTTGTCGGACCTGGGGCCGGCGTGTGCAGGCACTATCGGCATTGCGCCGTCGGCCAACCTCGATCCCGAGCGCCGCTTTCCTTCGCTGTTCGAACCGGTGCACGGTTCGGCGCCGGATATCTACGGGCAGAACATCGCCAACCCGATTGCGATGATCTGGTCGGGGGCGCTGATGCTGGATTTCCTCGGCAATGGCGATGCGCGCTATCGGGCGGCCCATGACGCCATCCTGCAGGCGATCGAAGCGGTGATTGCCGAGGGGGTGATCACGCCAGACCTGGGCGGCAAGGCGTCAACGCAGGAAGTGGGCGCGGCGATTACCCAAAGGCTGGTGCGCTGACGACACCCGAGGCCCCTACCCGTTGCCGTGGTAACGGATAGGGGGGCAATCAATAACCTTTGCTGCGATCCACCTCACCCAGCATCGGCTCGCCACGCTGGTGCCGCCGAATATTTTCCAATAGCACCGCAAAAGCGCTGTCCGGTTGGGTCATCGCGGCAATATGGGGCGTGAGCAGGATCTGTGGGTGGCCCCAGAACGGGTGGTCCGCCGGTGCCGGTTCCTCTTGCACTACATCCAGCACGGCGCCGCTGAGTTGCCCGCTGGCCAGGGCTTGCAGCAAATCCTCTTCCACCAGGTGCCCGCCACGCCCCATGTTGATCAACGCGGCGCCCTTGGGCAGTTGGGCGAACAGGCGCCGATTGAGAATGCCTTGGGTCTGCTCGGTCAGCGGCAGCACGCACAGCAGGATATCGCACTGGTTGAGGAACGCCGGCAATTGCGCCTCACCGGCAAAACACTCCACACCCGGCAACTGATGAGGGCTGCGTGCCCAGCCCGACAAGGCAAACCCCAACGGCGCCAGCGTCGCGAGGATCTGTTGGGCCTGGGCGCCCAGGCCCATCACACCGACGCGGCGGTTCGCCGCCGGTTGCAACAGGTGCGCCTGCCAGCAGTGCGCCAGCTGTTGCTGGCGGTAGCGCAGCATGTCACGGTGCAGGCTGAGCACGGCCCAACTGGCGTATTCGCACATGCCACGGGTGATGCCGGGGTCGAGCAAGCGCACCACGGGCAGCTGCGCCGGCAAACGGGCGAGGTCGAGTTGATCCACCCCGGCCGACACCGCAAACAGCACTTTCAGATTGGGCAGCCGTTGCTCGAGATCGTCGGGTGCCAGCCAGGCGGCCAGGTAGTCGATCTCGGCGGGATCGCCGATGTCGGGCCAGGCGCGCCATTCGATGTCCGGTGCATGCTCGGCAAACAGTGCCTGCCAGCGCTCGCCGCGTACCGGGTCGGATTTGTAAAGCAGAGCCATGGGCATCTCCGCAGGGTTGAAAGTAGCCCTCATCATCCTCCAGGCACGGCGCAGGATCTGTTGAAACACAGGGGCAAAACAGTTGATCCGAATTTCTCACGGGGCAAGTTCGGTGCAGTTCGTTTCCGCCAGGTCGTACTCTGAGTGGCATCGCAACCGTCTCAGGTTGCCGGTCTCACAATGGGAAATGCCATGAACAGCAGAGTCGACGAAACCCCACATTTGCTCCGCCAGCGCGATCAATTCGTACCTCGCGGCCTGATCACCGCGCATCCGCTGGTGATCGATCGCGCCCAGGGCGCCGAGTTGTGGGACGTGGAAGGCAAGCGCTATCTGGACTTCGTCGGCGGTATCGGCGTGTTGAACATCGGCCATAACCATCCGCAAGTGGTGGCGGCGGTGCAGGCCCAGTTGCAGAAAGTCTCCCACGCCTGCTTCCAGGTGGTGGCGTACCAGCCTTATCTCGACCTGGCCCAGCGCCTGTGTGAACTGGTCGGTGGGGAGGACGATTACAAGGCGGCGTTTTTCACCTCCGGCGCCGAGGCGGTGGAGAATGCGGTGAAGATCGCTCGCGCCCATACCAATCGTTCGGCGGTCATCGCCTTCCGCGGCGGTTTCCATGGCCGTACGTTGCTGGGGACCACGCTCACCGGCATGAGCCAGCCGTACAAACAGAACTTCGGGCCATTTGCGCCGGAGGTTTTCCATACCCCTTATCCCAATGCTTATCGCGGCGTGACCAGTGCACTGGCGCTCCAGGCGCTGGATGAATTGCTGGCCACCCAGGTTGCCCCGGAGCGCGTGGCGGCGATCATCATCGAACCGGTGCAGGGCGATGGCGGCTTCCTCTCGGCGCCGGCCGAGTTTCTCCAGGCGTTGCGTGCGTTGGCCGACAAGCACGGCATTGTGCTGATCCTGGATGAGATCCAGACCGGTTTCGGCCGCACCGGCACCTGGTTTGGTTTCCAGCACGCCGGGATCCAGCCTGACCTGGTGACCGTGGCCAAAAGCCTGGCCGGCGGTTTGCCGTTGTCCGGCGTGGTGGGCAAGGCCCACATCATGGATGCACCGCTGCCCGGTGGCCTGGGCGGCACCTACGGCGGCAACGCCTTGGCGTGCGCGGCGGCGCTGGCGGTGATCACGGCGTTCGAACAGGAGCAATTGCTGGCGCGCAGCCAAGTGCTGGGCGAACGCCTGCGTCAGGGCCTGCTGGGCTTGCAGGCGCGCTACCCGCGGATTGGTGATGTGCGCGGCACCGGTTTTATGCTGGCGATCGAGCTGATCAAAGATGATTCGGCGCGCACCCCGGATGCCGAGCTGAATCAGCGGGTGATCGATGAAGCCCGCGCCGGTGGTTTGTTGGTGATCAAATGCGGCGTGCACCGCAACGTGCTGCGCTTCCTCGCGCCGCTGGTGGTGACCGAGGCGCAGGTCGACGAGGCCGTGCAGATTCTCGATGCAGCCTTGGCACGGGTCTTGAACTGAGCCAGGGCCCGCCTCGGGACCTGATGGCGGCACCGTCCGTGAACCGTTATGGCGCACGGACGACCACACTGCATCATTGGAGGCTTGAACCGCATGGGACTGACCGATTACCGCGCGTTGCTGATCGATTGTGATGGCGTCCTGGTGGATCGCGACTCGGGCGTGCTGGCGGCGTTGCAGCCGCTGCTCGACAGCCGGGGTGGCAAGCCGCCGCCTCGGGAAGCGGTACTGGCCGAATTCCACGCGGTGATCGCGGGCCTGTACCCACGTTTTGCCGAGCTTGGCGTCAGCGGCATGTTGTGTTTCGCCCATCGGCAACTGGCTGAGCGCTGGGGGCTGGCGGCCAATTGGGAGGAGGGGATGAGCTTTGCTCGTTCGGCAGGCAACTGGTCGCTGTTCGAAGATGCGCCCGGGGCAATGCTGTACTTGCGCAAGTTCTATCGCCTGCTGGTGCGTGGCGACCGCAATTTCGAAGACCGTGGGCTGTTGTGCGAGCGCCTGGGTATAGAAACCGACGATTTCATCTCACTGGTCGATGCCCAGCAATGGCTTGACCAGCAAGGCCCGCAGGTCCAGCCTGTATTGCATGTAACCCAACCTTCAGTGGACGCCGACCTGGCACTGGATCGCTGCCTGATCGGCCGTCAGCGGGCTCGACAGCCCGTGCCGTGCGCGGCCGACTATTGCATCAACAGCATGGCTGACTTGGTGGCTCAGCATCAGTTGTCGTTACGGCGCTGATCTTGCTAGAAGATTGTCTTACAAACGGCAGTCAAGAGGTACGCAATGGAAGGGCTCGTCAAGCTGGACCGGATCGACATCAGTATTCTGGTGGAATTGCAAAAAGACGGCCGGATGACCAACGTCAGCCTGGCCGATGCCGTGGGGTTGTCTGCAAGCCCGTGCCTGCAAAGGGTCAAGCGGTTGGAGTCAGCCGGGTATATCTCCAGCTACAAAGCGCATTTGAACCTGGCCAAGATCACCGATTCGGTCACGGTATTCACCGAAATCACCCTCAGCGACCACAAGCGTGAAGATTTCGCCAAGTTCGAATCCAACATCCGCCTGGTGGACGAAGTGCTCGAATGCCACTTGATCAGTGGCGGCTACGACTACCTGGTGCGCTTCATGACCCGCAGCATCCAGCACTATCAGGAAGTGGTGGAGGGCTTGCTGGACAAGAACATCGGCATCTCCAAGTACTTCAGCTACATCGTGATCAAGTCACCGGTGTTGAAGGACGGTGTGCCGTTGCGCAAGCTTCTGCGCCACTGACACCGTCCCGCGCAAGACATGGCCGGCGTGCTTGAAGCCGTCCATGCCCTCAAGTGCGTGTGCGCCAGTTCAGAATCAGCAGCGTCAATACCCCTGCCACAATCCCCCAGAACGCCGAACCGATGGAAAACAAGGTAAAGCCTGACGCGGTGACCATAAAGGTGATCAGCGCCGCTTCGCGTTCCTTCGGTTCATTCATGGCGATGCTCAGGCCATTGATAATCGAGCCAAACAACGCCAAGGCGGCAATCGACAGCACCAACTCCTTGGGCAAGGCCGCAAACAACGCCGCCAACGTGGCGCCGAATACCCCCGCTATGCCATAGAACACACCGCACCAGACCGCGGCGGTATAGCGCTTGTTGCGGTCTTCATGGGCGTGGGGGCCCGTGCAGATCGCCGCGCTGATCGCCGCCAGGTTGATGCCGTGGGAGCCGAAGGGCGCCAGCACCAGCGAGGCCAGGCCGGTGGCAGTGATCAGCGGCGAGGCGGGCACGTTGTAGCCGTCGGCTCGCAACACGGCAACGCCGGGCATATTTTGTGAAGTCATTGCCACCACGAACAGCGGGATACCGATGCTGATGGTCGCCGCCAGCGAGAAGTGCGGCGTGGTCCACACCGGTGTCGCCACCTCCAGATGAAAGCCGCTGAAGTCCAGCAGGCCCATCAACCCCGACAGCAGCGTGCCGATGATCAGCGCGGCCAGCACCGCATAGCGCGGTGACAGGCGCTTGATGATCAGATAAGTGAAAAACATCCCCAGTACCAGGCCGGTGCGATGCTGTGCGGCGACAAAAATCTCGCTGCCGATCTTGAACAGAATCCCGGCCAGCAATGCCGCCGCCAACGATGCGGGGATGCGTTTGACCAGCTTTTCAAAGCTGCCGGTCATCCCGCAGATCGTCACCAGCACGGCGCACGTGATGAAGGCGCCGATGGCCTCGCCGTAACTCACGCCACCCAGGCTTGTAATCAACAGCGCCGCGCCGGGTGTGGACCAGGCGATGGTGATCGGTGTGCGGTAGCGCAGCGACAGGCCAATGCTGCACACCGCCATGCCGATGGAGATCGCCCAGATCCACGAAGAAATTTGTGCGCTGGTCAGACCGGCGGCTTGTCCGGCCTGGAACATCAGCACCAGGGAGCTGGTGTAGCCGGTCATCATGGCGATAAAGCCGGCGACGACGGCGGACGCGCAAGTGTCGGCCAGCGGGCGCAAAGGCGCGTGGGTGGCGTTGGACATGTGGGGGGTGTTCCTTTTACCGGAGAAATAGCGGATTCAAGCCTAAACTCAAACGTGACAAGGCATTGCAATACAGCCGACACCGCAAACAGCCGTACAGTGTGTTGGCGTACTGGGTTGTGTACAATATGCGTTGTTTTTAGGTGATACTTGCCAGCGACCCGTTGTTGCCGTATTACCCTGAAGCTGCCGTATCACCGTTAATTCGCCGCCGTTCTCCAAACCCGAGTGCCCATGAACGAACAGTTGCAACCTCTCAAGAAACAACCGCGTGCCGGCAAGGCCGGTCGCAGCGGAACCCAGGACGATATCGTCTACGCGCATATCTTCGAGGCGATCCTCGAACAACGCCTGGCGCCCGGAACCAAATTGAGTGAAGAAGCACTGGGCGAGATCTTCGGCGTGAGCCGCACCATCATTCGTCGTGCACTTTCGCGCCTGGCCCATGAAGGCGTGGTGCTGTTGCGGCCCAATCGCGGTGCGGTGGTGGCCAGCCCGAGTGTGGAAGAGGCACGCCAGGTATTCCTGGCCCGGCGTCTGGTGGAGCGTGCGATCACCGAGTTGGCGGTGCAGCATGCTACCGCCGATCAGTTGGCCGAGTTGCGTCAGATGGTCAATGACGAGCGCGACAGTTTCTCCCGTGGCGACCGTGGCGCGGGCATCCGCCTCTCCGGTGAATTCCATCTGAAGCTGGCCGAAGCGGCGAAGAATGCGCCGCTGATCAGCTTCCAGCGCAGCCTGGTGTCCCAGACCTCATTGATCATCGCCCAGTACGAAAGCGGTAACCGCTCGCACTGTTCCTATGATGAGCACACCCAGTTGATCGACGCGATCGAAGCACGCGACGCGACGCTGGCGGTGAACCTGATGATGCACCACATGGATCACATCGACAGCAAGCTCAACCTCGATGAAGAGAGCGCATCGGATGACCTGCATGCGGTGTTCTCGCATTTGCTGCAGACCAAGAAGCCGGGGCGCTCGTCCATAAAGTTGTAAACCCAATCAATTGTGGAAGGGGCAAGCCCCCTCCCACAATGCTGTGGGGTGTTGGTTGAGTCAGCGTTGGTGCACCAATTGACCAGCTGCATACGTCTGCAACACCGTGCGGTCATCCCCTAGCGTCATCAACACAAACAACGTCTCGGCAATGTTATTGGCCTGCTTCAGGCGATAGCTCAGCAGTGGCGTGGCGTTGTAGTCCAGTACCAGGAAGTCCGCATCGGTACCCGGTTGCAAGGTGCCGATCTTGTCTTCCAGGCGCAGTGCGCGCGCGCCGCCCAGGGTCGCCAGGTACAGCGATTTGAACGGGCTCAACCGCGCCCCCTGCAGTTGCATGACCTTGTAGGCTTCGTTCAGGGTTTGCAGGAGTGAGAAGCTGGTGCCGCCGCCGACGTCCGTGCCCAGCCCCACATTCAACTTGTGTTTCTCGGCCATCGGCAGGTTGAACAAGCCGCTGCCGAGGAAGAAGTTCGACGTCGGGCAGAACGCCACCGCCGAGCCGGTCTCGGCCAACCGTGCGCACTCTTCATCGCACAGATGCACGCCATGGGCGAACACCGAACGCTCACCCAGCAGCTTGTAGTGGTCGTACACGTCCAGGTAGCCGTTGCGCTCCGGGAACAGCGCTTTCACCCATTCGACTTCCTGCTTGTTCTCACTGATGTGAGTCTGCATGTACAGGTCCGGGTATTCGCCGAGCAGTTGGCCGGCCAGCGCCAATTGTTCCGGTGTGCTGGTCGGCGCGAAGCGCGGCGTGACGGCATAGTGCAGGCGGCCTTTGCCATGCCAGCGTTCGATCAACGCCTTGCTTTCCTGGTAGCCGGATTCGGCGGTGTCGGTGAGGTAGTCCGGCGCATTGCGGTCCATCATCACTTTGCCGGCGATCATGCGCAGGTCGAGCTTTTCCGCTGCTTCAAAGAACGCATTCACCGACTGCGGGTGCACGCTGCCGAACACCAATGCGGTGGTGGTGCCGTTGCGCAGCAGTTCCTTGATGAAAATATCGGCGACTTCCTCGGCGTGCGCCTTGTCGGCGAACTGGCTTTCGCACGGGAAAGTGTAGGTGTTGAGCCAGTCCAGCAGCTGCTCGCCATAGGCGCCGACCATGCCGGTTTGCGGCAGGTGAATATGAGTGTCGATCAGGCCGGGAGTGATCAGCGCATCCTGGTAATGGGTGATGTCGATATCGGCGGGCAGGGTCGGCAGCAGGTCCCCGGCATGGCCGAGCGCGCTGATCTTGCCGTTTTCGATCACCAGCAGGCCGTCTTCGAAATACTCATAGGAGGCTTCGATCCCGACTTCAGCGGGGTCGGCGATGCTGTGCAGGAGGGCGGCACGGTAGGCTTTGCGAGTCAAAGGCATGGTCATCTCAATGCTTGGCAAAAGGAGTCGAAGCTTGGCTGCGACGGGACGCCGGCAGCAGCTTGGCAATGGGTTCGGCGCTCGCGGTGTGCTGGCCGAAATGGGCGTTATAGGTGGCGATGATTTCACCGGCGATGGAGATGGCGATCTCTGCCGGCAGCTTGCCCTTGACCTCGGTGAGGCCCATGGGGCAGCGCATGCGTTGCAGTTGTGCGGTGTCGAAGCCCCGATCACGCAGGCGGTGTTCGAACTTGACGCGTTTGGTCTTCGAACCGATCAGGCCGAAATACGCAAAGTCATTACGCTTGAGCAGGGCGGCGGTCAGTTCCAGGTCCAGCGCATGGTTATGGGTCATGACGATGCAGTAACTACCCACCGGCAGGTCGGCAATTTCGTCCACCGGCTCTTCGCTGACGATTTTACGCACGCCCTCGGGGATGTGCTGCGGAAACTCCTGATCACGCGAATCGATCCAGCGCACCCGGCACGGCAGGCTCGCCAGCAACGGCACCAGCGCACGGCCGACATGGCCGGCGCCGAACACCGCGATCTGCGCCTGCACCTGGCCCATGGGTTCGAACAGCAGCACCGTCACGCCGCCGCAGCACTGGCCCAGGCTCGCGCCCAGGCTGAAGCGTTCCAGATGAGTGTTCTGCTGACCCCGCACGAGCATGTCGCGGGCGATCTGCATGGCCTTGTATTCCAGGTGCCCGCCGCCGATGGTGTCGAAGCTCTGCGCGGCGCTGATCACCATCTTGGAGCCGGCATTGCGCGGCGTGGAGCCGAGCTCTTCGATGATGGTCACCAGCACGCAGGGTTCACCCTGGTTCTGCAGGTCGGCGAGGGCGCTGATCCAGTTGTTCATAGTCACCTCCAGTCAGATCGTTCCCACGCTCTGCGTGGGAATGCATACCGTGACGCTCGGCGTCACAAGAGCGGACGCCAAGCGTCCAGGGTGGCATTCCCACGCAGAGCGTGGGAACGATCAGGCCAGTTCAGTCTCCTGCGTCTTCGCAGTGGTCAACTGCCGCATCTGCTCACACCCCCACAACACCCGCTCCGGTGTCGCCGGCGCATCGATCTGCGGCTGATGGCGATAATCACCCAGGCTCGCCACGGCATCCTTGATCGCACACCACGAGGCAATCCCGAGCATAAATGGCGGCTCACCCACGGCCTTGGAGTGGAACACCGTGTCCTCCGGGTTCTTGCGGTTTTCCACCAGCTTCACCCGCAGGTCCAGGGGCATGTCGGCCACCGCCGGGATCTTGTAGCTCGCCGGGCCGTTGGTCATCAATTTGCCCTTGTTGTTCCACACCAGCTCCTCCATGGTCAGCCAGCCCATGCCCTGGATAAAGCCGCCTTCCACCTGGCCGATGTCGATAGCGGGGTTCAACGAGGCCCCCACGTCGTGAAGGATGTCGGTGCGCAGCATCTTGTATTCGCCGGTCAGGGTGTCGACGATCACCTCACAGCAGGCCGCGCCGAATGCGAAGTAGTAGAACGGCCGGCCGCGCGCCTGGCTGCGGTCGTAGAAGATTTTCGGGGTCTTGTAGAACCCGGTGCTCGACAGCGACACCTGGGCGAAGTACGCCTGCTGGATCAGCGCCTCGAAGGTCAGGATCTGATCGCGCACCCGCACATGGCCGTTGTGGAAGGCCACATCCGCTTCGCTGACGTCGTATTTGCGCGCCGCAAATTCCACCAGGCGTTGCTTGATGGTTTCGGCCGCGTTCTGCGCGGCCTTGCCGTTCAGGTCGGCACCGCTGGAAGCCGCCGTCGGTGAGGTATTGGGCACCTTGTCGGTGTTGGTGGCAGTGATCTGCACACGGCCGATATCCACTTGGAACACTTCGGCCACCACTTGCGCGACCTTGGTGTTCAAGCCCTGGCCCATCTCGGTGCCGCCATGGTTCAAGTGGATGCTGCCGTCGGTGTAGATGTGGATCAGCGCACCGGCCTGGTTGAGAAAGCTGGCGGTGAACGAAATGCCGAATTTCACCGGTGTCAGCGCCAGGCCTTTTTTCAGGATCGGGCTGTGGGCGTTGTACAGCCGGATCGCTTCGCGGCGTTCGGCGTATTGGCTGCTGGCCTCGAGTTCGGCGGTCATTTCTTCGAGCATGTTGTGCTCGACCGTCTGGTAGTAATGGGTGACGTTGCGCTCGGTCTTGCCGTAGTAGTTGGCCTTGCGCACGGCCAGCGGGTCCAGCGCCAGGTGGCGGGCGATGGCGTCCATCACCTCCTCGATGGCGACCATGCCTTGCGGGCCGCCGAAGCCGCGATAGGCGGTGTTGGAGGCGGTGTTGGTCTTGCAGCGGTGGCCGTTGACCGTGGCATCGCCCAGGTAATAGGCGTTGTCGGCGTGGAACATGGCGCGATCGACAATCGAGTTGGACAGGTCCGGCGAACAGCCGCAGTTCCCCGCCAGTTCCAAGTTGATCCCCTGCAAGCGGCCACTGTCATCAAAGCCCACGTCGTATTCGATGTAGAAGGGGTGACGCTTGCCGGTCATCAGCATGTCTTCCACACGCTGCAGGCGCATCTTGGTCGGCTGGCCGGTCAGGCGCGCGACCACCGCGCACAGGCACGCCGGGCTGGCGGCCTGGGTTTCCTTGCCACCGAAACCACCGCCCATGCGGCGCATGTCGACGACGATTTTGTTCATCGACACGTCCAACACCTCCGCCACCAGCTTTTGCACTTCGGTGGGGTTTTGCGTGGAACAGTAGACGATCATGCCGCCGTCTTCGGTGGGCATGACCGATGAGATCTGGGTTTCGAGGTAGAAGTGTTCCTGGCCGCCGATATGCAACGTGCCCTGCAGGCGGTTTTTCGCAGTGGCCAGCGCGCCTGCCGAATCACCCCGTTGATGGGTGTGGCTGTCGAGCACGAAATGCTGTTTGCGAAACGCTTCGACCACGTCCAGCACCGGCTCCAGGTCTTCGTATTCGATGACTGCCGCCATCGCCGCCTTGCGGGCGGTCTCCAGATCGCGGGCGGCGACGGCCAGGACCACCTGGCCGACGAACTGCACCGTATCGATCGCCAGCAGGGGGTCGCCGGGCATCAGCGGGCCGATGTCTTTGAGGCCCGGTACGTCTTCGTGAGTGATGACGATACGCACACCGTCAAAGGCGTAGCAGGGGGCGGTGTCGATGCTCAGAATCCTGGCGTGGGCACGGTCGGACATGCGCGCGTACAGGTGCAACTGGTTGGGGAATTCCAGGCGGTCATCGATGTACTGCGCCTCGCCGCTGACGTGTTTGGCGGCGCTGTCGTGCTTGACGCTGCGGCCAACTCCGGAGGTGAGGTCCTGGGCAAACAGCTCGGCGAGTTCGGCCTGGGTTTTAACGACGGCGTGATGGTTAGACATATGCGGTCACCCGAGTCTCGATGTGCGGCGTTTGCAGTTCGATGAAGTATTTGCGCAGCAGGTTCTGGGCGCTGAGCAGGCGGTATTCCTTACTGGCGCGGAAGTCCGAGAGCGGGGTGAAATCCTCGGCCAGGGCGGCACAGGCTTTTTCCACGGTGGCGGCATTCCAGGTGGCGCCGACCAACATCGCTTCGCAGCTTTTCGCCCGCTTGGGCGTGGCGGCCATGCCGCCGAACGCGATGCGGGCCTGGCTGATCACTCCGTTGTCGAGCTTGAGATTGAAGGCGGCGCAGACGGCGGAAATATCATCGTCCAGGCGCTTGGACACCTTGTAGGCACGAAACAGCGTGTGGCCCTTGGGCACGATGATTTTCTCGATGAATTCGCTGTCCTGGCGGGCAGTGACGCGATAGTCGATGAAGTAATCTTCCAGGGCCAGGGTGCGACGGGTTTCACCCTTGCACAACACGATCTGCGCGCCCAGTGCGATCAGCAGCGGGGGTGAATCGCCGATTGGCGAGGCATTGCCGATATTGCCGCCCAGGGTGCCCTGGTTGCGGATCTGCAAGGACGCGAAGCGGTGCAGCAGCTCACCGAAGTCCGGGTACTCATGGTGCAGCGCGCTATAACAATCGGACAACGCGGTGGCCGCGCCGATTTCCAGGCGATCGTCGAACGACTCGATACGCTTCATCTCTTCAATGTTGCCGACATAAATCATCACCGGCAGGGTGCGGTGGAACTGGGTGACTTCCAGCGCCAGGTCGGTACCGCCGGCCAGCAGGCGGGCTTGCGGATACGCGTCGTAGAGGTCGGCCAGGTCAGCCACGGTCAGCGGCACCAGGCAGCGTTTGTCGCCGCTGTTGAGTTCAGCGGTTTGCGTAGGCGCGATGGCTTTGAGGCGGGCGATGGTCTCGGCTTGGCGGCTGTCGAACTGATCCGCGGGTTTGTTGCAGCACGCCTGCTCGGCGGCGGCCAGGATCGGGCGGTAGCCGGTGCACCGGCACAGGTTGCCGGCCAGGGCTTCATGGGCTTTCTGGCTGTCGGGCGCATCGCTGTTCTTTTGCAGCGCGAACAACGACATCACAAAACCTGGGGTGCAAAAGCCGCATTGCGAGCCATGGCACTCGACCATGGCCTGTTGCACGCTGTGCAGTTGGCCTTGGTGCTTGAGGTCTTCTACGCTGATCAGTTGCTTGCCGTGCAGTGACGAAACAAAGGTCAGGCATGAGTTGAGGCTGCGATAACGGATCTGCTCGGCACCTTGAGCATCGGTATGCAGTTCGCCGACCACCACGGTGCAGGCACCGCAGTCGCCACTGGCGCAGCCTTCCTTAGTACCGGATTTGCCCAAATGCTCACGCAAATAGTTGAGCACGGTCAGGTTGGGGTCCAGGGCGTGCTCGCTACGGAGTTCCTGGTTGAGTAAAAACTGGATCACGGAAGGCCTCGCAGACTCATTATTGTTGTTAACCGCTTTGCGCCGAATCTAGTCATGTCTGACTTTTCGGTCAATGATTTTCTGACCAGAAGGTCAAGAAACTTCGGTCACAACACTTTCAATTATGGTCCAATCTTCTGGGACCGGTGTTTTTCGGGGCTTGTGGGCTTTGAGGCTTGCGTGTTTCATGCCAAATTCGCCTTGGTGGACATAGCGCCATCAATGGGCCAATGCGCTACACTGCCGCGCTTGTATTGACAGAAGATTCTGAAGGGAAAACATGACGTTCAAGGCGCCGGACAGTCTCGCCGAGCAAATTGCTCACCACCTCGCCGAACGTATCATTCGCGGCGATCTCAAGCCTGGGGAGCGAATCCAGGAACAGAAAGTCACGCTGGCGCTCAATGTCAGCCGTGGTTCCGTGCGCGAAGCCTTGCTGATCCTCGAACGCCGTCATCTCATCGCGATCCTGCCGCGCCGTGGCGCACACGTCACCGAACTCACCGCGCACAAGGTGCAGAGCCTGTGCACGCTGATGGGCGAAATGTACATCCTGCTCGGCAATGCGGTCGCCGAAGGCTGGCAGACCCAGGCCGACATGGCGCCATTCCTGCAAATCCAGCAACGCCTGGAGGGCAGTTATGCGCGGGGGGACATCCGCGCCTTCGTCGAAGAAAGCTTCAATGTGATGCGTGCCGCGTACCCGTTTGCGAACAACCCGTACCTGCAGGAAACCGTCGAAAACCTGCAACCGGCGATGAACCGTGCGTATTACCTGGCCCTGGATCAGCGCAAGGCGTCCATGAGTGAATACCTGGCGCTGTTCGAGCAATTGCTCGCCGCAGTGCTGGCGCGTGATCTGGTACAGATTCGCCTGGTGTTGTCGGCCTACTGCCAGCGCAGCAGCTCGCTGGTGATCGCTGCGTTGGCGGACGCCTAAGCGTGCGGCTCAAGTGCATCAAGTTGGCGGGGTTCAAATCCTTCGTCGACCCGACCACGGTGAACTTCCCCAGTAATATGGCGGCGGTGGTCGGGCCCAATGGTTGCGGCAAGTCGAACATCATCGACGCCGTCCGTTGGGTGATGGGCGAGAGCTCCGCGAAGAACTTGCGCGGCGAGTCGATGACCGACGTCATCTTCAATGGCTCCACCAGCCGCAAGCCGGTGAGCCAGGCCAGTATCGAGCTGGTGTTCGACAACTCCGACGGCACCCTGATCGGCGAGTATGCGGCCTATGCGGAAATCTCCATCCGCCGCAAAGTGACCCGCGACAGCCAGAACAGTTACTTCCTCAACGGCACCAAATGCCGGCGCCGCGACATTACCGATATCTTCCTCGGCACGGGCCTGGGCCCGCGCAGCTACTCGATCATCGAACAGGGCATGATCTCCAAGCTGATCGAAGCCAAGCCTGAAGACTTGCGTAACTTTATCGAGGAAGCGGCCGGCATCTCCAAGTACAAGGAGCGCCGCCGCGAGACCGAAAACCGTATCCGCCGCACCCATGAAAACCTCGCCCGCCTGACCGACCTGCGCGAAGAGCTGGAGCGCCAGTTGGAGCGCCTGCACCGCCAGGCCCAGGCCGCCGAGAAGTATCAGGAATACAAGGGCGAGGAGCGCCAGCTCAAGGCGCAACTCTCGGCCCTGCGTTGGCAGGCGTTGAATGACCAGGTCGGCCAGCGCGAAGCGATCATCGGCACCCAGGAGATCAGCTTCGAAGCCCTGGTGGCCGAACAGCGTAACGCCGACGCCAGCATCGAACGCCTGCGTGACGGGCACCATGACCTGTCCGAGCGCTTCAATCTGGTGCAAGGCCGGTTTTATTCGGTGGGCGGTGATATCGCCCGCGTCGAGCAGAGCATCCAGCATGGCCAGCAGCGTCTGCGCCAATTGCAGGACGACCTGAAGGAAGCCGAACGGGCGCGCCTGGAGACCGAATCGCACCTGGGACATGACCGTACCTTGCTGCTGACCCTCGGCGAAGAGCTGGACATGCTCACCCCCGAGCAGGAAATCACCAGCGCCGCCGCCGAAGAAGCCGCCGCGGCCCTGGAAGAGTCCGAAACCACCATGCATGGCTGGCAGGAACAGTGGGATGCGTTCAACCTGAAGTCCGCCGAGCCGCGCCGCCAGGCCGAGGTCCAGCAGTCACGCATCCAGCAACTGGAAGCCAGTATGGAGCGCCTGGCCGAGCGCCAGCGCCGGATGCAGGAAGAGCGCGCCTTGCTTGCCGCCGACCCGGAAGACGCGGCGATCATGGAGCTCAGCGAGCAACTGGCTGAAAGCGAAATGACCCTGGAAGAGCTGGAGGCCAGCGAAGAACAACAGGTGGAGCGCCTGGAGCAACTGCGCCAGCAACTGCAACAGGCGACCCAGGCCCAGCAGCAGGCACAGGGCGATCTACAGCGGCTCAACGGTCGTCTGGCGTCCCTTGAAGCCCTGCAGCAAGCCGCGCTGGATCCGGGCACCGGTACTGCCGAGTGGCTGCGCGAGCAACATCTGGCCGAGCGCCCGCGCCTGGCTGAAGGCTTGAAGGTTGAAGCGGGTTGGGAGCTGGCGGTGGAAACCGTGCTCGGCGCCGACCTGCAAGCCGTACTGGTCGATGATTTCGGCGGCTTCGACCTGGCCGGTTTCGCCCAGGGCGATCTGCGTTTGCTCAGCCCGGCAGCCGATGGCGTGCGTGTGCCGGGCAGTTTGTTGGATAAGGTTGAGGCGGCGATTGATCTGGCGCCCTGGCTGGGCCAGGTCAAACCGGTGGGCTCCCTGGAGCAGGCCCTTGCCTTGCGTGGTCAGTTGGCGGCCGGCGAAAGCCTGATCAGTCGCGACGGTTACTGGGTCGGTCGCCACTTCCTGCGCGTGCGCCGCGCCAGTGAAGCGCAGAGCGGCGTTCTGGCCCGTGGTCAGGAGATCGTCAACCTGATCGCCGAGCGTGAAGAGCGCGAAGCCACCCTGGAAAGCCTTGAAACCGAATTGCAAACCCTGCGCGCCACCCAGCGCCAACAGGAGACCGGCCGCGAGCATTTACGCCGTCTGTTGCAGGATGAAGCGCGCCAGCAAGGCGAGTTGAAAGCCCAGCTCTCGGCGAGCAAAGCCAAGGCGGAGCAACTGACCCTGCGCCGCACCCGCCTTGATGAAGAAGTGGCCGAGATTGGCGAGCAGCGTGCCCTGGAGCACGAGCAGATCGGCGAAGCGCGCCTGCAATTGCAGGAGGCGCTCGACAGCATGGCACTCGACACCGAGCAGCGCGAACTGCTGCTGGCCCAGCGCGACAGCCTGCGCGAACGCCTCGACCGCGTGCGCCAGGAAGCGCGGCAGCACAAGGACCACGCGCACCAACTGGCGGTTCGCCTCGGCTCCTTGCGCACCCAGCACGATGCCACGCGCCAGGCCCTTGAGCGCCTGGAGATGCAGTCCGAACGGCTCACCGAAAAACGCGAGCAACTGAGCCTCAACCTGGAGGAGGGCGAAGCCCCGCTGGAAGAGTTGCGGCTCAAGCTCGAAGAGTTGCTCGACAAACGCATGAGCGTTGACGAAGAACTCAAGACCGCCCAGATCGCCCTGGAGGACGCCGACCGCGAGCTGCGCGATGCGGAAAAACGTCGGACCCAGGCCGAGCAGCAATCCCAGCTGATCCGCAGCCAGCTCGAACAGCAGCGCATGGAATGGCAAGCCCTGACCGTGCGCCGCAAGGCCCTGCAAGATCAACTATTGGAAGATGGCTACGACCTGCACGGCGTGCTCAACACCCTGGACGCCCAGGCCAACGAAAAAGACGCCGAAGAAGAGCTCGAGCGCATTGCCGCACGTATTCAAAGGCTCGGTGCGATCAACCTCGCGGCCATCGATGAGTATCAGCAGCAGTCCGAGCGTAAACGTTATCTGGATGCCCAGGATGCCGATCTGGTCGAGGCCCTGGACACGCTGGAAAACGTGATCCGCAAGATCGACAAGGAAACCCGCAACCGCTTCAAAGATACCTTTGATCAGATTAATGGCGGTTTACAGGCCTTATTCCCGAAAGTTTTCGGTGGTGGCAGCGCTTACTTGGAACTGACGGGCGAAGATCTACTCGATACAGGGGTGACGATCATGGCGCGGCCTCCGGGCAAGAAGAACAGCACCATCCATTTGTTGTCCGGTGGCGAAAAGGCCCTGACGGCATTGGCCCTGGTGTTTGCCATCTTCAAGTTGAATCCGGCGCCGTTCTGCATGCTCGATGAGGTTGATGCCCCGCTGGATGACGCTAACGTGGGACGTTACGCCCGACTGGTTAAAGAGATGTCGCAGACGGTGCAGTTCATCTATATCACCCACAACAAGATCGCCATGGAAATGGCGGATCAATTGATGGGGGTGACGATGCACGAACCCGGGTGTTCTCGCTTGGTGGCCGTGGATGTGGAAGAAGCGATGGCGATGGTGGAATCTTAAACCTCGTCATGAGGGATAATTCTTAGCGCTGCGTGGGATGATTTACCGGTCTGGCGAAAGTGGCAAATGGACATATTTGTTCAAGGCATTTTGACAGACGGTGTAAAGTTATCTTTGGTCGTGCTAGTTTAATGTCAATTTTTCGTATGCGTGGGCAAAACGTCAGTCAGAACATAGAGTTGGCGCCACGTTTTAAAGCGGTTTGCACGTTGCTAAGCCCCTTATTTTTCAGCATTTTTTATTAGAGGCACGGGATTACATGGAAATCGGTCTGCGCGAGTGGCTGATCGTCATCGGCATTATTGTCATTGCCGGTATTCTTTTTGATGGCTGGCGCCGCATGCGCGGTGGCAAGGGCAAGCTCAAGTTCCGTCTGGACCGCAATCTGTCCAATTTGCCTGACGATGACGGCAACGCCGAGCTGCTGGGGCCGCCCCGTGTGCTGGATACCCATAAAGAGCCGCAGCTGGACGAGCACGACCTGCCGTCGATGAGTGCGCCGGTGCGTGAAGCCCGCGAGCCATCTTCCAAGCGCGGCAAGCGCAACGCCGCCGCGGTCGCCGAGCCGCATCAGGGCGACCTGAACCTCGATGTCGACGATGGCCCGAGCTTCAGCAGCCGTGACGGCGATTTCCCGGATGAGACTGCGACCAAAAGCACTGCGCCGCGCCAGTCGGTCAACGATCAGCCGGCCGCTGAAGAAGTCTTGGTGATCAGCGTGATCTGTCGTGACGCTGCCGGCTTCAAAGGCCCGGCACTGTTGCAGAACATCCTGGAAAGCGGCCTGCGTTTTGGCGAGATGGATATTTTCCATCGTCACGAAAGCATGGCCGGTAATGGCGAAGTACTGTTTTCCATGGCCAATGCGGTCAAGCCAGGGACCTTTGATCTGGATGACATCGACCTGTTCAGCACTCCGGCGGTGAGTTTCTTCCTCGGTTTGCCAGGCCCGCGTCATCCGAAACAAGCGTTCGACGTGATGGTGGCTGCGGCGCGCAAGCTGTCCCAGGAACTCAACGGCGAGCTCAAGGATGACCAGCGCAGCGTCCTGACGGCCCAGACCATCGAGCACTACCGTCAGCGCATCGTCGAGTTCGAGCGTCGCGCCCTGACACAGAAGCGCTGAGGTCCGATCTTAAGCGTTGCCTGTAGAATCCGTGCACTAACATATTGAGCAGCTTCGGCTGCTCTTTTGCTTTATGAGAGAACACCCATGACCGCCGCCCATACCCGTATCCTCGAATTGCGCGCTGAACTGGATCAGCACAACTACCGCTACCACGTCCTCGACGAGCCGAGTATTCCGGACGCCGAGTACGACCGCTTGTTCCATGAGCTCAAGGCCCTGGAGGCCGAGCATCCGGAACTGGTGACGCGTGATTCACCGACGCAGCGGGTCGGCAGTGCGGCGTTGTCGGCGTTCACCCAGGTCAGGCATGAGATCCCGATGCTCAGCCTGGGCAACGCGTTCGATGAATCCACCATGCTTGAATTCGATCGCCGGGTCACCGAGGGCCTCGATCTGCCGGTGGGCGATCTGTTTGGGGACGGCGCGGCGGTGGAGTACAGCTGCGAACCGAAACTGGATGGCCTGGCGGTCAGCCTGCTTTATCAAGACGGCGAATTGGTGCGCGGCGCGACCCGTGGCGATGGCACCACTGGTGAAGATATCAGCGTCAACGTGCGCACCGTGCGCAATATCCCGCTGAAGCTGCACGGCAGCGGCTGGCCGGCGACCCTGGAAGTGCGCGGCGAAGTGTTCATGTCCAAGGCCGGTTTCGAGCGTCTCAACGCATCGCAACTGGAAGTGGGCGGCAAGACCTTCGCCAACCCGCGCAACGCCGCCGCCGGCAGCCTGCGCCAGCTGGACTCGAAGATCACCGCCAGCCGTCCGCTGGAGTTCTGCTGCTACGGCGTGACCACCGATATCAGCGACACCCATATCGGCAACCTGCAGCAACTGCAGAAGTGGGGCATGCCGATCAGCCGCGAGTTGAAGTTGGCCAAGGGCATTCAGGATTGCCTGGATTACTACCGCGATATTGGCGAGCGGCGTAACAGCCTGCCCTATGAAATCGACGGTGTGGTGTTCAAGGTCAACAGCATTGCCTCCCAGCGTGAACTGGGCTTCCGCGCCCGCGAACCGCGCTGGGCCATCGCTCATAAATTCCCGGCCATGGAAGAGTTGACCGAGCTGCTCGACGTGGAATTCCAGGTCGGCCGCACCGGTGCGGTGACACCGGTGGCGCGCCTGAAACCGGTGAAGGTGGCCGGTGTGACCGTGTCCAATGCGACCTTGCACAATATGGATGAGGTGGCGCGGCTGGGCCTGATGATCGGCGATACGGTGATTATCCGTCGTGCCGGGGATGTGATCCCGCAGGTGGTTTCGGTGGTACTTGAGCGCCGCCCGGAAAATGCCCGCGCCGTGCAGGTGCCCGAGAGCTGCCCGGTGTGTGGCTCCCATGTGGAGCGCACGCAGTTGGTCAAGCGCAGCAAAGGCAAGGAGACCGTCAGCGAAGGCGCGGTGTACCGCTGCGTCGGCCGCCTGGCCTGTGGGGCGCAGCTCAAGCAGGCGATCATTCATTTTGTTTCGCGGCGTGCCATGGATATCGATGGCCTGGGCGACAAGACCATCGAGCAACTGGTGGATGAAAAACTCATCGGCTCGCCCGCCGACCTCTACAAACTCAAGTACGAGCAGATCATCGACCTGGAAGGCTTTGCCGACATCTCCAGCAAGAAGCTGATCACGGCCATTGAAAACAGCAAGACGCCGACCTTGGCGCGCTTCATCTACGCCCTGGGCATTCCCGACGTGGGCGAGGAGACCGCCAAGGTACTGGCGCGCTCCCTGGCGTCCCTGGAGCGGGTGCAGAAAGCCTTGCCGGAGGTGTTGACGTACCTGCCGGATGTCGGCCTGGAGGTGGCGCATGAAATCCATAGTTTCTTTGAAGACAGCCACAACCAGGACGTGATCGGCGCGCTGCTGTCACCGCAGGAGTGCGGCCTGCAATTGCAGGATCAGGGCGAGCTGAGCGCTGAATTCGCGGCCAGCACGACCTTGGGCGGTCTGCTCGACAAGCTTCACGTGCCGAGCGTCGGCCCGGGGGCGGCGCAGAAACTGGCGGACAAATTCGGCACCCTTGAGGGCGTGATCAAGGCCGACTGGCTGGATATGCGCCAGGCACTGCCCGAGAAGCAAGCCAAGGCGGTGCGCGATTTCTTCGATAACGCAGGCAACGCCACGCATGCCCTGGCCATTGAGCAGCAGCTCAAGGATTTCGGCATGCACTGGGAGAGTGAGAAGAAGGTCATCGAAGGCTTGCCGGAAGCTGGCCATACCTGGGTGCTGACGGGCTCTCTGGAGCTGATGAGCCGCGATGTGGCCAAGGACAAGCTCGAAAGCCTTGGCGCCAAGGTTGCAGGGTCCGTTTCGGCGAAAACCCACTGCGTGGTCGCGGGGCCAGGCGCCGGTTCGAAATTGGCCAAAGCCAGTGAATTGGGTTTGAAAGTGCTGGATGAGGCAGCCTTCGTTGCCTTCCTGGCCAAGCACAACATCTCAGTCTGAAAACGTGGCTTGTAGTGAGCGGGCTTGCCCCGCGCTGGGCGGCGCAGCCGCCCCAAACCCAGGCACCTCGGTCCTCCTGAAACACCGCGGCGTCCCTGTTGGGGCGGCTGCGCCACCCGGCGCGGGGCAAGCCCGCTCACTACAGGCGACAATGTAGGAAAGTGGAACGATCTCAACCCGCAAATGATCTAGTCTCAGTCACCCAGGGAGAGATCGCCATGTTCCGCTACTTCGAGCAACTCAGTTCACGCATTGCGGCGCCCTTCGTGGCCAATACATCTCGCGATAGCAAGGTGTGGCAGTGCCGTTGCGGTCAGTCATTGTTCTTTCGCAACAGCCAATGCCTGGCCTGCCAGGCGCTGCTGGGTTATGAACCCCGGCAAAGTCGCCTGGCCTCGCTACACCCCGGCCCCGTGGAGGGCACGTGGCTACAGGATGGCCATCCCGACGCTGGCGCCTTCCGCCGCTGTGCCAACCTCGATACCCCCGCCGCCTGCAACTGGTTGATCCCGGCCCACAGCACCGCGCCGCTGTGCGTGGCTTGCAGCCTGAACCGCACCATCCCCGATCTTTCGGTTGCGGAAAACCCCGAGCGCTGGCGCAAAGTGGAAACCGCCAAGCGGCGCCTGGTGGCGCAACTGATCAGCCTGGGCCTGCAAGTCGTGCCCAAAAGCGTCGATGAAGACACCGGCCTGGCCTTCGATTTCATCGGCATCGACCTGGAAGGCAACGCGCCCATGACCGGCCACGCCAACGGCTTGATCACCCTCGACATCAAGGAGGCCGACGATGCCCACCGCGAACAAGTCCGGGTACAGATGCGCGAGCCTTATCGCACCCTGCTGGGCCATTTTCGCCATGAAGTCGGCCATTACTACTGGGAGCGCCTGATTGCCAATTCCCATTGGTTGCCTGCTTTTCGCCAACTGTTCGGTGACGAACGCGCCAGTTATGTCGAAGCCCTCGACCAGCACTATCAGAACGGGCCGCGCCCGGACTGGCAGCTCACCTGTGTCAGCGCCTACGCCACCATGCACCCCTGGGAAGATTGGGCGGAAACCTGGGCGCACTATCTGCACATGATGGACGCCGTCGACACCGCCCTCGGCTTCGGCATGCGCGCGCGTGAGATGGAACTGGATTACCAGCCATTCCCGCTCACCACCCTCTACGACTCCGAGCACCCTGGCGGCCCGGCGTTCCTGGCGTTCGTCAACGCCTGGATCGAACTGGCCGGCATGCTCAACGAGCTGTCGCGCAGCATGGGCCAGCCGGATTTCTATCCCTTTGTGTTGCCGCCGGCGGTGATCGCCAAGCTGCACTTTATCCATCTGGTGATTCAGGAGGAGGGCGGCCGGGCGGATGAGGTGTTGCAGGCACAATGATCAGCCAATAGGGGAGGGGGCTGGTGGCTAGGGCAAGTACTTGAAGCCCTTAATATTTTTAATCGGGAACCAACAGTTGTAACTTCCGATGAGATCGGTACAATGGCGCGGCTTGCCGAGAGGCAGGCGTCGTTATGGTGACCCCATCGGTCCCCCCGCAACGATTACCCGTTAACCTGGTCAGGCCCGGAAGGGAGCAGCCACAGCGGGAACATTGTGTGCCGGGGTGTGGCTGGTGGGGTTGCCTCCATAACGCTCTTTCTCCCAATGCCTTCGGGCAGCACCGCATCAAATTCAATTCAAAAAATGCTTTCACGCCATCTGCCATCGAGCAGTCCATGGCGGCATACTCCAGTGCCTGGCATTTGGAGACAGTACCCGTGGAAAAAGTCGACGACCTCACTCGCGAAAAATTGCGCGAGTGGCAGATGCGGCGCCTGGAAATCAAGGACCGTATTCAATCGCATCCGGAACAGACCCTGGAATTATCCAAGGTGCTGGACCTCATGGATGACGAGCACGCTGAAATCCTGAGCCAGGCCGAGATGATCCAGGTCGCGCAGGCGACTCCCGCCGCCGAGCCGACGCCGCCCGCACTGAGCGGCGCGTACACCCTGCAATTGAATGTGGCCGCGCAGAGCACCGAGGATTTGCGCAGGTTGTTCGAGATGGCGGTTTTCGAACTGCAGCAGCAGATCAATACAGCCGGTGCAGCGGGGCGGTATCCCGGAGGCATGGCGGGATCTCTGGGCGAGTATCGCTTTGAGCTGGGTGTTCAGGTTGAACCCGGCGAAGCCTGACGCCAGCGACGCTGTGAGGAAGTATGCAACCGGAACATTTTGATTTATCCAGCCCGGTGTTCCTGCCGGTCACTGACGAAACCTGCGCCGCCTTGCTGGGGGCCGAGGGCGCCAAGGCGCTGGTCGGCCTGACGGACCCGGAGCTGGCGGCGGTGCTGGTCATCCAGAACCTGGCCCAGGCCACGCAAAAAGACCTGACCTGTACGGGCGCCGAGCGCATCCTGGCCAAGTTGATCGGCTGGGCGGTGGACACACAGGCAGAGGGCGCAGCCACATTGCTGTCCGAAGCACAGCGGTTGTTCGACCCGCGCAAACTGTACTTTGGCTGCAACGCGCTCAAGAGCATCAACCTGCGCCTTTTATCGGCTGAAGAAGTCCAGGCGCGAGATTACCTGCTGCCCAGCGGCCAATGGGATATGGACTACAAGGTCCGTCACCTGCGCGGCAATGATCCGTTCAGCCAGCAGATGATTACGCCCCGGCATCGTGAACGTTGGCTCAGCCCGGCCCAGGACAAGCTGGTGCGCACGTTTCGCGCCAATCTCAATGAAGACCTGCACGTTCAAGGTTATGCCGGCGTCGGCAAGAGCCATCTGCTGGGTGCCCTGATCGAGTGTCTGCGCCCTGCACAGACGTTGATACTGGCGCGCACGGGGGCAAAACTGGCAACGCTGCGCGAGCGCATGGGGCTGCCCCGCGACAGCAAGGCCGGTTCCACTTTTGCCGCTTTCGCCAAGGCGTTGCTGCACGGCCCACGACCGCCCGTGGCGAATACATCGACCAGGTTACCCACCCGGCAGGCGGTGGCCCAGGCACTGGATATCTACGGTTGGCGCGGGCATGACGGCCAGGCGACCTTGGATGTCTGCCTCAAGGTGCTGGAAAACTATTGCCACACCGCTCATCACAGCCTGTCGGCCCGGCACTTCCCGCATTTCAAGCAAGCGCTGAGCGGCATGGATGCACAGGTGCTGCTGGAATATTCAAGCCGTGTGTGGACCTACCTGGAAAGCAACCCGCAATGGGCCAGCCAGACCGGCTTCGCCACCTTGTTGCTGATCAAGCGCGCCAGCCTCGCCGGTTGTGTGGTGCCGCCGCGTTACACCCATGTACTGATCGATGAAAGCCAGGACATACCGGCGTCGTTGCTGCAGATCATCGAGCGTGGTCGTCAGGTGCTGATTACCCTCGGCGATGAATACCAATCGGCCAGTGGCGTGATGGTGAGGCGAAAGCGCGAGGTCCGGCAAAGCGACATCAGCTACTCCGTGCGTTCGGGGCGCAATGTCGAGCGTCTGGTCAACCCGTTGATCAGCGTGCACTCGCAAAAGTGCAAGACGCCTTTCGAGGGCGCACGCGATGCCGACGTCGGCATCGAGCACTACCCGCTAGGCTTCGTGCCGCCGGAAGGCTGTGTGGTGTTGACCGCATCCTATTGGGACACCATGAAGTGGGCGATCCAGCTGCACCAGGCCAACTGCCCCTTCGGTTTGCCGAGCAACGCGGCGCAGCAGGATCTGGAACGCTTCATGATCAGTGTCATCGGTTTGTTCAAACCGGACTTCTACAGCGACGAACACAACGAAAAAGGCGCGCACGCTTATTTCGCCGATATGGACGACTGGCAGCAGGTGTGTGAGGCCAGCCAGTTCGATGAGTCGTTCCGCTGGGTCGAGGGCCAGCTGGAAAAAGGCTTCAATGTCGCGGATGTCACGCGTTTGAATCGTCTTGGCGGCGGTCCCGGCACACGTTGCCTGTTGATGCGGGCGCTCGAAGCGGGCGGGATGGAATTCGAACGCGTGCTGCTGACTCCCGAATTGCTGACCAACGTCCCGTTCAAGGATGCCTACGCGTTCGACCAGCGACTCTGCGAGGTCTATATAGCGATTTCCCGGGCCAGGTCGCAGCTTTACCTGCCCTACGATGTAGTCGAATGGATCGATTACCACAGCGGCCAGAAGTTTCGCGAGAGCCATGGTTGCTGACGGATTAAGTGTGGCTGATTCACAACTTTCCAATCCGCCTCTGGACAACCTAAAACCGCCTTGTTAGTTTTCGCCAGCCGCTTGTTTCAGAATATGACAAGGGTATGGACTTGATATTGAAGTGCTATCACTTCTTTAACTAACAAGGATGTCTGTCATGAAAAGCCTGCAAGGTTTGCCTCCACTTATCAGTGCTTCGGTAGGTGCTCCCGGTAAAGCCCGCAACTTGCCCGCCGATGTGCAGTGCGTCCAGTATTTATTCAATCTGATCATTCCCAAAATGGGTTCTCCGCTGGCCGAAAACGGCAAGTGCGATGGCCAGTTGGTGCAGTGCATCAGCCAGTACCAGTTCCGTCATCTCAAATATGCCCACCCCGATGGGGTGATCGACCCCACCGGTCGTACCTTCAACAGCCTCATCGAAGAAGCGGTGAAGGTGCCGGTCAAAGCCTTTCCGGGCGTGCGCATTCCGAGCTTTCTCAATGTGTTCGGCAACAACCAGGGGGACGCCGTGCAGGCCACGGTCAACGTCTACCTGGACCGCATGCGCGCGATGGTCGAGGCCGAGCGGCGTAACCGCCAGTTGATGCTCCAGGCCACGTGCGACGGGGGCATGACCCTCAGTGATACCGACTTCCAGAACGCCGCCACGCAGTTGGGTGGCGGCATTTCGGTGAATATCATCAAGGCCTTTGCCACGGTGGAATCCGGCGGCCGTTCGGGGTTCGGTCCGGCCAAGTTGCCGGTGATCGCCTTCGAAGGGCACCTGTTTCGCAAGTACACCAAGCACATCTACGACCAGGCGCACCCGCTGCTGTCTTACCCCTACAAGAAAAAGGCCGGGCCGCAGTGGCAGGCCAATAACAAGGACCAGACCAAGGCTTGGGAAACCATGGCCACCGCCTTCGCGCTGGATCAGGAAGCGGCGTTGATGTCGGCGTCCTGGGGTATGTTTCAGATCATGGGCTTCAACTACGCGTCTTGCGGTTACAAGACGGTGTTTGAATTCGCCGCGGCATTGAAAGTGAATGCCGGTAACCAACTAAAAGCTTTCCTCGGTTTTTGCAGCAAGAGCCCGGCGTTGATGAAAGCCATGAAGGCCAAGGATTTTACCGGCATGGCGCGCAACTATAACGGCGAGGACTACGGCAACTACGATGTGCTGATGCAAAAAGCCTACGAGAAACTGGAAGGGAAAAAATAAGATGATGCGTTTTCTAGCGGTGGGTGTGTTGTCGTTGTGCGCGGTGGTACCGGCCTTTGCCGGTTCGCCCGCATTGCATTCAGGCAAGTACGAAGGGCTGATGCTGGCAGTAACGCCTGAACACCAGGTTGAAGGCTACTACTCCGAAGCCATGGGCGAAGGCGTGACCCGCAGCTGTGCGTTCTACCTGCAAGGCAAGCCCGCTGCGCTGACGACCTGGCTCGACAACGCCTACCCTGGCAGCGTGGCACCTTCGTCGGACGGTGTGACCCTGACCGTGGCAGAAGGCCGCCAGCACCCTGGCTGCCTCAATGTGCTGATGCCGGAGATCGCCACCGGCCTGGACCTGACCCAGACCGCCAACACGAAATGGATCGGCCTGGTGAAGGTGTCCGCCGACAAGGCTTACCTGCTCAAGACCCCCAGCGCCAAGGCAGCCAAGCGCCCTTACATCGTCAAGAATGACGTGGTCGGCGTGCTGGCGTTCAAGGATGGTTGGGCGCAAGTCGAGTTCATCAATGCCGACGATCGTTCGTTCACCGGCTGGATCAGCCAGGACCAGTACGCACGCCTGGCCGCCCCGAAGAGCTGACACAGACCCAATGGCGTCAGCCAAAGGTTTCCCGCAGTAACCCGGCGAAGGCATCTCGCGCCAGATGCCGCTGGGTGTCCTTGTGCCAGAACAGCAGGTTGTCCACCGCCTGCAGTTCCTCGAACCGGTACGACGCCAGCTGATTGGCCTGCTCATAGCGGGCCAGGATGCCCTCCGGCGCCAACGCCACGCCAATCCCCGCACTCACGCAACCGATGATGGTGCCCCAACTGGCATAGCTGGCGATGCTCGGCTTGAAGTCGTGGGGTTTGACCCAGTTTTCCAGTGCGGCGCGGTAGGGGCAGCCGGGTGGCCACACCAGCAAGGTGCGTCCGGCCAGGTCCTTGGCGCTGCTGATCGGTTCGCTGGAGGCGCTGGCGATCAGCACCAGGCGTTCGCTGTAGACCACGCTGTGTTCGAGCTTGGCGCGCTTGTTGCCGCTGGCCACCAGCGCCACATCGAGGCGGTGGTGTTGCAGGTCGTCCAGCAGTTGCGCCCAGGCGCCGGTGACCAGTTCCAGGCTGACCTCGGGATAGCGCCGGTGGTATTCCGCCAGCAAGGGCGGCAGGCGCCCGCTGGCGCTGGATTCCACGGCACCGATGCGCAAGGTGCCACGGGGAATCGCGTTGACGTCCACCGCGCGTTTGGATTCTTCCACCAACGCCAGGATGCGCTCGCAGTACTCCAGGAAGATTTCACCGGCGGCGCTGATCGCCAGGCCACGTCCGGCGCGGATGAACAGCGGCGTGCCCAACTCGCTTTCCAGTTGCTTGATGCGCGTGGTGATGTTGGACGGCACACAGTGCAGTTGCAGGGCGGCCTGGGCCACGCTGCCGGTTTGCGCCACGGCTTGCACCATTTTCAGTTGGGCCAGTTCCATTGCTCAGTTCCAGTGATTTCAGAAGTCAGAAACGGTTAATTGTCCTGCGTCCCGTGCCAGCCAAGACTGAGTGCATTCCTACTCAGTTTGCGGATGCCGTCAATGAATACCCCGTCACCTTTCAAGCTTACGCTAGTCATCGCCAGCGTCATCCTTTGCTGGGCCTACTCGCCGATCGGCATACATATGGGGCTGCGCAGCTACAGCCCTGGCCAATTGGCATTGCTGCGGTTTCTGATCGCGTCGGTCTTCATGGGCGGCGTTGCGCTGGCAGTGGGTATTGATCGGCCGCGCCTGCGCGACCTGCCGTGGTTGCTGGTGCTGGGCTTTTTTGGCGTGTTCCTGCATCACACCAGCCTCAACAACGGGCAGCAGTGGGTGACGGCGGCGGCGTCCAGTGTGCTGGCTCAGTCGGCGCCTTTGTTCAGTGTGTTGATCGCAGCGTTCTGCTTGAAGGAGCGCGTCAGTGCCTGGCGTTGGGGCTGTGTGTTGCTCGGGTTGGTCGGCGTGTTGATGGTGATCTGGGGCGATGCGGGGGTGGGGGAGATTGATCCGCGTGGCTTGCTGCTCTTGCTGGCGGCCGTTTCGTGGAGTGTCTATTTCGCTATCCAGAAACACTATGCGCACCACTACAGCCCGCTGACCATGGCGTGCTACATGGTGTGGTTCGGCACGTTGATGCTGGGCGTGAACCTGCCGGGCCTGCCGGCCGCGGTGATGCAGGCGCCGTTGCCCGAGAACCTCTCGGTGCTGGTGCTGGGTATTTTCCCCAGCGCCCTGGCGTACCTGGCCTGGGGCTATGTGTTGAAGCATGTCGACGTCAGTCGCGCAGCGGTGGCGATGTACCTCATCCCGCCAGTGGCGATGGTGATGGCGGCGACGCTGCTGGGCGAGCACATTGCGTTGCAGGTGATGCTCGGCGGGGTGGTCGTATTGGCCAGCGTGGCTGCCATCAGCCTGGAAGGGCGCTGGGGCTCAGTCACTCAGGCAGAACGCCCGCAGCCGATGGCCATCGAGGTCCTGGGCGACAAAGGTGTAGCCGAAATCCATGGCGGTCGGTGACTGGATGATCGTCGCGCCGCGTTCCAGCCAATGCTCGTGCAGGGTATCGACGGCTGCTTTGTCAGGCAGCGAGAAGCCTACTTCGCCACCGCCCCCGGTGAGCTGGGCGGCCGGCTCTACGGTGTGCCGCGACCACAGGCCCAACTTTACGCCGTTGTCGAGGATGAATAGGGCGAACGTCGGGCCCAGCTCTACCGGCGGCTTGTCCAGCAAGCGGCTGTAAAAGTTGGCGCTGGTGGCGGGACTGTCGACGTACAGCAGGAAATAGTGACCGACGGTGTTCATGCAGGCTCCTTGAGCACGGGGGGATAAGTGAAAACGAGTCTATAAGACCGTGCTGTCAGTTCTTGTCAGGAGCGTGGCGAGCCTGTTGCAGGGCCTGCCAGGCCTGCCAAATCAGATTAGGCGAGCGTGCCGGATGCAATTTCCCCCTTGCTCCGCTAGCATTACCGGCCTCTGCTCTCCAGTTGCGACGGTTTTCGATGAGTTATCAGGTTCTTGCACGTAAATGGCGTCCGCGCTCGTTCCGCGAAATGGTCGGCCAGACCCATGTGCTCAAGGCTCTGATCAATGCCTTGGACAGCCAGCGGCTGCACCACGCCTACCTGTTCACCGGCACCCGTGGGGTGGGCAAGACCACCATTGCGCGCATCATCGCCAAATGCCTGAACTGTGAAACCGGCATCACCTCGACACCCTGCGGCACCTGCTCGGTGTGCCGGGAAATCGATGAAGGGCGTTTCGTCGACCTGATCGAGATCGACGCTGCGAGCCGTACCAAGGTCGAAGACACCCGCGAGCTGCTCGACAACGTGCAGTACGCACCGAGCCGTGGCCGCTTCAAGGTCTACCTGATCGACGAAGTGCACATGCTTTCCAGCCATTCCTTCAACGCCCTGTTGAAAACCCTGGAAGAGCCGCCGCCCTACGTCAAGTTCATCCTGGCCACCACCGACCCGCAGAAGCTTCCTGCAACGATTTTGTCGCGGTGCCTGCAGTTCTCCCTGAAAAACATGACCCCCGAGCGGGTGGTCGAGCATTTGACCCACGTGCTGGGCGTCGAGAACGTGCCGTTCGAAGACGACGCGTTGTGGCTGCTCGGTCGTGCTGCCGATGGTTCGATGCGCGATGCCATGAGCCTTACCGACCAGGCCATCGCCTTTGGTGAAGGCAAGGTCATGGCCGCCGATGTGCGCGCCATGCTCGGCACCCTCGACCACGGCCAGGTCTTCGATGTGCTGCACGCGCTGATCGACGGCGACGCCAAGGCGTTGCTCGAAGCCGTGCGCCACCTGTCGGAGCAAGGCCCGGACTGGAACGGCGTGCTCTCGGAAATCCTCAATGTGCTGCACCGGGTCGCCATTGCCCAGGCGCTGCCTGAAGGCGTCGACAACGGCCATGGCGACCGCGACCGCGTGCTGGCCCTGGCCCAGGCATTGCCGGCCGAAGATGTGCAGTTCTACTACCAGATGGGCCTGATCGGCCGTCGGGACCTGCCCCTGGCACCGGACCCGCGTGGCGGTTTTGAGATGGTCCTGCTGCGGATGCTGGCCTTCCGGCCCGCGGACTCGGCAGACGCGCCGAGACAGCCGCTAAAGCCAGTGGGGATCAGCCAGGCCACAGTTGATTCCGCCAAACCAGTGGCTGGCGCGGCGGTGGTCGCGCCAGTGGTTGCTGCGCCCGCGCCGGTTGTGCCGGTTCATGAACCTGAGCCTGAACCTGTGCCCGCTTCGGTAGCTGAACCTGAGCCGGAACCTGTCGTCGAGCCCGAGCCGGTCGTCGACCTGCCCTGGAATGATCCGGTGGAAGCCGAGATGGCGCCGGCCGTGGAGCCCGTGCTGGAAACCACCGGCGAACAGCCGGAACTGACGCCGATGCCCACGCCGACCCCGGACAGCGTGGTGCCCGACGCCCCTGAGTGGGTCAGCGCGCCGGTTCCCGAGCCGACCGTGGCCCAGGTAGATGCCGCCACGCCAGGCATGGACCTCGACGACGAACCGCCGCTGGATGAAGACTACATTGAGCCGGATATGGATTCGGCCTACAGCTACCTGGATGACCTGGCCAGCGAACACACTGCCGAGCCGGCCCCGGAGCCCGAAGCCGAGCCCGCTGCGGCACCGGCCACCGGCCTGGCGTTGCAATGGCTGGAGTTGTTCCCGAAATTGCCGATTTCCGGCATGACCGGCAGTATCGCCGCCAACTGCACGCTGATCTCCATCGAAGGCGATCACTGGCTGCTGCACCTGGACCCGGCCCATAGCGCGCTGTTCAACGCCACACAGCAGCGTCGTCTCAACGATGCCCTGAACCAGTACCATGAGCGCACGCTGACGATCAGCATCGAGTTGATCAAGCCCGAGCAGGAAACGCCGGCGCAGGCCGCCACGCGTCGGCGTATCAACCGCCAGCGCGAAGCGGAAGACTCGATCCATGGTGATCCGCTTATCCAGCAAATGATGCAACAGTTCGGCGCAGTCATTCGCCAAGATACAATTGAACCTGTCGAAGCCCCGGTGCCCCAGGCATCCTGACACCGGGCTACTAAATTGATCCACGTACTTTGAGGTGATTCCCATGATGAAAGGTGGCATGGCCGGCCTGATGAAGCAGGCACAGCAGATGCAGGAAAAGATGGCCAAGATGCAGGAAGAACTGGCCAACGCCGAAGTCACCGGTAAAGCCGGTGGCGATATGGTCAGCGTGGTGATGACCGGTCGTCACGATATCAAGCGCGTGAGCATCGACCCAAGCGTATTGCCAGGTGTCGGCGAAGATGACCTGGAAATGCTCGAAGCCTTGTTCGCCGCCGCCGTCAATGACGCGGTGCGCAAGATCGAAGCCAACAGCCAGGACAAAATGTCCGGCGTGACCGCCGGCATGCAACTGCCGCCGGGCATGAAGCTGCCGTTCTGATCGGGCGGCGTTAGCTAGACTCCAATGCCAGGCCGCGTGCCTGGCATTTTTGTTTGTGTGATCCGATCGAACCCTGGCGGGGTGCGCAAGGTCTGCACCCTATACCGACGCACTCGATAAAGGAGCCCCCTCATGCCTCAAGAACCGGTCCTGAACCAGCGCATTGTCCTGGTTTCTCGCCCCCAAGGCGCGCCGACGCCGGAAAACTTCCGTCTGGAACGCGTGACCCTGCCGGACTTGGCGGACGGCCAGGTGCTGTTGAAGACGCTGTACCTGTCCCTCGATCCTTACATGCGTGGACGCATGAGCGACGCACCGTCCTACGCAGCACCGGTAGAAATCGACGAGGTAATGACCGGTGGCGCCGTCAGTCGTATTGAGCAATCGCGTAATCCCAAATTCGAGGTGGGCGATCTGGTGGTCGGCTCTACCGGCTGGCAGAGCCACAGCATTTCTGACGGTCGCAACCTGATACCGGTGCCCAAGGGCCTGGCGAGCCCATCGATGGCGTTGGGCGTGCTGGGGATGCCGGGCATGACCGCTTACATGGGGTTGATGGATATCGGCCAGCCCAAGCCTGGCGAGACCCTGGTCGTGGCGGCGGCGTCCGGCGCGGTGGGTTCGGTGGTGGGGCAGGTGGCCAAGCTCAAAGGCTTGCGTGTGGTGGGGATTGCCGGTGGCGCGGATAAATGTCGCTATGTGGTGGACGAGTTGGGCTTTGATGCCTGTATCGACCACAAAAGCGAGCACTTTGCCGATGAACTGGCCCAGGCGTGCTTCAAGGGCGTGGACATCTACTTTGAAAACGTCGGTGGCAAGGTTTTCGATGCGGTGGTGCCGCTGCTCAACCCCAAGGCACGTATTCCGCTGTGCGGCCTGATCGCCGGCTATAACGCCCATGAGGCGCCGAGTGGGCCGGATCGCCTGCCAGCGTTGCAACGGACCTTGCTCACCAAGCGCGTACGTATCCAGGGCTTTATCGTGTTCGACGACTATGGCGACCGCCAGCCCGAATTCCTCAGTGCGATGGCGCCGTGGGTGCGCGACGGCAAGATCAAGTTCCGCGAGGACGTGGTCGACGGGCTGGAGCAGGCGCCCGAAGCCTTTATTGGTTTGCTGGAAGGGCGCAACTTCGGCAAGTTGGTGGTGCGCCTCGCGCAGGATTGACCATTTGACGCTAATCCGGGGCGCGGGTATAAACCGCGTCTCGTTGTTTTGTCGGACCCATTGCCCATGAGCTTCAGCCCCCTGATTCGCCAACTGATCGACGCCTTGCGTACCTTGCCGGGCGTGGGTCAGAAAACCGCCCAACGCATGGCGCTGCAATTGCTGGAGCGTGATCGCAGCGGCGGTACCCGGTTGGCCCAGGCCCTGAGCCAGGCCATGACGGGTGTGGGGCACTGTCGCCAGTGCCGCACCCTCACCGAGGAAGAACTCTGCCCGCAATGCGCCGATCCACGCCGTGACGACACGCTGTTGTGTGTGGTGGAAGGGCCGATGGACGTGTACGCGGTGGAGCAGACCGGTTACCGCGGGCGCTACTTCGTGCTCAAGGGGCACTTGTCTCCCCTGGATGGCCTGGGGCCGGAAGCCATCGGCATTCCGCAACTGGTGGCGCGCATTGAAGAGCAGGGCACTTTCACCGAAGTGATCCTGGCCACCAACCCGACGGTGGAAGGTGAGGCCACGGCGCACTACATCGCGCAGCTGCTGACCAATAAAGGCCTGGTCACCTCGCGTATTGCCCATGGCGTACCGTTGGGTGGCGAGTTGGAACTGGTGGATGGCGGCACCTTGGCGCACTCCTTTGCCGGTCGCAAGCCCATCGCCCTCTAAAGAACAACGCAGCAAAATCTGTGGGAGGGGGCTTGCTCCCGATGGCGATCTTACAGTCGATAGATGATTGACTGAACTACCGCTATCGGGAGCAAGCCCCCTCCCACATTGGTTTTGCATTGCTGGCAGTATTTGCGTTCGGCTTGATAACCAAGCAAGCGCTTGGTAAGTTCGCTCTACCTCTGCGTGGAGTTTGCCGATGTCTGCCTATCAGGACTATTTCGACCCTAGCCACCTCTTGGTCCGCGACAGCGTGCGCCGTTTTGTCGAGCGCGAGATGTTGCCGGGCATCGAGCAATGGGAGGAGGCCGCAAGCTTTCCCCGCGAGTTGTACCGCAAGGCAGGTGCTGCGGGGATTCTGGGCATCGGTTATCCCGAAGCGCTTGGCGGCAGCCATGAAGGTGACCTGTTCGCCAAGGTGGCCGCCAGTGAAGAGTTGATGCGCTGCGGCTCTGGCGGGGTAGTGGCCGGCTTGGGTTCGCTGGATATCGGCTTGCCACCCGTCGTCAAATGGGCCAGGCCCGCGTTGCGGGAGCGTGTCGTACCGCAGGTGTTGTCCGGCGAGAAGATCATCGCCCTGGCCGTAACCGAGCCGAGCGGCGGTTCTGATGTGGCCAACCTGCGAACCCGTGCGGTCCGTGAGGGCGAGCATTACCGCGTCAGCGGCAGCAAAACCTTTATTACCAGTGGCAGCCGCGCCGACTTCTACACCGTCGCCGTACGTACCGGCGGGCCGGGCTTTGGCGGTATCAGCCTGCTGCTCATTGGAAAAGGCACCCCAGGCTTCACGGTCGGTCAGCCCCTGAAGAAGATGGGCTGGTGGGCGTCGGACACGGCTGAACTGTTCTTCGACGATTGCCGGGTGCCGGTGAGCAACCTGATCGGCGCCGAGAATATGGGGTTTGCCTGCATCATGGGCAACTTCCAGAGCGAACGCCTGGCCCTGGCGTTGATGGCCAATATGACCGCGCAACTGGCACTGGAGCAAAGCCTTGAGTGGGCTGCCCAGCGCGAAGCATTCGGCAAGCCCATCGGCAAGTTTCAGGTGCTCAAGCATCGGTTGGCGGAAATGGCCACCGCCGTGGAAGTGTCCCGCGAATTCACCTATCGCCAGGCGGCCAAGATGGCCGCCGGCAAGAGTGTGATCAAGGAGATTTCCATGGCCAAGAACCTCGCCACCGACACGGCCGACCGCGTCACTTATGACGCGGTGCAGATCCTCGGTGGCCAGGGTTACATGCGTGGCAACCTGGTGGAGCGGCTGTACCGCGACAACCGCATCCTGTCCATCGGGGGTGGCACTCGCGAAGTGATGAATGAAATCATCAGCAAGCAGATGGGGCTTTGATCAGCGCTCGGTCAATGCGAACTGGGTCAGGCAGAACGTCGGAATGCCCATGTCTTCCAGGCGCTGTGAGCCGCCCAGCTCCGGCAGGTCGATGATCGCCGCGGCTTCGAAGATCTTCGCGCCCATGCGACGCACCAGGTTGGCGGCAGCGATCAGGGTGCCGCCGGTGGCGATCAAATCATCGAACATCAAGACCGAGTCGCCTTCGCACAGACTGTCGGCGTGCACTTCCAGGAAAGCTTCGCCGTACTCGGTCTGGTAACCCTCGGCCAACACATCGGCGGGCAGCTTGCCTTGCTTGCGGAACAGGATCAGCGGTTTGTTCAACTGGTAGGCGATGATCGAGCCGATCAGAAAGCCCCGCGCATCCATCGCGCCGATATGCGTGAAGTCGGCTTCTACATAGCGATGGGCAAAGCTGTCGGCCACCAGGCGCAGGGCGCGGGGTGATTGGAACAGCGGCGTGATGTCACGAAAGATCACCCCAGGCTTGGGGAAGTCGATGACAGGGCGGATCAGGGATTTGATGTCGAACGAATCGAAGGTCATCGTCGAAGAGTCCTGGGAGCGGAAAACGGACTCGAAGTATACCTGCGGCCCCGCCGATTGGCGCGGCCGCAGGTGGCTGGATCAACTCTCCAGCGCCCCCCCGGCCAGCGAACACAGCTGGATCGGGTCAAGGATGTGCACTTCCTTGCCCTCTGCGGCGATCAGCTCGTTCTGCTGGAAGCGGGTAAACACCCGGGACACGGTTTCCACCGCCAGGCCCAGGTAGTTGCCGATTTCATTGCGCGACATGCTCAGGCGGAACTGGTTGGCCGAGAAGCCACGGGCGCGGAAGCGTGCCGACAGGTTGACCAGGAAGGTAGCGATGCGCTCGTCGGCGGTTTTTTTCGACAACAGCAGCATCATTTGTTGATCGTCGCGAATCTCGCGGCTCATCACGCGCATCAACTGGCGGCGCAGTTGCGGCAGTTGCAAGGCCAATTCATCCAGACGCTCGAAGGGGATTTCGCATACCGACGTCGTCTCCAGAGCCTGGGCCGATACCGGGTGAATCTCCGTGTCCATGCCGGACAACCCCACCAATTCGCTGGGCAGGTGGAAACCGGTGATTTGTTCTTCGCCGCTGTCGCTCAGGCTGAACGTCTTCAACGCCCCCGAACGTACTGCATAGACGGAGTCAAACTTGTCGCCCTGGCGAAACAGAAACTCGCCCTTTTTCAGCGGGCGACCGCGTTTAACGATGTCGTCCAGCGCATCCATGTCTTCCAGATTCAACGAAAGTGGCAGGCACAGGGGAGCCAGGCTGCAATCCTTGCAATGGGCCTGGCTGTGAGCGCGCAGTTTAACTGGCTCGGACATTTCTTAAATCCTTGTGGGAAATCACACATAAGACGTAAGGGTAACGCACCGAGGGTAGCTGAGGCCAGCGTGTACAAAAAAGCGGCAGCGGTATACAGGTTTTTGTATCGCTGCCGATACATTGTTGTCTCTCAACGAGCAGGAGCTCAGATCATGTCCGTCAGCAGTGTCCAGAACCCACAGATTAATGTGGCTGCAGTGTCGGTCTGGAAGGCCGCCGATGCCTCCAAGGACAAAGACGCCGCCTCCAAGGCACCCACCGCGCCAGAAACCGCCGAACCCAAGACCACCGAGGGGGTAAAGGTGGTCATCTCCGGAGAGGCGATGGGCGCATCGAAGGCCGAGCAATCGGACAATAGTGATATCGACAACAGCAGCCTGAGCGATAGCGTCAAGCAGTTGCTGAAAATGATCCGTGAACTCAAAAAGCAGCTTGCCGAAAAAATGGCCGAAATGGCAGCGGTCATGGCCGATAATTCCATGACGCCTGAGGCGCGCCTGGTGAAGGTGGGCAACCTGCAGGCTGGCGTGTCGGCATTACAGGCTGGCTTGACCTTGGCCCAGACCGCTTTGGCCAAGGCCATGAAAGACCAGCCACCGTCGGCTCAATTGGAAGCCATGAGCCTGGCCTCGCGCTAACCGGGCTCAGATGACCCGCGAGAATCGCTGCCTGTTCTGGTGCTCCAGATAGGCATCGAACACCATGCACACCGAGCGCACCAGCAAGCGTCCGGCCGGCAGCACGCGAATGCGATGTGCATCCAGTTCGATCAGGCCGTCTGCCGCCATGGTCTCCAGCTGTGGCCACAGCTCAAGGAAATAGCCGCGAAAATCAATGTTGAAGGCGAGTTCGATCTGCTCGAAGTCCAGGCTGAAGTTGCAGATCAACTGCTGAATCACCTCGCGTCGCAAGCGGTCGTCGGTGGTGCAGACCAAGCCACGGCTGGTTGCCAGTTGCGCGCCGGCCAGGGCGTTCTGGTACTGGTTCAAATCGCTGCTGTTCTGGCAATACAAGTCGCCGATCTGGCTGATCGCCGATACCCCCAGCCCGATCAAGTCGCAATGGCCGTGGGTGGTGTAGCCCTGGAAATTGCGCTGCAACCTGCCTTCCTCCTGGGCAACAGCCAATTCATCATCCGGCAGGGCGAAGTGGTCCATGCCGATGTAGCGGTAACCGGCCTGGGTCAATTGCTCGATGGTGGTTTGCAGCATCAGCAGTTTTGCCGCAGGCGACGGCAAGTCGTCGGTGTTGATGCGCCGCTGCGGCATAAAGCGCTCGGGCAGGTGCGCGTAGTTGAACACCGACAGGCGATCCGGTTGCAGGCTGATCACTTCTTCCACGGTGCGCGCGAAGTTCAACGGCGTTTGCTTGGGTAAGCCGTAGATCAGATCAATGTTGATCGAACGAAACTGCAAGGTGCGCGCGGCGTCGATCACTGCGCGGGTTTCTTCCAGGCTTTGCAGGCGGTTGACCGCTCGTTGCACCTCCGGGTCAAGGTCCTGCAGGCCAATGCTCACGCGGTTGAAACCCAGTTCACGCAACAGGCCCATGGTGGCCCAGTCGGCTTCGCGAGGGTCGATCTCGATGCCGTAGTCCCCCGAGTCATCGTCGAGCAAATTGAAGTGCTGTCGCAGGTGGGTCATCACCTGGCGCAGTTCGTCATGGCTGAGAAAGGTCGGGGTGCCGCCGCCGAAATGCAGCTGCTCCACGGGCTGTTTCGGGTCCAGGTGACAGGCCACCAACTGGATTTCCTGCTCCAGGCGTTGCAGGTAGGCCTGGGCGCGGCCACGGTCCTTGGTGATCACCTTGTTGCAAGCGCAGTAATAGCAAATGTTCGCGCAGAACGGCACGTGGATATACAGCGACAAGGGGCGGGCGGCTTTGCGGCTTTCGCGCAGGGCATGCAGCAGGTCGAAGGTGCCAACCTGGCTGTCGAATTGTACGGCGGTGGGGTAGGACGTGTAACGCGGCCCCGCCAAGTCGTAGCGGTGAATCAGATGTGTGTCCCAACGAATGGCGTCGAGCATGCGGGCGGTCCCCCGGATAGGCTAGTGGGCCGAGTCTAGGGGCGAGCCGCAGGTGGCATGTTGATTTGCATCAACGGGGAGCGGCGCTATGCCACATGGCCGTTAATGGCCCATCAACCAGTGCTGATGCGGGCCGGGCAGGGTCCATAAGCCAAACACAATCACCCATACGCCACCGGCCACACGCACGCTGCGTTTGCGCAGCCAGGCGGTGACGCGTTCGGCTGCCAGGCCGGTCGCCAGCAACACCGGCCAAGTGCCCAAGCCAAACGCCAGCATCAGCAGTGCACTGTCCAGCGCATTGCCCTGGCTCGCCGCCCACAGCAGGGAGCTGTAGACCAAGCCACACGGCAACCAGCCCCAGAGCGCGCCCAGCAGCAGGGCACGGGGCAGGCTGGACACCGGCAGCAAACGGCTGGCGACGGGCTGGATATAGCGCCACAGGCCGCGTCCGAGGCTTTCGATGCGGGTCAGGCCGCTCCACCAGCCGGCCAGGTACAGGCCCATGCTGATCAGCAGTAGCCCGGCAAGCACGCGCATGAACATCGCGGCGGGGCTGTTGGTCAGCGCCCAGCCGGCCAGGCCGATCAACAACCCGGCCGTCGCGTAGCTGAGGATGCGCCCCAGGTTGTAGGCCAGCAGCAGGCGGAACCTGCGGCCGCGTTGGTGCTTGGGAATCGCCAGGGTCAGCGCACCCATCAGCCCGCCACACATGCCCAGGCAATGGCCGCCACCGAGCAAACCGAGGATCAGCGCCGAGACCAGCAGGGGGGCCAGCTCAAGCATGGGGAGGGTCTTTGGGCGGTTGTTCCGGGCCGTTCGCTTCGTCGATGGCGGCCAGGTGGTTCGGGTCCTGATCGTCGAACAGCACGCTGTGGGCCGGGCCGTCGAGGTCTTCGTACTGGCCGCTGTCCACGGCCCAGAAGAAGATGTAAATGGCCACGCCCACTAAGAGCAGCGCCGCCGGGATCATCACGTATAGAGCTGGCATCTGCACTCCATGCCCGCAGGCCTCAAACCGGCAGCGGGCGGGTTACCAAGGGGGCGCCGGCTGGCTGCACATTCGGCAGGCGAGCCAGGCGCAGCGCATTGAGCACCACAGTCAAGGAACTGAGGGACATGCCGATCGCGGCCCAGATCGGGGTGATCCAACCCAGGGCGGCAAACGGCAGCATAAGGCCATTGTACAGCCCGGCCCACAGCAGATTCTCGATGATGACCCGTCGGGTACGCCGCGCCAGGCTAAAGGCTTGCACCAGGGCATCGAGGCGGTTGGACAGCAGCACGGCGTCGGCGCTGGTTTTCGCCAGGTCCGTGGCCGACCCCATGGCCACGCTGATATCGGCGGCGGCCAGCACCGGTACATCGTTGACGCCATCACCCAGCATCAGCACGGTGCGGCCTTCCTGGTGCAAGCGTTGCAGCACCCGCAGCTTGTCATCCGGGCGCAGGCCGCCGTGGGCTTCGTCGATGCCCAGGTCGGCGGCGACGCTGGCGACCATTGGCGAGCTGTCACCGGACAGCAACAGCGTGTGCCAGCCACGGGCCTTGCACGCAGCCAGCAGTGACGGTGCATCGCTGCGCAAGCGGTCATCCAGCACGAACCAGGCCAGGGCGCCATGGCTGTCGCCCAGCAGCAGCCATTGGCCGGCTGCGTCCGGTGCCTCAGGCAGCGGGCACCCACTCAGTTCGCAGACAAAGGCGGCCTGGCCGATGCGCAGGCGGCGTTTGCCCACGCGCCCCTCCAGTCCCAGCCCTGGGGCACTGATGACCTCTTCAGCGGCCAACGGCGCGCGTCCGAAGGCTCGGGCGATGGGGTGTTCGGAGCGGTTTTCGAGGGCGGCGGCGAGGCTCAGGCAGTCATCGCTGTTCAACGCGCCCACGGGACGTATGGCACGTAACGCCAGGCGACCTTCGGTCAGGGTGCCGGTCTTGTCGAAAATCACCGTATCGATCTGGTTCAAACCTTCCAGTACATGGCCGCGGGTCAAAAGCAGCCCGAGTTTGTGCAGGGTGCCGGTGGCGGCGGTGAGGGCCGTCGGGGTGGCCAGCGACAGCGCACAAGGGCAGGTCGCCACCAGCATTGCCAGGACGATCCAGAACGCCCGCGTCGGGTCCAGTTGCCACCACGCCAGGCCGATCAGCAGCGCGGCGACCAGTGAGCACAACAGGAACCACTGCGCCGCGCGGTCGGCGATTTGCGCCAGGCGCGGTTTCTCGGCCTGGGCGCGCTCCAGCAGGCGCACGATGGCCGACAGGCGGGTGTCATGGCCCAAGGCGCGCACCTCGACGGTCAGCGCGCCTTCGACGTTAAGCGTACCGGCGGTGACGGTGTCACCGGTAAAGCGCGATTGCGGCAGGTATTCGCCGGTCAGCAGCGACTCGTCGATGCTCGACTGACCCTCGAGAATCACCCCGTCGGCCGGCAGGACGGCGCCCGGATGTACCAATACCCGATCACCCAACACCAACTCACTGAGCAGGATGCGCTCGCTCTGCCCATCGCTGTTCAGGCGCAGGCACGAGGCGGGCAACAGGTTGACCAACTGCGCGGTGGCGGCGGCGGTGCGCTCGCGAGCGCGGCGTTCCAGATAGCGGCCGGCCAGCAGGAACAGCGCGAACATGCCCACCGCGTCGAAATACAGTTCGCCGGAGCCGGTAATCGCGGTCCAGATGCCCGCCAGGTACGCGCCGCCAATCGCCAGGGATACCGACACATCCATGGTCAGGTGACGTGTACGCAAGTCACGCAGGGCGCCCTTGAAAAACGGCGCGCAGCTGTAGAACACGATGGGGGTTGTGAGAAACATCGCCACCCAGCGCAGGATCACATGCAGTTCCGGGCTCAGATCGATGTTGAATTCAGGCCAGGTCGCCATGGTTGCCATCATCGCCTGGAACCACAACAAACCGGCCACCCCCAGCTGACGCAGGGCCAGGCGGTTCTCGCCGGCCAATTGCTCGGCTGCGCGGTCGGCCTGATAGGGGTGGGCGGCATAGCCGATATGACGCAGTTCACCGAGCAACCGGCTCAACGGCAATTGAGCGTCGGCCCAGCGGACCTGCAAGCGATGGTTGGAAAGGTTCAGCCGCGCCTCCGCCACAGCGGGCAGGCTGCGCAGGTGTTTTTCGATCAGCCAGCCACACGCGGCGCAACTGATGCCTTCCATCAACAGGGTGGCTTCCGCCAGTTCGCCTTCGTGGCGTACAAAGGGCTTTTGCACGTCGGCGCGGTCGTACAGCGCCAATTCGTCGACGAGTTGCACCGGCAACGCCTCGGGGTTGGCCGAGGCTTCGCTGCGGTGCTGGTAGTAGCTTTCCAGCCCACCGGCAACGATGGCTTCGGCCACCGCCTGGCAGCCTGGGCAACACAACTCACGGGGTTCACCCAGGATCTGCGCGGTAAACCGGCTGCCCGCCGGGACGGGCAGGGCGCAGTGGTAGCAGGGGACGGGGCTGGTCATGGTCGGGTTACTGGTCTTCAGCACCTTGCAGCGGTTCGTCACCCAGCAGCAGGTCCTTGTCGTGGCTGACCTGCTCTTCTTCGAACAGGCGCCAGGTCTTGTCACCTTCTACGCCGAGCAGTTCCACGAAGCGTCGGCCGTCGACCTTGTCGGTGACCTGGCCGATGTAGCGCCCCGGTTCGCTGTCGCTACGGGTCAGGATGATCTTGCGGTCCTTCTGCGGTTGGGTTGGCGAAATCAGGTTCAACTCCAGCGTATTCGGGTTGCTGTTGCCGGTCAGGCGCAGGTCGACTTCGCCAGTCAGCTCGTCCAGGTGCACCGATGCACGCAGTTGCAGGGTCTGCGCCAGTTGTTCGCGATCCAGGGAGCGGTTGATGCCTTTGCCGGCCTCGTAATAGTTGTCGTTGACCAGGTTGTCGGGGTTTTTCACCGCGATAGTCACCATGGACAGGGTCAAGGTCACCGAGCAGGCCAGGATGCCAATGATGATCCAGGGCCAAAGGTGCTTGTACCAAGGGCTTGCGGCAGTTGCTGCGGGCATTGTGGCGCTCTCTTTTAACGGGCTTTTTGTTTATCGGACCTGGGGGCCGATGAATCGGCTCTTGGCTTCAACGTGGACGCTGTCGTCATCGGCATCCTTGAGGATGAATTTCACCTCGTTGGTGCTCGACGGCAGTTGCTCGGGGGCGCTGGACAGTTCCACCGGCATGCTGAAGATATCCCCGGCGGCGACTTTGATCTCGCGGCGGCCTTGCAGCTTGAGGTCCGGCAGGCCCACTGCGTCGAGCACGTAGGTGTGGTCGCGCTGGTCTTTGTTCATGATCTTCAGGCTGTAGACGTTTTCGATGCGGCCTTCGGCGTTTTCGCGGTAGAGCACGCGGTCTTTGCTGACGTCGAAGCCCACCAGCGAGCGCATGAAAAATGCCGTGACCAGCAGGCTGATCATCGCCAGCAGGACCAGGGCGTAGCCGATCAATCGTGGGCGCAGCTTGTGAGTCTTCTGCCCGGACAGGTTGTGCTCGGTGGTGTAGCTGATCAGGCCACGTGGGTAGTCCATCTTGTCCATGATGTTGTCGCACGCGTCGATACAGGCGGCGCAACCGATGCATTCGATTTGCAGGCCGTCGCGGATGTCGATCCCGGTCGGGCAGACCTGCACGCACATCGTGCAATCGATGCAATCGCCCAGGCCCTGAGCCTTGTAGTCGACGCCTTTTTTGCGCGGGCCACGCACTTCACCGCGACGCGGGTCGTAGGAGACTATCAAGGTGTCTTTGTCGAACATCACGCTCTGGAAGCGTGCGTACGGGCACATGTAGATGCACACCTGTTCGCGTAGCCAGCCGGCGTTGCCATAGGTGGCGAGGGTGAAGAAACCCACCCAGAAATAGGACCAGCCATCGGCCTGGCCGGTGAAGAAGTCGAACACCAGCTCGCGGATCGGCGAGAAGTAGCCGACAAAGGTCATGCCGGTGACAAAACCGATCAACAGCCACAGGCTGTGCTTGCTCAATTTTCGCAGGAACTTGTTGATGCCCATCGGCGCTTTGTCGAGCTTGATGCGCTGGTTGCGATCGCCTTCAGTGACCTTTTCGCACCACATGAAGATCCAGGTCCACACGCTTTGCGGGCAGGTATAACCACACCACACGCGACCGGCGTACACCGTGATAAAGAACAGGCCGAATGCGGCAATGATCAACAGGCCCGACAGCAGGATGAAATCCTGGGGCCAGAAGGTCGCGCCAAAAATGAAGAATTTACGTTCCGGCAGGTTCCACCACACCGCCTGGTGGCCTCCCCAGTTCAGCCACACCGTGCCGAAATAGAGCAGGAACAGACCGGCGCCGCCGAGCATGCGCAAATTACGGAACAGGCCGGTGAAGGCGCGGGTGTAGATCTTCTCTCGCGAGGCGTAGAGATCGACCGTGTTGCTGGCGTTTTTGGCAGGCGGGGTAACGTCATGTACCGGTATCTGGTTGCTCATCATTGCATCCCACGGCGGTGGAGACTTGCCTCGGCCAGTACGTGCCGGCCGGGGTCAAATAGGGGTGTGGCAGTGGCCTAATGATACGCCCCCGGTGGTGCGCTAAGGGTGCGACCTTTGGTCGCGTTGGGGGAATTCAATTGATGGTATATGTGATCTGGATCAATTGACTTGGGAAGTATGGACGGTTTTTGCCTCAAGGCGGGTCATTCGTTCCATGGATTGAGCAACGGAACGCCGCTGGACTGAAAGTCGCAGACATTGCGCGTCACGACGGTCAGCCCATGCACCAGAGCCGTCGCGGCGATCAGTGCATCACTCTCATTAGCCTGGTCGGGTACATGCAATTGCGCACAACGCAGCGCAACTGTGGCATCGACAGGCAGGATCCTGGCATCAAAGGCGGGCATTACGTGCTTTTTCAGCCAGGTTCGTAACACCTTCCCTTGCACCGGGTCTCGACGTTCAATGCGCAAGACGCCGGTCTCCAGTTCCTTGAGGGTGATAGCCGAGATGAACATGCGTGGAGCAATGACACTTTTTGCCCAGGCGACGACTTTGGCGTCAGCCTGGGGTTTACGAAGTTCAGAGATTACGTTGGTGTCGAGCAGGTACATCAAGAGAGGTCCACAGGTCGATGAATGATCACGGCACGTTCGGTTTCGAACTCGATATCGGCCGCTTCCGACATCACCAGCAGGTCAACGATGTCAGCATCGAGGCCTGTCAGTTTCTGGTAGTCCTCAATGCTTAGCAGGACATGGGCAGGCTTGCCGCGGTCGGTGATAAAAACCGGCCCTTGGCGAGCGGCTTTTTTGGCACCACTTGTGTCTTGATTGAATTCCCGGCTGGAAATGGTGGTGATGGTCATGGGGTGTCCCCCTTCGTCAGATTTTATGTAGGCACGTTACTACTTAGGTTCGAGCAGGAGCAAGTCCGAGGCTACGAGTGGTCATTCTGTGGGGGAACAAACAACAAAGCCCTGCGTAGCTGTCGCTGCGCAGGGCTTTGTTGATAGTCAGGTTTACTGCTCTTCGGTCTGCTTATCCCCATGGGACAGGCTGTAGACATATGCCGCCAGCAGATGCACCTTGTCATTGCCTTGCAGTTGCTCCTGGGCAGGCATCTGGCCCTGGCGGCCGTAACGGATGGTCTGCTGCAGTTGGGCGAAGCTGGAGCCGTAGATGAATGCACCCGGGTGAGTCAGGTCGGGGGCGCCCATCGCCGGGGTGCCTTTACCGGCGGGACCGTGGCAGGCCACGCAGTTGGCGGCGAAGAGTTTCGCGCCGTTGGCCGCGTCGGCTTTGGCCCCTTCCGGCAACTTGCGGCCGTCGAGGTTGGTCACCACAAAGGCTGCCACGTCGGCCACGCCTTGTTCGCCGATCACCTCGGCCCACGCCGGCATCACTGCGTGGCGGCCTTTCATGATGGTTTCCTTGATGGTGGCCGGTTCGCCACCCCAGCGCCAATCGGCATCGGTCAAGTTGGGGAAACCGTAGGCGCCCTTGGCGTCGGAACCGTGGCACACCGAACAGTTGGAGGCGAACAGGCGACCTCCCATCTTCAGGGCTTGCGGGTCTTTGGCGACTTCTTCAATCGGCATTGCTGCGAACTTGGCGAAGATCGGGCCGAACTTGGCGTCTGACTTGGCCATTTCCTTTTCCCATTCGTGCACACCGGTCCAGCCGGTCTGGCCGTTGGCGAATGGGGTTTGCTTGTCGGTGTCGAGGTAGTTGTAGCCGGGCAGCAAGCCCTTCCAATTGCCGAGGCCGGGATACAGCGCCAGGTAGCCGAGGGCGAAGATGATGGTGCCGACGAACAGCATGAACCACCATTTGGGCAGCGGGTTGTCGTACTCCTCGATGCCGTCGAACGAGTGGCCGACGGTTTCGTCGGTCTGCTCGGCGCGCTGGCCCCGGCGGGTGGACAGCAGCAGCCAGGTCAGGGCGAAGATGGTACCCAGACTGAGGACTGTGACGTACAGACTCCAGAACGTAGTCATTCTTTGTTACTCCTAGAAGCTTGCTCGACGTGCTTGATGGCTTCGGGATCATCCGCAAAGGGCAGCATGGTCGCGTCGTCAAACTCCGACTTGCGCTTGGGGCTGAATACCCACAACGCCAGGCCGATAAAGGCCACCATCACCACAACGGTGCCCAGGCCTCGAATCATCCCGATATCCATGTAGGTCACCGTTTGCTTTTGATGAGGGTGCCAAGGCCCTGCAGGTAGGCCACCAATGCGTCCATTTCGGTCTTGCCCTTCACGGCGGCGGCTGCACCGGCGATGTCTTCATCGGTGTAGGGCACGCCCAGGGTGCGCAAGACTTCCATCTTCTTCGCGGTGTCCTTGCCGTCGAGCTTGTTTTCCACGAGGAACGGATACGCCGGCATTTTCGACTCCGGCACAACGTTGCGCGGGTTGTACAAGTGCGCACGCTGCCAGTCATCGGAGTAACGCCCGCCGACACGGGCCAGGTCCGGGCCGGTACGCTTGGAACCCCACAGGAACGGGTGGTCCCACACGCTTTCACCGGCAACCGAATAGTGGCCGTAGCGTTCGGTTTCGGCGCGGAACGGGCGGATCATCTGCGAGTGGCAGCCGACACAGCCGTTAGCGATGTAGACGTCGCGGCCTTCCAGTTCAAGGGCGGTGCGCGGCTTCATGCCTTCGACCGGTTTGTTGGTCACGTCCTGGAAGAACAGCGGGACGATCTGGGTCAGGCCGCCGATACTCACGGCGATGACCATGAAGAAGGCCAGCAGGCCGATATTCTTCTCGACTACTTCATGCTTCATCAGTGGGCTCCCACAACGGCGATCTTGGCGGCGGCTTCGGCTTCTGCAGGGTCCGAGGCACGCACGGTGCGCCAGACGTTGTAGGCCATGAACAGCATGCCGGCGGCAAAGAACGCACCGCCCAGGGCACGGACGATGTAGCCCGGATGGCTGGCTTGCAGCGCTTCGACGAAGGAGTAGGTGAGGGTGCCGTCATCGTTGATCGCACGCCACATCAGGCCCTGGGTGATGCCGTTGACCCACATCGAGGCGATGTAGAGCACGGTGCCGATGGTGGCCAGCCAGAAGTGCGTGTTGATCAGCCCGACGCTGTGCATCTGCGCACGGCCGAACAGTTTGGGGATCATGTGGTACAGCGCGCCGATGGAGATCATCGCCACCCAACCGAGGGCGCCGGCGTGTACGTGGCCAATGGTCCAGTCGGTGTAGTGCGACAGCGAGTTGACGGTCTTGATCGCCATCATCGGGCCTTCGAAGGTCGACATGCCATAGAACGCCAGGGACACCACGAGGAAGCGCAGGATCGGGTCGGTACGCAATTTATGCCAGGCGCCCGACAGGGTCATCATGCCGTTGATCATGCCGCCCCAGCTCGGGGCCAGCAGGATGATCGACATCGCCATGCCCAGGGACTGCGCCCAATCCGGCAGCGCGGTGTAGTGCAGGTGGTGCGGGCCGGCCCAGATGTACAGGGTGATCAGTGCCCAGAAGTGCACGATGGACAGGCGATACGAGTAGATCGGCCGTTCGGCCTGCTTGGGCACGAAGTAGTACATCATCCCCAGGAAGCCAGTGGTGAGGAAGAAGCCCACGGCGTTGTGGCCATACCACCACTGGATCATCGCATCCGTTGCCCCGGCGTAGGCCGAGTAGGATTTGAACCAGCTCACCGGCAAGGAGGCGTGGTTGACGATGTGCAGCATCGCCGTCACCAGGATGAACGCGCCGTAGAACCAGTTACCCACATAGATATGCTTGGTCTTGCGCTTGACGATGGTGCCGAAGAACACCACGGCGTAGGTCACCCACACGATGGCGAGCAAAATGGCGATCGGCCATTCCAGCTCGGCGTATTCCTTGGTGGTGGTGTAGCCCAGCGGCAGGGTGATGATGGCGCCGAGGATCACGGCTTGCCAGCCCCAGAAGGTGAATGCGGCGAGGCCGTCGGAGATCAGTCGCGTCTGGCAGGTTCGCTGCACGACATAGTAGGAGGTGGCAAACAATGCACATCCGCCGAAGGCGAAAATCACCAGGTTGGTGTGCAGCGGGCGCAGGCGGCCGAAGGTCGTCCATGGCAAGCCGAAATTCAATTGCGGCCAGACCAGTTGCGAGGCGATGAACACCCCGAGCCCCATGCCAAGGATCCCCCAGACCACCGTCATGATGGCGAACTGGCGGACTACCTTATAGTTATAAGCAGTCGGACTGATTGCTGTGCTCATTCTAAGGTTCCACGGTTTAGGTTTTTTTATAGGTAAAATCGGCCGCAAGTATGTAGAAAGCGATGGGTCATTGCAACGCAATGACTGACCTGTATCAATGCGTTCCACGCCAGATTCTGCGCCCTTTCCATGTTTGGTGTAAGGACAAAATCCGAAATCAAAAGCTGATCGAGTGGACAAGAAAATTTGGGGGCCGCAACAATAGCCGTGCGTACGCCAGGATCAGTCCGCTGTGCAAGCAAGCGTAGACCCGAATGGCGAGAGGGGAAAGTTGTGCTTTGGAAGGGTGTGACACTTGGTCGCGTTAAAAGTCCCCCTGTGGCGAGGGAGCAAGCTCCCTCGCCACTGGTAAGTTGCCGCCCCGTAGTGGAGCGGCGTTCAGGGGTTATTGCGACTGGCTTTCTGGCATTGCGCCATCAGCGTTATGCGACAGGCTATAAACGTAGGCGGCGAGCAGGTGCACCTTGTCATTACCTTGCAGCACGTCCTGCGCCGGCATCTGGCCTTGGCGGCCGTGGCGGATGGTCTGCTGCAGCTGCGCCAGGCTGGTGCCGTAGATAAACCCGGCAGGCTCGGTCAGGTTCGGCGCGCCCATGGCTTCCATGCCGTGGCCTTGCGGACCGTGGCAGGCCACGCACGTGGTGTTGAACGCCGCTTGGCCTGCGGCCAGGTCGGCAGTGCTGCCGGCCGGCAATGGCAGCTTGGCCAGGTCATGACGCACATAGGCGGCGACGTTTTTTACCCCGTCTTCGCCGAGTATTTCACCCCAGGCTGGCATTGCCGCGTGACGACCGTTCAAGATGGTGGCCTTGATCGCTTCAGGTGAACCGCCCCAGCGCCAGATATTGTCCGCCAGGTTCGGGAAGCCATAGGCGCCCTTGGCATCCGAGCCGTGGCACACCGCGCAGTTGGAGGCGAACAAGCGGCCGCCCATTTTCAGCGCTTGCGGATCTTTCGCGACTTCTTCCACGGGCATGGCTGAGAATTTGGCGAAGATCGGCCCGAACTTGGCGTCGGCCTTGGCCATTTCCTTGTCCCATTCCTTGTTCTGGGTCCAACCGTCTTCATAGCCCGGCAATACGCCTTTCCAGTTGCCCAGGCCCGGGTAGAGGATCAGATAGCCGACGGCGAACACCAGGGTGCCGGCGAACAGCATGAACCACCACTGGGGCAGCGGGTTGTCGTATTCCTCGATGCCATCGAAGGCATGGCCCATGGTCTGGTCGACACTGCCCTTGGTCTCGCCCTTGCGGGTGCCGATCAATAGCCAGGTCAGGCCGATCAGGCTGCCGAGGGTCAGTACGCAGATCCATGTACTCCAAAAGGTAGTCATGGCCGAGTGCTCCTTGTTACAGGCTCTTCGTGAGCGTCGGATGGAGAGGGTTCATCGGCGAACGGCAGCAGGCGTGCCTGCTCGAATTCCGCATTGCGCCGGTTGTTGAACACCCACAGCGACAGGCCGATAAAGGCGATGGCGACCACCAGGGTGCCGAGGCCGCGGATGGTGCCCGCATCGAATTCAAATCCCATGGCTCACCTCTTGCTCTTGATGGCAGTGCCGAGTACTTGCAGGTACGCAACCAGCGCATCCATCTCGGTCTTGCCCTTGAGGCTGGCGACGGCGCCACTGATGTCGTCGTCGGTGTACGGCACACCGAGGGTGCGCATCACTTTCAACTTGGTTTCGGTGTGGCTGCTGTCCACGGGGGCGGTGACCAGCCACGGGTAGGCCGGCATTTTCGACTCCGGCACCACGTTGCGCGGGTTGTACAAGTGCGCGCGGTGCCAATCGTCCGAGTAGCGTGCGCCGACGCGCGCCAGGTCCGGCCCGGTGCGTTTGGAGCCCCACAGGAACGGGTGGTCCCACACGCTCTCGCCGGCTACCGAGTAGTGACCGTAACGCTCGGTCTCGGCGCGGAACGGGCGGATCATCTGCGAGTGGCACTGTACGCAGCCTTCGCGGATGTAGATGTCGCGGCCTTCCAGTTGCAGCGCGGTGTAGGGCTTCATGCCTTCGACCGGCTTGTTGGTCACGTCCTGGAAGAACAGCGGGACGATCTGGGTCAGGCCGCCGATGCTCACGGCGAACACCATCAACAGCATCAGCAGGCCGACGTTCTTTTCAATCGTTTCGTGTTTCATCACGGACTCCTCAGGCCATCTGCGCAGCAGCGGCGACTTCGACAGGTTGTGCCGAACGCACGGTGCGCCATGTGTTGTAAGCCATCAGCAACATGCCGGTGAGGAACACCGCACCGCCCACCAAGCGCACGATGAAGCCCGGATGGCTGGCCACCAGGGTCTCGACGAAGGAGTAGGTCAAGGTGCCGTCTTCGTTGACTGCACGCCACATCAGGCCCTGGGCGATGCCGTTGACCCACATCGAGGCGATGTAGAGCACGGTGCCGATGGTGGCCAGCCAGAAGTGCGCGTTGATCAGGCCGAGGCTGTACATCTGCTCGCGGCCGAAGACTTTCGGGATCATGTGGTACAGCGCGCCGATGGATATCATCGCCACCCAACCGAGTGCGCCGGCGTGTACGTGGCCGATGGTCCAGTCGGTGTAGTGGGAGAGGGCGTTGACGGTCTTGATCGCCATCATCGGGCCTTCGAAGGTCGACATGCCGTAGAACGCCAGGGACACCACGAGGAAGCGCAGGATCGGGTCGCTGCGCAATTTATGCCAGGCGCCCGACAGGGTCATCATGCCGTTGATCATGCCGCCCCAGCTCGGTGCCAGCAGCACCAGGGACATCACCATGCCCAGGGACTGCGCCCAGTCCGGCAGCGCGGTGTAGTGCAGGTGGTGAGGGCCGGCCCAGATGTACAGGGTGATCAGCGCCCAGAAGTGCACGATGGACAAACGGTAGGAATACACCGGGCGTTCGGCCTGTTTGGGCACGAAGTAGTACATCATGCCGAGGAAGCCCGCCGTCAGGAAAAAGCCGACCGCGTTATGCCCGTACCACCATTGCACCATGGCATCCGTTGCACCGCCGTAGGCCGAGTAGGACTTGGTCCAGCTCACCGGCAGCGAGGCATGGTTGACGATGTGCAGGATGGCCACGGTGATGATGAACGCCCCGAAGAACCAGTTGCCGACGTAGATGTGCTTGGTCTTGCGCTTCATCACCGTGCCGAAGAACACCACGCCGTAGGCGACCCAGACGATGGCGATCAAAATGGCGATCGGCCATTCCAGCTCGGCGTATTCCTTGGAGGTGGTGTAGCCCAACGGCAGGCTGATGGCCGCCAGCACAATCACCAGTTGCCAGCCCCAGAAGCAGAATGCGGCGATTTTCGGCGCGAACAACTGCGTCTGGCAGGTGCGTTGTACCGAGTAAAAAGAGCTGGCGAACAGCGCGCAGCCACCGAAGGCGAAGATCACCGCGTTGGTGTGCAGCGGGCGCAAGCGGCCGAAGCTGGTCCAGGGCAAATCGAAGTTGAGTGCAGGCCAGACCAATTGGGCGGCGAGAAAAACCCCGAGCCCCATGCCGACGATGCCCCAAACCACCGTCATAATGGCGAATTGGCGGACCACCTTGTAGTTATAGGCGGTACTTAAAGTAGTGTTCATGGTTCCCCATCCACGGTTCAACCCAAGCCAATGCGGCACTTGGGCTGGAGTTATAGGCAGACTAAAAAGCGAGGCAAGCATGGGCAAAGAGCACAAGGCCAGTATTGACGGGGATCAATGGGCGCACTGCGTGCAGGAACGCGGCTGGTTGTGGGATGTCGCGCAAGGGGCGGGCGCGCGTGAGCCAGTGACCCTGATCCTGGCCCACGGTGCCGGTGCGCCGATGGACTCCTCGTTCATGAACGACATGGCTGCACGCCTTGCCGGACATGGCGTGAACGTGTTGCGCTTTGAATTTCCCTACATGGCCCAGCGCCGGCTGGACGGCGGCAAGCGCCCACCGAACCCGGCACCGAAACTGCTGCAGGCGTGGCGTGAGGTGTATGTCGAGGTGCGACGTCATGTCGCTGGGAAACTGGCGATTGGCGGCAAGTCCATGGGCGGGCGCATGGCCAGTTTGTTGGCCGATGAATTGGCTGCCGATGGGCTGGTGTGCCTGGGGTATCCGTTCTATGCCGTGGGCAAGCCGCAAAAGCCACGGGTCGAGCACCTGGCCGGGTTGAACACCGCGACGTTGATTGTGCAGGGCGAGCGCGATGCCCTGGGTAATCGGGAGGCGGTCGAGGGGTATGCGTTATCGCCGAGCATCGAGGTGATGTGGCTGGTGGCGGGTGATCATGATTTGAAGCCGTTGAAGGCGTCGGGGTTCAGCCATGAGCAGCATCTGGAGGCTGCGGCGGTGCAGGTGGCTGAGTTTCTCGGTGCCTGATAGGGCCCAATCGGGGGCAAGCCCCCTCCCACTGGACTGTATTCACACATAGCAATCTGTGAACCCGATCCAATGTGGGAGGGGGCTCGCCCCCGATCGCGATCTACCGGTTGAAACGCTCTACCAGCGAGTACTGGGTATTGGCGGTATGCGTCAGCTCTTCACTCAATTGCGCCGAGTTCAGTGCCTGTTCCGAGGTCTGGTCCGCCAACAGCGCAATGGTGCTGATGTTGCGGCTGATCTCTTCGGCGACCGAGCTTTGCTCCTCGGTGGCGGCGGCGATCTGGGTGGTCATGTCGGTGATATGGGCGACCGCTTCGCTGATGCCCACCAACGCCTGGTCCGCTTCCATCACCCGTGCCACACCCTCTTCGGCCTGGCGATGCCCGGCGTCCATGGTTTGTACTGCGGCGCTGGCGGTCTGCTGCAACTTGGCGATCAACGTGTGGATCTGCCCGGTGGACTCAGCCGTACGTTGCGCCAACTGGCGTACTTCGTCGGCCACTACCGCAAAACCACGCCCCATTTCGCCGGCGCGGGCCGCTTCGATGGCGGCGTTGAGTGCCAGCAGGTTGGTCTGGTCGGCGATGCCTTTGATCACATCGACCACGCCGCCGATTTCATCGCTGTCCTTGGCCAGTTGGGTGACGGTCACGCCGGTTTCACCCACGGCAACGGACAGGCGCTGAATCGCCTCGCGGGTTTCCCCGGCGATGTCGCGGCCACGACCGGTCAGGCGATTGGCTTCCTGGGTGGCGTCGGCGGTGCGTTGTACGTGGCTGGCCACTTCCTGGGTCGTCGCCGCCATCTGGTTGACGGCGGTCGCTACCTGTTCGGTTTCCACGCGCTGGCGTTCCAGGCCGCTGGAGCTGTTATGCGCCAGGGTGTTGGACTGTGCGGCCTGGTCGTTGAGGTGTTCGGCCGTGTCCTGCAAGCGCGTAAGGCAAGTCTTCAGGCGTGCCTCCTGGCTGAGGATCGACATCTCCAGGCGCGCCTGTGAGCCGCGGCTGTCGGTGTACATCTGCGCGATCAACGGGTCGGAAGTGGTCTGCTCGGCCAGGCGCATCAGGCGCTTGAGGCCGCGCTGTTGCCAGCTCAGGCCCAGCAGGCCGAGTGGCACCGACAACCCCGCCGCGAGGGCAAAGCCCCAGTGGGAGTTGAGTGACGCACCGATCATGAAGCTCAACTGGCTCACCAGGATAAACGGCAGCCAGTCCTGTAGCACCGGCAGCCACTTGTCACGCTGGGGAATCGCCGACTTGCCTTGGTTGATGCGTTGATAGAGCGCTTCGGCCCGGCGGATCTGCTCGGCGGTGGGTTTGACGCGCACCGATTCGTAGCCGACCACCTGGTTGCCCTCGAAGACGGGCGTCACATAGGCGTTAACCCAGTAGTGATCGCCGGTCTTGCAGCGGTTCTTGACAATGCCCATCCATGGCAAGCCTTGTTTGAGCGTTGACCACATATGCCCGAACACCGCAGCCGGCACATCCGGGTGGCGCACCAGGTTGTGCGGAGCGCGGAGCAGTTCGTCGCGGGAGAACCCACTGATTTCGACGAAAGCGTCGTTGCAGTAGGTGATGACCCCTTTGGCATCTGTGGTGGAGATCAACCGTTGCTGAGCGGGGAAGGTACGTTCGCGCTGTGTAACGGGTTGGTTATTACGCATGATTGTTCAATCCGCAAGGCTTTCAGGGGTTATCGGTCGCGGCAGGCTTTTATTTAACTTAATTTTGTAACAATCAGCCGGCCAGCATCGGGTAGGTAAACAACCCGAAGTGAAGCAGATTCAAGCCAAAATGCGTGGCGATTGCGGCGCCCAAGCCACCAAAGCGATAAGCCAGGCCATACCCGGCGCCCGCAATGGTCGCCAGCAGCACCCACTGCCAGCCTGCGCCCAGGTGCACCAGGCCGAACAGGAGCGAGGCCAGCAGCAGCGCGAGGTTTTCGCCATAGGGCAGGTGCTTCAAGCGTTGGCTCAGGCCGCCCTGGATGTAGCCGCGGAACAGCGCCTCTTCCACCAGGGTCACCAGCAGCAGGTTGTTGAGTACCCACAGCCAGGCCTGTTCAGGCCATTTCGGCGCCCAACTGACGATGCCCAGCAACGCCGCTCCACCCAGCGCGGCAACCGCTGTCAGCACCAGCGCCAGGGCGGCGACACAGATCGACAGGCGCAGCGAACGGCGTGCCACGATCCACGGGCAGGCCAGCAGTAGCCAGAAACCGATCAGGGGTTTGTCCTGATTCAGGTACATCGAGAAAGGCACTGCATCGGCGGTGAAGCGCTGCGGGGCAATGCCGCGCCCATTGTAGAAACCCGGCAGCCAATGCATGGCCAGGCCCAGGGCCAACACTATGAACAGACCGTGGCCGAGGTAGCGCGCCCAAGGGGTGCGTTGCTGACGTACGGCGTACCCGGCGATCAGCAGCAGGGCGACCGAGACGACCGCCAGCAGGCCCAGTTGCCCGTAGGTCAGGGCCAGTACGTAGCCGATGGAAAGAAGCGCCAGGTACAGCCAGGGCAGAGTGATCATGGGACATCCTTGGAAAAAACCGGGCGGCATTATAACGGCCGCACGTCCAGCCAGGCATGAAAACTCCTCCACGCAATAGTTGCGATCAGGTGATTGCAAAATGTGTTTGCGGCTGGTTATAGTCGTCGCGTCTTTATCCCTTCAAAAAGATCAGCACATGCCAGCTTCCCCACGCACAGCGGTAGTCGATTCAGCGGTCAACGCTGTGGTCGTGCCGTGCGGGAACCAACAGCTTGTGCAGTTCGGTCACTACCCCCCACCTGTCAGCAGCACGCCGGTGTACGCAGTCGTATCACCGCCGGGTGTTGGCATCGCGGGCTGATCAGCTGATCGCTGTTCCCCTCTGCCCGCCTGAAAAAAAACCATTGAACTTCAGCCTTTGCTGAGTCGGCTTTTTTTGCCTGATTACAGGTGGTAAACATGTCTGTTCTTTCGAAACAATCCGTGGCCGCGGCGGCCTCGACGAGCCTGTTTGTGCTGCTGTGGAGCAGCGGGGCGATTTTCTCCAAGTTGGGCCTGGCCCATTCATCGCCCTTCGCTTTTCTGTTGATCCGTTTTGCTATCGCCCTGGTCGGGCTGGTGCTGCTGATACCGCTCTTCAAACTGAAACTGCCGCGTCCCGGCAAGCCGCTGTGGTATGCGGTGGCAACCGGGCTGGTGTTGTTGGGCGCGTACCAGATTTTCTATCTGCTGGCCCTGGACCTCAAAGTCACCCCGGGGGTGATGGCAACCATCATGGGGGTGCAACCGATCCTCACCGTGGTGCTGATGGAACGTCAGCGTTCATTGCGCCGGATGTTCGGCCTGGGCCTGGGGTTGGCGGGGCTGATCATGGTGGTCTATCAAGGCATCGGCTTGTCCGGGATGTCCCTGGCGGGGATGCTGTTCGGGCTGCTGGCGCTGGCGAGCATGACCTTTGGCTCGATCATGCAAAAGCGCATCACCGACAACCCTTTGGGCACGCTGCCGGTGCAATATCTGGCGGGCTTGTTGTTGTGTGCGGTGTTTGTACCATTCCAGCCATTCCACTATGAACACAGCGCCGGCTTTTACCTGCCGGTGCTTTGGATGGGGCTGGTGGTGTCGTTGTTGGCGACGCTGTTGCTGTATCGCCTGATCGCCCGGGGCAACCTGGTGAACGTCACCAGCCTGTTCTATCTGGTGCCGGCGGTGACGGCGGTCATGGACTACCTGATCTTCGGCAACAAGCTCGCAGCGTTGAGCCTGTCGGGCATGGGCTTGATCATCATCGGCCTGGTCTTCGTCTTCCGTAAAAACTGACGCATGTAGTGAGCGGGCTTGCCCCGCGCTGGGGGGCGAAGCCGCCCTAATCCGGTCACCGCGTTCTTCCAGGCAGAACTCAGGCGCCTGGTTTTGGGGCGGCTGCGCCACCCAGCGCGGGGCAAGCCCGCTCACTACAGAGGTGTTCAAGGTTTTTTCGGGCGCAGTACCAGCCACAACGCCCCGGCGATCAATATTCCACCATACAGATGCGCCATCGACAGCGGCTCATCCAGCAACAATGCGCCCCACAAAACCCCGAACGGCGGAATCATGAAGGTCACGGTCATCGACTTCACCGGCCCAATGGACGACAGCAGGCGGAAGTACAGGATGTAGGCGAACGCCGTACACACCAACCCCAACCCGAGCAGCGACCACCACACCTGCCAACCACCCCAACTGGCCGGCGGATGGCTGATTGCGCTGTAGGCGAACAGGGGCAGGAGAAACAGCGTAGCCCCCAGCATGCTGCCCAATGCGGCGAGCCGGCTGTCCAACCCGCCACGCTGATCCAGCCAGCGCCGCGCCAGGAAGCCGGCAAAACCATAGCAAGTCGTCGCCAGCAGGCAGGCCAGCGCGCCCATCAACAATTGCAGGTCAAACGCCACCGGCCCGGCGCGTGTCAGCACGCCCACGCCCAGCAGACCCAGGCTGACACCGGCGATTTTTGCCGACGTCAGCCGTTCGCTGAAGAACAGCCCGCCGATCAGTACGCCCATCAGCGGCGTGGTGGCATTGAAGATCGCCGAGTAGCCCGCCGGCAAGACCTGGGCCGCCACCGAGTACATCGTCGCGGGAATCCCCGAGTTGATCACACCCAGCAGCAGCACGGTTTTGAACTTGCCCTGGAAGTCCCAGTTGACGCGCATGATCGTCAGGATTACCAGCAAGCCGGCGGCGGCGATCGACACGCGAAAGAACGCGGTCGGCACGGTGCCGATTTCCGGCGCGATGATGCGCATGAACAGGAAGCTGGCCCCCCAGATGGCAGCCAGCCCCAACAGGTACAAGGTGTCGAGGGGTCTCACGGAACACTCCTACATCAATAAGGCGGCGAGTGTTGCATGACCCCGTGACGGATTACAGGACAAACCGCGTGACCAGACCATTGAGGTCCACAGCCAGGCGAGACAGCTCATGGCTGGCCGCCGAGGTCTGGGTGGCACCGGCGGCGGTCTGGGTGGACAGGTCGCGAATGTTGACCAGGCTGCGGTCCACATCGCGGGCAACCAGCGCCTGCTGCTCGGCGGCACTGGCGATCACCAGGTTGCGCTGGCTGATCTGTGAAATGGCGGCGGTGATTTTCTCCAGCGCGCTGCCGGCACTGTTGGCTCGCTGCAAGGTCTGGCCCGCATGTTCGGCGCTGCTGTTGAGGGCGTCGACGGTGTTCTGAGTACCTTGCTGGATGCCGTTGATCATCTGTTCGATTTCTTCGGTGGAGTCCTGGGTGCGTTGCGCCAGGGAGCGTACTTCATCGGCCACCACGGCGAACCCGCGCCCGGCCTCACCGGCACGCGCCGCTTCGATGGCGGCATTGAGCGCCAGCAGGTTGGTCTGCGCGGCGATACCGCGGATGACTTCCAGCACCTTGCTGATGTCTTGAGCCTGTACCGCGAGGCCCTCGGCTTTGGTCGAGGCACCGAGCACTTCGTCGACCAGGTTCTGGATCGAGCTGATGGTTTCGCTGATCTGGTAATGACCGTGTTTGCTGTCTTCGTCCGACGCCTTGGAGGCCTCGGCGCTGGACACCGCATTGCCGGCCACTTCGTCCACGGCAGTGCTCATTTCAGTGACGGCGGTGGCGGCCTGTTCGATCTCGTCGTTCTGCGCCTGCAGGCCACGCGTGCTCTGTTCCATCACCGAACTCATCTCTTCGGCCGCCGAAGCCAGCTGTTGCGCCGATTCGCTGATGCCACGGATAGTGCCCTGCAACTGCGCCTGCATGGTGGCCAGGGCCGCCAGCAGTTGGGCGGGCTCGTCCTTGCCGCTGACGCTGATCGGTTGGCTCAAGTTGCCGCCGGCGATGCTGCGTGCCACGGTCAGCGCCTGGGCGAGCGGGGCGGTGATGCTACGGGTCAGCAGCCACGCCAGCAGCAAGGTGGCGATCAATGCGCACAGGATGATCAGGCCGACAATCCACTGCGCGCTGAAATAGGTCTGCGCGGAGGCGTTCACTGCGGTTTCCACGCCGTTCTGGTTGAAGGTGATCATGTCCTCCAGGCTCTTGCCGAGGATCAGGCCCTGTGGTGCGAGGCGGCTGTTGAGCAGGTCAATGGCATCCTGTTGCTGATCCTTGTCGACCAGGGCGACGATCTGCGCGACGAGCGCCAGATAAGTGTTCACGTTGTCTTCGAGCTGCTTGAGCATGCCGCGCTCTTCGTCGTCGCTGAGCAGGGCCTTGTGATGGTCCAGCAGGGTTTGCAGCTCGGCGCGCTGGCGCGTGATCAGGGCTTTGCTGTTGTCGCGGATGCGTGATTCGTCGGTGGTCGCCAGGCGCAGGGCCTCCAGGCGAATACTGGCCACCAGGGCCGCGCTGTCGTGAATGTTCTCGATACTGGGCATCCACGACGCTTCGATGACCTGCGCGCTTTGTCGCAACTTGGCCATCTGACCCAGGCCGAACATCCCGACAATCACCAGCAAACCGGCCAGCACCCCAAAACTCAGACTGGCACGTAGACCGATCCGCATATTCCTCAATGACATCTCAACGCTCCTTGGGTGATTAGTACCTGTTCCCGGATCGGTCTTCTGACCTTGTTAGGGTGGGAGAAGGGGGCGCTGTATATCAAAGTGCCATCAATGTAGTAATCAGGGTTTCCCTTACGCTGTATCACCACCCTTGCCGAGACTTTCATCTGCGAAGCCGGGTTGTTTTTGCAGCGCACAAACCTCAGGCACCGCCGTTGCTGGCTCACAGCGCGGAGGGCGCGGCTGCGCCAAGTGCATTTATTGACTGCTTGGTCGAGTTATAAAAATTGAAAATAAATGTACAAAACCACTAAGGATGTACAGCGAGGCTGGAAAAATCATCCTTCTCCTGCCACGGTTCACTGGCTAAGCTCAGGTTTCCCTGACGCCGCTTGAGGTTTTCCGCATGTCGCAGCACGCCCTCGCAATTGCCCGGATGATCCTGGATGGCTTCGACGATTACCGTGAGCACTTCCGCCGTATCACCGATGGTGCCCGCGAGCGTTTCGAAAAGGCTCAATGGCAGCAAGGCCAGGCGGCGTCCGCGGCGCGTATCAACCTGTATGAAGAGAAAGTCGGCGAAGTCACTGCGCGCCTGCGGGCCGGTTTCCCGGCAGCGGTGCTGCTAGAGGTCGATCAGTGGCCCTTGGTCAAGAGCGCGTATATCGGCCTGATCGACCTGCGCTTCGATGATGAGCTGTCGGAGACCTGGTACAACTCGATCTTCTGCGGCCTGTTCAGCCATGACCTGATCAGCGACGGCTGTATGTTCATTCACACCACGCGGCCGAGCCTGCGCCGGGCGCGTGCGGCGCAAACGCGGTTGTACACGCCGGATGGCAAGGTGGCCGAGATGCTGGCGCAGATCTTTGCCGACTACAGCTTCAGCGAACCTTACGCCGACCTGCCCGCCGACCTGCGCCGCCTGGAAGCCCAACTGCGGGAAAACCTGCCGGACTGGGTGTGCAAAGACCCGGACCTGGCCGTCGAGCTGTTTTCCTCGGTGCTCTACCGCAATAAAGGCGCTTATCTGGTCGGGCGTCTCTACACGCACGACGAGCAGTGGCCGCTGGTGATTCCATTGCTGCACCGCGAAGGGCGCGGTATTCAGATCGACGCGCTGATCACCGACGAGGCCGAAGTCTCGATCATCTTCTCGTTCACCCGTTCCTACTTCATGGTTGATGTGCCGGTGCCCGCCGAGTTCATCGGCTTTCTCAAGCGTATCCTGCCCGGCAAACATATTGCCGAGCTGTACACGTCGATCGGCTTCTACAAACACGGCAAGTCGGAGTTCTATCGTGCGCTGATCAACCATCTGGCCAGCACCGATGACCGCTTCATCATGGCTCCCGGCGTGCGCGGCATGGTCATGAGTGTGTTTACCCTGCCGGGCTTCAACACCGTGTTCAAGATTATCAAGGACCGTTTTTCGCCCTCGAAAAACGTCAACCGCGCCACGGTGATCGAGAAGTACCGCCTGGTCAAAAGCGTCGACCGGGTCGGGCGCATGGCCGATACCCAGGAGTTTGCCGACTTCCGGTTCCCCCTGAGCAAGTTCGAGCCCGACTGCCTGGCCGAGCTGCTGGAAGTCGCGGCCGGCACTGTCGAAGTGGAAGGCGACACGGTGCTCATCCGCCACTGCTGGACCGAGCGACGCATGACCCCGCTCAACCTCTACCTCGACAATGCCAACCCGGCGCAGGTGCGTGAAGCCCTGGAAGACTACGGCCTGGCGATCAAGCAACTGGCGGCGGCGAATATCTTTCCCGGCGACATGCTGCTGAAAAACTTCGGCGTCACCCGCCACGGTCGCGTGGTGTTCTACGACTACGATGAAATCTGTTTTCTCACCGAAGCCAACTTCCGCCACATCCCGCCGCCGCGTACCCCCGAGGATGAAATGGCCTCGGAGCCCTGGTATTCGATCGGCCCGCTGGATGTCTTCCCCGAAGAGTTTCCGCCGTTCCTGTTTGCCGACACCGCCCAGCGCAAGCTGTTCGATGAGTTGCACGGCGAGCTGTACAACGCCGATTACTGGAAGGGGCTGCAGGAAGCGATTCGAGCCGGCAAGGTCATTGATGTATTCCCTTATAAGAGAAAAGAGCAGCCATAAGCTGCAAGCGGCAAGTAAAAGCAGATCTTTCCTGACTTGCCGCTTGAAGCTTGCCGCTCGCAGCTGCTTTTCTGCGACAATCCGCCCCCTGCATAAATAGATGACCCAAACGCACCTGATGACTGACCAAGCACCCACGATCGATCAACTGCTCAAGACCCTCGACCACGCCATGCTCGCCGACCGCCACCGCTTGCGGCGGCAGTTGCTTGAATTGCGCAAGAAGCCTGACGAGGAAAAGCTGGCGCAGTGGGTGGCGCGGATGCAGGCGTCCTGTGCCCAGGTCACGGCGCGGCGGGCCAGCCTGCCGGTGATTCGCTATGACGACAGCCTGCCGATTGCCGCCAAGCGCGATGAGATCAAAGCTGCACTGAACAAGCATCAGGTGCTGATCATTGCCGGTGAAACCGGCTCGGGTAAAACCACCCAGCTACCGAAGATCTGCCTGGAAATCGGTCGTGGCCAATTCGGCCTGATCGGTCATACCCAGCCGCGTCGCATCGCCGCGCGCAGCGTGGCCACCCGCGTCGCCGAAGAGTTGGGCACGCCATTGGGGGCATTGGTCGGCTATCAGGTGCGCTTTGAAGACCAGAGCGATTCCAACACCCTGATCAAACTGATGACCGACGGCATCCTGCTGGCGGAAACCCAGAACGACCGCTACCTCGAACGCTACGACACGATCATCGTCGACGAAGCCCACGAGCGCAGCCTGAACATCGACTTCCTGCTCGGCTACCTGAAAACCCTGCTGCCGCGCCGCCCCGACCTCAAGGTGATCATCACCTCGGCGACCATCGACCTGGAGCGCTTTTCCAAGCACTTCGACGATGCGCCGATTGTCGAGGTTTCGGGCCGTACCTTCCCGGTGGAAACCTGGTATCGCCCGCTGACCCTGGAACAGGACGAGGAGGGCAACCGTGTCGAGGACGACTTGACCGTCGACCAGGCGATCCTCGCCACCCTCGATGAAATCGCCGCCTATGAACGCAGCGAGCGGCGCAGCCCAGGCGACGTCCTGGTGTTCCTGCCGGGTGAACGCGAGATTCGCGATGCCGCCGAGATGCTGCGCAAGGCCCAGCTCAAGCACACCGAAATCCTGCCGTTGTATGCGCGCCTGTCACCGGCCGAGCAGCAGCGGATTTTCCAGTCGCACCCAGGGCGGCGCGTGGTGCTGGCGACCAACGTTGCGGAAACCTCGCTGACGGTGCCGGGCATTCGTTATGTGATCGACAGCGGCACTGCGCGCATCAGCCGTTACAGCTACCGCGCCAAGGTACAGCGCCTGCCGATCGAAGCGATTTCCCAAGCCAGCGCCAACCAGCGTAAAGGCCGTTGCGGCCGGGTCGAGCCGGGCATTTGCGTACGCTTGTACAGTGAAGAAGACTTTATGGGGCGTCCGGAATTTACCGACCCGGAAATCCTGCGCACGAACCTCGCCGCCGTGATCCTGCAGATGCTGCACCTGCGCCTGGGCGAGATCACCGACTTCCCGTTTATCGAACCGCCGGACGGCAAGGCCATCAGCGACGGTTTCAATCTGCTGCAAGAGCTTTCGGCGGTGGACCGCAATAGCCAGCTCACGCCGTTGGGCCGCCAGTTGGCGCGTTTGCCGGTGGACCCACGCATGGGGCGCATGCTGCTTGAAGCCGCCAAGCTTGGCAGCTTGCAGGAAGTGCTGATCGTCGCCAGCGCAATGTCGATCCAGGACCCGCGCGAACGCCCACCGGAGCGCCAACAGGCGGCCGACCAGGCGCACGCACAGTGGAAGGATGCCGATTCCGACTTCGCCGGCTTGGTCAATCTGTGGCGCGGCTTTGAAGAGCAGCGCCAGGCGCTGACCGCCAGCCCGCTGCGCAACTGGTGTCGCAAGAACTTCCTCAATTACCTGCGCCTGCGTGAATGGCGCGATTCCCATCGCCAGTTGAGCCTGATCTGCCGCGACATGCAGCTGGCCATCAACCAGGATCCGGCGGACTACCCGAAGCTGCACAAGGCGGTGCTGTCCGGCCTGCTCAGCCAGATTGGCCAGAAGACCGAAGACGGCGACTACCTCGGTGCGCGTCAGCGGCGTTTCTGGATTCACCCGTCCTCGGGTATCGGCAAAAAGCGCCCGCAATGGTTGATGACCGCCGAACTGGTGGAAACCACCAAGCTGTATGCACGCATGGTGGCGAAGATCGACGCCGACTGGATCGAGCCGCTGGCCGGGCATTTGATCAAGAAAAACCACTTTGAGCCGCATTGGGAGAAGAAGCGTGGCCAGGTGGTGGCATTTGAGCAGATCACCCTGTTCGGGTTGATCGTGGTCGGACGTCGGCCGGTGCATTACGGGCCGATCGACCCCGTGGTGTCGCGCGAGCTGTTTATCCGCGAAGGCCTGGTGCGTGGGGAAATCCAGTCCCGTGCCAAGTGCCTGGCGGCCAACCAGCAGTTGCTGGAGCAGCTCGACGAACTGGAAGCCAAGGCCCGCCGCCGCGATATCCTGGCCGATGAAGAAACCCTCTACGCCTTCTATGACGCACGCCTGCCGGCGGAGATCCACCAGACCGCGACCTTCGACAGCTGGTACAAGGTCAACAGCCAGAAAAACCCGCAACTGCTGATCATGCGCGAAGAAGACGTGCTGGCACGCGAAGCCAGTGAAGTCACCGCCGCGCATTACCCGGATACCCTGCACCTGGGCGACCTGGCCCTGACGTTGAGTTACCACTTCGAGCCCAACCATCCGCGTGACGGTGTGACCCTGCGCGTGCCGGCACCGCTGCTGCCGGCCCTGCCGCCGGAGCGTCTGGAGTGGCTGGTGCCGGGGCTGATCGAAGCCAAATGCGTTGCCCTGGTGCGTAATTTGCCCAAGGCACTGCGCAAGAACTTCGTGCCGGTGCCGGACTTCGTCAAGGCGGCGTTGCAGCGCATCGAATTTGGCCAGGGTTCGTTGCCCCAGGCGCTGGGGCACGAATTGCTGCGCATGACCGGCGCACGGGTCAGCGATGAGGCTTGGGCGGAGGCGGCTCAGCAGGTGGAAAACCACTTGAAGATGAACCTCGAAGTGGTCGATGGCCAGGGCAAGTTCCTGGGTGAAGGCCGCGATCTGGCGGAGTTGACCGCCCGCTTTGCACAAGCCAGCCAAGCCGCCTTGGCCGTGCCGCAAACTGCAAAAAGCCAGCAACCGGTGCAGGCCAAGGTGTTTGCGGCGGTGGCCGAGAAAACCCAGCAAAACATCGCCGGCCTGTCGATGACCGTTTACCCGGCGCTGGTGGAGGACAATGGCACCGTCAAGGAAGGGCGTTTCTCCACCGCTGCCGAGGCCGAGTTCCAGCACCGCCGTGCTTTGCAGCGCCTGCTGATGCAGCAATTGGCGGAGCCGGCGAAATTCCTGCGCGCAAAATTACCCGGGCTGACCGAGCTGGGTTTGATGTACCGCGAATTGGGGCGCGTTGACGCGTTGGTGGAAGACATTCTGCTGGCCAGCCTCGATACCTGCGTGCTGGAAGGTGAAGCCAGCCTGCCCCGTGATGGCGCGGGTTTGGCCGCCTTGGCCGAGCGCAAGCGCGGCCATTGGACCGAACACGCCGAACGCCTGGCGCGCCTGACCCTGGAAGTGCTCAAGCTCTGGCACGGTTTGCAGAAACGCTTCAAAGGCAAGATCGACCTGGCCCAGGCCGTGGCGTTGAACGATATCAAGCAGCAACTGAGCCAGCTGGTGTACCCCGGTTTTGTACGGGAAATCCCGGCGCAGTGGTTCAAGGAATTGCCGCGTTTTCTCAAGGCCATCGAGTTGCGCCTGGAGAAATTGCCGAGCCAGGTACAAAAGGACCGGGTGTGGAGCGGCGAGTTGGCAGGCTTGTGGACCCAGTACGAAAACCGCCTGAAAAAACACGCCCAGGAAGGTAAGCGCGACCCGCAACTGGAGCTTTATCGTTGGTGGTTGGAAGAGTACAGGGTGTCGTTGTTTGCCCAGCAGTTGGGCACTAAAGTGCCAATTTCCGACAAGCGCCTGAGCAAGCAGTGGAGCCAGGTGGAGCCCTGATTCTGACGTGGGTCGGGCTGGCTCACTTGCACATTAAAACGGTGCTTGTCTGGGACGTGGCGCCAAATCCCGGCATTTGTGGCAAACTTCGCCGCTATAAATGCCGGGGTCGTCGCACAGAGCTGCGGCGCGATGGAATAAAGCGTTGCCAGTCTGATGTCCGCCGCGCGGAATCGGACTACTTACAGTTTGGTACGACGGTACCAATATCTTCTGCCTGACAGATTTAGAGGAACGACCGTGCATAACGTCGTCATCAGCGGCACTGGCCTGTACACCCCGGCCAACAGCATCTCCAACGAAGAGCTGGTGCAGTCTTTCAATGCCTACGTGCAACAGTTCAACAGCGACAATGCCGCTGCTATCGAGCGCGGTGAAGTGCAGGCGTTGACCGAGTCCAGCGCGGCGTTCATTGAAAAGGCGTCGGGCATCAAGAGCCGCTTCGTGATGGACAAGGAGGGCATCCTTGATCCGCAGCGCATGGCCCCGCGCCTGCCCGAGCGCAGCAATGACGAGTGGTCGGTGCTCTGCCAGATGGCGGTCGGCGCCGCCGAACAGGCTCTCAAGCGAGCAGGCAAGACTGCCGCCGACATCGACGGTGTGATCGTTGCCTGTTCCAATCTGCAGCGTGCCTACCCGGCCATCGCCATCGAAGTCCAGAGCGCACTGGGCATCGAAGGTTTCGGTTTCGACATGAACGTGGCGTGTTCCTCGGCCACCTTCGGCATCCAGAACGCCGCCAACAGCATCCAGTTGGGCCAGGCGCGGGCGATCCTGATGGTCAACCCGGAAGTGTGCACCGGCCATCTGAACTTCCGTGACCGTGACAGCCACTTCATTTTTGGTGATGCGGCCACTGCCGTCGTGCTTGAGCGCGCTGACCTTGCGACCTCCGAGCATCAGTTCGAGGTGGTGAGCACCAAGCTGTTGACCCAGTTCTCCAATAATATTCGCAACAACTTCGGCTTTCTCAACCGCGCGGCGGAAGAGGGCATCGGCGCGCCCGACAAGCTTTTCGTGCAGGAAGGTCGCAAGGTGTTCCGCGATGTCTGCCCGATGGTTGCCGAATTGATCAGCACCCACCTGGCGCAGAACCAGTTGAATGTCACCGACGTGAAGCGCTTCTGGCTGCATCAGGCCAACCTGAGCATGAACCACCTGATCGTGAAGAAACTGTTGGGCCGCGAAGCCACGGTGGAAGAGGCCCCGGTCATTCTCGATACCTACGCCAACACCAGTTCGGCGGGTTCGGTGATTGCGTTCCATACTTACCAGGACGACCTGCCCAAGGGCTCCGTGGCGGTGCTCAGCTCGTTTGGCGCTGGGTATTCCATCGGCAGCGTGATCCTGCGCAAGCGATAAACATCGAGGTCTTGAATGGCGGCAGCGGACGACGCGCACCTGCTTGAACGACTGCTCAAGGGCGAGCAGCGGGCCTACAAGGACATGGTCACCACCTACCAGAGCGCGATGCGGGCGGTGGCCTATGCCATCGTCGGCCAGCGCCACGCCGACGAAGTGGTGCAGGACGCCTGGTTGTCGGTGGTGCGCAACCTGGCCAAGTTCGAAGGGCGCTCCAGCCTCAAGACCTGGTTGCTGACCATCACCGCCAACGCTGCCAAAGGCCGTTATAAACAGAACCGTCGTGAAGTCTTGCTCGACGATTTGCCTTCGCCCCACGGCACCATCGGGGATGACCGCTTCGTACCCGACGACGGCCACTGGGCCGTCGCCCCCTACGCCTGGCATCAGGACACCCCGGAAGCCTTGCTGACCGAGGACGAGCTGCGTGAATGCCTGGAGCATACGATTCTGAGTCTGTCGGAGTTACAAAGTAGCGTGCTGGTGCTGCGTGAACGCCAGGGCCTGGAATTGGAAGAAATCTGTAATCTTCTGACGCTCTCGCTCTCCAATGTCCGTGTGCTGTTGCATCGAGCGCGGCTTAAAGTCTTCGCCACGGTGGAGCATTTTGAGGAAACGGGCGAATGTTGACGTGTAAAGAACAAGTGGCGCGGTCCAGTGACTACCTCGATGGGCAATTGACCTTTCGCGAGCGTTTGCTGGTGCGTCATCACCTGATGTTCTGCCCCAACTGCCGGCGATTTATCCGTCAGATGCGCTTGTTGCAGGCGACGTTGAAGATCATGCCGCAAGCCCCGGTCAAGGATGCCGATGCGTTGGCTGAGCGACTGGCTGCCGAGCGGCGCCAGATCATTAAAGGCGGGTAAAGACAGGCTTGCGTGGGGCGTCGAACGGATGAGGGGGCGACTCACCCACGCAAGGCTGTTGTAGAAGCCGCTTCAAGCGGCAAACTTGAAGCGGCAGATAAAGCGCTCGTCCTTGAAGCTTATAGCTTGAAACTTACCGCTGCTTTTCTAGAACTTGGCTTCAGCATCCAACTGCAGGGTGTTGGTGTTGGCATCACGCTGGGTGCGGCTGGCGTAGTCGGCCTTGGTCAGGAAATACGTAGCGCCGAGGGCGAAGTTCTTGTCGATGTCGTAGCTGACCTTGAACTTGTGACCGCGCGAACCGGTGGTGCCGTTGGCGAAGTCCGAGTCGGTGAAAGCGCCAACGACCGCATCACGTTGGGTATCGCGGTAGTTGTAGTCCAGGTTGAAACCGAACACTTTGGACTTGGCACCCAGCAACCAGGCGGTGTCCTGATCGGTCACGGCATCGTTGTTTTTCACGTACTGACCATAAAACGCCAGAGGCACGGCCAGGCCGCCGATATCGGCTTGGGCAAAGCCTTCGTACAGGCGGAACTGGTTGTCGGGCGAGTTGCCGTTGACCGCCAGTGCGCAAGGCGTGGTGGTTGTGGTGCAGCGGCTGTCTTTATCGTTCTGGTAGGCGTAAACGCTGCCGCCCAGGGTCATTTTCAGGTTGTCCGTGACTGAGAAGCGCGTGCCCAGCTGGCCGGATGTCAGGCGCAGGTCGTGGCGGAACTGCACGCCGTCGCCGTCAACGTTGTCCTTGAGGTTGTAGTTGCCGATGCTGCCGAACAGTTCGGCGCTGCTACCCAGTGGGTACTTGTAGGTCAGGGCCAGACCTTCCGGGTTGATGTCGCTATCCCAGATCACGTCGCCCATGTTCACCCAGGGTTGGAGCATCTTGCCGCCGATCACGTGCAAGTTCTTGATCTGGTCCGGGTGGTAGTCGATGTAGCCGAGGTCCAGCCAGATCGACTTCTTGTCGAAGTAGTTGTCCTGGTCCTGGTTGGTGGAGCGGGCATCGTCGTTGCTGCCGGTGGCGATTCGGATGCCGGTGTCCACTTGCGAGTTGATTTCGGTGTAGGCGCCCAGGCGTGCGCGAATACGTTGGCGGTCTTTGTCACGGCCGCCGTTGTTGGATTCGCCTTGGATCTTCACGGTTTCCTGACGGAAACGCACGTCACCCTTGAGTTGGGTGCGCGCGGCCCAGGCCAGCTTCTGGTCGAAAACGCTGAGGTCGTTGGTTTTTTTCGCGGTGGCCGCGATCTGCTCGTTGGTCTCTTGTTGAGCTTGCTGTGCGATCTGCTTTTCTTTCTGGTCTTTGGCCAATTCCGCTTGCAGTTCAGTGTACTGCGCTGCAGTGATCTGGCCGTTGGCCTTGAGCATGTCGAGCAATTTAGCGTCGACTGCAGCGCTGGCTGGAATGCTCAGGGCCATCAGCAGGCCGCCGCACAGGACCGCCGCAGTTTTAGTGGAAGCAAGACGCATATCAATCTCCGAAAGTGAGGAGGGATGGCAAACCATCCAGGACACAACCGACCGATGACGGACGGAAAATAGCCGCCTTATAGAACCAGGCGCTCTAAAAAACAGGCGTCAGTATTGCGATCGTTTATGACGAGGTAGTGGCGAAGTGATTTCATCTGCATGACAAATTATTTAAGAATGGAACTAATTGTTTCGAGGTTTGTCCTTGCGGTTTCGAGGTGTGCCCCGCGCTGTGATAGGCGATACTCGCCAGGCTTTTACGCCCAACACCCGTGAGGACGCCGATGCCGCTGCAACGTCTGGACAGCTTGTCCGAAATTGCCCCAAGTGCCTGGGACGCCTTGGTGCCGCATGCTCAGCCCTTTGTGCGGCATGCATTTCTAAGTGCGTTGGAGGACAGCGCCAGTCTGGGCGCGCAGTCGGGTTGGCAGCCTGAGCACTTGCTGCATTGGGACGGTGATCGATTGATGGCGGCCTTGCCCATTTACCGCAAGTGGCACTCCTACGGCGAGTACGTGTTCGATCATGGCTGGGCGGATGCCTGTGAGCGCGCCGGTATCGACTATTACCCCAAGCTGTTGACGGCGGTGCCGTTCAGCCCGGTGAGCGGGCCAAGGTTGTTGGCAGCGAATGCCGAGGACGGTTTTGAATTGCTCAAAAGCCTGCCGGGCTACCTGGAAGTTGAAGGGCTTTCCAGTGCGCATATCAACTTCACCGACCCACTGGCCGACAGCGCACTGGCCCGGCAAGAGGGCTGGTTGCAGCGCCTGGGCTGTCAGTTCCATTGGCAGAACCGGGGTTATCGCGACTTTCAGGACTTCCTCGATGCTCTCAGTTCACGCAAGCGCAAACAGATGCGAAAAGAGCGTGAGCAAGTGGCGGGGCAGGGGATCGATTTCGAATGGCTGCAAGGCCACGAACTGAGCGAGGCCCAATGGGACTTTGTCTACGCCTGCTACGCCAATACCTACGCCGTGCGCCGCCAATCCCCCTATTTGACCCGCGCCTTTTTCAGCCTGCTGGCCGAGCGCATGCCCGAGGCGATCCGCGTGGTGTTGGCCAGGCAAGGGGCGCGTCCGGTGGCCATGGCTTTCAGCTTGATCGGTGGCGATAGCTTCTATGGTCGCTATTGGGGTTGCCTGGCGGAGTTCGATCGCCTGCATTTCGAGACATGTTTCTACCAGAGCATGGACTACGCGATCGCCAACGGCTTGCAGCGTTTCGACGCCGGTGCCCAGGGCGAGCACAAGTTGATACGCGGGTTCGAACCGGTGATAACTCGTTCATGGCACTACCTGCGCCATCCGGGTTTGAAGCACGCCGTTGAGGATTTCCTGGCGCGTGAGCGGGTGGGAGTGCTGGCGTATGCCGAAGAGGCGAGGGCAGCTTTGCCTTATCGGCAGGGCTGAACCATCGGTCAGGCAATACTTCCAAGACGCTGGTACGTCGCTATTCTGTATGTACAAAAGTAAATACAGGGCGTGCCATGCTTTTTGAGTGGGATGAATCCAAGAATAAAGCCAATATATTGAAGCACGGCATCGATTTTAATGACGTTCCGGATATCTTCAGGCATCCAATGCTGGCCTTGCGCGATGATCGAGCGGATTATGGTGAGGAGCGTTGGGTCAGTATTGGCTGGATCAAATTGTTAATGGGTGTAGTCGTATACACCGAACGGTGTGGTGATGTGATCCGTATCATCTCCGCCCGAAAAGCAACCAAGAAGGAGGCCAAATACTATGACGCAAACATCGAAAACTGATTGGGAGCGCTTGGCCAAGATGAATGATGACGAAATTGACACCAGCGATATTCCGGAGCTCGACGCCGACTTTTTCCGGCGTGCCGAATTGCGTGTCCCGGTGAAACAGACGGTCACGATTCGACTTGATGCTGATGTACTGGAGTGGTTTAAAGGCCAGGGTACCGGGTATCAGACGCGAATCAATCAGCTCTTGCGTCAGTACATGCAGGCCCACCAAGGATGATGTGATTCACGGCAGCCCTGCCTTATCGGCAGGGCTGAACTCCTTTGCTTCAGGCCGTCTCTTCTTTGCCCAGCCAGCGATAAACCACACCGCCGACGATTGCACCGAGGATCGGCGCGAGCCAGAACATCCACAGCTGCTGGATCGCCCACCCGCCGACAATCAATGCCGGGCCGGTACTGCGGGCCGGGTTGACCGAGGTGTTGGTGACGGGGATCGAGATCAGGTGGATCAGGGTCAAGGCCAGGCCAATGGCTATGGGGGCCAGGCCCGCAGGGGCACGGCGGTCGGTGGCGCCGAGGATGATCAGCACAAACATCGCCGTCATCACCAGTTCGGTGACAAAGCCTGCCGCCATCGAGTATCCACCGGGTGAATGCTCGCCATAACCATTGGAAGCCAGGCCGCCGGCCAGTTCAAAACCCGGTTTGCCACTGGCAATGAAGTACAGCAGTGCCGCGGCGACGATGCCGCCGATGACTTGGGCCACGATGTACGACGGTAATTCCCTGGCCGGAAACCTTCCGCCCACGACCAGCCCCACCGATACTGCCGGGTTGAGGTGACAACCGCTGATATGACCGATAGCAAAGGCCATGGTCAGCACCGTGAGCCCGAATGCCAGGGCCACACCGAGCAGACCGATCCCGACGTTGGGGAACGCTGCGGCCAACACCGCACTCCCGCAGCCACCCAGTACCAGCCAAAACGTGCCCAATCCTTCCGTAACGGAACGTTTCAACAAAGTAGACATGAACACTTCCTTAGTAGATTGCTCTATCTAGTTAACGGGTAGGTGATGCTCCTTGCAGTGTTACGTCAGGGCCATCCTGGTTCCTGCTTGTAGTACAGCAGGATTGTGGCCCATCACCCGTTCGATAGAGAAAACTGTCAGAATTGTTCGGATTTGGTGGCGCAGCCATGACCCGTCGGGGTCAGTCGATGCCTACAAAACCCCCTGTCTGGTGCTGCCACAAACGTGCATACAATCCGCCATGGGCCAGCAATTGGGCATGGCTGCCACTTTCAGCAATCCGGCCTTTCTCCAGCACCACCAACCTGTCCATTCGCGCAATAGTCGACAGCCGGTGCGCAATCGCAATCACCGTCTTGCCTTGCATCAGGGTTTCCAGGCTTTCCTGAATCGCCGCCTCGACTTCCGAGTCCAGTGCCGAAGTCGCTTCATCCATGATCAGAATCGGCGCGTCTTTAAGCAGCACGCGAGCAATTGCAATGCGTTGACGCTGCCCGCCGGACAGCTTCACGCCGCGTTCACCCACATGCGCGTCCAGCCCGGTGCGGCCTTCGGCATCCGACAGCAATGGGATGAACTCATCGGCACGCGCCTTGTGCACGGCGGCCCAGAGCTCTTCATCGGTAGCATCCGGCTTGCCATACAGCAGGTTGTCGCGGATCGAGCGGTGCAGCAGCGAGGTGTCCTGGGTGATCATGCCGATCTGTTCGCGCAGGGTTTCCTGAGCCACCTCGGCTATGTTCTGGCCATCGATCAGGATGCGCCCGCCTTGCAGGTCGTAAAGGCGCAGCAGCAAGTTGACCAGGGTCGACTTGCCGGCGCCCGAGGGGCCGATCAGGCCGATTTTTTCCCCGGCCTGGATGTTCAGGTCCAGGCCGCCAATGATCCCGCTCTTTTTGCCGTAGTGAAAATCCACCTGCTCAAAGCGCACTTCACCACGGGGCACGCTCAGGCGTGGAGCGTTGTCGCGGTCGGTCACCGCCAGCGGTTGGGCGATGGTTTTCAGGCCGTCCTGCACCATGCCGATGTTTTCGAAAATGCCATTGACCACCCACATGATCCAGCCGGACATGTTGACGATGCGAATCACCAGGCCGGTCGCCAACGCAATTGCACCCACGGAAATCAACGACTGGGTCCACAACCACAGGGCCAGGCCGGTGGTGGTGACGATCAACAGGCCGTTCATGGTGGTGATCACCACGTCCATGCTGGTCACCACGCGGCTGGCCAGCTGGGTCTTTTCGGTCTGCTCGATGATCGCTTCCTTGGCGTATTCCTGTTCGAAATGGGTGTGCGCAAACAGCTTCAAGGTGGTGATGTTGGTGTAGCCGTCGACGATACGGCCCATCAGTTTGGAGCGCGCCTCGGAGGAAATCACCGAACGTTCCTTCACCCGCGGCACGAAATAGCGCAGTGCCAGGCTGTAGCAGACGATCCAGGTCACGAGCGGGATCATCAGGCGCCAATCAGCCTCGGCAAACAGCACCAGGGAGCTGATGGCATAGATCGCTACGTGCCAGATCGCATCCACCGCCGCCACGGCGGAGTCGCGCAGGGAGTTGCCGGTTTGCATGATGCGCTGGGCGATGCGCCCCGCGAAGTCGTTCTGAAAGAAGTTCAAGCTCTGCTTGAGCACGTAGCTGTGGTTCTGCCAGCGGATCAGGCTGGTCATGCCCGGGCTGATGGTCTGGTGTACCAGCAGGTCATGCAAGGCGCCGAAAATTGGGCGCAGCAGCAGCGCGACCACGGCCATCCAGATCAGCTCGCCGCTGTGAACCTGGAAGAAGTCGGCGGGCGGGGTGCCTTGGGCCAGGTCGATGATGCGGCTCAGGTAGCTGAACAGCGCCACTTCAATCAGCGCACCGATCAGGCCCACCACCAGCAAGGCGACGAAATGCGGCCACACCTGGCGCAGGTAGTAGAGGTAGAAGGGCAGGACTTTATCGGGAGGGGCCGCGCTGGGTGCGTCGCGGAAGATATCGATCAGTTGTTCAAAGCGACGATAGAGCATTAAGTTTGACGCCCGCCGTGCGGGCTCTCCTTTCAAATGTGCGCGCAGCCTTGTGGGCCACGCGCGAAGCGGCCTGCCGGCCTCAGTCGATGCGCTTGGCCGACTTGATCACGACAGGATCGATTGGCACGTTCTGCATGCCTTGCTTGGTGGTGGTCTGGGAGTTGACGATGATGTCGACGACGTCCATGCCCTTGACGACTTTGGCGAACACGGCATAACCGGCATCACGACCCGGGTCGAGGAAGGCATTGTCGGCCACGTTGATGAAGAATTGGCTGGTGGCCGAGTTCGGGTCATTGGTACGCGCCATGGACAAGGTGCCGCGTACGTTATGCAGGCCATTGCTGGCTTCGTTCTTGATCGGTGCGTCGGTGGGCTTCTGCGACATCTGCGCGGTGAACCCGCCGCCCTGGACCATGAAGCCCGGGATCACACGGTGGAAAATCGTGTTGGTGTAGAAACCTTTATCGACGTAGGCCAGGAAATTCTTGGTGCTGATCGGCGCCTTGACCGGGTCCAGTTCGATCTCGATCTGGCCGTTGGTGGTATCGATCAGCACGTGAGGCGCCTTGGCGGGTTCGGCGGCCATCAGGTTGGCTGCGAACAGAACGGAGCCGGTAAAGAAGGCGATTTTTTTCAACATGGGTCAGTGATCCTGGGTAGTGGTTTCGACTGTCTTCAGAAAATCGAGCAAGGTCGCGTTAAAGACTTCGGGTTGGTCCAACGGCGTGGCATGGCGGGAATCCTCGATCACCACCAGACGCGCATCGGGCAGCAGTTTTACATAGTTTTCTTTATGCGCCACGGGGGTGTAGTCGTGGTCGGCGCTGATGACCAGGGTTGGACAGGTAATCCTGGAAAGTTGTTCCTGTACGCCCCAGCCCACAATCGCGTCGAAGCTGGCGAGATAAGCACGTTTGTCATTTTTTGCCCAGCGCTCGGCCATCTTGCGGCGCAGGTCGGCCTGGTGCGGTTTGGGAAACAGCCGGTCGCCGAGCGCCTTGCCGATGGTCGCGAGGCTGAGCAGGCGCGCCAGGCTCCAGCGTTTGGCCCATTGCCAGTAGTCATCGACACTGCGCACCTTGACCTCGGGTGCGCTGTTGACGATGCACAGGCTCCTGACCCGGCCGGGTTCGTCCACTGCCAGCTGGAAGGCAATCATACCGCCCATGGACAAGCCGACCACATGAGCGGGTGGCAGGTCCAGGTGTTCGATCAGGGCGATCAGGTCAAGGGTGAAGCCTGCGATGCTATAGCGCTCACGGGGTTTGTCGGAGCGCCCGTGACCGCGTACATCCACCACGATCAGGCGGTAATGCCTGGCCAGCACCGGGACCTGCAATTCCCAGTCCTGGCTGCTGGAGCCCAGGCCGTGGATCAGGATCAGCGGTGCGCCGTGACCATATTCCTCGTAGTGCAGGCTGCAGCCTTCGTGGTCGAACCAGGGCATGCATAAACTCCGTTTCAGGCTTGTCGTGGGGCGGCGAAAGGCGCATCCAGAGGGGCGGTGTCAAAGGTGCGCAGCAGTTCCACGAGGATCTGCGTGGCCGGCCCCAGGGGTTTGTCCTTGTTTGAGTAAAGGTAGAACGTGGGGTTGCGGCTGCCGCCTTTTTCCAAGGGTAGCTGCTTGAGCAGGCCGTCCCTGAGTTCACGTTCGATCAGGTGTCGGGGCAGCCAGGCGAAGCCCAGGCCGCTGCTGACGAATGTGGCGGCAGTGGACAGGCTGCCGACGGTCCAGCGCTGTTCGGCGCCGAGCCAGCCGACATCCCGCGGCTGCTGCCGTCCGGAATCGCGGATCACCACCTGCATCTGGCTTTCGAGGTCCTGGAAGCTCAGTTCGCGGTTCATGCGGTGCAGCGTGTGCTCGGGATGGGCCACGGCCACAAACTCCACATCGCTCATTTCCGTGCCCAGGTAACCGGGGATGCTGAAGCCGCAAATCGCCAGGTCGGCCACGCCTTCAATCAGCAGTTCTTCAACACCCGACAGCACCTCTTCGCGTAGGCGTACGCGGCAACCGCGGCTTTGCGGCATAAAGGCGGAGAGGGCGCGCACCAGGCGCGCATTGGGGTAAGCCGCATCGACCACCAAGCGCACTTCCGCTTCCCAGCCTTGTTCCATATGGTGGGCGAGGTCTTCCAGCTGGCTGGCGTTTTTCACCAGTTGCCGCGAGCGGCGCAACAGCACCTCACCGGCGTCGGTAAGCACTGCCTTGCGCCCGTCGATGCGCAGCAATGGCACCCCGAGTTGATCTTGCATACGCGCCACGGTGTAGCTCACCGAGGACTGCGAACGGTGCAGCGCTTCAGCCGCCTGGGCGAAGCCGCCATGGTCGACCACGGCTTGCAGCGTGCGCCATTGATCGAGGGTAACGCGGGGCGCTTTCAAGATGAGCTCCTCTTGTCCTAAGCTGGCAGCCTTTATGGAGACTGCCGAATGAGAAAATTCTGTTGTGTGTGGCTGGCGCTGTTGCCGATGAGCGCGTTTGCCTACCCGATCGACGTGACTAAGAAGATCGACGGTGTGAGCGTGGATTACACCGCGTCCGATGTGGACGGCGACATCAGTTCGATCCAGTTGAATAACTACGGCACGAATGACGCCGTCTGTTCGGTAACCTTTACCAACGGCCCGGAATCTCCACGTCGTCGTACGGTTACGGTGCCGGCGGGTAAAAGCACCAACACGACGGTCAAGTTCAACCGCGCCATTATCAAAATGCGTATCGCCCTGGCCTGCGCTCCCAAATGAGGCGACAGCGGAGCCTGCGCTTAGCAATACTCCGCTTATTAACAAATTTCTAGATGGGTTATAGCAGTTTTTTGCGCTTTTTTATCGAATGGGCGTTGTTTAATCTTTTCTCCATCGACTTACAGCAAGTACAGATGGAGCCTACATAGCCATGTCCAATGTTCTGATCATCGAAAGCAGTGCCCGCCAGCAGGATTCGATTTCCCGCCAACTGACTCAGCAATTCATCAGCCAATGGCAAGCCGCGCATCCGGCGGATCAGATCAGCGTGCGAGACGTGGCGCTCAACCCGGTTCCGCACCTGGACGCCAATCTGCTGGGCGGCTGGATGAAACCGGTCGAGCAACGCAGCGCCATTGAACAGGCGTCCCTGGACCGCTCCAACGAATTGACCGACGAATTGCTCGCCGCCGATGTGCTGGTGATGGCTGCGCCGATGTACAACTTCGCCATCCCCAGTACGCTCAAAGCCTGGCTGGACCACGTGTTGCGCGCCGGTGTGACCTTCAAGTACACCGCCACCGGGCCCCAGGGCTTGCTGACGGGTAAACGTGCCATCGTGCTCACTGCGCGGGGCGGCATTCATACCGGCGCGACATCTGATCACCAGGAACCGTATTTGCGCCAGGTCATGGCCTTCATCGGGATTCACGACGTGACGTTCATTCACGCTGAAGGGGTGAACCTGAGCGGTGACTTCCAGGAAAAAGGCATCAACCACGCCAAGGCGTTGCTGGCCCAAGTTGCTTGATCCGTTAATCGTCAGATAATCGCGCGGTGTTTATCTAGCTCCACGCCAACCCTTCAAGTACGCGTATCGAACCTCCCTTTGCACTTTTTGCTCCTGAGTGCTCCTGCCCGACTGCCGCTATAGCGAGGTCGGGCTTTTTTTTGCGTCGAGTTTCGTGCCGCGCCGAAAACCTTTAATGTCCCGCCCATTCGAAACGAGGCGCGCATGGGTTATCTACTGGTTGTCACTCTGATTCAGGCATTTTCCTTCAGCTTGATCGGCGAATACCTCGCCGGCCACGTCGACAGTTACTTCGCCGTGCTGGTGCGCGTGCTGTTGGCCGGGCTGGTCTTCATCCCGCTGACCCGCTGGCGCTCGGTGGAGCCCGCGTTCATGCGCAGCATGCTGGTCATCGGCGCATTGCAGTTCGGCGTCACGTACGTGTGCCTGTACCTGAGCTTTCGCGTGCTTACGGTGCCCGAGGTGCTGCTGTTCACCATCCTCACGCCGTTGCACGTGACCCTGATCGAAGACGCCCTCAACCGGCGCTTCAACCCCTGGGCGCTGATTGCCGCATTGGTGGCGGTGGGCGGCGCAGCGGTGATCCGCTTCGATCAGATCACGCCGAATTTCTTCATGGGCTTTTTGCTGCTCCAACTGGCCAATTTCACCTATGCCGCCGGGCAGGTGATGTACAAGCATCTGGTGGCTCGCTACCCGAGTGATCAGCCGCATTATCGGCGCTTCGGTTATTTCTACCTGGGTGCGCTGCTGGTGGTATTGCCGGCGTTCTTGCTGTTCGGCAAGGCCAACTTCCTGCCCGAAGCGCCGCTGCAGTGGGGCGTGCTGTTATTTCTCGGCTTGATCAGCACCGCGCTGGGCATGTACTGGTGGAACAAGGGCGCCTGCCTGGTCAATGGCGGCACCCTGGCGGTGGTGAATAACCTGCATGTGCCGGTGGGCCTGCTGCTCAACCTGCTGATCTGGAACCAGCACGAACCGCTGGGCCGTCTGGCGCTGGGCGGCTTGGTGATTCTGGGGGCGGTGTGGATCAGCCGGTTGGGCGCCAAGGCCCCCCATCGTCGCGTGGCTTAGCCGGCGCGACTCTCAGGGGCTGGTAAATGGCTGGCCCCCAACACCGCCGGCAACACCCCCGCCCGTAGATCATTACCACTCGGCTGCTGATACAGGCTCAGGCCGAACTCCGGCAATACCGCCAGCAAGTAATCGAAGATATCGCCCTGGATGCGCTCGTAATCCGCCCACGCCGTGGTGCGCGTGAAGCAGTAGATCTCCAGCGGCACGCCCTGGGCGGTGGTTTGCATCTGGCGCACCATGCAGGTCATGTTCGGCTGGATCTCCGGATGGCTTTTCAGGTACGCCAGCGCATAGGCACGGAAGGTGCCGAGGTTGGTCATGCGGCGGCGGTTGGCCGACAGCTGCGCACTGTGCCCCTGGGCTTCGTTCCAGGCTTTGAGTTCGGCCTGCTTGCGGCTGATGTAGTCGGTGAGCAGATGCACCTGGGTCATGCGCACTTCTTCATCGTCACGCAGGAAGCGCACACCGCTGGCGTCGATGTACAGGCTGCGCTTGATGCGACGGCCACCGGAGGCCTGCATGCCACGCCAGTTCTTGAACGACTCGGACATCAATCGCCAGGTGGGGATCGAGACGATGGTCTTGTCGAAATTCTGCACCTTGACCGTGTGCAGGGTGATATCCACCACATCACCATCGGCGCCTACTTGAGGCATTTCGATCCAGTCGCCGACCCTCAGCATGTCGTTGCTGGTCAGTTGCACGCTGGCGACGAACGACAGCAGGGTGTCCTTGTACACCAACAGAATCACCGCCGACATGGCGCCAAGCCCGGACAGCAGTAACAGCGGTGAACGGTCGATCAGTGTGGCGACGATGATGATCGCGGCAAATACGAACAGCACCATCTTCGCCAATTGCACATAACCCTTGATCGAGCGGGTGCGCGCATGTTCGGTACGGGCGTAGATGTCCAGCAGGGCGTTGAGCAGGGCGCTCACGGCCAGCGTCATGAACAGGATGGTGAACGCCAGCGCCACGTTGCCGATAAACAGGGCGGCGGTCTTGCTCAGGTCCGGCACCAGGTACAGGCCGAACTGGACCACCAGTGACGGCGTCATCTGTGCCAGGCGGTGGAAGACTTTGTTATGGCGAAAGTCGTTGAGCCAATGCAGTGCCGGCTGGCGCCCGAGCATTTTGACCGCATGCAGGATGAGGTAGCGCGCAACCCGCCCGACCAGCAAGGCGGCTACCAGCAACACCAGCAGACCGAGGCCGGCGTGCAGCATCGGATGTTCGTCGAGGGTGCCCCAGAGGCCTTGGACGTTGAGCCAGAGCTGTTTGATATCCATGGGTAAAACCGATTCCTCTAAATGCAAGACGGGGCCGATTAGAGCATTTAACGGCGACAATGTTGGCTTTATGGACAAAAGCTCTAACAAAAAAGCAGCTGATTAGCACCGTTCGCGTAAAGAAACTCGGTTTGGGCGCCCGAAACCGTTACCCTATGCAGCTGATATTTTGTATTTCTTCGAGGTAGCACCCGTGTTTTCCCAATTCGCCCTGCACGAACGCCTGCTCAAAGCCGTGGCCGAGCTTAAATTTGTCGAGCCTACGCCGGTGCAAGCAGCGGCCATCCCGCTCGCGCTCGAAGGGCGTGACCTGCGGGTGACGGCTCAAACCGGCAGCGGCAAGACCGCCGCTTTCGTCCTGCCGGTACTGAACCGCCTGATCGGCCCGGCCAAAGTTCGCGTCAGTATCAAGACCCTGATCCTGCTGCCGACCCGTGAGCTGGCCCAGCAGACCTTGAAGGAAGTGGAACGTTTCTCGCAATTCACCTTCATCAAGTCCGGCATCATTACCGGCGGCGAAGACTTCAAGGTCCAGGCCGCCATGCTGCGCAAGGTGCCGGACATCCTTATCGGCACCCCAGGCCGCATGATCGAACAACTCAACGCCGGCAACCTCGACCTCAAGGAAGTCGAAGTGCTGGTGCTCGACGAAGCCGACCGCATGCTCGACATGGGCTTTGCCGATGATGTGCAGCGCCTGGTGGGCGAGTGCGTCAATCGCCAGCAGACCATGCTGTTCTCCGCCACCACCGGTGGCTCGACCCTGCGCGACATGGTCGCCCAGGTGTTGAAAAACCCTGAGCACCTGCAGGTCAACAACGTCAGCGACCTGAACGCGACCACGCGTCAGCAGATCGTCACCGCCGACCACAATGTGCACAAAGAGCAGATCCTCAACTGGCTGCTGGCCAACGAGACCTATCAGAAGGCCATCGTGTTCACCAACACCCGTGCTGCCGCCGACCGTATCTATGGCCGCCTGGTGGCCCAGGAATACAAGGCGTTCGTGCTGCACGGCGAGAAAGACCAGAAGGACCGCAAACTGGCCATCGACCGTCTCAAGGCCGGCGGCGTGAAAATCCTCGTGGCCACCGACGTTGCCGCCCGTGGCCTGGATGTCGACGGCCTGGACCTGGTGATCAACTTCGACATGCCCCGCAGCGGCGACGAATACGTGCACCGTATCGGCCGTACCGGGCGTGCCGGTAACGATGGCTTGGCGATCTCGCTGATCTGCCACGGCGACTGGAACCTGATGTCGAGCATTGAACGCTACCTGAAGCAGTCGTTCGAGCGTCGTACCATCAAGGAAGTCAAAGGCACCTACACCGGTCCGAAGAAGGTCAAGGCGTCGGGCAAGGCTGTCGGTGTGAAGAAGAAAAAAACCGACGCCAAGGGCGACAAGAAGAAGACCGGCGCCAAGTCGCCGACCAAGCGCAGGATCGCCAACCGGCCGAAGACCGACAACCTGTCGCTCGTCAGCAAGGACGGCATGGCCCCGCTCAAGCGCCGCAAGCCAGAAGCACCAGCTGCCGAGTAAGGCAGGGGTGAAATGAAAAAACCGGACATTGTCCGGTTTTTTTATGGCCTCAGTTTTTGCTCTTGGCGGCGGCCTCTTCCAGATCCTTGAGGCGTTGATCGATCAGTTGGCACTTGTCGGGCAAGTCGGCCGCGGTGGTGTCCACGTCCATTTTCTTCAGCTCGGCGTTGATTTGCTCGGCCTTGGCCGGGTTTTGCTGTGTCAGCTGGGTGACTTCCCGGGCCAGTTGTTCGCGCTTGGCGGTGGCCTCTTCGGGAGTGCAGGCCCAGGCGGGCAGGGCGGACAGCAGCGTGGCGGCAATCGCCAGTTTTATCAGGGCATTCATGGTCGGACCTCCTTGGCAGTGATGTTCAGTGGAGGTGACGGGGGCGTGGAAAGTTCATAGAAATGACGCCTGTCTATTCAGCTGAACGGCCGCTGACGTGGCCTGTCACACCTTTTGACGGGCTACTTTCCATCGGCCTGCGGGAGGAATCAGGATGACGACTTACAACTGGGATCTGATCGAACGTCTGCTGCATGAAGTACAGAACGGCGAAGGTAGCTTCGCCCCACGCAAATACGCCGAGCAGGAGGCGGCCGAGAAGGCTACGGCGGGTGAGCCTACCGGCAATCTGGATGCGCTGAAAAAGACCGCCGCGGACTACGAGGCACTGCTGTTCAAGCGTGGTTTTATTGAGTCGCGTCCGGAGGAAGAGGGCGGCAATGGCGAGAACTTCATCCTGACTGCGCTCGGTGCGCAGTTGCTGGCGTTGATCGACAGTTCGATCCCGGGCAATGACCACCCGCGCCAGGTACTCGACGAGCAGCCTGATGCACTGGACCCGGCAACCTTTGCCAGCGTTGCGTCCAAGGCCCAGATCGCCTGATGCCCAACGCCCGCGCCGCTGTGGGGGGGCGGGCGAAACTGTCAGATCGGTAATCTGCCGCTAAGGTGGCTGACAGCCGTGCGTGCCTAATCTGCTGCCATTCAACGTATGGAATTGAATTGGCATGCACTCCAAAACCACCCGACGAACATTCGTCAAAGGCCTGGCCGCCGGCGGCTTGCTGGGCGGCCTCGGGCTCTGGCGCACCCCGGTCTGGGCGTTGGCCAGCCCCGGCCAGCCTAGCGTGCTCGCGGGCACGCAATTTGATCTGTTTATCGACCAGTCCCCGGTCAACCTCACAGGCCGCGACCGCACCGCGCTGACGATCAACGGCAGCCTGCCCGGCCCGCTGTTGCGCTGGCGCGAGGGCGACACCGTGACCCTGCGCGTGAAAAACCGCCTGGCTGAGCCGACGTCGATCCACTGGCACGGCATTCTCCTGCCGTCGAACATGGATGGTGTGCCGGGCCTGAGCTTCCAGGGCATCGAGCCGGGTGGCGTGTTTGTCTATCGGTTCACGGTCAGGCAGCACGGCACGTACTGGTACCACAGTCATTCCGGGTTCCAGGAGCAAAGGGGGGTGTATGGCCCGCTGGTGATCGATCCCAAGGTGCCCGAGACGTTCAGCTACCAGCGCGATTACGTGGTGATGCTGTCGGACTGGACCGATGAAGACCCCGTTGCGCTGATGAAAACCCTCAAGAAACAGTCGGATTACTACAACCGGCACAAGCCGACCGTGGGCGATTTTGTGCGGGATGTGGGCAAGCAGGGCTGGTCAGCGACCGTCGACGATCGCTTGATGTGGGCACAGATGAAGATGAACCCTACGGACCTGGCCGACGTCAGTGGCCAGACCTACACCTATCTGCTCAACGGCCAGCCTCCCGGACGCAATTGGACTGGCGTGTTTCAGGCGGGGGAAACGATTCGGCTGCGTTTTATCAACGGCTCGGCGATGAGCTATTTCGATGTGCGCATCCCGGGGCTGAAGATGACCGTGATTGCCGCTGATGGCCAGCCGGTGCAGCCGGTGAGTGTCGACGAGTTCCGCATTGCCGTGGCGGAGACTTTCGACGTGCTGGTCGAGCCGACGGCGCCAGCCTATACGCTGTTTGCCCAATCGATGGACCGCAGCGGCTACGCCCGCGGCACCCTGGCTTGTCAGCCTGGGGCGATTGCCTCAGTCCCGGAGTTGGATCCGCGCCCCTGGATCACCATGGGTGATATGGGCATGGGCGGTATGGATCACGGTGCCATGGCGGATATGCCGGGTATGGAAGGCATGGACCACAGTGCGATGCCGATGCAGGCCCACCCCGCCAGCGAGCAGGACAACCCGTTGGTGGATATGCAAGCCATGAACCCGGTCCCCAAGCTCGATGACCCCGGCATCGGCCTGCGCAACGACGGCCGGCGTGTTCTGACTTACGCTGACCTGCGCAGTACCTTCGAGGATCCTGACGGCCGCGACCCCAGCCGCACCCTTGAATTGCACCTCACCGGGCATATGGAGAAGTTCGCCTGGTCGTTCAATGGGGTGAAGTTTTCCGATGCCGAGCCTTTGCAATTGACTTATGGCGAGCGGGTCCGATTGGTGTTGGTCAACGACACCATGATGAGCCATCCCATTCACCTGCATGGCCTGTGGAGTGACCTGGAAGACGAAAACGGCCAGTTCCAGGTACGCAAACATACCGTCGACATGCCGCCGGGCTCCCGGCGCAGCTACCGCGTAACCGCTGATGCGCTGGGGCGATGGGCCTATCACTGCCATCTGCTGTACCACATGGAGATGGGCATGTTCCGCGAGGTGCGCGTACATGAATGAGCAAGCGAGCATAAGCCGGCATGTTTTATGGGCGTTCATCGGGTTGGCGTTCAGCCCGCTGGCCCTGGCGGATGAGTTTCAAGGCATGAGCCCGGCGATACCCGCGCTCAGCGAGAGCCGCACGCCGATCCCGACCTTGACCGACGCTGATCGCGCCGCGGTGTACAACGCTCCCGGTGGGCACAAGGTTCACGACAGTGCGATCAACTCACTGTTGCTGATCAACCAGTTGGAATGGCAAGACGGCGACGGCGAGGGTGCGCTGAACTGGGATATCAAGGGTTGGGTCGGTGGCGACATCGACCGCCTGTGGTTGCGCAGTGAAGGCGAGCGCAGTGCCGGTCGTACTGAAAGCGCCGAAGCCCAGGTGCTGTGGGGGCATGCCATCAGCCCATGGTGGGATCTGGTGGGCGGTGTGCGCCAGGACTTCAAGCCGGGGGACGGGCAAACCTGGGCAGCGTTTGGTACACAGGGCATGGCGCTGTACAACTTTGAAGCTGAAGCCACGGTGTTTGTCGGCGAGGCGGGGCGTACCGCAGCCCGATTGGAAGGCGACTACGACCTCCTGCTGACCAACCGGCTGATCCTGCAGCCCACCGCCGAACTCAATTTCTATGGCCGTAACGATCCGCAGCGCGGCATCGGTTCTGGCCTTGCGCAGAGTGAGCTGGGCTTGAGGCTGCGTTATGAAGTCCGCCGCGAATGGGCGCCCTACGTGGGTGTCACCTGGAGCCGCAGCTACGGCCAGACTGCGCAATACGCACGGGATGAAGGCGCAGACACCCGTCAGGTGCGCTGGGTGGTGGGCGTACGCCTGTGGTTCTGACGCTTTACTCTTTCTATAACTCGCCGCCACGAGCGGCCTGGAGCCTTGCATGTCAATGTTGAAAACCACCCTGGCGGGCGCTGTGCTGTGGGCGGGACTGATCGCCAGCCTGGCGGCCTCGGCCCATCCGAAACTGTTGTCGTCGACCCCGGTTGAGGGGGCCAAGGGGGCGCCACCGGCCGTGATCGAGCTGCGTTTTTCGGAGAACCTGCTGACGCAGTTTTCCGGCGCCAAGCTGACCATGACCGATATGCCCGGTATGCCGAATTCGCCGATGCCGGTAAAAGCCAGTGTCGCGGCCAGTGCCGACCCCAAGGTGATGCTGATCAAGCCCGCCTCTACGCTGGTGACCGGTACCTATAGGGTCGACTGGCGTGCCGTGTCGTCCGACACCCACCCGATCCTCGGCAACGTGGTGTTCAGCGTCCAGCCATGAGTGAACTGCTTCCGGTTGTTCTGCGCTTTGCTCTTTATCTGGACTTGATGCTGGTGTTTGGCCTGGGGCTGTTTGGCCTGTATGCCGATAGCCGGCCGCTGGATCTGAAGTGGTTGCTGCGGGTGTTGGCAAGCCTGGGGGTGCTGCTTTCGGTGGCGTCGCTGTTGTCGATGACCCAGGCCATGAGCGGTGCCGAGGATTGGTCGACACTGTGGCCACACCTGCAGATGATGCTCTGGCAGACCGAACTGGGCTGGAGCTGGTGGCTACGGATTGTTGCGCTGTTCTGGTTGGTGCTCAGCACCCGCTTGGCCACTTGGTTCGGTGGCCTGGCATTGGTGACGCTGGCGTGGACCGGGCATGGCGTGATGCATGAGGGCGCGCTTGGGGTGTGGCATCTGCTCAGTGACAGTGCTCACCTGTTGGCGGCGGCGGGCTGGGTCGGGGCATTGGCGGCGTTCGGTTTATTGCTGATGCGCAGGTCCGCGCCGGCGGTGCAGGTATTGGCACGCACCTTGGCGGGCTTCGAGCGCGTGGGTGTGGCATTCGTCGCGGTGCTGATTGCCACGGGCGTGGCGAACTATCTGTTTGTGGTCGGGCCGAACCTGGATGGCATCACGGGTGGCGTCTACGCGATCCTGTTGTGTTTCAAGTTGGGATTGTTCGGCCTGATGCTGGGGCTGGCGGCGCTCAATCGTTCCCATCTGGCGCCGTTGCTCCAGCGTTCGCTGGCGCAGGGCGACCACGCCGCCGCGTGTACAGCCTTACGCCGCAGCATCGCCCTGGAATTTGCGGCGGTGCTGGCGATCCTGGCGTTGGTGGCTTGGCTCGGGACGCTGGCGCCGACCTAGGGCTGCGTGCTCTTCAGGCATTTGAGCGCTTGGAAATCGGCGCGCACCTTGTCGATTTTCTGGGTGAGCTTCTGACGTTGTTGCACGCTGCTTTCGGCCATCAGGTCGACGATCAGGCTGCGCGCTGCCGCTTCTGTTTGTGTATAGGCGGTGCGGTACTGCGGGGTCCAAAGGCTTTCGCGGTTCACCAGCAATTGCTCGATCTTCTGCGGGAAGTCGGCGTTGCGGCGTTGTTGCAGGGCCTCGATAAATTGCGCCTGCCAGCGCGCGCGGTTGTCGATCCAGGCTTGGTTCTGCGGGCCCAATGCGATGGACCAGGCTGTCACGCGGTTCTGCTGGCTGGTGCTCAACGGGCCGATCCAGGCGTCCAGGCGTTTGCTCATACGCTCGGCGCGCTCCTTGATCTGCCGCTCCAGCGGTGGCTTGAGGTATTCGTCCTGGCGTTTTTTCAGGTCCTTGGCAAAGGCGTCCTGCATGTCCTTGACTTGCTGATCATCCAGGCCTTGTAACAGCTCGACCGCTGACGGGGTGATTTGCCGGGCAATCTCGGCGATCGCCTGCTTGGCCTCCAGGGTACGCGATTGCAGAGCGGCGTCGCTGACCTTGTTTTCGTCGACCATCTGTTGCAGGCGGTCGAGCCAATCCAGGTAGCCGGGCAATTGCGTGGTGCAGTGCCAGGCCAGGTGTTGCTTGAGTGTGTCGTTGAACCAACTCTTCTGCCCGGCGTTCATTTCCAGGTAGTCACTGAGGGTCCAGGGGATGATCACATCGAGATTGCGGTAGGCCAGGCCTACGCGATTGCAGCCGGCCAGTATCAGGCTCAGGCTCAGGCTCAGCAGTATCACCAGAAGTTTGAGCCGACGCAGCATGGGCAGGTCCTTGCGCAGTGGGGTTCATGCATGTGAACCCACGCCGGGCGCGACAGTTCAGCCGATTAATAAAACGACCGCGCAGCCTTCAAGGTCAACAGGCCATCGCATTGTGAGTTGTGTCCGGAATATGCCGAGCAGTCGCTGCCGCTGAGGCTGGAGCCGCTGTAGATCAGGTCCAGGTCGATGCCTTTCCATTCGCGCGAGAACTGTACCGACCAATCGTTGAAGCTGCTGATCGAGCCTCCCTCCACTGAGACCGGGCTGCCCAACTGATGCGTGGTGTACTTCATGCTGACGCCGATGCCGAAGGGCTGCGTGCCGCCGAGGTCGGCGAACAGGGTGCTGTCCTGTCGGTCCGGGTCGTTGCTCAAGGACACGCCGAAGCGGTTGCCCAGCAGGTTCAGGCCGCCATACAACTCCTGGCTGTCGAGCGGGCTGAGCTTGGGATGGCTGTAGTGGATCAATCCGACTTCGTAGCCCAGGGTCTGGTCGAAGGGGCGTTTGAAGCCCATGTAGGAATCGACTTCGAAGTTTTTGCTGGAGGACAAGCCCATGCTGGGGGAGAACTGGCCGAAATACAGGCCGCTGTCATGGCTCAGGTCCAGGCCACCGTGGAACGAGTCACTGCCTGGCGAGGTGGGTTTGACCAGGCCTTGGGCCATGCTGCGGCTGGGGGTGGTGCCTAATTTGAGATCGAAGTCGCCCAGTTCGCGCTGGAAAATCTGCGCCTCGGCCAGTGGGCTCGCCACCAGGATGCTGATCAATACAATGCAGGGTTTGAGCACGCTTCACTCCATAAAAAGCGAGGAGCCGTAACGGAAAAATCGGGCAAGTGCCCGTGCTAGACGTGTGCAAGCATACCGGCGAATGCCAGGCGGTGAGCCCCGTTCGTCGATTGGCACAAATATGGAGAAGGTGTTTCGGGCTCCAGTCCTAGCGCCTTGAAGGCAAGACGCTTAGGGACCAGATGGGTAGACAGGTGTTATTTCTTGCCCAGGCTGATCTGCTTGGACGGGCCGAAAGTCTGGCCGCTTACGCCCTTGGCAATTTGCTGGATTTCGCCACCGGACTTGAGAAACGCTGCAATCTGGCTGTTGATCGATTCGCTGGTTTCAACGGCGGGAGCTGGCTTTGCTTTGCTGTTGGATGCTTTTACGCGCATGGCGGCCACTAACCTGTAGAAAATTAACTTGGCCAGGCATCGTACAGGAAATACTTGACAATTGCTTGGCAAATATCCCCTGGGAATAACTGGCGCGGCGGAAAATAGCCGAAGTCTATCTATCAAATAATCGCCTAACTTACTGTTTTAACTCGAAACCACGGGGTATACGGCGCTTCGCATCCCTGGAAAAACTCAGGCGTTTGATCAGACGAGCGGGGCGTCGCCGCTGGAAGCCCGTGCCAGCCCGCGATTTTTCAGGCGCACGCGCGTGGTAGGCGCAACTCGGGTAGAATGCCGCCGACGTAATGAGGGTATTGGACATGGCTTTAGTCGGGCGCTACAACAGTTTGCAAGTGGTTAAACATACTAACTTCGGTTTGTACCTGGATGGCGCGCAAGATGGTGAAATCCTCTTGCCGAATCGGTATATCCCCAAAGATATTCCCAGCGAAGATGAAGACTGGCTTAACGTTTTCATTTATCTGGACAGCGATGACAAACTTATTGCCACGACTGAAAAACCGAAAGTTCAAGTGGGCGAATTTGCCAGTTTGAAAGTGGTGGAAGTCAACAGCATTGGTGTATTCCTTGACTGGGGCTTACCTAAGGATCTGTTGCTCCCGTATTCGGAAGAAAAACGCCAATTGAGTGCCGGTGATTACTGCGTGGTGCATGTCTACCTCGACAAGCACACCAAACGCATCACCGCCACTGCACGCCTGGATCGTTACCTGGACAAAACGCCGGCCAACTACCAGGTAGGCCAGGAAGTCGACCTGCTGGTGGCCGAAGCCACCGACATGGGTTTCAAGGCGATCATCAACAACAAGCACTGGGGCCTGATCCACAAGAACGAAGTGTTCAAGTTCCTGCGCCCCGGCAAGCAGGAAAAAGGCTTTATCAAAGAGATCCGTGCCGATGGCAACATCAGCCTGAGCCTGCAGCCGGTTGGCCAGGAAGCGGCGTCCAGCCTCAACTCGAAGATCCTCGCCAAGTTGCGCGAAAACAACGGCACCTTGCCGGTCAGCGACAAAAGCGACCCGGCGCTGATCAGCAACTTGTTCGGCGTCAGCAAGGGCAACTTCAAGAAGGCCATTGGTGCGCTCTACAAGCAAGGCCAGATTGTGATTCATGCCGATCGCATTGAACTAAGCTGAGCCCGGCTTGCTCTTCTGTAGGCGCCCATCGGCGCCTACAGAGGCTATATAAATGATGCGCAAAACACTCTTCGCTTACCTCGGCACCTTGCTCGCCTTTCTGCTGCTCGACGGCCTCTGGCTCGGCGTCCTGATGGGCCCTACCTACAAGTCCCTGCTCGGCTCGTTGATGCTCGATCAACCCCGCCTATTGCCGGCGGTGCTGTTCTATCTCCTGTATGCCGCCGGTTGTGTGGTGTTAGTGGTGCTGCCGAGCGCCAGCTGGCAACGCGCCGCACGCCTGGGGGCGCTGCTCGGCCTGGTGGCCTACGGCACTTATGACTTGAGCAACTGGGCCACGCTGCAAGGCTGGTCTGCCGGTTTGGCGGTGATGGACATGGCCTGGGGCACCTTTCTGACGGCGGTCTGTTGTGCTGCCGGCTACCTGTGTGCACATCGGGTGCAACACTGATTGTGTACAGGATTTTAATGCACCGTTGCTGAGCGCCCATCCTGCTTGTAAAGCCTTTGTAGTCCCTGTGGAACGCTGATTCAGAGGGATTGTGTGCCATTGGCACGTATTCTGCTGAATGCCTCGTATACAAACCGCGCCGCCTAACGTATGCACGCTGCGACGACAGCGCCGGCCGGTATTTCGAGGAGCCCAGCGATGACCGAACAACACCCCAAAGGCTACAGCCCGCGCCTGTACAACCAGGACCTGGGGCCTTTGCCGCAAAAATGGACCTGGTACAACATCTTCGCCTTCTGGATGAGTGATGTGCACAGCGTGGGCGGCTATGTATTCGCCGCCAGCCTGTTCGCGCTCGGCCTGGCCAGTTGGCAGGTGTTGATCGCCTTGCTTGCCGGGATCTGCATCGTGCAGTTGATCGCCAATCTGGTGGCCAAGCCGAGCCAGCAGGCCGCCGTGCCGTATCCGGTGATCTGTCGACTGGCGTTTGGCGTATTCGGGGCGAATATTCCGGCGGTGATTCGTGGGTTGATCGCTGTAGCGTGGTACGGCATTCAGACGTACTTGGCGTCGAGTGCCTTAATCATCGTGGTGCTGCGCTTTTTCCCACAGATGGCGGTTTACGCAGAGCCGCATTTTGCAGGGTTGTCTTATCTGGGCTGGTTTGGTTTTCTCTGTTTATGGGGGTTGCAGGCCGCGGTGTTCTGGGCCGGCATGGAGTCGATCCGCCGCTTTATCGACTGGGCTGGGCCGGTGGTGTACGCGGTGATGTTTGCCTTGGCCGGTTGGATCGTATGGAAGGCCGGCTGGGCGAATATCAGTTTCACCCTGGCGGAAAAATCCCTGTCGGGCTGGCAAGCCTTCGGTCAGGTGATCGTGGCGACGGCGCTGGTGGTGTCGTACTTCTCCGGCCCCACACTGAATTTTGGTGATTTCAGCCGCTATTGCCGCAGCATGCGCGACGTACGGCGCGGTAACTTCTGGGGGCTGCCGGTGAATTTCCTGGCATTTTCCCTGGTCACCGTGGTGATCGTTTCGGGCACGCTGCCGGTATTTGGCGAAATGCTTCACGACCCGATCGCCACCGTCTCGCGCATCGACAACAGCCTGGCTGTGTTGCTGGGAGCCTTTGCTTTCGTCACCGCGACCATCGGCATCAATATCGTGGCCAATTTCGTGTCGCCGGCGTTTGATTTTGCCAATGTGGCACCGAGCAAAATCAGCTGGCGGGCCGGGGGGATGATCGCCGCCGTGGCATCGATCTTCATCACCCCGTGGAACCTGTTCAATAACCCACTGATGATCCACTACACCCTGGACATCCTTGCAGCGTTCATTGGCCCGTTGTTCGGGATTCTGCTGGTGGACTTCTACCTGGTCAAAAAGCAGAAGATCGATGTGGATGCGCTGTTCGATGACAGCCCGAGCGGGCGCTACTACTTCGACGGCGGGGTGAATTGGACGGCGGTCAAAGCCCTGGTGCCCGCGACGCTGGTGGGGGTTGCAATCACCTTCACGCCGGCGCTGCAGGGCATGGCCAACTTTGCCTGGTTTACCGGCTGTTTCCTGGGAGGGCTGTTTTTCCTGGTGCTTGCCCGGCGCGAGCAGGTTCGCTCGCCGACGCCGCTGGTTGCCGGTTGATCAGTATTACGCCCGCTAATATCAGGCCGCCGCCGGCAATCACCAAGGCCGGTTGCAGGCCGCCGCTCCAGTGACTGCTCAGCGACGCCAGCAACGGGCCGCTCAATTGCCCGACGGCAAAGCTGGCGGTCAACAGCCCGGTGCTGCGCTGGTAGCCGTGGGGGGCGACTTCCCGCAAGCGGGCCATCACCAACTGCATGCAAGCCAGGAACGGTGCACCGCACAGCAATACGCCCAGCGCCAAGCCCCAGCCATTGCCCAGCAAGCAGGCGAACACCCCGGCTGCTTGTAGCCATAACGTGCTCATCAGCCAGCGGCGGGTGGTGTGCGGGTCTTTGCGGCGCAGGCTGGCGATCACCACGCCCATCGCGGCAGCCAGGCCAAAGCATGGCCAGAACAGATCGGCTTGCCAGGCGCCGTTGAATTGCGCGCTGGCCATTTGTGACAGGAAGGTCGCCGGAATGATGTAGCCCAGGCCATACAGGAAGTAAATCCAGCACAAATGCGCGATGCTGGCGTTGCCACCCGCGTGATGGACGTGGGCAACTGGCGCGATCGGTTGAGGCAGGAACGGCAGGGTCGCCAGCAGCATTACCAGCGCCACGACGCCATACACCAACCACAGCGTTGCCGAGCTTTGCCCCAGACGGTTCGAGCCCAATGCCAGCAACCCGGTCAGCAGAATGCCCAGCCCCGGTCCGGCAAACACCAAGGCGCCCAGGCGTGCTCGCCCGGCGGCAATCGCCAGGGGCTGGCTCAAGCTGGTGATCATCACCAACGCCCAGGCACTGGCGACGCCGGTGCCAAAGCGCAGCAACAGGTGCGGCCAGAACCCCTGCGCCCAATACGACGCCAGGGTCAGCAGCACGCAAAGCCACAGCCCGCCGTACATCCGACCTCGTACGTGGTGATGGCTGCGGGCGAAGATCGAATCCACTGCACCCACGAAGTAGCCCAGGTAATTGGCCGCCGCGATCAGCCCTGCGCCGGTCAGGTCGACCTGGCCTTCACTGAGCAGGTGGGGCATCTGCGGGGTCAGCGCGAAGCGGCCAATGCCCATGGCCATCATCAAGGCGATAAAGCTGGCGAGTAAGCGGATCAGGGGGGACATGTTCAGGTTTCCTGCAAGGCAGCGATTGACCTTCAGGCTAAATCGAGTTTACTTTCTGTAAAAATGAATAATATTGAGTAACTTGTTCAGTTTTGGAGAAAGGCGTGGAGTTCAGTCAATTGCGTATTTTCCAGGCCGTGGCGGAGGAGGGTTCCATCACCCGTGCAGCTGAACGCTTGCACCGAGTGCCGTCGAACCTGTCGACACGGCTCAAGCAGATGGAAGAACAGCTCGGTGTTGAGTTGTTCGTGCGCGAGCGCCAGCGTTTGCAGCTTTCTCCAGCGGGCAAAGTGTTACTGGACTACAGCACCCGTCTGCTGGCGCTGCACGACGAAGCCCACGGCGCTGTGCAAGGCGGGCAACCGGCCGGCGATTTTGTGCTGGGCAGTATGTACAGCACTGCGGCGATTCATTTGCCGAAGTTGTTGGCGCGTTACCACAAGGCCTACCCGATGGTGAACCTGCAGGTGCAATCGGCGCCCAGCGGCGAGCTTTTGGAGGGCCTGATCGCCGGTCGCCTGGACGCGGCGCTGGTGGACGGCCCCATCACCATCGCTACCCTTGATGGTGTGCCCTTGTGCGAAGAACGGCTGGTGTTGATCTGCGAAGCCGATCACCCACCCGTGCGCGGCCCCCAGGATGTGGCGGGCCGCTCGGTATTCACCTTCCGCCGCAGTTGTGCTTACCGCGCACGCCTTGAAACCTGGTTTTCCCACGACCGTGTGGCCATGGGCCGGGCGATCGAGATCGAGTCTTATCAAGGCATGCTCGCCTGCGTGATTGCCGGTTCCGGTGTGGCATTGATGTCTGAATCCATGCTCGACAGCCTGCCGGGCAAGGACGGTGTGTCCGTTCATCCCCTGACCGGGCCTTTTGCCACTGCGACTACCTGGCTCATGTGGCGAAAGGGGATGCTCGGCGCTAACCTCAATGCATGGATTGACCTGCAGCAGGCAGGCAGAGCCGAGATCCTGCAAGACACGCGCGCGATCGCTTGAGCGATCCGTCAGGATTTAGATGAATTCAGTAATAGTTCGTTGTGTTTTCGTACAAGCAATACGTAAGACTTAACGCTACTATCTGTAGGAAGCGGCGACAGAATTAGCGCCGACCCGCATTACCCTCAAAGGGGGGCACCACCATGAAAGAGAAAATTCAGAACTGGCTCCATGACCTCGGCGTGGCACTCGGCTTGATCGAGCCTCCGCTGCAACCGGTGCCTATTCGTACGGATGATGAGCAACGCCGTCCCCGTCGCAGGTAGACCCTGAGGCGCTCATGTGATCGTGGCCGTGATCATGCGGGCGTTGAGGGCGTGGTTCCTCTTCGGAGCGCCTTCCGTGCTCCGTATGCCTTACGCGGCCGCCGTTTTTTACTGCCGCTTTCCATGTGTTAAACCTTAATTAACTAGGCGAGTACTGACGTCGGATCTTTCCTCATCTCTAGTAATCCTGCCTTTTTCCTTATTTAGCCTTCTATATTTTTGCCTTCACAGGGACGAAAAGGCATTGAGATGTCGAGTATTGATAACGAAGGAATGATGGTTTCGGATAAGGTCGTGCCTCGCAGGTTTCAGTCCATCGAGCATGGCGATTTGCGCAGCGTACAGGCGCTGGTCATCCATCAAACGGACGCATCGACTGCACAGCACACCTTCAACGGATACCGTTCCAAAGGAAGTGGCGCTCATTTTCTGATTGAGAAGAACGGCGTGATCTACCAAACAGCCAGTTTGAGAAAGCGCTGTTTTCATGTGGGACGCTTCATTCGGTCAAAATGCCTGGTAAACGACAAATCCACCTGTGACACCGTTCAAGTCAACAGAATTCAGGCGTTAACCTGGACCCTGCAGATCAGAGCGTTGGATCAATACGAGCGTACGAAGAGTTATCCTGATCGTTATCCGATGAACTCTGATTCAATAGGCATTGAGTTAGTGGGCAAGCATCTTGATGCGGTTCGTTACGAGGCGATTACTACGATGCAGAATCAATCTCTTCAGTGGTTGGTCTCTGTCCTGTATAGCCATTTCAACCTGACGGCGGAAGACGTCTACACCCATCCGCAGATCTCATATAAACATCCTGGCGAAGCCAGCAGCGCGGTATGGCAATGAGGTTCCGGCATTGGCCGTTAAGTGTCTGGGTATTGCTCGTGGGATGTGCATCCCAACATCAGAGCATCGAGGGTGTTTCGATTGTGCGCTTTCAATCCGACGAGCCAGAACGCTGTCGACCTTCTGACGTAGCCTTGGATGAGCGACAAGTAGCATCTTTTTTTCAGCGGGCCAGGCGGATTGATGGCCGTACGCTGCATGACCAGTATGACTGGGCGCCTTGTTACCTTGAGGGCAGGTTGAACTACCAGGGAATGGCGTGCATTTGGCGCATCAGGGCAGGGGGGACGGGAGAAATCGAGTGCCCCGCGCTGGAACAGTATTTCGGATGCAAGACCTGCGGCGATCTGTTTGAGAAGGCTTGGCAGTAGCCCCCAAAAAAACGGGCGCGACATCCGACGTCGCACCCGCTGAAGCAACCGCTTTAAATCCTGTTGCGCCTCAAACCGCCCGGGCTACCGATGCCTGGGGGCTGCGCGACAACATACTCACCACCACGAAGCTCACCAGCCCAATCGCCAGGCTGTAGTAGATCGGCGTATTCGCGTCCAACCCATCCTTGATCATGAATACCAGCGCCGTCACAAAGCCCAGGGTCATGGAGGTGATCGCGCCTGAGGTGGTTGCCCGCTTCCAGAAGATCGCGCCGATCAGTGGGATCAGCATGCCACCTACCAACAGGTTGTAGGCCAGGGTGAGCGCGCTGATCACATCGTTGACCACCAGTGCGATCCCCAGCACGGCAATGCCGGTGAGCATGGTGAACAGGCGGTTGACCGCCAGGCTCGACGGTTTGCCGCCACGCAAGCGCGGCAGCAGGTCTTCGGTCAATACCGTGGAGGCCGCCAGTAAGCCGGCGCTGGCGGTGGACATCATCGCGGCCAGGGCCGCAGCAATTACCAGGCCGCGGATGCCATCCGGCAGCGAGGCTTTGACGATGGCGGCGAAGGCGTTGTTGACGTTGTCCAGGTTGGGGAGCAGTACATGCGCCGCCATGCCAATCAGCGCGCAGGCCAGGCCGTAGAGGATGCAGTAGAAACCGGCGAAAGTGCCTGCGTACTTGGCGACCTTTTCATCGCGGGCGGTGAACACTCGCTGCCAGATGTCCTGGCCAATCAGGATGCCGAAAAAGTAGATCATGAAGTAGGTGATGATCGTGTCCCAGCCGATTTCGGTGAAGCTGAAGTTCGATGCCGGCAGTTTGGCGACCAGCTCATCCCAACCGCCGACGCGGTACAGGCAGATGGGAAGCAGGATGAACATCAGGCCGACGGTCTTGATCACGAACTGCACGATATCGGTGAGGGTCAGCGACCACATGCCGCCGATGGTCGAGTACACCACCACCACGCCACCGCCCAGCAGCACCGAGACCCAGAACGGCAGGCCGAACAGCACTTGCAGTACGGTGCCAATGGCCAGGATCGAGGTCACGCCGATCATCAAGGCATAGGCCAGCATGATCACCGCACTCGCTTGACGAGCCATGGGGTTGTAGCGCTTTTCCAGAACCTGGGTGACGGTGAAGATTTTCAGCTTCAGCAGCGGCTTGGCCAGGAACAGGTTCAGCGCGATGATCCCGGCGCCCAGCGCGGCGCACAGCCAGAAACCGGAAATACCATGCACATAACCCAGGCGCACGGTGCCGACGGTGGATGCACCGCCCAGTACGGTGGCCGCCATGGTGCCCATGTACAGCGACGGCCCCAGGTTGCGGCCGGCCACCAGATAGTCCTCGTGGGTCTTGGCGCGGCGCATACCGTAATAGCCGAGCACGAGCATGCCGGCGGCGTAGATGAGTACGACGAATAAATCCAAAGCCATGACGGCGGTTCTCCGATTATTTTTTATTGTGCTGAAGGCGCTTGCTGTGGCGAGGGAACATGCGGTGGTGAGGGGGCACGCTCTCTCGCCACGACAGCCGGTCCATAAACCGAGGCCGGTTCGGGAAACAGCCGCAGCAAAGTCAGGTACACCACCGAGGCCAGCCCCAACGTCACCGGCAGGCTGATGTCGATGCCATCCGCCAGGTTGCCCAGCGGTCCGACAAACTGCCCCGGCAGGTTGACGAAGCACAGGCCCACCAGTGCACTCGGGATCCAGGCCCCGAGCCCGCGCCAGTTCCAGCCATGGTTGAACCAGTAGCGACCGCCGGTCTCACCACGGGTGAACACTTGCAGATCGTCCGGGCAGTAGAAGCCCCGGCGTACGATCAGGCCGATGATCATCATCACCATCCACGGCGTGGTGCAGGTGATGATCAGCACGGCGAAGGTCGAGACGCTTTGCACCAGGTTGGCGGCGAAACGTCCGATAAAGATGAATGCTATCGACATCACCCCGATCAGCAATGTGGCCTTGACTCGCGACAGCAGGCGTGGGAACACGCTGGACATGTCCAGCCCGGTGCCATACAGCGAGGTGGTGCCGGTGGACATGCCGCCGATCACCGCGATCAGGCACACCGGCAGGAAGAACCAGCTCGGCGCCACCGTCAGCAGGCCGCCGACATAATTGTTGGCCGCGATGTAGTCCGGCGCCTTGATCGCCACGATGGTCGCGGTGGCCAGGCCGAACAGGAACGGGATCAAAGTGGCGATTTGCGCGAGGACCACCGCCAGCATGATTCGACCTTTCGGTGTTTCACGCGGGATATAGCGCGACCAGTCACCCAGGAACGCCCCGAAGGAAATCGGATTGCTCATGGCCACCAGTGCGGCGCCGATAAACGCTGCCCAGAAACCCGGCTGACCCAGCGCTACAGTGCCGGCGAACTGGCTGTCGAAGGCCGGCGCAAACGCGAAGATCCCCAGCAGGAACAACAGGCTCGCCGCCCATACGGCGATACGGTTGACCCACAGCATGAAGCGAAAGCCGTAGATGCACACCGTGAGCACCAGGAGGGCGAACAGGCCATAGGCCAGACCCAGGGTCAGATCGGTTTCCGGCAGGCCAATCAGACGTTTCGCACCACCGACCAAGGCATCACCTGAACTCCACACCGAGAGTGAGAAGAAGGCAATCGCGGTCAGCAGCGACAGAAATGAGCCGACAATCCGCCCGTGCACGCCGAAGTGCGCACCGGAAGACACCGCGTTGTTGGTGCCATTGATCGGCCCGAACAGGCCCATGGGGGCCAGGATCAGCGCGCCCACCAGCACGCCCAGTACGATCGCCCAGACGCCGGCCTGGAACGACAGGCCGAACAGCACGGGAAATGAGCCCAGCACGGCGGTGGCAAAGGTGTTGGCACCGCCGAAGATCAGGCGGAACAGATCCTTGGGGCTGGCGGTACGTTCGTGGTCCGGGATCTGTTCGACCCCGTTGGTTTCTATTTTTCGAATACTTTTATCGTTGTTTTTATTATTCATGATCAGCTCCGATCACATTGGCTAATGGGGCGGCAGCCCTTCCGGCATAGCGGATAAATGTTCGTGACAGGCCAGCCACAGGCCCTCTTGTTGTTCTGCGCGCAACCGTTGCCGTCTGAAGACAATGGTTTCGCGTTCCTGGCTATTGAATTGCTCCCCGTTCATGCGCAGCTCGGTGGCCACGTCATGAATCAATATCGCCACGTCACCCTGCAGGCTGACGGTGGCGTTGCTTGAGGTGCAGGACAGCACCTCAAACCCCTCGTCCTGGCGCCAGCTGTCCCACAACGCCTGGTAGGCGTCGCGGCTGAGCAGTGGCTCGGGGAGGGTGTAGAACACAAAGGTGGCATCGGCCGTGAACGCGTCGAAATAAGCGGCGCGGTCATTGCGGGCAAACGCCGACACCAGGTCGGCGGCAGCTTTCAGCACGGCTTGCGTGCTCATCAGCGATGCGCCACGCCAGGCAGTACGCAGAGCATCTCGTACAGCAAGTTGGCGCCCAGCAGCGAGGTGTTGCCGGTGGTGTCGTACGGTGGCGAAACTTCCACCAGGTCGCAACCAATCAGGTCCAGGCCCTGGCAGCCGCGGATGATCTCGATCGCCTGGATGGTGGTCAGCCCGCCGATTTCCGGGGTGCCGGTACCGGGCGCCCAGGCCGGGTCGATGCCGTCGATATCAAAGCTCAGGTACACCGGGCCACCGCCGACTTTTTCACGTACTTCGGCCATCAAGGGGGCGAGGGAGTGGTGCCAGCATTCTTCGGCCTGGACCACGCGAAAGCCCTGTTTGCGGCTCCAGTTAAAGTCTTCGGCGGTGTAGCCCTGGGCGCGCAGGCCGATCTGCACCACACGGTCGCAATCGAGCAAACCTTCTTCCACGGCGCGGCGGAAGGTGGTGCCGTGGGCGATTTTCTCACCGAACATGTGGTCGTTGACGTCAGCATGCGCATCGATGTGCACCAGGCCGACCTTGCCGTGTTTTTTGTGGATCGCGCGCAGGATCGGCAAGGTGATGGTGTGGTCACCGCCCAGGGTCAGCGGGATCACGTCGTGGTCAAGAATCTCGTCGTAGGCTGCTTCGATGATGCGCACGGCGTCGAGCAGGTTGAACGTGTTGATCGCCACGTCGCCGATATCGGCCACCGACAGCGAGTCGAATGGGGCGGCACCGGTGGCCATGTTGTAGGGGCGGATCATCACTGATTCGGCGCGGATTTCACGCGGCCCGAAGCGTGTGCCGGCACGCAGTGAGGTGCCGATATCCAGGGGCACGCCGATAAAGGCGGCGTCCAGGCCCTGGGCCGTTTGCAGGTGGGGCAGGCGCATCATGGTGGCGATGCCGGCGAAGCGCGGCATTTCGTTGCCGCCCAGTGGTTGGTGGAAAATCTTGTCCACGGGAGTGCCTCATCGTTGTTTTGTTTATTAGCGGTCGATTCTGCGAAAAGCCCGTGGCGGGAAGAATCGGCAGGGGCAAATACTTAGTTCAGGTTTTTCTAAACTAATCCCCAGCGGTTAAACTCTCTGGGTTGTAGTGAGCGGGCTTGCCCCGCGCTGGGGGGCGAAGCCGCCCCAAAAAGGACGCCGCGGTGTGTCAGAAAGACCGAAGTGTCGGGGTTTAGGGCGGCTGCGCCCCCCAGCGCGGGGCAAGCCCGCTCACTACAGCCAACTGAACATTGTGGAGAGCTCATGGCCAACGCCTTGCCCGACTTGAAACTGCTGCGCATCTTCGTCAGCGTGGTGCGCCATCAGGGCTTCGCCAATGCGCAGCACGAACTCAACCTGTCGACGTCAGCCATCAGCACCTATATGAGCCAACTGGAGTCGGCGTTGGGCCTGGTGCTGTGCCATCGCGGGCGGGGCGGGTTCAGCCTGACCAGCAAGGGCGAGTTGTTCCATCAGGAAACCCTGCGCCTGCTCGGTGAACTCGAAGGTTTCGAGCAATACGCCGCCGCGTTGAAAGGCGAGTTGCGCGGCACCCTCAAGCTGGGCGTGCTCGACTCCACTGTCAGCGACAAGGCGTTGCCGTTTGCCGAAGCGATCGGCGCCTACAGCCTGGAACACCCGGCGGTGCATTTGCATCTGTCGGTGATGAGCCCGTACGAATTGCAATTGGGGGTGCAGGACAATCGCCTGGACCTGGCCATCGGCGCTTTTTCCAACCGCATGAGCGGGTTGATCTACATGCCGCTGTATCGCGAGCAGCACTGGTTGTATTGCAGCTCGCGGCACCCGCTGTTCAACGAGCGGCGCATCCCCGAACAAGTGATTACCCAGCAGCGCATGGTCGGCCGCGGCTACTGGAGCCAGGCGGAACTGGCGCGCCATGGCTTCAAGCACAGCGCCGCCACGGTGGAAAGTATGGAGGCGCAGCTGATCCTGGTGCTGTCCGGTGCTTACATCGGCTACCTGCCCGAGCACTATGCCCAGGCGTGGGCCGATAAGGGCGACCTGCGCGTGTTGCTGCCGGCGACCTTCGGCTACCAGGCGCCGTTCTCCATGATCATGCGCCGGGGCCGCAGCCGCGAGCCGTTGATCCAGACGTTCCGCGACTTGCTCAAAGCCCAGCTCAACCAGGCCTGAAAAATCATGTCCAGACCCCAATGTTCCCGTTGCCTCAGGCCCGTCACCCATTGCCTGTGCCCGTTGATCCCCTGCCTCGACAGTCGCACCCGGGTGTTGCTGTTGCAGCACCCGAGTGAGGTCAACCATGCGCTGAATACCGCACGCTTGGCGGCGTTGGGGTTGAACAATGCGCAGTTGGTGGTCGGCGAGGTGTTTGCAGATCTGCCGACTTTACTGAACCCGCCCGGTTATCAGGCGCGGTTGTTGTTTCCGGCTGACGATGCCCAGCCTTTGCAGGCCTATGCGCCGGACGAGCAGCCCTTGTTGTTGGTGGTGCCCGATGGCACCTGGCGCAAGGCGCGTAAACTGTTGCACCTCAATCCGTTGTTGGCGGCGTTGCCGAGGGTGACCCTGGCCGAGGGCGGTGTTTCGCGTTACCGGCTGCGCAAGGCACCGGGGCCGGGAGCGCTGTCGACGCTGGAGGCGATTGTGCAAGCGCTGCAGGTGCTGGAAGCACCGGTATCGTTCGAACCGTTGCTCAAACCCTTTGAAGCGCTGATCGAGGGGCAGATTGCGGCGATGGGTGAGGAGGTGTTTCAGAGAAATCATGGTGATGGGCAGTCGGGTTAGCCCGGAGATCGAGGTGCGGCTATCGGGAGCAAGCCCCCTCCCACAGAGAATCGAGTGACACCATTGGAATGCGGTCATCTGTGGGAGGGGGCTTGCTCCCGATAGCGGTAGTACAGGCGCCCATTAATCCACATATTCCAATAAGTAATAAACACCACACTTTGCGTGATATGGCCCGCCGACCTTTCCCGGTATGATGTTCGCCCCCGCAGTCTGGATTGCGAATACGCCATGACCTTGCAGTACCCAACAATCGCCGATTGCGTCGGCAACACGCCCCTGGTCCGCTTGCAACGCATGGCGGGTGAAACCAGCAATACCCTGTTGCTCAAGCTCGAAGGGAACAACCCGGCCGGCTCGGTCAAAGACCGCCCGGCGCTGTCGATGATCACCCGCGCCGAGTTGCGCGGGCAGATCAAGCCTGGCGACACCCTGATCGAAGCCACCTCCGGCAACACCGGGATCGCCCTGGCCATGGCTGCCGCGATCAAGGGCTACAAGATGATCCTGATCATGCCCGACAACGGCAGCGCCGAACGCAAGGCGGCGATGACCGCCTATGGCGCCCAGTTGATCCTGGTCACCCAGGAAGAAGGCATGGAAGGCGCGCGTGACCTCGCCGAGCGCATGGCCGCCGAAGGTCGTGGCCTGGTACTGGACCAGTTCGCCAATGGCGATAACCCTGAGGCGCACTACACCAGCACCGGCCCGGAAATCTGGCGCCAGACCCAGGGCACCATCACTCATTTCGTCAGCTCCATGGGCACCACCGGCACCATCATGGGCAACTCGCGTTATCTCAAGGAGCAGAACCCGGCGATCCAGATCGTCGGCCTGCAACCGATGGAGGGCGCGTCGATCCCGGGTATCCGCCGTTGGCCCGAAGAGTACTTGCCGAAGATCTACAGCGCGACGCGCGTAGACCGCATCATCGACATGGCCCAGCGTGAAGCCGAAGACACCACCCGCCGTCTGGCCCGTGAAGAAGGCATCTTCTGCGGCGTGTCCTCCGGTGGCGCGGTGGCGGGCATGCTGCGCTTGTCCAGGGAAGTGGAAAACGCGGTGATCGTCGCGATCATCTGTGACCGAGGCGACCGTTACCTGTCGACCGGCATTTTCGACGAACCCAACTGATGGCCAAGCACGAAAGAGGCCTGCGCTTCCAACCGACGGGCGGTAGTCGGGCCCCGCAGATTCCGGTGGGCAAGAAACAACGCCTGACCATCGAGCGCCTGGCCAATGACGGCCGTGGCATTGTGTACTTTGAAGGCCGTACCTGGTTCGTCAATGGCGCCCTGGCCGGTGAGGACGTGGAAGCGCGGGTGTTGGGCGCTCATGGCAAGATCGTCGAGGCGCGCACCGAGCGCGTATTCACCGCCAGCGAACTGCGGCGCCCGGCACCCTGTGCCCACGTGGGGCGTTGTGGTGGCTGCAGCGTGCAGCACTTGCCCCATGCCGAACAACTTGCCCTGAAACAGCGCATGCTCGCCGAGCAATTGTCGCGTGTGGCCGGTGTTGAGCCGCAGGAATGGGCGGCGCCCTTGAGCGGCCCGGAATTTGGCTACCGTCGCCGCGCCCGCGTGGCCGTGCGCTGGGATGCCAAGGCGAAAAAACTTGAAGTGGGTTTTCGTGCCGTGGCCAGCCAGGACATCGTCGCCATCGATGATTGCCCGGTGCTGGTACAGGCCTTGCAGCCGATCATGCAGCGCTTGCCGAACCTGTTGCGCCGGCTGAGCAAACCGCAGGCCCTGGGGCATGTCGAGCTGTTCAGTGGTACCTCCATCGCCGTGTTGCTACGGCATATGGCCCCGTTGTCGGAAGCGGACCTGCAGCTCTTGAAAGAATTTTGTGCCTTCCATGAAGCCCAACTGTGGCTGCATGGCGAAGGACAGCCGGAGCCGGTCGAAGCCGATGCCGTCTTGGGGTTTCGATTGGAGCAGTGGGATCTGGAGCTGGCTTACCGGCCTGGCGATTTCGTCCAGGTCAACGCCGCCGTCAACGCGGCGATGGTCGCCCAGGCCCTGGAATGGCTGGCGCCACAACCCGACGAGCGGGTGCTGGACTTGTTTTGCGGGCTTGGCAACTTCGCCCTGCCACTGGCGCGTCAGGTGCGTGAAGTGGTGGCGGTGGAAGGTGTGCAGGCCATGGTGGACCGGGCGGCCGCCAATGCCGTCAGCAATAATTTGCATAACGCACAGTTTTTTCAGGCCGATTTGTCCCAGCCTTTGACTGACACAGAATGGGCCAAACAAGGCTTTTCTGCGGTACTCTTGGACCCACCCCGTGACGGTGCCCTGGAAGTTGTGCGCAAGCTTGCGACCTTCAAGGCCAGGCGTCTGGTGTATGTGTCCTGCAACCCGGCCACGCTGGCGCGGGACACCGTTGAGTTGGTCAAGCAAGGCTACCGGCTAAAGCGTGCCGGGATCCTCGACATGTTTCCGCAAACCGCGCATGTCGAGGCCATGGCGTTATTTGAAGCGGGCTAGGATGCCCGTTTAATCCGACCGGCCTTGTAGTCTCCAGGGCCTGTGACCTGCCGGGGAGAGTGCAGTACAAGGTCGGCGATGATTTTTGACGCATCGAAGGTGCGTCGTAGGGAAGGTAAGCAAGATGGTACAGGTGAGAGCACACCAGCCGATCAACACCGACGGCAGTATCAATCTCGAGGCATGGCTGGATCATGCCGTCAGTGTCGACCCGGCACTGGACCGTGAAGCCTTGAAGGCCGCTTGCGAGTTCGCTCGTGAGTCCGAGCAGCAAAACAATGCGGCCAAGAACCTGTGGGCCGAGGGCACTTCGAGCTTTCGTACCGGGCTTGAGATCGCCGAGATCCTCGCCGATCTCAAGCTCGACCAGGATTCGCTGATCGCCGCCGTGCTCTATCGCGGCGTGCGTGAAGGGCATATCCAACTGGCCACCGTCAGCCAGCGCTTTGGCGCCTTGGTCGCCAAGCTCATCGACGGCGTGGCCCGCATGGCCGCCATCAGTGCCAGCCTCAGCCCGCGCCAATCGATGGTGATGGGCACCCAGGGCCAGGTGGAAAACCTGCGCAAGATGCTGGTGGCGATGGTCGACGACGTGCGCGTTGCCCTGATCAAGCTGGCCGAGCGTACCTGCGCGATCCGGGCGGTGAAGACGGCCGATGATGAAAAGCGCAACCGCGTTGCGCGTGAAGTCTTTGATATCTATGCGCCGCTGGCGCATCGCCTGGGTATCGGCCATATCAAGTGGGAGCTGGAGGACTTGTCCTTCCGCTACCTCGAACCCGAACAATACAAGCAGATCGCCACGCTGCTGCATGAGCGGCGGCTCGACCGCGAGCGCTTTATCTCCGACGTGATGAACCAGCTGCGTTCGGAGTTGCAGGCCACCGGCGTCGAAGCCGATATCAGTGGCCGCGCCAAGCACATCTATTCGATCTGGCGCAAAATGCAACGCAAGGGCCTGGCCTTCAGCCAGATCTACGATGTGCGCGCCGTGCGCGTGCTGGTGCCGGAAATGCGCGACTGCTACACCGCGCTGGGCATTGTCCACACCTTGTGGCGGCACATTCCCAAGGAGTTCGACGACTACATCGCCAACCCCAAGGAAAACGGCTATCGCTCGCTGCACACCGCGGTGATCGGCCCCGAGGGCAAGGTGCTGGAAGTGCAGATCCGCACCCACGCCATGCACGAAGAGGCGGAGCTGGGCGTGTGCGCGCACTGGCGCTACAAGGGCACCGACGTCAAGGCCGGGTCCAACCAGTACGAAGAGAAGATCTCCTGGCTGCGCCAAGTGCTGGAGTGGCACGAAGAACTGGGCGACATCGGCGGCCTGGCCGAACAGCTGCGCGTGGATATCGAACCGGACCGGGTCTATATCTTCACCCCCGACGGCCATGCCATCGACTTGCCCAAGGGCGCCACGCCGTTGGACTTCGCCTACCGCGTACACACTGAAATCGGCCACAACTGCCGCGGCGCCAAGATCAACGGGCGGATCGTGCCGCTCAACTACACCCTGCAGACCGGTGAACAGGTCGAGATCATCACCAGCAAGCACGGTACGCCGAGCCGCGACTGGCTGAACCCGAACCTGGGCTACATCACCACGTCGCGGGCGCGGGCGAAGATCGTGCACTGGTTCAAATTGCAGGCGCGCGACCAGAACGTCGCGGCCGGTAAAACCTTGCTTGAACGCGAGCTGGCGCGCCTGGGCTTGCCGCAGGTGGACTTCGACAAGCTGGCCGAAAAGGCCAACATGAAGATTGCCGAAGACATGTTCGCCGCCCTGGGGGCTGGCGACCTGCGCCTGGCGCAACTGGTCAACCTGGCCCAGCAGCTGGTCGAGCCGGAACGCGGCAGCGAACAGCTGGAACTCATTCCACGCAAAGCCGCCGGCTACAAGCCCGGCAAGCGTGGCGATATCCAGATCCAGGGCGTGGGCAACCTGATGACGCAAATGGCCGGCTGCTGCCAGCCGTTGCCGGGGGACGCCATCGTCGGCTACATCACCCAGGGCCGTGGTGTCAGCATTCACCGTCAGGACTGCGCCTCGGTGCTGCAATTGGGCGGGCGCGAGCCTGAACGGATCATCCAGGTCAGTTGGGGGCCGGTACCGGTGCTCACCTATCCGGTGGACATCGTGATTCGTGCGTACGACCGTTCCGGCCTGCTGCGTGACGTATCCCAGGTGCTGCTCAACGAGCGGATCAACGTGTTGGCGGTCAACACCCGTTCGAACAAGGAGGACAACACTGCGTTGATGTCCCTGACGATCGAGATCCCGGGCCTGGATGCGCTGGGGCGGTTGTTGGGGCGTATTTCCCAGTTGCCGAACATCATCGAGACCCGGCGCAACCGCACACCATGAATGGATCAGCACCATCTGAAATGTGGGAGGGGGCTTGCCCCCGATGAGGACAGGTCAGTCGGCATCTATGTTGGCTGACCCACCGCTATCGGGGGCAAGCCCCCTCCCACATTTGATCTTCAGCGGATAGAGATCAATGTATTCACTCGACGACCTGCTGTACCTGATGAACCGCCTGCGGGACCCGCAATACGGGTGCCCGTGGGACATCAGGCAAACCTACGCGACCATCGTCCCGCACACCCTGGAGGAGGCTTATGAAGTCGCCGACGCCATCGAGCGCGGCGACTTCGACCATCTGCAAGGTGAGCTGGGCGACCTGTTGTTCCAGGTGGTGTATTACAGCCAGTTGGCACGGGAGGAGGGGCGTTTCGAATTTGCCGGCGTGATCGACGGCATCACGCGCAAATTGATTCGTCGCCATCCTCATGTGTTCCCGACGGGCGATCTGTATGCGCCGCTGGATGTTCCGCGGTTGAGCGAAGAGCAGGTCAAGGAGCGTTGGGAGCAGATCAAGGCCGAGGAGCGCGCAGAAAAGTCCGATACACCGCTGCAGCTTTCCCTGCTGGACGATGTGCCCACGGCACTGCCTTCGTTGTCCCGTGCCGCCAAATTGCAAAAGCGCGCCAGCCAGGTCGGCTTCGACTGGCCCGCCGCTTTGCCGGTGGTGGATAACGTGCGCGAAGAGCTGGCTGAAGTGCTCGAAGCCATGGCCGATAACGACCCGGCTGCCATTGCGGATGAAGTCGGTGACCTGCTGTTTGCAGCGGTCAACCTCGCCCGGCATCTCAAGGTTGACCCGGAAACCGCGCTGCGCAGCGCCAATGCCAAGTTTGAACGACGTTTCCGATTTATCGAACAGGCATTGCGCGATACCCAGCGTCCCATAGAAGATTGCACCCTCGAAGAGTTGGACGCCCTGTGGGGCGAAGCCAAACGTCAGGAAAAGAACGTGTCCAACTGCGGTTGAGCAGTTGCCTAAGTGAGTAAGCACCATGAGCCTTTCCCTTCGCGACCAGTTGCTCAAAGCAGGTCTGGTCAACCAAAAGCAGGCCAAGCAGGTCGGCAAAGAGAAACAGAAGCAGCAGCGCCTGGTCCACAAAGGCCAGGCCGAGGCCGATGACACCCAGGCCCGCCTGGCTGCCGAGGCGAAAGCCGAGAAGGTCAAGCGCGACCAGGAATTGAACCGCCAGCAGCAGGAAAAAGCCGAGGCCAAGGCCCGCACCGCGCAGGTCAAGCAGTTGATCGAGACGTCGCGCCTGCCGAAGCTGACCACCGAGGATTACTACAACTTCGTGGATGACAAGAAGGTCAAGCGCCTGTCGGTCAACACCTTGATGCGCAACAAGCTGAGCAATGGTTCCCTGGCGATCGTCCACCACGGCGGCGGTTATGAGGTGATCCCGCGTGAAGCGGCGCTGAAGATCCAGGAGCGTGCACCGGAGCGTATCGTGCAGCTCAACATCCTGACTGAAAGCCAGGTGCCGGATGAGGATGACCCGTACGCCGCCTACCAGATCCCGGATGATCTGATGTGGTAAGGCTGTAGAAACCACAAACCCCGCTCAAAAGGCGGGGTTTGTGCTTTCAGCCAAGCGTATTACCAATCCACGGCGTAACTCACGCTGAAGGTACGACCCTCGGCATTCGGGTACGGCGCACGCGCGTTGGCCTGGGCGAACATGTTCTGGTAATTGCGGTTGCTGAGGTTATAGATGGCCCCTTCCAGGCGACCCACCGGCAGCCTGACCGAACCCAGCAGGTCGACCAGGGTGTAACCCTGGATATCGCGACCGTTGTTGTCCTTGAACGCGGCATCATAGTCGTCCAGGCGCATGGCTTGCAGGCGCAGGCTGTAATCGTCGTGGTTATAGCCGACAAAGGCGGTGGTCTTGGCCGGGGAGATACGCGTGGCAGGCAGGTCGATCCATTTACCGTTCTGCTGGGTCTCGCCTTTTGCATAGGCGTACGTGCCGCCGACGGACCACTGATCAGTGACGTTGTAGGTCAGGCTGGTTTCGATACCGCGTACACGTTCTTTCTGGTTGATCAGGCGCAATACGCGGTCATTGGCATCATAGAACTGGGTGACGTCCGAGGTGTTTTCGTACGCCGTGACGTTGGCCAGCCACTTGTCCCAGTTGCCACGCCAGCCCAGCTCATAGCTGTCGACCTTGAGCGCTTGGGCATTGAGTTTCTGGATGTCGTACTGGCTGTTGACGTCCCGCAGGAAACGCTGGATATCCGGCAGGGAAAAGCCCTGGCTGAAGTTGACGAACACATCCTGGTTTTCGCTCAGGTGGTACACCGCACCGAGGTTGTAGAGGGTGTCGTCGTATTTCAGGGTGCCGCCCGGCAGGGTTGCCCGGTTGCCGGTCTGAACGATTTCTCCGTAGGCGATGCTGTCGGCAACGTTGCTTTCGATCCACTCGCGCCGCACGCCGCCACGCAGGGTCCAGTCGTCGATGTCGTAGGACAGCTGACCAAAAATCGCCTTGGTGGTGGTTGTGATGTCCGGCCCCAGTTCGAATGTGGTGCCGGTCTTGGTGTAGGTCAGGCCATTGACCCGGTATTGATCGCCACGCTGGCGTGAGGTTTCGTGGTCATAGTCGGCGCCCCAGACCAGGTTGCCGGTCGCCGGGCCGATGTCGGGCATCTGCGTGTCGATGGCTGCACGCAGGCCGTAGACGTCCTGCACGCTGTTGTTATCGGAAACACCGGCGCGGCCCCGCGACAGGTCCGGGAAGAACAGCGCGTCGGCACGGCGCCAGTAACTTTCGACTTGCAGGCCCTGGCCGTAGAAATCCCTGTCGGTGTAATTGAGGTTGACCGCTTGGTTGTGGGTGAACGGTTGGTCGTCCAGGTCCAGGCCCTTTACGGCAACGGCGGTGTTGGTGTTGCGTGGGTCCTTGGTGTAACGGGTGTCCTGTTCATCTTTATAGTCTTGCAGCGACAGGTTGATCTTCTTGTCGTCATCCAGCTCGTAGCCGAAGCGGCCTTGAAGGTCGTAGGTATCGGTGTCCATGTTGCTGCCCTGGGACGTGTCCTGGGGGATGCGCTTGCCGTTGCCATCGAACTGGTCGTTGCGTTGTACGCCGTTGGCCGACACGTACCAATCCACCGGGCCCTTGCGCCCCGTGGCACTTTGGAAGGCCTCGTAGGCGAACCCCTTGTGGCTTAGATTGTTGCCGGCGGTCATGCCGATCTTGCTGCTGAACGCGAGGTCTTCACCTTGGTTGCGCTTGGTGATGATGTTGATGATGCCGCCCGAAGCTCCGGCCCCGTAGACGCTGCTCGCGCCGGAGATCACTTCGATGCGCTCGATGCTTTCCGGTGCCACGCTGTTGAGTTGGCGGAAGTTGTCGCGCGTCGCGTTCTGGGATACGCCGTCGATCAAGATCAGCGTGTTACGCCCGCGCAGGGTCTGGCCGAAGTTGCTCATGCCGCCGCTGGACGGCGAAATGCCGGGTACCAATTGCCCGAGGATATCCGCAACCCGTCGCCCTGCGCCCGCTTGCTGGCGGATCTGGGCTTCATCGATCACCTGCACCGAGCCTGGGATCGCGGCAATGCTGGTTTCACTGCGCGTAGCCGAGACGACGGTGGCCTGTAATTGCAGGTTAGTGGGCTCAGCTTCGGATGAGTCGGCCCAAGCGGGTGTACTGATGGAGCCGATCAGAGGCAACAGTGCTGCCCATTGCGATTTTTTCATTACCATGCCTTTCAATTATTAGAAGTATTGACAGAAAAAACGGATATCACGGGTGTGCGGGTGTACGAGCGGATGGCGCGGATACCCAGGGCGGCCAGCGCGTAGGTGAGCGCGACCAGCCAGAAGCTGTAGGCCAGGCCGACCATTCCCATGCCGACGCCGCCCAGCAAGGCGCCGCACAGGGCACCCGCCTTGGCGGCACTGTTACCCAGGCCCAGGGCAAAACCTTGTTGCGCGGGCGCGACGGTGTTGGCGATCAATGTGTAGGCAACCGGCAACAGCGCGCCTTGCCACAGGCCCCAGAGCAACCGGCTGGCGAGGAAGCCGAACCATTCGCTGGCGATTGCGGTGCACGCCAGGGTCAAGGCACAGGCCCATGTGACCCATTCGATGATGCGCAGCGTGTATGCCGGTGGGTGCCGGTCAAACAGGCGGCCCCACAGGGGCGCCGACAGCGCCAGGGTCAATGCGCTGGCGGCATAGCTGGCACCAATCAACCAGGCCGGTGCGTGCAAAACATCGGCGACGTACAAGGCATAAAACGGCTGGGGCATCATCTTGGCGGCCTGGATCAGCACGATGATCCCCAGCATCGCCCCAAGCCAGCCTTTGGGCAGGGCGGTGGGCGTGGACTTGTGTTTCGACCGCACGCGCCGGGTATCGCCGGGCAAGAACAGGCTGACCACCGCACACGACAGGCAGACGGCCGTGGCGCTGTAGCAGAGCAGGGCGAACCCCGAGACATCCATCAGCCAGCCGCCCAATACAGGACCGGCCAATGAACCCACGGCGGTCGCCGACTGCAGGCGCGCCATGATGTGACCGCGCCCGCTGTCGCCACAGCAGGCCAATGCGTAGGCTTGAGCCGCCGCGATAAAGCCGGCCAGCGCGCCCTGCGCCACGCGGATGGCCACCAACAGCCAGGGATCGAAGGTGATGGCGGCCAGCGCCTGGCAGGCCGCCAGTGCGAGCAGGGCCCGAATGATCATGGGCTTGTGGCCGGTACGGTCACCCAGGCGCCCCCACAGGGGCGTCAGGATCATCGCCGCCATCATCGGCCCGGCATACACCAGCGACGAAAGCAGTCCGGTGTAGTGGGCATTGGCGTCGCCGAGCAACTTCTGAATCTGCAGGGGCCAGAAGGGGCCACTCATTTCCATCGCCCCCATCGATACCAGCTGGATCACTACCAGCAGCCGCAGCGCAGTGCTGTTAGTGGGCATGTGTGTCGGCACTCAGCGGGTTCGGCAGGCGACCGACGATATCCGCGTGGCTCTCCAGCAAACGCATGCGCATGAAGGACTTGGCCGGCCATGCCTGCTCCAGCAGCGCTTTGCGTTCGGTTTCCCAGCGTTGAGGGGCGACGACGTCGCGCAATTGGTCAAAGCACTGGCTGACCTGGCTCGCCAGTTCGTTCCAAAGCAGCGCCTGGGGCATATCGAATAAACGTGCACTGAGCAGCACCAGTTCGCCCAAGTGGCACATGAAGACGGTATGCAACAGTTTGTCGCGTACAAAGCCGGCATCGTCGTACAGGGTCATCTTGGGATCATGCAGCTCGATGTCCAGGCCTTGGGCGTGCAAGGTCTGGCGGTCGATGCGGATATCGCCGAAATCACGTAGCAGCAGGCGGCTCAACTGCCCGTCCGCAGCCATGACCATGAAGGAGTTCTGCTGGTGGGCCTCGAATGCGACGCCATATCGCAGGTACATGCCGAGCAGGGCTGGCACGGCGATTGAGGCGTAGTCGCGAAAGAACCCGAGCATGGCGTCGGCATCGTCCCGGCCTTTGCTCAGGCGTACCCACTGCCTCAGCAGTGGCTGCCCGTGTTGGTCGATGGCAAACAGGCTGCCTACCGGAATGGCCAGCTCCCCCGGTTGAAGCTGACTCAGGGGGTTGTCACGGTAGAGCACGGCTAGATGGCGGGAATGTTCGTCATTGGCTGGTTGAGGCTTGAAATGCACACCGATCCGCTCGGGCACGATGCTCAGCACTTTTTGAATCGCGGGCTCGCGTGCCAGGATCGTCAGCAGCAACTGGCTGATGCGCGGGCCCATGCGCGCCGAACGCGGCGACACCGTGCGCTGTACGCTGGTCAGGCGCAGCGAAACAGGGAGCTTGACCATGGGGGCGTCAGCCCGACCTTCAGGCAAGACCGTCCGGAATGACATGGTGGGGTGTGCGGTGAACGCGACGATATCGGTCAGCACCAGCAGACGGTCACCTATCTCGTTGGCGAATAACTGGGGAAGCTCCTGGCGAGCTTGCCAAGGGTGGGCGGGCAGCGGCAGATAGTCGCTGGCTTCAAGGCCCTGGGCGGTGAGTTCGGTCACCAGTTGTTGCGCCGCGTGGGGAAACTGGGTTTGCCACCACTGCCAGTAATCCGCGGTACCCGCCAGCGTTTCGACGTGGGCGTACTGGCGGTGCAACGCACAGAGGATGACCGGGAAACGCGCTTCGAACTCGGGTGAGAAATCAATCACTTGATCGGTGCCCAGGCCCAGTTTGGTTTTGTAGTTGGGGTGCCAGGGGTGACCCAGCGTGCCCCACTGTTCAAGCACGGAAGTCGGGTTGGTAACGCTGGGTTCGTCCTTGAGGTAGCGCAGCAGGTTGTCCTGATGGGCCGGGCTCATCGCGGCGTGCAGCTTGAAGCTCCATTGCTCGTGAAACGCCAGGCACAGCGTGTCGTTGACGAAACTGTCGTCGATCTCGGTATTGAGGCGGTTCAGAACCTGCGGGTCGGCAGGCGTCTCGAGGGCGTCGTTAAGCAGCGTCAGCAACTGCGAGGGGAATTGGATCTTCTGTTCCGCCAGGTTGACCTGGCAAAGCATGATTGGGCCACGCAGCTCCCAACTGGCCATGCGACCTGGGCGCAAGTGCTCGAAATGCAGATGGGCGTGATCGGACAGTGGTAGCCGGCAGTGACCTTGCGGGTCATAGGTGAGTGCGTTGGAGTCCAGCAGCCCTTCACGAAACAGGGCCTGGATCAGGCGTTGAAAGCTGCGTTGTGCTGCGGGTACGAGGGTGTTGATCAGTGTGTCGAGAGTTATACGATGAGCCAGAAATTGCGGAGTAGCCAGGGCTTCCCCCCAGCGTTTAAGCAATGATTGCTCCGGTGTACTGGCATATTCATTCGACATGATGAACTCCCTTTGGTCATGAGGCGGCTGAAAAGTGCGCGAATATTATCGAGAATCATTACCAGTTGTCTATTTGTTGCTGCATACAACTGAATCGTTTACGCGCGATGCCGATGACCAAAACGAAAAACCCCGCTCGAGGGCGGGGTTTTTGGGCGGTAGGGGACTCAGCTGCGTGGGCTGGGGGCCTACTCGAATTTCAGAGTTTCAGGAGCTTTGTGCCTGGCGTTTCATTTCGAGAATTTCGAGCTCGTTTTTATAATTGTTGGCATCGCTCTCGTTGTGAAACATACCGACCAATACGTCTTGCTGATGGACATCCCAGATGTGAATCCCGTGAGCTACCGCTTCGTGGGACATATGTTCGTCGTCGCGTTCAGTTACTTTTACAGTCATCTGCTTGCTCCAATCTCTGGTTGATCTGCGGCAAGTCGTCGCAGGCCTTTGTTATATGTTTTGTTAGCTTGCTAAGTAAACTGATTTTGCGCGCAACAATTAATTGCAGAAACTGCAACAGTCCTGCAGGCCGCGCAAATAGCGACATTGCGTCGCAGAGACTGGAGTTTTATGACAGAAGTTTCATGTTGGCATCCGCCGATTGGCTAATCGACAGGCGAAAAAAAGCCCCGCATTCGCGAGGCTCTTCGTCGTGTCGTTCGGTCAGTTGCCTTTGACAGGCTTGCCGTCAACGGTGCCGTCCAACAGCATGATGTTGTATTCCTTGCCGTCGGTTTCGACCTGGCGCAGGGCAACCAGGATGCCGCCCCAGTCCTTGGCGAACCACATTTGGGTGATGCGTTTGGTCTGCGACGGATCGCGCACGCGCTCAACCTTGATTGCATCAATCGAGCCGGCCTTGGTCTGGACTTTTTCCGGGCCAATCACGCGGAAGTCGTAGGTGTCGGTGTCGGTGCCCTCAGCCACGCGGTAGCTCATGCTTTTTTTGCCGGCAGCCACATCGCGTTGCAAGGCCAACTGATAGGTCGACTTGTCGAGCATGCCGCTTTCGAGGGTGACGTTGACCGGGTCTTTGTTTTCGAAGCCGGTGATTTTGTTGGTCGAGTAGTCGAAGTCCAGGTTGATCTTCTTCGCCTTGCCCAGGCCGCCGCGTTCGAAGGTGTAGCTCTTGGGTTGCAGAGCGTCCTTCTCAACCTTGATCACGCTGGTTTCGGTGAGGCTGGCGATCATCATGGACGCCTTGAAGTTCAAGGTCCAGGTGCCATCGCTGTTGTGGGTCAGGCTGCGTTCAGCCGAACCACTCATGGGCAACTGTTTCCAGTCGGCGGTGTAGCTGGCGGAGAAAGGGTGTAAATCTGCTGCTTGCACGGCTGGCAAAGCAAACAGCGCAAAAGCGAAGAGCAAGGCGCGACGCATAAAATCTCCTAGGTTCGAATCAAGTGGCCGCTGGCCGCGAGTAACTGGCCGTCCAATAATGCACCCTGCGCACCAAGAATCAACCGACCCTCGGCAAACCAGCGAACTGCCAGCGGGTAAATCTTGTGTTCCTGGGCGTGAACCCGTTGCGCAAGCGTCTGCGCTGAGTCTGTCGACTCTACCGGAACCACTGCCTGTACGACCAGAGGTCCGCCATCGAGTTCCTCGGTAACGAAGTGCACGCTGCAGCCATGCTCGGTGTCGCCGGCGTCGAGCGCACGCTGATGGGTGTGCATGCCTTTGTACTTGGGCAGCAGGGAAGGGTGGATATTGAGCAGGCGCCCTTCATAGTGGCGCACGAAGCCAGCGCTGAGAATGCGCATGAAGCCGGCAAGGACCACGAGTTTGGGGTTGAAGGCGTCGATGAGTTCGATCAAGGCGTTGTCGAAGGCTTCGCGGCCGTCGAAAGCCTTGTGATCCAGGTCTCGGGTTTCAATGCCCGCGTCCCTGGCGCGTTGCAGGCCGTAGGCGTCGCTGCGGTTGGAAATCACCGCAGCGATGCGCACCGGGCTGTCGCCGGTGCGCGTGCTGTCGATCAGGGCCTGCAAGTTACTGCCGGTGCCGGAAAGCAGCACCACGACATCACAGGTCTGAGACATCAATGGGCCTTGAGGTTCTTCAGTTCAACCTGAGCCGCGCCTTCCGGGGCGGTTGCGATCTGGCCGATGACCCAAGGCTGCTCGCCGGCTTCGCGCAGTACGTTCAGCGCGGTTTCAACCTGGTCCTGCGCCACGCAGATGACCATGCCGACGCCGCAGTTCAGCACGCGGTGCATCTCGGTTTCGTCGACGTTGCCTTTTTCTTGCAGCCAGTCGAATACCGCAGGACGCTGCCAGCTGGCCACGTCGACGATCGCCTGGGCGCCTTTTGGCAGAACGCGTGGAATGTTGTCCAGCAGGCCGCCGCCGGTGATATGCGCCATGGCCTTGACGGCGCCGGTGTCCTTGATCAGTTTGAGCAGTGGCTTGACGTAGATGCGCGTCGGGGCCATCAGCAGATCGGTCAATGGCTTGCCGTCGAGCTGGGTGTTTTCGATGTCGGCGCCGGACACTTCGATGATCTTGCGGATCAGCGAGTAACCGTTGGAGTGCGGGCCGGACGATGGCAGTGCCAGCAGGGCGTCACCGGCGGCGACTTTGGAGCCGTCGATGATCTCGGCTTTTTCCACGACGCCAACGCAGAAGCCGGCCAGGTCGTAGTCTTCGCCTTCGTACATGCCTGGCATTTCAGCGGTTTCGCCGCCGACCAGGGAGCAACCCGACAGTTCGCAACCGGCGCCGATACCGGTGACCACTTGCGCAGCGGTGTCCACGTTCAGCTTGCCGGTGGCGTAGTAGTCGAGGAAGAACAGGGGCTCGGCACCGCAGACCACCAGGTCGTTGACGCACATGGCAACCAGGTCGATGCCGATGCTGTCGTGCTTGTTCAGGTTCAGTGCCAGGCGCAGCTTGGTGCCCACGCCGTCGGTGCCGGAGACCAGCACAGGCTGCTTGTAGCCGGCCGGGATTTCGCAGAGGGCACCAAAACCGCCCAGGCCGCCCATGACTTCAGGGCGCGCAGTGCGCTTGGCGACGCTCTTGATGCGTTCGACCAATGCTTCACCGGCGTCGATGTCTACACCGGCGTCCTTGTAGCTCAGGGAGGGTTGCTTGCTCATGATCCAGGCCTTTAGGGGGGATTCAGGGGTAACGACCGAGCGGCCAGGGGCTTTTGGTAAAAGGCCCAGCCATTGACGGTCTGCGAAGGCGCGCGATTTTATCAGGCTTGAGGGGCAGCGGCCATCCTCGCGCCGACGGGCAGGGCTATAAAGGTTAAAAAACGCGGTTAAAAATGCTAATCGCCGCTCTCGTCGTGTGTATTAAGGTATAGCCTTAACCCGCTATCGTTATGACAGTACGAAAACTTGCCGGGCTCCTGTGAATGTTTTGTCGGTCGGTGTGGTCACAGCCTTGCCGAGCCGAGTTCAGGCGGCCTGTTCTACCCGTTAATTTTGTCGTTCGGGAATCTTCCATGCGTTTGTGTAAATTCTTTTTTGCAGGCTGTTTGTCGTTGGTCAGCCTGGCGAGTCATGCCGAAACCCTCAATGGCCTCTACCAAGTACTTGAACCTGTCAGCAGCCAGTCGCCCCAAGAGCGCGACCAGGCGACCCAGCGCGCCGTGCAGACCCTGGTGATCCGCCTGACCGGCGACGCCAAGGCCGCCGATGGCCCGGGCCTGGCGGCGATTCGCAAAGACCCGCAGCAGATCATTACCCAGTACGGCTACGACGCCGGCCCGCCGGAAAGCCTGCAGGTGGATTTCGACCCGGTCAGCACCGATCGCGCGTTGCGACAGGCGGGCCTGGCAATCTGGGGCAGCAACCGACCGTCGATTCTCGGCTGGTGGCTCAACGATTCCACGGACGGCAGCAGCCTGGTCGGCGATGGTCAAGCCGTTGCCCAGGCCCTGCGCCGGGCCGCGCAGCATCGTGGCTTGCCGTTGCGTCTGCCGCTGGGCGACCTGGATGAGCAGGTGGTCGCCACCGCTCCCAATCTTGAAAGCGCGGATGCCACGCCACTGCGCGCAGCCTCCGAGCGTTACGGTGCCGATGCATTGCTGGCGGTGCACGCCCGCCAGGATGGCAATCAGTGGCAGGCCAAATGGCGCCTGTGGCTGGGTGACAAAAGCGAGCAGGGCACCGCCCAGGGGGCCGATACCGGAGCGGTCGCCGATGCCGTCATGTTGGCCGTCAGCGAAAAGCTGGCGCCACGGTTTGCCGTCAAGCCCGGTGTCAGTACCGAGCAGTTGCTGGAAGTGCAGGGCATGAACCTGGAGCGCTACGCAGCCCTGGGCCATCTTCTGGAGCCCTTTGGGGGCCAGCCGCTGCTCGTGGATGGCAGCCGTATTGTGTATCGAGTCAATGGCAGTGCCGATCAGTTGCGTACTCAGTTGAGCCTGGCCAAGTTGCAGGAAGTGCCTGCCGGTCAGGCGCCGGCCCAGCAGCCGGTGGCAGATGGCTCCCAGGCGCCCGCAACTCCCGAGCCGCAGGCGCAACTACGTTTTCATTGGTAAATAATCGTCCTTCTTCTATATAGAGGAAGGCAGTCACTGACAGATGGAGTGGTGTATGGCGGATACGCGTCGTTGGGTGTGGCTTGGCGGGATTGTCCTGCTATGCGTTTTTGTATTCCTGCTGCATTCGATCCTGACGCCGTTCCTGGTCGCGTTGCTGCTCGCTTACCTGTTCGATCCCGTGGTGGATCGCCTGGAGAAAGTCGGCATGTCACGCACCTGGGGTGTGGTGACGGTGTTTGTCCTGTTTACCTTGATCATCACCACATTGGTGCTGGTGCTGGTGCCGATGCTGGCCAAGCAGTTGTTTCGCTTGTATGAACTGGCGCCGCAAATGCTCGACTGGTTGCAGCACACGGCGATGCCGTGGGCCCAGGCCAAGTTGGGGCTGGCGGATGGCTTCTGGAAGTTCGACAAGGTCAAGGCGGCAATCAGTGAACATATGGGGCAGACCACCGATATTGTCGGTGCGGTGCTCAGCCAGGCCACGGCCTCCAGCCTTGCTCTGATTGGTTGGCTGACCAACCTGGTGCTGATCCCGGTGGTGGCGTTTTACTTGCTGCGCGACTGGGACATCATGATGGCCAAGATCCGCAGCCTGCTGCCGCGTGATCGTGAGGAACGCATTGTGTCCCTGGCGAACGAGTGCCATGAGGTGCTTGGCGCGTTCGTGCGCGGTCAGTTGTTGGTGATGCTCGCGCTCGGAATCATCTACGCGGCAGGTTTGATGGCGATTGGTCTGGAGCTCGGCCTGTTGATCGGTTTGATCGCCGGGTTGGCGGCTATCGTGCCGTACATGGGGTTTGTGATCGGGATTGGTTCGGCGCTGGTGGCAGGGCTGTTCCAGTTTGGCGGTGACTTGTACCCGATGCTGGGGATTGTCGCGGTGTTCATGGTGGGTCAGGCGTTGGAAGGCATGGTGTTGACGCCATTGCTGGTAGGCGACCGGATCGGCCTGCATCCGGTGGCGGTGATCTTTGCGATCCTGGCGGGCGGTGAGCTGTTCGGCTTCACTGGCATCTTGCTGGCGCTGCCGGTGGCGGCGGTGATCATGGTGCTGGTGCGTCATGTGCACGATCTATACAAGGATTCCGATGTGTACACGGGGGTCGAAGATCCTGAGCTGTAACCTCTACATGACAAACCCGGCCTCGGCCGGGTTTGTTGTTTCTGGGCCGCAAGGTGTCAAACAATTTGCGCAAACAGCCCCAGGCTGACGCAAACCTTTGATTTTGCTTGTTGTCTGCTGCATTGTGCGCCTGGCGTCACGGGTATAAACTTTGCAAACTTTACACAGAGGCCACTCACGGTTCGTTTGGAGCCGTTCAGTCAGCATGAAACCGATTCAGCTGCCCCTAGGGGTGCGTCTGCGTGATGACGCCACCTTTATCAACTACTACCCAGGCGCCAATGCCGCTGCACTCGGCTATGTCGAGCGGCTCTGCGAAGCCGACGCCGGGTGGACTGAAAGCCTGATCTATCTGTGGGGCAAGCACGGCGTGGGGCGTACTCACCTGTTGCAGGCCGCGTGCCTGCGTTTCGAGCAGATGGGGGAGCCGGCGGTGTACCTGCCGTTGGCTGAGTTGATGGACCGTGGTATCGGGATCTTCGACCATCTTGAGCAGTACGAGCTGGTGTGTCTGGATGATCTGCAAGTGATCGCCGGCAAGGCGGACTGGGAAGAGGCGTTGTTTCACCTGTTCAACCGCTTGCGCGACAGTGGCCGGCGCTTGTTGATTGCCGCCTCTACATCGCCGCGTGAGTTGCCGGTCAAGTTGGCCGACCTTAAATCACGCCTGACCCTTGCGCTGATTTTCCAGATGCGCCCCTTGTCCGACGAAGACAAGCTGCGGGCCTTGCAGCTGCGTGCATCCCGTCGCGGCCTGCACCTCACCGACGAAGTCGGGCACTTCATCCTCACTCGTGGCACCCGCAGCATGAGCGCGTTGTTCGATTTGCTCGAACAGCTCGATCAAGCCTCTTTGCAAGCCCAGCGCAAGCTGACCATCCCCTTCCTCAAAGAAACCCTTGGCTGGTAGCCAGCCCAGTCATTTCGGTGCTTTCGGCATATTTCAGGCGCCAGAAAACCTGCGTCTTGGCCACTTTGGCCGCGCAAAAGGCAGGTATGGGGTGTTAAGGGCTTAGATGTCATGGTCAAAACAAGAAGTCACATAGAGCACGATTGAATTTGCAAATCGATGTGATAGAAGGCATAGTCTCGACTTCTTTACACATCAGCCACGGTCGTGCCCATGCTAAATCGCTTCGCACCCCTCGTGCCCCTCGCACTTGTTACCCTGTTGTTTGGTTGCGCCTCCCACCCTCAACAAGTGGCTGAGCAGCACAAAACCCAACAGCAGTCCCAGGCAAAATTCGTTGCTTCCCAGTCTTCGACTGTCTATGAAGAAGAAGTGGCAACCGAAAAGGAACTGGCCGACTTCGCCGGCAACAAGCCTTACCAGCTCCCAGTTCTGGCCGACAGCATTCTTGAACGCGGCATGTCCCTGATCGGTACGCGTTACCGTTTCGGCGGTACCTCTGAAGCCGGTTTCGATTGCAGCGGCTTCATCGGCTATCTGTTTCGTGAAGAAGCCGGCATGAACCTGCCACGCTCGACGCGCGAAATGATCAACGTGAATGCACCGTTGGTCGCACGCAACAACCTCAAGCCGGGTGATCTGCTTTTCTTTAGCACAGCGGGTCGTGGTCGTGTCAGCCACGCCGGTATCTACTTGGGCGATAACCAGTTTATTCACTCCAGCAGCCGTCGCAGCGGTGGTGTTCGCGTCGACAGCCTGGGTGACAGCTACTGGAGCAAAACTTTCATCGAAGCCAAGCGCGCACTCGCCATGGCCCCGACTACGGTTACCGCTAGCAAGTAAAGTTAAAGTGATACTTGAAGTTTGATGTGTAAGCGCTAGAATCCCTGGATATTGTTGGAATCCGTTCGCGCAAGCTTTGCTTGCGCGTTCTGGTTTTCAGCGTTCGGCAGCGAAAAGCCGCATCCAGACCAGGATTGTTCTGCCCATGTCGACCTCAGCCCGCCTCATTCTGCTTGTTTGTGCCGCGCTCCTCAGCGCCTGCGCAAGCCGCCCACCACCCGCTCCAGTGGCCGTCAAGCCCAAGCCGGTGTTCAATTACTCCACACAGAGTTTCTCGCCAGCTGCCGAAGACGTGCTCTTCCGTGCGCTGGGCCTGGTCGGCACGCCTTATCGTTGGGGCGGCAACACGCCGGATTCCGGGTTTGATTGCAGTGGCCTGATCGGTTTCGTCTACCGTGATGCGGCGGGCATCTCGTTGCCGCGTACCACCCGCGAATTGATCGTGATGCGTGCGCAGAATGTCAGTGAGGAAAACCTGCAAACCGGTGACCTGCTGTTTTTCGCCACGGGTGGCGGTTCGCAGGTCAGCCATGCCGGTATCTATGTGGGTGAGGGGCGTTTTGTACACGCCCCACAGACTGGCGGTACGGTGAAGCTGGATACGTTGGCCAAAGCGTATTGGCAGAATGCCTACTTGAGTGCCAAGCGCGTGCTGCCGGCAAACCTGGCTCGTAATCCATAAACACCGCCTAACGCTGCAACAAGCGGGTGCAATGCCCGCTTGCCGCTTTGGCTTGTCCGGCCAGCTTTAATTGACGCTCCACCCCCAACCCACTAACCTTCGCGGCTTGTTCCAGGTGCTCTGTGACCTAGGGGTCGACAGGGTGAAACAGGGAAGCCGGTGAGTGAGCGCACTTGTACACAGTGCTGCCGCGATCCCGGCGCTGCCCCCGCAACGGTAAATGAGTCAAGACGCTGCCTTTTGCCACTGTATCGCCTCGCGATATGGGAAGGCGCAACGTCGGCTTGCTCTTTTGTAGAGCGCCACTCATGAGCCCGGAGACCGGCCTGAAACATCCAACAGCATCACGGTGGGCGATGCTTGGCTGTCTGTTTGGTCTTTTTCTGCCCGCCGTTTTTGTTCAGCCCCAACGGAGAGCTGCCATGACTGATTCCCCTGACCGCGATGAACGCCACCTGGCGCGCATGTTGCGCAAAAAAGCCGTCATCGATGAGCGGATTGCCAACTCCCCCAACGAATGCGGATTGCTGCTGGTGCTGACCGGCAACGGCAAAGGCAAAAGCAGTTCGGCGTTCGGCATGCTCGCTCGCGCCATGGGCCACGGCATGCAATGCGGTGTGGTGCAGTTCATCAAGGGGCGTAACAGCACCGGTGAGGAATCGTTCTTCCGCCGCTTCCCCGAACAAGTGCGTTTTCATGTGATGGGCGAAGGCTTTACCTGGGAAACCCAGGACCGTCAGCGCGACATCGCCGCTGCCGAGGCTGCCTGGGCGGTTTCCCGCGCAATGCTGCAAGACCCGCGCATTGGCCTGGTGGTGCTGGATGAGTTGAACATTGCCCTCAAGCACGGCTACCTCGACCTGGATCAGGTACTGAGCGACCTGCAAGCCCGCCCGCCGATGCAGCACGTGGTCGTGACGGGGCGCGGTGCCAAGCCTGAACTGATCGAAATGGGCGATACCGTCACCGAAATGGGCATGCTCAAGCACGCGTTCCAGGCCGGTATCAAGGCACAGAAGGGCGTCGAACTTTGAATCAGCCCCGTCATTGCCCGGCCGTGTTGATTGCCGCACCGGCGTCCGGCCAGGGCAAAACCACCGTCACCGCCGCGCTCGCTCGTTTGCACCGCAACCTGGGGCGCAAGGTACGCGTGTTCAAGTGCGGGCCGGACTTTCTCGACCCGATGATCCACGAGCGTGCCAGCGGTGCGCCGGTCTATCAGTTGGACATGTGGATGGTCGGCGAGCAGGAAAGTCGTCGTCTACTGTGGGAAGCTGCGGGGGAGGCCGACCTGATCCTGATCGAAGGCGTGATGGGCCTGTTCGACGGCACCCCGTCCAGCGCCGATCTGGCCCGTCACTTCGGCGTGCCTGTCCTGGGCGTGATCGACGGCACCGCCATGGCTCAGACCTTTGGTGCCCTGGCCCTGGGCCTGGCGCGTTACCAGCCGGACTTGCCGTTCGCCGGCGTGCTGGCCAACCGCGTGGGAACCCTGCGCCATGCGCAACTGCTTGAAGGAAGTCTCACTGAGGGCCTGCGCTGGTACGGCGCACTCTCCCGGGAAACCGGGATCGAGTTGCCCAGCCGTCACCTGGGGCTGGTGCAAGCCAGCGAATTGAATGACCTGGATGTACGCCTGGATGCTGCCGCCCAGGCCCTGGGCAGCAGCTGCGAGGTGGCTCTGCCGCCGCCGGTGAGCTTTGCCGCCCCGGAGTTGATCGAGGCCGAGCCGTTGCTCGCCGGCGTACGTATTGCCGTGGCCCGCGACGAAGCGTTCGCTTTCACCTATGGCGCCAGCCTTGACGTGCTGCGGGCGATGGGCGCCGAGCTACGCTTCTTTTCGCCGATTCACGATTGTGAATTGCCTGACGCCGACAGCCTCTACCTGCCCGGTGGTTACCCGGAGCTGCACCACCGCGCGCTGTCGGACAACACACCGATGCTCGACGCCATCCGCGCCCACCACGCTGCCGGCAAGCCTTTGCTCGCCGAATGCGGCGGGATGCTCTACCTGCTGGACTCGCTCACGGACGTTGAGGGCACCCGCGTCGAACTGGTCGGCCTGCTGCAGGGTGACGCAGTGATGCAAAAGAAACTCGCCGCCCTGGCCCTGCAAAGTGTCGACTTGCCGGAGGGGGTGCTGCGCGGCCACACCTATCACCATTCCCTGACCAGCACCCAGTGGCAGCCGATTGCCCGAGGCTTGAGCCCCAATGGTGGGCGCGGCGCCGAAGCTGTTTATCGTCAGGGGCGGATGACCGCTTCGTACGTACACTTCTACTTTCCGTCCAACCCCCAAGCCGTTGCCGCGCTGTTTGCGCCCGATGTCGAGGTCGCAACCACACCATGAGTGACAACGCTTTCCCCCAGGCCGATCGCGACGCGGTCTACCGCGTTATCGCCGAACGCCGCGATATGCGTCACTTCAGCGGCGGCACGGTCGCCCCTGAGTTGTTGCACCGCTTGCTCCAGGCCGCGCACCAGGCGCCCAGTGTCGGGCTGATGCAGCCTTGGCGGTTTATCCGCATCAGCGACCGCTCCCTGCGTGGGCAGATTCAACAACTGGTGGAGGACGAACGCGTGCGCACCGCCGAAGCCCTCGGTGAGCGCTCCGACGAATTCATGAAGCTCAAGGTCGAAGGCATCCACGACTGCGCCGAAGTCTTGGTGGCAGCGTTGATGGATGATCGCGAGCGGCATATTTTCGGGCGGCGCACCTTGCCGGAAATGGACATGGCGTCGCTGTCCTGCGCAATCCAGAACCTGTGGCTGGCGGCCCGCGTCGAAGGGTTGGGCATGGGCTGGGTCTCGCTGTTCGAGCCCCAGGCCCTGGCCGAGCTGCTGGGCCTGCCGCCCGGCGCGAAACCCTTGGCGGTGCTGTGCCTGGGGCCGGTGACCGAGTTCTACCCGGCGCCTATGTTGCAGCTCGAAGGCTGGACCGAACCACGGCCGCTGAGTGACATGCTGTATGAAAATGTGTGGGGAGTGAGTCAATGAGTGTGGCCTTGCTGTGTGTCGCCGCGGTGGCGCTGGATGCGTTGCTGGGCGAGCCCAGGCGTTGGCATCCGCTGGTGGCGTTCGGCAATTTCGCCGGGCGCATCGAGCAGCGCTTCAATACCGGTGGCCGTGGCTGGCGCAGCCATGGCGTGACCGCGTGGTGTATCGCAGTGGTGCCGCTGACCGTGCTGGCCACGGCGTTGTCCTGGGCGCCCTACATCGGTTGGGTGCTGGAGATTCTCGCGTTGTACTGTGCACTGGGCATGCGCAGCCTTGGCGAACACGTGATGCCGGTGGCCCAGGCGTTGCGCAGTGATGACCTGGAACAGGCGCGTACACGTGTGAGTTACCTGGTGAGCCGTCAGACCAGTGAGCTGGACTCCACCGCAGTCGCCCGCGCCGCCACCGAGTCGGTGCTGGAAAACGGCAGTGACGCGGTGTTCGCCGCGTTGTTCTGGTTCGTGGTGGCCGGTGTGCCGGGCGTGGTGCTCTACCGTTTGAGCAACACCCTGGATGCCATGTGGGGCTATCGCAACGAACGCTTCGAGCGCTTCGGCTGGGCGGCCGCCAAGATCGATGATCTACTCAACTATATTCCTGCACGCCTGGTGGCGTTGACTTACGCCGTGCTGGGCAACACCCGCCTGGCGCTGAAATGCTGGCGCACCCAGGGCCGAACCTGGGACAGCCCCAATGCGGGGCCCGTGATGGCGGCCGGTGCGGGGGCATTGGGTGTCGAACTAGGCGGCGCGGCGATTTATCACGGCGAGTTGCATCAGCGTCCACCGTTGGGCGAAGGCCCGGCAGCCGATGCCGATTCCATCGAGCGTGGCTGGCAACTGGTGCAGCGCGGCGTATGGTTATGGCTGCTGATTCTCTGCGCGGGGGCGCAATTCTATGCTTGAGCACGGTGGTCGGCTGCGTAAGGCAGCGATTCAGTACGGAATTGCCGAAGCCGATTGGCTCGACCTGTCCAGTGGCCTGGCGCCCTGGCCGTGGCCGATCCCGGAGATCCCGTTGCGGGCCTGGGCGCGGTTGCCGGAAACCGATGATGGCCTGGAAGCGGCGGCCAGTGAGTACTACGGCACCACGCATGTCCTGCCGGTGGCGGGTTCCCAGGCGGCGATCCAATTGCTGCCGCGCCTGCGTCGCACCGGTAAGGTCGGCGTGCTGTCGCCGTGTTATGCCGAGCACGCCGAAGCCTGGCGCCGCGCCGGGTATGTGGTGCGCGAGGTGCAGGAGCAGGAAGTCGACTTTTTCCTGGATGCCCTCGACGTGCTGGTGGTGGTCAATCCGAACAATCCCACCGGCCTGAGCCTGGCCCCGCAACGCCTGCTGGAGTGGCATTCACGCCTGGCCCAGCGCGGCGGTTGGCTGGTGGTGGACGAAGCGTTCATGGACGTTACCCCGCAACTGAGCCTGGCGGGGCAGGCCGATCAGGTTGGCCTGATTGTGTTGCGCTCGTTCGGCAAGTTCTTTGGTTTGGCCGGTGTGCGCCTGGGCTTCGTACTGGCCGAACGCAAATTGCTCAAGTTATTGGCCGAGCAACTTGGCCCCTGGACGGTCAGCGGGCCGACACGCGTGCTGGGCCAGGTGTGCCTGCGTGACAGCGCCGGGCACGCGCGTCAGCGTCAACGGTGCATCGACGCCGGCCGACGTTTGTATGAGCTACTTGAGCGTCATGGTTTTCAGCCGCACGGCGGCTGCGCGTTGTTCCAGTGGTTGATCACACCGCACGCAGAACGCCTGCATGCGTTCATGGCTCATCGCGGCATCTTGTTACGCCTGTTTGTCCACGACAGCAGCCTGCGTTTCGGCCTGCCTGACACCGAGGCGGATTGGCTGCGACTCGATGAAGCCCTGACGGCCTACAAGGAAGCAGCATGAGTACGCTGATGGTGCAAGGCACCACTTCCGATGCCGGGAAAAGTACGCTGGTGACCGCGCTATGCCGCTGGCTGGTACGCCAGGGCGTGGCGGTGGCACCCTTCAAGCCGCAGAACATGGCGCTCAACAGCGCGGTGACGGCCGAAGGCGGCGAGATCGGTCGTGCCCAGGCAGTGCAGGCCCAGGCTGCCCACCTGGCACCGCACACGGACATGAACCCGGTGCTGCTCAAACCCAATAGCGACACCGGTTCCCAAGTGATCATCCAGGGTCGCGCCGTGACCAGCATGAATGCAGTGGCCTATCACGACTACAAAGCCATCGCGTTGCAAGCGGTGCTGGCCTCTCACGCACGGTTGAACGCCGCCTACCCGGTGGTGATGGTGGAAGGTGCCGGCTCCCCGGCGGAGATCAACCTGCGGGCGAATGACATCGCCAACATGGGCTTTGCCGAAGCGGTGGATTGCCCGGTGCTGTTGATCGCCGACATCAACCGCGGCGGTGTGTTCGCCCATCTGGTCGGCACCCTGGAACTGCTATCGCCAACCGAGCAGGCCCGGGTCAAGGGTTTTGTCATCAACCGTTTTCGCGGCGACATCGCGTTGTTGCAGCCCGGGCTGGATTGGCTGGAAGCGCGCACCGGCAAGCCGGTCGTGGGCGTGCTGCCCTACGTGCTGGACCTGCACCTGGAAGCCGAGGATGGCATTGATTCGCGCCAGATCGACAAGGCGGCCCAAGTGCTCAAGGTGGTGGTGCCGGTATTGCCGCGCATCAGCAACCATACGGATTTCGACCCCCTGCGCCTGCACCCTCAGGTGGACTTGCAATTTGTCGGGCCGGGCCAGCCGATCCCGGCGGCCGACCTGATCATCCTGCCGGGCTCCAAAAGCGTGCGTAGCGACCTGGCGTATCTGCGCGCCAATGGGTGGGACACTGCCGTGGCCCGGCATCTGCGCTACGGCGGCAAGGTGTTGGGGATTTGCGGCGGTCTGCAGATGCTCGGCGAGCAGGTGCATGACCCGCTCGGGCTGGAAGGGCCGTCCGGGTCCAGCGAGGGCTTGGGGCTGTTGGCGTTCAGCACGACGCTGGCAGCCGAGAAGCAATTGCGCAACGTGCGCGGGCGCTTGTTGCTGGAAGACGCCGAGGTCAGTGGTTATGAAATTCATGCGGGGGTGACGTCCGGCGATGCGCTGTCGAAAGCGGCCGTGTTGCTGGACGATGGTCGTCATGACGGTGCCCAGAGTGCGGACGGGCAGATTCTCGGCACCTATCTGCATGGCCTGTTCGAGACGCCCGCCGCGTGCAGTGCCTTGCTGCGCTGGGCCGGTCTGGTCGACGTGCAAGCCGTGGATTACCACGCCCTGCGCGAGCGCGATATCGAGCGTCTGGCGGATCTGGTGGAGCAGCATCTGGATACCGATTTATTGCGCACTTTGTGTGGAGTGGCAGCATGCACCAACTGATTATCGGCGGTGCCCGTTCCGGCAAAAGCCGCCTTGCTGAAAAGCTCGCCACCGACAGTCGATTGCCCGTCATCTATATCGCCACCAGCCAGCCGCTGGACGGCGAAATGAGCGAGCGCGTCGCCCAGCATCGCCAGCGGCGGCCCGTGCACTGGGACTTGATCGAGGAGCCTGTCGAGCTGGCGCGGGTGTTGCGCGAAAACGCCGCGCCCGGGCGTTGCCTGCTGGTGGATTGCCTGACGCTGTGGCTCACCAACCTGTTGATGCTCGAAGATGCCGAGCGCTTGCTGCATGAGCGCGAACAGTTGCTGGAAACCCTGGCGTCTTTGCCGGGGGAAATCATTTTTGTCAGCAACGAGACCGGTCTGGGTGTCGTGCCGCTGGGCGAATTGACTCGCCGCTATGTGGATGAAGCCGGTTGGCTGCATCAAGCCTTGGCCGAGCGGTGTCAGCGCGTTGTCCTGACGGTTGCCGGCTTGCCCCTGACGTTGAAAGGTACTGCGTTATGACTGACACCTGGTGGCTCAACCCCTGCAAGGCCGTCGATGCCTCTGCGCATGAACAAGCGCTGGCACGCCAGCAGCAATTGACCAAGCCGGCCGGTTCCCTCGGTCAATTGGAGGCTGTGGCGGTGCAGTTGGCCGGCCTGCAAGGCCAGCTCAAACCCTCGGTGGATCACGTGTGGATCGCCATCTTCGCCGGTGACCATGGCGTGGTAGCCGAAGGCGTGTCGGCGTTCCCGCAGGCAGTGACCGGGCAGATGTTGCATAACTTCGTCACCGGCGGCGCGGCAATCAGCGTGCTGGCGCGGCAGTTGGATGCGCAGCTGGAAGTGATCGACCTCGGCACCGTGACGCCCTCGCTGAATTTGCCCGGCGTGCGCCACCTGAACATTGGTGCGGGCACGGCCAATTTCGTCAGCGGCCCGGCGATGACTCAAGCGCAAGGGCGCCTGGCCCTGCAAGCGGGTCGTGACAGCGCCCGGCGTGCCTTGGAAGGCGGTGCACAACTGTTTATCGGTGGCGAAATGGGCATCGGCAATACCACCGCCGCCAGCGCTTTGGCGTGCGCCTTGCTCGATTGCCGGGTGAGTGACCTGACAGGCCCGGGCACCGGTCTGAATGCCCAGGGGGTCAGCCATAAAGTCGCCGTCATCGAGCGTGCACTCGCATTGCATGCCGATCAGCGTGACGATGCATTGCAGACCCTGTTCAACCTCGGCGGGTTTGAAATTGCAGCGTTGGTCGGTGCCTATCTGGCCTGTGCCCAGGAGGGCGTGGCGGTGCTGGTGGATGGGTTTATCTGCACGGTTGCCGCATTGGTCGCTACGCGCCTGAACCCGGCGTGCCGGGAGTGGCTGGTGTTCGGCCATGGGGGAGCGGAGCCGGGCCATCGGCCGGTGCTGCAAAGCCTCGCGGCACAACCGTTGCTGGCGCTGGGTCTGCGCCTGGGCGAAGGCAGCGGCGCGGCGCTGGCGGTGCCGTTGTTGCGCCTGGCTTGCGCGCTGCATGGGCAGATGGCGACCTTCGCCGAAGCGGCTGTGGCAGACCGTCCGGCATGACCTTGTACCTGGACCTGCTGCGCCACGGCGAAACCGAGTTGGGCGGTGGCCTGCGCGGTAGCCTGGACGACGCGCTGACCGCCAAGGGCTGGGAGCAGATGCGCAGCGCCGTGGTGGAGCGGGGCCCATGGGATCGGTTGATCAGTTCCCCATTGCAGCGTTGCGCGCTGTTCGCTCAGGAGCTGGGCGCACGCCTCACTCTGCCGGTGAGTCTGGAAAAGGATCTGCAAGAGTTGCACTTCGGCGCCTGGGAAGGGCAGAGCGCGGCGGCGCTGATGCAAACCGATGCCGAAGGGCTGGGCCTGTTCTGGGCCGACCCGTACCGCTTCACGCCGCCTGAGGGCGAGCCGGTCAGCGACTTTTCCAAGCGGGTGCTCGGCGCCGTCTCACGCTTGCATCAGGCGTATGCCGGCGAGCGCGTATTGCTGATCAGCCATGGTGGTGTGATGCGCCTGCTGCTGGCGCAGGCGCGCGGTTTGCCTCGGGAACAGTTGCTGAACGTCGAAGTCGGCCACGCTGGATTGTTCAGCCTGCACGTGGCGGCCGATGGCGTGTTGACGGAAGGACCCTGACGATGCTGCCGTTCTGGATCGCCCTGCAATTTCTGAGCAGCCTGCCGATTCGTTTGCCAGGCATGCCGCAGCCTCAGGAGCTGGGGCGTTCGCTGCTGTTTTATCCATTGGTGGGCTTACTGTTCGGGTTGCTGTTGTGGGGCCTGAATATCGCGCTGATGGGCGCGCCGCTGTTACTGCACGCCGCGCTTTTGCTGACGGCCTGGGTGTTGCTCAGTGGCGGCTTGCACTTGGACGGCCTGGCCGACAGCGCAGATGCCTGGCTCGGTGGCTTCGGCGACCGCGAGCGCACGCTGACCATCATGAAGGACCCGCGCAGCGGCCCGATTGCCGTGGTGACGCTGGGCCTGGTGCTGCTGCTCAAGTTCACCGCCTTGGTGGCCTTGATTGAGCAGCGCAATGGCGTGGCGCTGATTCTCGCGCCGTTGATCGGGCGGGCTTCGATGCTGGCGTTGTTCCTGACCACGCGTTATGTGCGTGCCGGCGGTCTGGGGCAGGCGCTGGCGGATCATTTACCGCGGATCGTCGGCCAGCAGGTGCTTATCCTGAGTGGCTTGGCCTGCCTGCTGATCGGCGGCTTCAGCGGCGGCGTAGCCGTTTTAATCGCTGCGCTGAGCTTTTTCGGCTTGCGCCAATTGATGGTCAACCGGCTGGGCGGCACCACTGGCGACACCGCCGGGGCGCTGCTGGAGCTACTGGAAATGACCGTTCTGATCGCGCTGGTGCTGTAACACTTTCTTGCATTTTCTTAATCCCGGGTATATACACGCTCTATGCTTGCCTCCCAGTGTTTATGCACCAACCTGCGACGTGCCGCCCGTGGCGTCAGCAGGCATTACGACGGCGCTCTCGACGGCTTCGGGATCAACGTCGCCCAGTATTCTCTGCTGTGTAACCTGCAACGTCTCGACCAGCCGAGTATTTCCAGCCTGGCCGAGGCCATGGGGCTGGATCGCAGCACCTTGGGGCGCAATCTCCGTGTGCTGGAAGGGGAGGGGCTGGTGCAGTTGGTCGAGGGCGATGACCTGCGCAACCGCCTGGTGCTGCTGACTGCGGCGGGTGAGGAACGACTGGCCGCCGCCTTGCCGGCCTGGGAGGCGGCGCAGCAGAAACTGATCGATCGACTGGGTGCGCAAAAACGCGAAACCTTGTTGGCCTTGCTGGACGAACTCGCTTGAAAGCGAGTTTGTTCGAATACAAGCGGGTATATACCCGCGAGCGGAGAATAAGAAATGACCACGATGTGGCGCACCAGTGGCTGGGTTTTGTTGGGGAGTGCGCTGATCCTGGCGTTGTCCCTGGGCGTACGGCATGGCTTCGGCCTGTTCCTGGGGCCGATGAGCACCGAATTCGGCTGGGGGCGTGAGACGTTCGCCTTCGCTATCGCCCTGCAAAACCTGATCTGGGGCATTGCGCAACCCTTTACCGGAGCCTTGGCCGACCGTTTTGGCGCGACGAAGGCGGTGTTTGTCGGTGGCGTGTTATACGCCGTCGGCCTGGTGCTGATGGGCATGTCCGATTCGGCGTGGTCGTTGTCCCTGAGTGCGGGGTTGTTGATCGGTATCGGGCTGTCGGGTACTTCGTTCTCGGTGATTCTGGGGGTGGTGGGACGCGCCGTGCCACCGGAAAAACGCAGTATGGCCATGGGCATTGCGAGCGCCGCAGGTTCCTTTGGCCAATTCGCTATGGTGCCGGGCACCTTGGGTTTGATCGGCTGGCTGGGCTGGTCGGCCGCCTTGCTGACGCTGGGCATGATGGTGGCGTTGATCCTGCCGCTGGTCGCGATGCTCAAGGACAAACCGCTGCCCACCCTGGCCGGCCAGCAAACGATGCGCGAAGCCTTGAGTGAAGCCTGCTCCCATTCCGGCTTCTGGCTGCTGGCCTTCGGCTTCTTTGTCTGTGGGTTCCAGGTGGTCTTTATCGGCGTGCACCTGCCGGCCTATCTGGTGGATCAGCACTTGCCAGCAACCGTAGGCACCACGGTGCTGGCGCTGATTGGCCTGTTCAACGTGTTTGGCACCTACACCGCCGGTTGGCTCGGTGGGCGCATGTCCAAGCCGCGCTTGCTCACTGGGTTGTATTTGCTGCGTGCGGTGGTCATCGTGCTGTTCCTGTGGGCGCCGGTGACCCAAGTCACGGCTTACCTGTTTGGCATGGCCATGGGCTTCCTGTGGTTGTCGACCGTGCCGCTGACCAATGGCACGGTAGCGACGCTATTTGGTGTGCGAAATCTGTCGATGCTCGGCGGGATTGTGTTCCTGTTCCATCAGCTCGGTTCGTTCCTCGGTGGCTGGTTGGGCGGCGTGGTCTATGATCGGACGGGCAACTACGATTTGATCTGGCAGGTGGCTATCCTGTTGAGCCTGCTCGCTGCGGCCCTGAACTGGCCGGTCCGTGAACGGCCGGTGGCTCGGCTAGAAGCGCAGATGGAGACAGCATGAGTGTAACGGCGCGGTGTTTGGCAGTGGCGGCAGGTGTATTCCTGCTGTTGCTGGCCTGGTGGGGCTGGCAGAACGGCGGCTTGGCGTTGATGCAGTTAGGCATGGCGATCTGTTAAGTTCGGTGTCTGAACTGAACAAGGACCTTCGACATGTTGATGCGCTGGCTCGCTATACCCGTCCTGATGGCTGTTGGCAGTGTGGCCATGGCTGCCGATTGCCCGGCGCTGCTTGAGGGGCAATTGCCCAAGTTGCGGGCCAAGGAGTCCATCGATTTGTGCCAGCGCTTTGCTGGTAAACCTCTGGTGATCGTCAATACCGCCAGCTTCTGCGGGTTCGCCCCGCAATTCAAAGGGCTCGAAGCCTTGTACCAACGCTATAAGGGCCAAGGGCTGGAAGTGATTGGCGTGCCCTCCGACGATTTCAAGCAGGAAGCCAAGACCGGCGAAGAGACCGCCAAGGTCTGCTACGTGAACTACGGCGTGACCTTTACCATGACCGAACCGCAGACAGTCAAAGGCCCGGATGCGGTGCACCTGTTCAAGATCCTGGCGCAACAGAGCAGCGCGCCGAAGTGGAATTTCTATAAGTACGTAGTCGACCGACAAGGCAAGGTGATCGGCAATTTTTCCAGTTTGACCAAGCCGGACAACCCGGATCTGATCAAGGCGGTTGAGCAGGCGCTGGCGTCCAAACCCTGATCTTCGGCCACGAAAAAGCCCCGCCTCCTTTACGGGAGAGCGGGGCTTTTTTATACAGCGTGAATCAGAACTTGTACGTCACGCCCAAGCCGAAGCCGTTGGCGCTGTTTTCGTACTTGGCGCTATAGGACGAACCCAGAGCGTTGGTCTTGTTGACCTTGACCGGCTCTTCCTTGAGGTAGGAATAAGCCAGGTCGACCATCATGTTTGGCATGACTTCATAGCCCAGGCCCACACTGAAGATCGTACGGTCGCCGGTAGGAATACGTGGCGAACGGTCAGTGTTGTTGGTTGGCGACTGGTCGAAGGTCAGGCCGGTACGCAGTACCACTTGTTTGGTAACCTGGTACGAAGTACCCACGGCGTATGCCCAGGTGTCATGCCAGTTCTGCGGCTCGGAGATAGAGCCCACGATTTGCGGTGCTGCAAGGCCACCGGCGCGGGTGACGCCTTCGTTGTTGACGGTGATGTCTTTCAGACGGCTCCAGCGAGTCCAGGTGCTACCGGCATAGACTTTCCAGGCATCGTTGATGTCCTGGGTGACGGACAGGTCGTAGGACTCGGGCGTGTCGATTTTCAACGAGGCGTCGTATTTACCGCTGGCCAACAGCGCAGCGGTAGGGGTCGGCGCGCTCACTTCGGTGTGGCCTTCCAGCTTGTAGCTGACTTTGGAGTGGTAAGTCAGGCCCACGCGCGTGGTGTCGGTGGCTTGTACCAGCACACCAACGTTGAAGCCGACAGCAGTATCGTCGCCTTTGATCGTGACGTTGGTGTTCGGGACGGCTGGGTTTGGCGTCAGGGCCAGCTCGGATTCCAGTTTGCCGGAAATCCGGTTGATGGTCGGGCCAAAGCCGATGGAAACCCGGTCGTTGAAGGCGTAGCTGACGGTCGGCTGCAGGGTGATGACAGACACTTTGCTGTAGCTGCCGAACGAGCGACCCTGGAACCCTCTTTCATAATCAGTCACCAGGCCGAACGGTGCATACACACCGAAGCCGATGGCCCACTGATCATTGAGTTTATTAGTGTAAAAGCCGAATGGGACGCCTGTGAACGGCACCATGTCGCCTTTGTTGCTGCCGAAAGAACGGCCGCCGGCATCTTTGATATCGGTGGAGGCATCGATGGCAGCAACACCACCGGTGATTTGCTGACCTTGCAGGCGAGCCATACCAGCAGGGTTACCGTAGACAGTGCTTGCGTTATCCGCAGAAGAAGAGCGGCCTGCGAAACCCGTACCCATCCCGGCAACGTCTTGCTCGTTCAAGGCAAAGCCGCTTGCGAACAGTTGGGAAGATGCCATGGTAACGGCGAGGCTAAGTGTGGTCTTGAGCATTACTTTTTTCATTATTAGAACTCCGTGGTGATCACCGCTGCGGAAAGTAGCAATAAATTTGAGTTAGCGCTATAGGCCGTAAATCAGGAGATAGAGCGGTTTTGTAGGACAATCCGACCAGATTCGCCGTTTTTAGCCGAATCTTGCAAAACGCCTGATCAACAAGTCACCTGATTCATGGGTGAAACACAGGTTTGCCACGCACGGGTGAAATCCCGCAGGCGGCCTTGAGGGTGAAATATTTCTTTCCAGATACGCGCCATCGCCAATACATCACCTGGCGGGGGTAGGGCAGGGCTGTGTTGTTCCACCAGTAACCAGGCGATTGCCGTGGCGTAGCGCAAGTTCACCGTCAGCTCCAGCTGCGGGGCGCTCAGGAATGCATGTTGGCTGGCCAGCCCACGCACGAGGCTGGCACGTTCGGGGTCGAGCGCCAGGTAGTCGTCCCAGAGGGCGCGGTGCCGAGGTTCGGTGATGCTGTATAGGCCATGGCCGCGTCGATCATGCAGGGCGGAACCCAGTTCCGATTGGCTGGCGGCGATGCCCAGCAGCAGAGATTCGGCTGTCGGATCATGGCGGCCGAGGTACATCAACGTCGGCCGGATCACATAACGACACAATTCGCTGGCGGCGATACCCATACAAGCCTCAATCCATGAAAGTGGATGACGAGGCCTGAGAGAGGAGGGCTTGGCAGCGGTGAATTGGATCTCAGGCCCCGTCGGAAGCGGATCATGCCGCCTGAGTTGAAGTGTAGTGTCATATTTGCGATGTAAAGGACTGTTTTTAAAATATTTCCTTCATTTAGTTATAACGTTTATATCTATTTGAACTTAGTACAAAAGCTCAACTACCGAATTTCAGGCAATAAAAAACCCTGCCGTCAGACAGGGTTTTTGTATTTCAGCGACCTGGGTCGATCAGGCAGTCAATGCCTGACGGGTGCGATCGATCACAGCCTGCAGCGGTTCGGCGCTGGAGTATTGATCGGGGTACAGGCGTTCGCTGTGACGCGCGATGCCGTGTTCGTTGACCAGAGTGAAGCTGAAGCAGCCTTTGCGAGCAGCCATGATCAGGCAGTTCATTGGGGCAAAAGCGTTAGTGAGGGTGCGAATGGCATCCTGAGTGTGGATTTGAGCGTGCATATTATTGGTGTTCCTACAAATGACACGGATAAGAACCGTGCAACGTTAAAACGTTCCAGTAACGCTGATCACCATTGATCAAGCGAAGAACCCGACTGGAACAAAGCAGCCAGTTGAAGCGCTGATAAGTTTGGCGCGCTTGGGCTGGCAGGTAGGTACTTAGGAGGGCAGGCGACACAACAAGGGCAAAGGTTCTGGGCCCGGGGTGAAGATCCTGATCAATTTGCAGGTTGGTTCGGTCAGAGTATTGAGACTTGGCGGCACCCTTTGCTTGTTCAAAGGCAGTGTCGTCGCAAGTGATACCTGGAAACCATCGAGGTGGTCGATCCCGTGTTTTTAAGGGGACTTGTTCGACCAGAATTGACTTTCAGCTTGGTACTAACGCCGCGGATAGTAACGGATTGAAACAAGGAAGGGAAGTGTGCTAGCTGAAAAACTTCAATCAGGCACCGAGCAGGCCACGATAGACCAGTACGGTCAGGGATGCGGCCAGCGCACAGCCCAGGCCGTAAGCCGCGATTGTCAGGCGTAGGGACTGGCCGGCTTCGATCACCTTCATCACGTCGCGCATGTCACTGATCCTGCCTTCGCCCAGTTCGATGCACAGGCTGGTCGCGGTAAAGGCGGCCGATAGCAGGATGGCGCCGGCAAACAGCGCGCCGTCGGGTGAAGGCAACACTGCATTGATTCCCAAAGAGGTCGCGCATACCGCCAGCAACAGCACGGCGAATAACAGAATGCCTTTCATGGATGCTTTCACGGTTGCGTTGTCGGTGGGCAGTGTGGCGAGGCGGGACGGATTTGAAAAGTCCCTGGCCCTGCCTTGTCGGTAACATTTTCAGGCGGTGTGGGACCAAAAAGCTCCCTTGATATAACCATTGGAAGGGGACTTGTGCACATTAGTTGCGGAGTGTGTAACCGGTTTGTCAACCGTCCGCAAGGGGCTTCGTTAGCCTGTATTGGAAATTTAAGTCAATGAAAAATCTCGCTTTTTTTTATTGGTGAAAAAATCGTCAGTTTGACTGCGGCCCCCATTCCATGGGCCTTTGGGAGAGTTAAAGAGAGGTTGTCCACTGAGTTATCCACAGCTTCTGTGGATTGTCCCAAGCGCTTGCTCTAGAACGGGCCGGCAGGTTTTTTTCAGCTTTACCTGTACGAAAAAAAGAGTAGAGTGGCGCGCCCTCCGTTCTGTCCCACAGTGCTTTATGAAGTTTCGCTCAGTATCACCCACTGTTACCGATACCCCTCAAACTGTTACCGCACCCAAGCGCTTCTCCTTGAAGGTCGCTTTGTGGCTGCTCGATAGCCCGCGCCTGGGGCAGAGCACCAACATCAAGCACTTCGCTGGGCGCTTGCTCAAGCAGCCGGCCCGTGAAGGCGTGGTCGCCGCACAAAGCCGCCTGGGGCAATTGATGTGCCGTGAATGCGGCAACGCCCGCGACCGCCGCATCGGCCACGACCTGTTGCGCCTGGCGGCTCGTGCCGGTGACCGGCGTGCTCAACGCGAACTGGGTCAAGTCGAAGACTGAGCTGTCTTCCTGCCCTGTGCTTGGTTAACCTTGCTCTATTTCGGTGAAGGCAGAAATGGCTATGGTTTTTGACTGGACCAGTATTGCCTTGGGTCTTGCTGGTGCAGCAGTACCGTTATTGGCACTGTGCTGGCAGATTCAGCGGCGGCTGACGGCGCGCATGGCCGGCTGGGAATTGCTCGAAGAGCGCTTGGCGAACGCACAATTGGCCCAGGAAGGACTTGCCGCCCAGCTGGATGCCAGCCGTGATGAGGTCAGTGACCTGAGCCAGGCAAATGCCGCCAAGCAAGCGGAGCTGGCCGCCGTGCGCCGCGAAGTCGAGCTGTTGCAGATCGACCGTGATAATGCCCGCGACGCCGCTCACGCCTGGAACCTCGACCGCAATGCCAAGGACACCGAACTGCGCCGTCTCGACGCACTTTCGGCGGCGCTGCGTGCCGAGCTGCGTGAGCAACAAGACAGCCATCAACAACGCCTCGCGGATCTGCAAGGTTCGCGCGATGAACTGCGCGCGCAATTCGCTGAACTAGCCGGCAAGATTTTCGACGAGCGTGAACAGCGCTTTGCCGAAACCAGCCAGGAACGCCTTGGCCAATTACTCGACCCACTCAAGGAGCGCATCCAATCCTTTGAAAAGCGCGTGGAAGAAAGCTACCAGAACGAAGCCCGCGAACGCTTTTCCCTGGCTAAAGAGCTGGAGCGCCTGCAGCAACTGAACCTGCGCCTGTCGGACGAAGCCACCAACCTGACCCGTGCCCTCAAGGGCCAGAAAACCCAGGGCAACTGGGGCGAACTGATCCTGGAGCGCGTACTGGAACATGCAGGGCTGGAGAAGGGCCGCGAATACCAGACCCAGGTCAGCCTCAAAGGCCCGGATGGCGAGCGTTTCCAGCCGGACGTGCTGATCATGTTGCCTGGCGACAAACAGGTGGTGGTGGATTCCAAGGTCAGCCTGACCGCCTATCAACAGTATGTGGCGGCAGATGACGAGGTGATCCGCCAAGCGGCGTTGAAGCAGCATGTACTGTCCCTGCGCAATCACGTAAAAGGCTTGGCCGACAAGGACTACAAGCGCCTGGAAGGCTTGCACAGCCTGGATTTCGTGTTGCTGTTCGTGCCCATCGAGGCGGCATTTTCCGCCGCATTGCAGGCCGAACCGAACCTGTTCCAAGAGGCCTTCGACCGTCATATCGTAATTGTCAGCCCAACGACGCTCTTGGCCACCTTGCGCGTGATCGACAGCCTCTGGAAGCAGGAGCGCCAAAGCCAGAACGCACGGGAGATTGCCGAGCGTGCCGGTTGGCTCTACGACAAGTTCGTGCTGTTTATCCAGGACCTGGATGAAGTGGGCAACCGTCTGCAACAGTTGGATAAAGCGTACAGTGCGGCACGAAACAAGCTGACGGATGGACGAGGAAATCTGGTCAGCCGTACCGAGCAATTAAAACTGCTCGGCGCGCGAGCGAGTAAAAGCCTGCCGGCGGATTTGCTCGAGAGGGCGATGACCGATGCCGATGGTGTGGTGCATTTACCTGAGTAAGCGCACGGCCTCTGCCGCCTGATTACAGCGGCAGATGCCGGCTCAGCAGCGCCCGCAATGCCGCCGGCTTGACCGGCTTGGCCAGGTAATCCAAGCCTGCTGCATGCACCTCGGCCACCGTTTCTGGCCGCCCGTCGGCGCTGATCACGACTCCGGGGATGGGCTCTGCCATTTGCGCGCGCAGCCATCTCATCAGTTCGGTACCGGTTTCGCCGCGGTCCAGGTGGTAATCCACCAGCGCCAGTTGCGGGCGTACACCGTCCGCCAGAAGGGCCGCGCATTGCGCCTGGTCGGTGGCGGTCCACACTTCGCAACCCCATCGTGTCAGCAAGCTGCGCATGCCGATCAGGATGCTTTCTTCGTTGTCCACACACAGGACCTGCGCGCCGCTTAACGGTTGCCCATTGTCTTGCGTGGCCTTGAGCTGCGGGCTGGCCTGGGTGCGCGCCAGCGGCACGCGCACGCTGAATACGCTGCCCTTGCCCGGCCACGACCGCACACTCAGGGTATGGCCCAACACACGGCACAAGCCATCGGCAATCGCCAGGCCCAGGCCCAGGCCCTTTTCGGCACGTGTCTGATGGCTGTCGAGGCGCTTGAACTCTTCGAAGATCACCTTTTGCTTGTCCTGTGGAATGCCGGGGCCGCGGTCCCAGACTTCCAGGCACAGCTCGCCCTGGCGTCTGCGTACGCCCAGCAGCACTGGGCCGTCGGCGTAGCGGAACGCGTTGGTGAGAAAATTCTGCAGAATCCGCCGTAGCAGCTTGATGTCGCTGTCGACCCGCAACCGGCTGCCGCGCAGCCGGAAACGCAGGCCTTGTTCCTGGGCCAGCGCCTTGAATTCAGCGCCCAGGGTGTCGAAGAGTTCGTTGAGGACAAAGGGCTGGCGCTGCGGATTGATCTTGCCGTTTTCCAGGCGTGAGATATCCAGCAGGTCGCTGATCAAGTCCTCGGCGGAACGTAGCGAACTGTCCAGGTGTTGCACCAATTGCCGGGCTTCGGTGGACAGGCCCTCGTGCTGGTGGGAGAGGGCGGCGGAGAACAGTCGTGCCGCGTTCAGCGGCTGCATCAGGTCATGGCTCACCGCAGCCAGGAAGCGGGTCTTCGACTGGCTGGCGGATTCCGCCACACCCTTGGCGTCCGTAAGCGCGACATTGAGCTGCGATAACTCATGGGTGCGTTCGGTCACCCGTTGCTCCAGGCCCTCGTTGGCTTCGGTCAAGGCTTGTTCGGCTTCGCGGAATGCAGTGATGTCGGTGAAACTCATGACAAACCCGCCGCCGGGCATCGGGTTGCCGATCAGCTCGATCACCCGACCATTGGGGAACAGGCGTTCGGACGTATGCGCACGGCCCTGGCGCATCCAGTGCAGGCGTCGCGCCACATGCACTTCCGCTTCGCCGGGGCCGCACAGGCCACGTTCGGCGTTGTAGCGAATGATGTCGGCAATGGGCCGGCCGACGCTGATCAAGCCCTCGGGGTAATTGAACAGCTCCAGGTAACGGCGGTTCCAGGCCACCAGCTTCAGCGACTGGTCGACCACGCTGATGCCCTGGGTGATATTTTCAATCGCGCCTTGCAGCAATGCCCGGTTGAATTGCAAGACCTCGGAGGCTTCGTCAGCGATGCGTACGACGTCTTCCAGCTGCATTTCGCGGCCTTCAATCGCAGCCTTTACCACGGCGCGCGTCGAAGAGGCGCCGAGCACACCCGCCAACAGGCGTTCGGTATGAGCGATCCAGTCATTGTCGGCGTTCTGGTTAGGGTTGAAGCCTTTGCCCTGGCGATAGGCGAAGCGAATAAAACTTTGCTGGGCGCGTTCTTCACCGACAAAACGCGCAGCGAGGCTAAGCAGGTCGCTGATTTGCACCGACAACATGGAGCGAGCGCTGGCGCGCTGGTGGATTTCCTGACCAATAAATCGCCCGGCCTGCCAATGCTCGGAGACACGTGTGCGCGACAGCATCGAGACCCACACGAACAAGGTGAAGTTACCCGCCAGGGAAAACACGGTGCCCAGGGTCAGCGACGTGACGGACAAACCGAGCGGGTGGGAATGCATCCACGTCAGCCCTGGGAAAAGGCTGAGCGACCACCCCAGGCTCTTCGCGGTAACCGGTAGGACCAAGGTGTAAAACCACAGGAATGTGCCCGCTGCCAACCCGGCAAACACGCCCCGACGGTTGGCCTGCTTCCAGTACAGCGCGCCGAGCATCGCCGGGGCCAGTTGGGTGACGGCCGCAAAAGCGATCTGGCCGATGGTGGCCAGGCTCGCGGTGGAGCCGAGCAGGCGATAACTCACATAGGCCAGCAACAGGATCAGCACAATACTCACCCGACGTACCGACAGCATCCAATGACGGAACACTTCGAATGGCCGTTCGGCGCTGGAACGTCGCAGCAGCCATGGCAGCAGCATGTCGTTGGAGACCATCGTCGACAAGGCGATGCTGGCGACGATCACCATGCCGGTGGCGGCCGATGCACCGCCGATAAACGCCAGCACCGCAAGGGCCGGATGGGCTTCGGCCATGGGCAGGCTGATCACGTAGGAGTCTGGCAATACCGAGCCGGGCAACAGCATTTTGCCGCCCAGGGCGATGGGAATCACGAACAGTGCGGCGAGGATCAAGTAAGCCGGAAACACCCACTTGGCCAGGCGCAAATCCTGGGGGTCGATGTTTTCTACCACCGTCACATGGAACTGCCGTGGCAGGCAGATAATCGCCATCATGGCTACGCCGGTCTGCACCACCATCGACGGCCAGTTGATCGTCTCTTTCCAGTACTCCTCCAGGCGCGGGGCGAGTAGCGCCTGGCTGAACAGGTCGCCGAAACCGTCGTACAGGCCGTAGGTTACAAACGCGCCAACCGCGAGAAACGCGAAGAGCTTGACCAGGGATTCAAAGGCAATCGCCAGCACCATGCCACGGTGGTGCTCGGTGGCATCGAGGTTGCGCGTACCAAACACAATGGTAAACAGCGCCAGCACCAACGATACGACCAAGGCCGTGTCCTGGGCGCGAGTGCCTGTGGTGTCAGGGCCGGAGCCGATCAGCAGGTTCACACCCAGTACAATGCCTTTGAGTTGGAGGGCGATGTAGGGCAGTACACCGACCAGGCAAATCAGCGCGACAACCACGGCCAGGGATTGGGACTTGCCGTAGCGCGCGGCGATAAAGTCGGCAATGGAGGTGATGTTTTCCTGCTTGCTGATCAGAATCATCTTCTGCAGCACCCAGGGTGCCAGCACCAGCAATATCACTGGCCCCAGATAAATCGGTAAAAACGCCCACAATTGTTCGGCGGCCTGGCCTACGGCGCCGAAGAAGGTCCAGCTGGTGCAGTAAACGGCCAGCGACAGGCTGTACACCCAGGCACGCATGCGCGGCGGCAAAGGCGCGTGGCGGCGATCCCCGTAAAAAGCGATGGCAAACATAATGGCCATATAGGCCAGGGCAACGGCGGCGATCAGCCCGCTGGACAGCGTCATGGTAACTCCGAAACTGAGAACACCCGGGCATTCCAGGCCCGGCTGGACAGTCTCGCATGATGTTTGGGGTTAGTCAGTGTCGACCAAGGTCTGAGCGCGACTTGGTGTCGCGGGGTGGCAGGGTCTTCTGGCGCAGAATATAGATCGTTACCAGCACCGCGCTGGTCAGCATGAAGCCACGTGCCCAGGGCAAAGGGACGAGGTAGCAGGAAAAACCGATGCTCAGCCACATCAAGCCGATGGCGTAGACCTTGCCCTTGAGCGGAATGCCATTGCCGTCCAGGTAGTCACGAATCCATGGGCCCAGGCGCGGGTGTTCCACCAGCCACTGATAGAAACGCGGGGAGCTTCGGGCGAAGCAGGCGGCGGCGAGGAGCAGGAAGGGGGTGGTCGGCAACACCGGCAGGAAGATACCGATCACTCCCAGCGCTACGCTGAGCCAGCCGATGGCCAGCAGTGCGTAGCGCAGGAGCAGCGAGCGATTGCCCATGGGGGGCATGGGCAAATGACTCAGTGGTGACGTGGCTTGAGGATCGCCGGTTTTTCGTCAGGCGCGTTGCACAGCAGGTACAGGGCGGTCAGGGCTTCCGGGATCTGTACGATCATGTCGTCCATCAGGTTGGCGTCGGCGGCGATATCGGAAAACTCGGCTTCTTCTTCAAACAGCCCGGAACCGACCATGATCGGCAGCAGCATTTCGCTGACTTCTTCCTCGGCGGTCTCGAACCATGCGGCTTCGCGCAGGAACACGCCTTCCATGAACCCGATGCACCAGCCGCGCAGGTCGGAGTCATCCGGCTCATCGCCCAGGTCGAGGTCGCATGGCAGCTCGAACTCTTCGTCGGAGGCCAGTTGGCGGCTGATGTGGGCCTTGAGGGCGATCAGCGTGGATTCGATTTCCTCGCGTTGTGCGGCATCCTTGTAGTGCGGCTCTTCGGCGAACAGCGCGTCGATCCATTCACGGTCAGGCACGACATCGGCGCAGATCGACAGGGCGGTCAGGTAACCGTGGGCGGCCACGTAGTCCAGCGCCTCGTCATGCAGCTCATCGGCGTCGAGGAAGGCTTGCAGGCGGGTTAGTTGCTCAGCGAAGGACATTGAAGGACTACCTTGGGAATAAACGATGCTGAATTCTAGGCCTTCTTGAGCGCCCAGGCCAGCCGCAACGCCACATTTACCGGGTTTGGCTGCCGGGGTAGAGCGACGGGACTATTCGTCAGACGCCCCCTTTGCCGGATAACGCTCGGGTATACTGCCGCGTTTTGTGATGCCCCGCAGGCCAAGCGCCCCTCCGAGAAAACTTCGCTTACGGATTATTTTCCGTGAAATCGTCTTTTCTCGGCCAGCCTGTACAGAGGGATTTCGGCACTATTTTGGAGTTTTACATGCTCGAGCAGGCTCAACGCGTCCTCAAGGACATCTTCGGCTACGAAAGTTTTCGTGGCCGCCAGGGTGCGATCATTGAGCGCGTGGCCAGTGGCGGCGACGCCCTGGTGCTGATGCCTACCGGTGGCGGCAAATCATTGTGCTTCCAGGTGCCTGCCTTGTTGCGCAACGGCCTGGCGGTGGTGGTGTCGCCGTTGATCGCCTTGATGGATGACCAGGTCGCCACGCTCGAAGAACTCGGCGTCGCCGCCGCGTCCTTGAACTCCACCCTCAGCGCCGAACAGCAGCGCGACCTGGCGGCTCGTATCCGGCGTGGCGAAGTGAAGATGCTCTACCTGGCTCCCGAGCGGCTGGTGCAGCCGCGCATGCTGGCCTTCCTGCAGAGCCTGGAAATTGCCCTGTTCGCCATCGATGAAGCTCACTGCGTGTCGCAATGGGGTCATGATTTTCGCCGTGAATATTTGCAGCTGGGCCAATTGGCCGAGCTGTTCCCCGACGTGCCGCGTATCGCCCTGACCGCCACCGCCGACAAACGTACCCGCGAAGAAATCGTCGAGCGTCTGCACCTGCAGAACGCCGAGCGTTTCCTGTCGAGTTTCGATCGGCCGAATATTTTCTACCGCATCGTGCCCAAGGAGCAGCCGCGCAAGCAACTGCTGGCATTCCTGTCCGAACGGCGCAGCGATGCGGGCATTGTCTACTGCCTGTCGCGCAAAAAAGTCGATGAGGTGGCGGCGTTCCTGTGTGAGCAAGGCTACCCGGCGCTGCCGTACCACGCCGGCCTGCCCAACGATTTGCGGGCCTACCACCAGAAGCGCTTCCTCAACGAGGAAGGCCTGATCATGGTGGCAACCATCGCGTTCGGCATGGGCATCGACAAATCCAACGTGCGTTTCGTGGCTCATATGGACCTGCCCAAATCCCTCGAGGCGTATTACCAGGAAACCGGTCGTGCCGGCCGTGATGGCCTGCCGGCGGATGCCTGGATGGCCTACGGTCTGCAAGATGTGGTGATGCTCAAGCAGATGCTGCAGAACTCCGAAGGCGATGAGCGCCACAAGCGCCTGGAGCAGCACAAGCTCGACGCCATGCTGTCGCTGTGTGAAGAGACCCGCTGCCGCCGCCAGACGCTGCTCGCCTATTTCGACGAAGACATGCCGCAGCCGTGCGGCCATTGCGACAATTGCGTGGATGGGGTGCAGACCTGGGATGCCACCGAGCCGGCGCGTCAGGGTCTGTCCGCCATCTACCGTACCGGCCAGCGTTATGGCGTGGGCCATCTGGTGGATGTATTGCTGGGTAAGGACAACGAAAAGATACGCAGCTTCGGGCACGAGAAACTCTCGGTCTACGGTGTCGGCAAGGCGCGTGCCGAAGGCGAGTGGCGTTCGTTGTTTCGTCAGATGGTTGCGCGTGGGCTGGTGGATATCGACATTGAGGGTTTCGGCGGCCTGCGTTTGAACGACAGTTGCCGGCCTTTGCTCAAGGGCGAAGTGAGCCTGGAGCTCCGCCGCGACCTCAAGCCGCAGGCCACCGCCAAGAGCAGTACCAGCCAGGCCAGCCAACTGGTGCGTGGCGAGGAGCGCGAGCAATGGGAAGCCTTGCGTACCCTGCGCCGCAAACTGGCGCAGGAACACAGCGTGCCGCCTTATGTCATTTTCCCCGACTCCACGTTGCTGGAAATGCTGCGTGAGCAACCCACCACCCTGGCCGAAATGGCCAGGGTCAGCGGCGTCGGTGCGCGCAAGCTGGAACGTTATGGCCAGGCTTTCCTGGAAGTGCTCGGTGGCGAGGCCGAAGCGCCGAAGGAAGTCACCGATATTCGCCATGAGCTGATCAGCCTTGCCCGTGCCGGGATGACCCCGATTCAGATCGCCGGGCAGTTGCAGTGTTCGGAAAAGAACGTCTATACCTTGCTCGCCGAGTCCATTGGCAAGCAGCAATTGTCGTTGGAGCAGGCCCTTGATTTGCCGGAAGATTTGCTCGGTGAAATCCAGGATGCGTTCCTGGACGGTGAAGGCGAGTTGCCATCGGTTGCTGAAATTGCGCCGCTGTTTATCGGGCGTGTACCGGACGGTGTTCTGTACTGTGTGCGTGCCGCTTTGCAGTCTGAATTCGAGATTTAGTGTGCCAATTGCGACAATGTAACGAATCAGTACATAGCGAGGCTTGCCTACTGGCATGGCTCATGCTTAGCTGACTAATAATTAGCCACACTTTATTTTCAGTCTAAATCATGAGTTTTTTATGCCGTTAACCGATCAACACCGTTTTGGCATGCAGTTGGCGCAAATGTCCCGAGGTTGGCGCGCCGAACTGGACCGTCGCCTGGCGGGGCTGGGCTTGTCCCAGGCGCGTTGGCTGGTGCTGTTGCACCTGGCCCGTTTTGAAGAAGCTCCCACCCAGCGTGAGCTGGCACAGAGCGTCGGGGTAGAAGGACCGACCCTGGCGCGCCTGCTCGACAGCCTGGAAAGCCAGGGTCTGGTCCAGCGCCAGGCGGTGCTGGAAGACCGCCGCGCCAAGCGCATCTTGTTGTGCGATAGCGCCCGGCCGCTGATCGATCAGATCGAAACCATCGCCACGGCCTTGCGCCATGAACTGTTTGTGGGCGTGGATGAAGAGGACATGCGCGTGTGCATGCGTGTACATGGGCACATCCTGGCGAACCTGGAAAAGTCCTGACCCGGCTGTAGTGAGCGGGCTTGCTCTATGCCAGTCAGTTAAGCGATAGAACGGACGATGAATAACTTGTGGGAGGGGGCTTGCTCCCGATGAGGGTGTGCCAGTCAGCAGTTTATCGACTGACCCACCGCTATCGGGAGCAAGCCCCCTCCCACAGTGACAGCGTTAAGCCTTAACTGACTGGCTTAGGGTGTAAGCCCGCTCACTACACAGCTAGAAGGTCTGCCCAAGGTTCAGGTATACCGCCTGCTGCTTGTCATCATTGAACCCATAGCTGAAATTCAGCGGCCCCAGCGGTGTATCAAACCCGAGGAAAACGCTCGCGGCGTTGATGTATCCGCTGTCGAACTGGTTGTCGTTGTTCCACGCCCGCCCGCGTTCCACTGACGCGCCGAGGTACAGCGGGAAGTCCAGCGGCAGGTACGAACGCGGCGTCAGGCGGCGGAAGTACACTGCCCGCATCAGGGCGATGTTCTGGCCCGAGATAGCGTCCTCGCGAAAGCCCGACAGTTGTCGTGCGCCACCGAGCAGGAAGCTGGAAATCACTACATCGGATTTATCCAGGGTGCGTCCATAACGCCCACCCAGTATCAGCGTGTCCGGGCCATGGCTCATGGCTTTGTCCAGCTTGAATTCCCATTGGCGGTAGCGTTGGTCCGAGCCCAGGCCGGGCTCGAATTCGCGGATGGCCAGGCCGATGTCTTCGCCGGAGTGGGGGAAGTACACGTTATCCAGGGAGTCGAACGAGTACTTCAGTTCATAGAAGCCTTCACTGAAACTTACGCTCGGCAGGTCCCGGTCACCGATGCGCACATCCGCCTTGCCCCAGGCTTCCCCGACGCCGAAGCGGATCTCGCCGCTGTTGCCGATCTGCCGCCCTACGTTCAGGCCGAAACCGTAACGCTCCAGGCGATATTCGGAGATGGGGTCGTTGTCCAGAATCAGTTCAACGTTCTGCGCCTGGGCCCTGACATAAGGCGCGATGAAATAGCGTGAGCCGGTGTCCATTGGCTGGTAGAACTCGCTGTACAGCTCTTGGCGATCGCCGATTTGTACCCGTGTCAGCCATTCGGCGCCAAGCCGGTTGATGCCATTCATGCGGTAGCTGGCGCCGAGGTTGAAGGCACTGTCACCGCGCAGGTCATCCGACAGGTTCAAGCCCAGGCGCAGGTAGTCGGTGCCGCTGCGCTTGCCCCGTGCGCTGATCACCAGGGTGTTGTCGTGACCTTTCTTGACCACGCGGTACTGCACCTGCTCGAAGTAGTCCAGGCCGTACAAAGTGCCCATGTCCGCTTGCAGGCGACCCAGGTTCAGCGGTTCACCCAAGGCTTGGCGGATGTAGTAGCGAATCACGTCATCGCTGATTTTCGAGTCGTTCTCCACTTGGATCGCGGTGATGATCGGCGTGCGTTCGCCCGGTGTGCGGGCACTCACCAGTTGCGGGTCCACGGGGGCTGCGGGGCGCAGGTGGGCCAGGCGGACGTCGAGGGCACGAGTGGCGCGGTAGCCGGCATCGATCATGTCCCTGGCACGACCGAAATCCGTCACCCCGTAGGCCGCCAGCGGCGGCTGGATCAGTACATCCTTGGGATGCAGGGCCTTGAGTTGCTCTTCGGAGTTTCGCCGAGTCATCAGGGTGATGGATTGGTTGAGTACATCTACCACCGTCGCCAGTTGCTTGCGTGAGCGTAGCGGGGTGCCAATGTCCACCACGATGGCAATGTCGACGCCCATTTCTCGCGCCACATCCAGCGGGATGTTGTCGGTCATGCCGCCGTCCACCAGCAGCCGGCCGTCCAGTTCCACGGGGGCGAACACCGCAGGGATCGACATGCTGGCGCGTATCACCTGAGGCAGGTGGCCTTTGTTGAACACCACTTTCTCGCCAGTGGTGATGTCGGTGGCCACGGCGCGGAAAGGGATGGGCAGTTTGTCGAAGTTGCGGATGTTGCTGGTGTGGGCAAACATGCTTTCCAGCAACAACGCCAGGTTCTGGCCCTGGATCACGCCCAGTGGCAGGCCAAGGCTGCCGTCGTCGCGAAAACTGAGCTTCTGCTTGACCAGGAAGTCGCGATCATCCTGTTTACGGCGAAACGGCACATCTTCCCGTGGGGGTGCATCGGACAGTGCCTGTTGCCAATCGATATCGAGCGCGAGCTTTTCCAGCTCATCGATTTTATAGCCTGATGCGTAAAGCCCACCAATCACTGCGCCCATGCTGGTGCCGGCAATCGCATCGATCTGGATCCCTTGTTCCTCCAGTGCCTTGAGCACGCCGATATGCGCCAGACCACGGGCGGCACCGCCGGACAACACCAGGCCGATCTTGGGGCGGGGCGTCTCAACGGCGTTGGCGAGGAGGGGGAGCAAGCACAGAAACAGACAAGACAGCAGGCGGCGCATCATGAATCTCAAGGCTGGGCGATAAAGGTCGGTATTATAGCCACTCGATCTTCCGAGCCCGTTACGTCAGGAACCTCTCAAATTATGTCTGCAAGCAAACCCGAGATCGTCATCACCTATTGCACCCAGTGTCAGTGGCTGTTGCGCGCGGCATGGCTGGCCCAGGAGTTGTTGAGCACCTTTGCCGACGACCTGGGGCGCGTGGTGCTGGAGCCGGCCACCGGCGGCGTTTTTCGCATCACCTGTGAGGGCGTGCAGATCTGGGAGCGCAAGGTGGATGGCGGCTTCCCGGAGGCCAAGGTACTCAAGCAGCGCGTACGCGACCAGATCGACCCACAGCGCGACCTGGGCCATAACGATCGGGCATCCTGAATAACGAGGTCACCGCCACCTACGAACGGTGACCCGGCGTGGCGCTGCTATTTGGCAGCCATTTTGTTCTTGATGAAACCGATGATAAACGTCAGCACCAGGCCGCCGAAGCCACTCCCGACGATGTTGCTGCCGAGCGCCGCAACGTTCAGCGCGTCGCCCGCCGGTGCGCCAAGCAGCCAGGAGAGCAACTGGCCGAGTACCAGCCCGCCCAAGCCGCCAACCATTGAGTTGAGCCCGGTACTGCCGAGGCTCTGGTGGGTCATGCCGGCCAGGTTGCCGCCGATGGCACCGCTGATGATCTGAACCAATAAACTGATGAACATTTCCATGGTGAAACCCCTGCATCGCGTAAAGGGAGTGACCACTCGCGTGCAGCAACTTCAGAAACGGCCATGGCTGTCGTCGAGGTGTCTTTTATCCGTTGAACGACTACCGACTGTTGCGGATGTTTGAAGTATAGATCAGGCCGTAGCCGCGGGCTGCTTGGCCTGGCTGGCGCTGCCCATCAAGCCGGAGAGCACGATGGCGGCGATGATCAGCGCACCGCCCAGCAGCATGCGCAGCGTTGGGGTCTCGGCAAACAGCAACCAGGCCACGGTGATGCCGTAGACCGGCTCCATGGCGAATACCACCGAGGCGGTGCGCGCCTTGATGACGGCGAGGCTGGCGACGAACAGGCTGTGGGCCAGGCCGGTACAGAACACGCCCAGCAGTCCGATCCAGAGCCAGTCGATGGCTCGCACATCCGCCAGCCCTGGCGCGGCCACGGGCAACAGGCAGGCGGCTACCACCATGTTTTGGCACAGCGCCGCCTGTACCGCAGGAATCCGCCCGGAACTGGCGCGGTTGTTCAGTGACAACAGGGAAAACAGCAGGCCGGAGGCAATGCCCCACAGCAACCCGCCGGTGGCTTCGCTGGCGAGGTTGAAGTCCGGCGTCACCAGCACCAGGCCAACGCTGACCAGCGCGACCAGCAGCCATTCACTGGGGCGAATGCGCTCGCGGAAGATCAACCCTTCGAGGATCACTGTAAACGCCGGGAATGCGGTAAACCCCAGGGTCGCCACGGCGACCCCCGCCACCTTGACCGCCATGAAAAAGGTCACCCAATGCGCCGCCAGCAGCACGCCGCTGACCAGCAAGCGACGCCAGTCGCGCAGCTCCAGGCTTTTCCAGGCCGTGTTGCTGGCAAGCCGCGCGAAGAGGGCCAGGGCGATCACGGCAAACACGGCACGGCCAAACACGATGATGGCCGGCGAGGCGGCCGCCAGTTTGCCGAAAACACCGGTGAGGCCAAACATCAATGCGCCAATATGCAGGGCGCCAAGGGCTGAGCGGGGAGTCATTGCGATCCTTTGAACCGACGGGTAACAGAAACGCAGTCTAGAGGGTTGCCCAGGGGGGCGTCTGTCGTGCGGCTCGCGATTTTTATCGCAAGGCTCTTCCCTAGGATGAGCGACGCAACCTGCCGGGCGATGCGCCGAACTCCCGCAGCATCGCGGCGGCAAACGCACTTTGTGAGCTGTAGCCGACGCAATCAGCGATTTCTCCGATAGGCAGCACGGTCTCGCGCAGCAGCTTCAACGCCTTCTGCAGGCGGCGGGTGCGAATGTAGTCCATCGGCGTCTGCCCGCATTCGGCCATGAAGCGCGCATGCAGGCGCGCCACCGACAGCTCGGCAATTCGCGCAAGGTCCGCCACTTGCAGGGGATGCGCGACGTGCCGCTCGATATGCGCATTGAACGCTGCATACGGCAGGCGCCGGCCAGGCAAGGGCTGGGCCTGCGGATGATTGAGGCTGGCGAGCAGCAACACGGCGCCTTGCTGGACAATCAACGGGTCGTCCACCGGGCTGTGGGCCAGCCATTGCACCAACTGGTTTTGCCGGGCATCCAGCGCCAGGCGCGTCGGCTGATCCAGCAGGCGGCGACTGGCATCGGCGTGTTCGCCCAGAGATTGCAGCAGCCAGTGCTCAGTCGGCACATCCAGCACCAGGCAGCGGCTGCCGTCGCGACTGCCGCAGGCATGATGGGCGTTGAAGGGCAGCACCATCACGCTGCTTTCGTGCACCTGGCTGCCACGGCCATCCACCTCCAGGTCCAAATGCCCGGACAGACCGAACACCAATTGCGCATGGCCATGGCTGTGGGCGAGGGGGGCTTCGACGTAGTGGCGCAGCGTGAGGGACGGTCTCATCGCGGTCTCCAGAGCAACAAGTGCGCAGTCTACAACGCTTCGCAGGTGCCCGGCGCTGTCATCGCACTGACGCAAAGCTGTCATGGGCTATTAATCGCGAGGGCGCAAGCTCGCGAAAACACCGTCGAGGGATGCCCATGACCAGTGCCGAGTTCGCCAGACCCAGCCGCAAACAACGGGTTCGTACCCTATGGATTTCCGACGTGCATCTGGGCACCCGGGATTGCCAGGCCGAACACCTGTCGCAGTTCCTCAAGGGGTACCACGCCGATAAGGTGTACCTGGTCGGCGACATCATCGACGGCTGGAAGATGCGCGGCGGCATGTATTGGCCCCAGGCCCATACCAATGTGATCCGGCGCCTGCTGACCATGGCCAAGCGCGGCACCGAGGTGATTTACGTCACCGGCAACCACGACGAATTCCTGCGCCGCTATTCCAAGCTGATCCTGGGCAATATCCAACTGGTGGATGAAGCGGTGCATGTCACCGCTGATGGCCGCCATCTGCTGGTGATCCACGGCGATCAGTTTGACGTGATCACCCGTTACCACCGCTGGCTGGCGTTCCTCGGCGACTCGGCCTACGAATTTACCCTGACCCTGAACCGCTGGCTCAACCACTGGCGCGCGCGGTATGGCTATGGCTACTGGTCGCTGTCGGCGTACCTCAAGCATAAGGTCAAGACGGCGGTGAGTTTTATCAGCGATTTCGAAGAAGCGATTGCCCACGAAGTGACCCGGCGCGAGCTGCATGGCGTGGTGTGCGGGCATATTCATCATGCCGAAATTCGCAAGGTGGGCGAGGTGGACTACCTCAACTGCGGGGACTGGGTAGAGTCGTGTACGGCGTTGATCGAGCACTGGGATGGGAGTATCGAGTTGTACCGCTTGGCGGATGCGCAGGCGAAAGAGGCGCAGCTCAAAGCCGAGATGGTTGCCGGCTAGTGTTCGACCCAGTCCGAATGTGGGAGGGGGCTTGCCCCCGATAGCTCTGTGTCAGTCAGCACTTCAGTTGCTGAAAGACCGCCATCGGGAGCAAGCCCCCTCCCACATTTTCAGTCCAGGTTTCTTCAGTTGGAAACGTCGGCGATGGCCAGGGCCAACAGGGTCAGCCGCTTGGCATCAATCCCTGCAACGCTGGCACGCCCTGAACTCACCATGTACACGCTGTGCTTCTCGCGCAGTTGTTTCACCTGTTCGGCATTCAAACCGGTATAGGAAAACATCCCGCGCTGCGCGCCGATATGCGCAAACCGCTCGGCCAAGCCATGGGGCGCCAATGCCTCGACCAAGCCCGCGCGCAAATGGGCAATCCGCGAGCGCATGGCTTCGACTTCGTCGCTCCACACCTTTTTAAGTTCAGCGTCACCCAGGATGGTCGCGACCACTGCCGCACCATGATCCGGCGGCGTCGACCATAGGTTGCGTGCGATATTCGCCAGTTGGCTGCGCACATCCGTGAGTTTCTCGGCGTCTGCCGTGCACACGATCAAGGCGCCGACACGGTCGCGATACAGGCCGAAGTTCTTCGAGCAGGAACTGGTGATCAGTACCTCAGGCAGCTCGGCGGTAAACAGCCGCACTGCCCAGGCGTCCTGCTCCAGGCCGTCGCCGAAGCCCTGGTAGGCGAAGTCGATCAGTGGCAGCAAGTGGCGCTCGCGCACGATCTGCAGCACCTGGCGCCAATCCTCCTGGGACAGGTCGAACCCGGTCGGGTTATGGCAGCAGGCGTGCAGCAGCACGACGTCGCCCTTGGGCACAGTCGACAGGGTGGCGAGCATCGCCTGCACATCCAGGCGATTGTCAGTGCCCACATAGGGGTAATGGCTGACCTTGATCCCGGCCTTGGCGAAGATCGTTTCGTGGATCGGCCAGGTCGGGTTGCTCAGCCATACGCCGCGACCGGGCAGGCTGTGGGCGATAAAGTCGGCGCTCAAGCGCAGGGCACCGGTGCCACCTGGGGTCTGGGTGGCGCCGGCGCGGCGTTCGCGGATCAGCGGGGAATCGGCGCCCAGCACCAGCTCGCTGATCAGGCTGCCGAACGCAGGGTTGCCGTGCCCGCCGATGTAGGTCTTGGTGGTCTGCGTGTCCACCAGGCGTTGCTCGGCCAGCTTGACCGAATGAGGGATCGGCGTCAGGCCCTGGTCGTCCTTATAGACGCCCACGCCCAGGTCGAACTTGTTCGGGTGGGTGTCCTGGGCGTACAGGTCCATCAGTCCGAGGATCGGGTCGCCGGGCACGCGGCCAATGGCATCGAAGTGCATTACTTGCGGCCCTCGGCAGTCTTGGCCACTTCGTCAGTGCGTGCGGCCATGATGAAGTCGTTGCGGTGCAGGCCCTTGATGGAGTGGCTCCACCAGGTCACGGTGACTTTGCCCCACTCGGTGAGCAAGCCTGGGTGATGGCCTTCGGCTTCGGAGATTTCACCCATGGCATTGGTGAAGGCGAGGGCGAACTTGAAGTTCTTGAACAGGAAAACCTTTTCCAGCTGCATCACACCGTCGCGGACTTCGATGTTCCAGTCGGGGATCTGCTTGATCAGTACCGGCAGCTCTTCATCGCTGACTTGCGGGGCGTCGGCGCGGCAGGCTTCGCAGTGGGCTTGGTTCAAGTTGGTCATGGGGGTGTCCTGAATTCGAATGTTTGAAGGTCAGTAGCGTCACCCTAAAGCAACGCGGGGCCAGGGAACAGACTCACCTGGCCTTAATCGATGAGGTTCACGCAGCCTTGGGCTTGGGCGGGAATTTCGGCGCATGCAGGCCCAACTGCATCCCGCGCTCGACCATGGCCATGATGTCTTCCTGCGCCACTTCGAACAGGCGCTTGAGCTCAGGCAGTACGAAATACAGCGGTTGCAGGATGTCGATACGGTAGGGGGTGCGCATGGCCTCCAGCGGGTCGAAGGCTTGATGCTCGGGCTCGTCCGACAGGCTGTACACCGTCTCCTTGGGCGAAGACAGAATGCCACCCCCGTAGATACGTCGGCCTTGCGGCGTGTCTACCAGGCCGAACTCGATGGTCATCCAGTACAGGCGCGCCAGGTATACCCGTTGCTCTTTGGTGGCCGCCAGGCCGAGCTTGCCGTAGGTGTGGGTGAATTCGGCGAACCAGGGGTTGGTCAACAGCGGGCAGTGGCCGAAGATCTCGTGGAAAATATCCGGCTCTTGCAGGTAGTCCAGTTCTTCACGGGTACGAATAAAGGTCGCCACTGGAAACTGCTTGCTGGCGAGCAGTTCGAAGAAGGTCTGGAAGGGGATCAATGCCGGAACGCGGGCGACTTGCCAGCCTGTGGTTGCGGCCAGCACTTGGTTGATCTCACCCAGTTGCGGGATGCGATCCAGCGGTAGACCGAGCTTGTCGATGCCGTCCAGGTATTCCTGGCAGGCACGGCCCTCGATCACTTTCAACTGGCGCGTGATCAGGGTGTTCCACACCGCGTGTTCTTCCGGCGGGTAGTGGATAAAACCTTGCGCATCGGGCTCGCGGGCCACGTATTGCGTCTGCTTCATACGGCTCTCCTGCTAGGCATTCGTTCTTGTTATGTCCTGCGATGAGCTATTGATAACCCGCTGGGCGTTGGATTCCACCTACCTCCAGCGGTGATGCGTAGGAAAATATACCGGTTTTCGTAAAGTATTCGTTACAGCTGTAGGGCTAATCTTTGCGCTGGGCTGTGAAACGTGCGCAAGGTGTCACATAATCTTGACGACTATCTGCGCCCAGTGACAAAAAGACGCGGCGCCTTCCCACTTTTCGAGCCCTTTCATGCGTATCAAAGTGCACTGCCAGAACCGTATCGGCATCCTGCGGGACATTCTCAACCTGCTGGTAGAGTACGGCGTCAACGTCGCCAAGGGCGAAGTCGGCGGTGAGCATGGCAACGCGATCTATCTGTTTTGCCCTAACCTTGTGAACATGCAATTCCAGGCGCTGCGCCCGCAATTCGAGGCGATTGCCGGGGTGTTCGGGGTCAAGCGCGTCGGGCTGATGCCCAGTGAGCGGCGGCACATGGAACTCAACGCGCTGCTCGGCGCCCTGGAGTTTCCGGTGTTGTCGATCGACATGGGCGGTTCCATCGTTGCCGCCAACCGTGCCGCCGCGCAGTTGCTCGGGGTGCGGGTGGACGAGGTGCCGGGGATTCCGTTGTCGCGTTATGCCGAAGACTTCGATCTGCCGGAGTTGGTGCGCGCCAGCAAGTCGCGGATCAACGGCCTGCGGGTCAAGGTCAAGGGTGACGTGTTTCTGGCGGACATCGCACCGCTCCAATCGTCCGAACACGATGACAGCGAGGCCATGGCCGGTGCGGTGCTGACTTTGCACCGCGCCGACCGCGTTGGTGAACGCATCTACAACGTGCGCAAGCAGGAACTGCGCGGCTTCGACAGTATTTTCCAGAGCTCCAAGGTCATGGCTGCGGTGGTGCGTGAAGCCCGGCGCATGGCGCCGTTGGATGCACCGCTATTAATAGAAGGGGAAACCGGCACCGGTAAAGAACTGCTGGCCCGTGCTTGCCACCTGGCGAGCCCGCGTGGGCAGTCGCCGTTGATGGCGCTTAATTGCGCAGGCCTGCCGGAGTCGATGGCCGAGACCGAGCTGTTCGGCTACGGGCCTGGTGCGTTTGAAGGCGCACGGGCCGAAGGTAAGTTGGGGCTGTTGGAGTTGACGGCCGGCGGTACGCTGTTTCTCGACGGGGTGGGAGAAATGAGTGCGCGCTTGCAGGTGAAGTTGCTGCGGTTTTTGCAGGACGGTTGCTTCCGCCGTGTAGGCAGTGATGAGGAGGTGTACCTGGATGTGCGCGTGATCTGCGCCACCCAGGTGGACTTGTCCGAGTTGTGCGCGCGCGGCGAGTTCCGCCAGGACCTTTACCACCGTCTCAACGTGCTGTCCCTGCACATCCCCCCCTTGCGCGAATGCCTTGATGGCTTGGCGCCGTTGGTCGAGCACTTCCTCGATCAGGCCAGCCGGCAAATCGGCTGTGCATTGCCTAAGTTGGCGCCGGCTGCCATGGATCGCCTCAGTCACTACCATTGGCCGGGTAACGTGCGGCAGCTGGAAAACGTGTTGTTCCAGGCGGTGTCGTTGTGTGATGGCGGCACGGTCAAGGCCGAGCACATTCGTTTGCCGGACTACGGCGTGCGTCAGCCGCTTGGCGATTTTTCCCTGGACGGCGGCCTGGAAGAGATCGTCGGGCGGTTCGAGAAGGCGGTGCTGGAAAGCCTGTACGCCGAGCACCCCAGCAGCCGGCAATTAGGCAAGCGTCTGGGGGTGTCTCACACCACCATCGCCAATAAGCTGCGTGATTACGAAATCCTGAAGACAGATAAATAACCTGCCTGACTCAGCGCGGTTAAAACTGTGGGAGCGGGCTTGCTCGCGAATGCGGTGGACCAGTTACACATGTGCTGACTGACACTCCGCATTCGCGAGCAAGCCCGCTCCCACATTTGATCTCTATCGCCGATAAGACCGGCGCTTGCCGCAGGCGGCATAAGTCCGCCGTTTTTCCGACTACTCCCTGATCCTGAATTTTAAAGACACCCCCGAAAACCCCCGCCCCGCCTGGACTTCAGGTTCTTTTTAAAAGTTGGTTCGCAAATTGCTTAAGCCTCGTCAGTACAGCGGTGGGCGGCAAGCGTCCGTCAGAAAGAGGAAAGAGCGTGGACAAGTACCTTTATGTGGCAATGACCGGCGCCAGCCAGAATGCACTGGCGCAGAAGGCCCATGCCAACAACCTGGCGAACATTTCCACCAATGGTTTCCAACGTGACCTGGAGCAGGCGCGTTCGATGCCGGTGTTCGGTGACAGCTTTCCCGCACGGGCATTTGCGATGACCGAGCGGCCTGCCACCGACTTTTCCCCGGGCGCCATGATCGAAACCGGCCGCGACCTGGACGTGGCCGTCAGCGGCGACGGCTGGATGGCCGTGCAAACCCCGGATGGCGGCGAAGCCTACGTGCGCAGCGCCAGCATGAATGTGGATGCGCTGGGCGTGCTGCGGGCCGGCAACGGTATGCCGATCATGGGCAACGGTGGCCCGATTGCCGTGCCGCCCCAGCAGAAAATCGAAGTGGGCGCCGATGGCACCATCAGTATCCGCGCCATGGGTGAAGGCCCACGGGTGATGGCGGAAGTAGACCGTATCAAGATGGTTCAGCCCGACCTCAAGAACATGACCAAGGCCCTCGATGGCACCATCCACACCAAGGACGGCAAGCCGGCGCAGGCCGACGCGAACGTCAGGCTGACCTCGGGTTTCCTGCAGGCGAGCAACGTCAATGCGGTGGAAGAGATGACCTCGGTGCTGGCGCTTTCCAAACAATTCGAGCTGCACATCAAGATGATGAACAGCGCCAAGGAAGACGACCAGGCCATGACTCGCGTTCTATCGATGAGCTGAAGCCGGCGACGACTGACGACTAATTTTGCAACGCGGCGCCAACAAACAGGCGCACGAAGGAGAACAACATGCTTCCGGCTCTATGGGTTGCCAAAACAGGCCTGTCCGCCCAGGACACCAACCTGACCACCATTTCCAACAACCTGGCCAACGTGTCGACCACGGGTTTCAAGCGTGATCGCGCCGAGTTCCAGGACTTGCTCTACCAGATCAAGCGCCAGCCAGGTGCTCAATCGACCCAGGACAGCGAGCTGCCGTCGGGCCTGCAATTGGGTACCGGTGTGCAGATCGTCGGCACCCAGAAGAACTTCAATGCCGGTAACCTGCAACAAACCGGTCAGCCACTGGATATGGCCATCAATGGCCGTGGGTTCTTCCAGATCCTGCAGCCGGACGGCACTACGTCGTACACCCGTGATGGTACGTTCCACCTCGATTCCAACGGCCAGATCGTCACGGCCAACGGTTTCGCGCTGGAGCCGGCCGTGGTGGTTCCTGCCAACGCCAAGACCTTCACCGTGGGCAACGACGGCACCGTATCCATCACCGTGGCCGGTAACCCGGCGTCGCAAGTGATCGGCAACCTGCAAACCGCGGACTTCATCAACCCCGCCGGCTTGCAAGCCATGGGTAACAACCTGTTCCTGGAAACCGCTTCCAGCGGCGCGCCGCAAATCGGTACCCCGGGCCTGAACGGTTTCGGTACCACCCTGCAAAGCACTCTGGAAACCTCCAACGTCAGCACGGTTGAGGAGATGGTCAACATGATCACCACCCAGCGCGCCTACGAGATGAACTCCAAAGTGATTTCCACTGCCGACCAGATGCTCTCGTTCGTCACGCAGAATCTGTAATCAAGTCTATGGGGCGCTCTTGAAGGCGCCTGCAACACCGTGAGGTAAGGGTCATGAATCGCTATGTTTCTGTTCTGGCATTGAGTGGGATCGCCGTGCTCGCGGGCTGTGTCGCCCCGACGCCGAAACCCAATGACCCGTACTACGCGCCGGTGTTGCCTCGTACACCGTTGCCGGCGGCGGCCAACAATGGCTCGATCTACCAGGCCGGTTTTGAACAGAACCTGTACAGCGACCGCAAGGCATTCCGGGTGGGGGACATCATCACCATCACCCTGAACGAGAAGACCCAGGCCAGCAAGAACGCCAACTCGCAGGTCGGCAAGACCAGCAAGACCAGCATCGGCCTGACCTCGTTGTTCGGGGGTGTGCCCAATACCAACAACCCACTGGGCAGCGGTGACCTGAGCCTGAACGCCGGTTATTCCGGTGACCGCGCCACCAACGGCAAGAGTGCGGCGGGGCAGGGCAACAGCTTGACCGGTTCGATCACTGTGACCGTGGCCGACGTATTGCCCAACGGCATCATCGCCATACGCGGCGAGAAATGGATGACCCTCAACACCGGTGACGAGCTGGTGCGTATTGCGGGCATGGTGCGGGCCGATGATATTTCCACCGACAACACCGTGTCGTCGACGCGGATTGCCGATGCGCGCATTACCTACTCGGGCACGGGTTCGTTTGCCGATGCGAGTCAGCCGGGCTGGTTCGACCGTTTCTTCCTTAGCCCGCTGTTCCCTTTCTAGGTGGTCATTGTGAAACTCAAACAGCTGATGGCGGCAGCACTGTTGCTGTCCCTGAGCGCAGTCGCCCAGGCCGAGCGCCTGAAAGACATCGCCAGTATCTCCGGCGTGCGCTCCAACCAGTTGATCGGTTACGGTCTGGTGGTCGGGCTTAATGGCACGGGTGACCAGACCACCCAGACGCCGTTCACCCTGCAGACCTTCAACAACATGCTCTCGCAGTTCGGCATCAAGGTGCCGCCGGGCTCGGGCAACGTGCAATTGAAGAACGTGGCGGCGGTGTCCATCAGTGCCGACCTGCCGGCGTTTTCCAAGCCGGGGCAGGTGGTCGACATTACCGTATCGTCCATCGGTAACTCGAAAAGCCTGCGCGGCGGCACTTTGCTGATGACGCCGCTCAAGGGTATCGATGGCAACGTCTACGCCATCGCCCAGGGCAACCTGGTGGTGGGCGGCTTTGACGCCGAGGGCCGCGACGGCTCCAAGATCACCGTCAACGTGCCGTCGGCCGGGCGCATCCCTGGCGGCGCCACGGTGGAACGTACCGTGCCGAGCGGCTTCAACCAGGGCAACAGCCTGACCCTGAACCTCAACCGCTCCGACTTCACCACGGCCAAGCGCGTGGTCGACAAGATCAACGACATGCTCGGCCCTGGCGTGGCCCAGGCCATCGACGGTGGTTCGATCCGTGTGACCGCGCCGCTGGACCCGAGCCAGCGCGTGGATTACCTGTCGATCCTGGAAAACCTGGAAGTCGACCCGGGCCAGGCGGTGGCCAAAGTCATCATCAACTCGCGTACCGGCACCATTGTGATCGGTCAGAACGTCAAGGTGTCGCCGGCGGCGGTGACCCATGGCAGCCTGACCGTGACCATCACCGAAGACCCGATCGTCAGCCAGCCTGGGGCGCTGTCCAATGGCCAGACGGCGGTGGTGCCCCGTTCTCGGGTCAATGCCCAGCAAGAAGCCAAGCCGATGTTCAAATTCGGCCCCGGCACCACCCTGGACGAGATTGTCCGTGCGGTGAACCAGGTGGGCGCAGCGCCCGGCGACTTGATGGCAATCCTTGAAGCTCTGAAACAGGCCGGCGCCTTGCAAGCCGACCTGATCGTGATCTGAGGCCATGGCCATGGATATGCGCAAGAGTGGGATCAGCAGCACGGCGGATTCGGGGGCTTACTCCGACCTGAACCGGCTTAACCAGCTCAAGGTGGGTGATAAGAACAGCGACGGCAACATGCGCAAAGTCGCGCAGGAGTTCGAGTCGCTGTTCTTGAACGAGATGCTCAAGTCCATGCGCTCGGCCACCGACGCCCTGGGCAAGGACAACCCGATGAACACCCCGGCCGCCAAGCAGTATCAGGAAATGTACGACCAGCAACTGGCGGTCTCGCTGTCGCGCGAGGGGGGCGGTATCGGCCTGGCCGACGTGCTCATGCGCCAGATGCAGAAGAACAAACCGGTGGACGCCCAGGCGGCCACCTTGCAAGGCCCGGCAGCGGATGCGCCGGTCAAGAAAGTCGATGTGCCGACTGAAATTGCCGCAGGCACGCAAGCCGAAGGCCCATTGGGGCGTTCCAATGGCCAGCGTCCTTTGTGGGCTTACCGTGTGGCGGTGCCGGAAGGCAGCAATGCCCACGCCAATGATATGGAGCTGATGAACCAGCGCCGTATTGCCTTGCCGAGCAAGCTGACCGATCGCTTGCTGGCGGGCATCGTGCCGAGTACGGAGGTCGCCGCCGTCGCCAAGACTGCGCCGCTGCGCAACAGCGCTGCCGATGACAACGTGGTCAACAGTGCCGCCCACAGCTTCGCCGTACCGAGCGGGCGCATGCAGGTGTATGGCCGTGCCATCGCCCAGCCGCCACTGGCGCCGGCGAAGAAAGCCTTCAGTTCGCAGGATGAGTTCGTCGCCACTATGTTGCCGATGGCCAAGGCGGCGGCGGCGCGAATCGGTATCGATCCGAAGTACCTGGTGGCGCAGGCCGCCCTGGAAACCGGTTGGGGTAAATCGGTGATGCGCGCCGAAGACGGCAGCAGCAGCCATAACCTGTTCGGTATCAAGGCCGGCCAGAGTTGGCAGGGCGGCCAGGCACGCGCGATCACCAGCGAGTTTCGCAATGGCGCGATGGTCAAGGAAACGGCGCAGTTCCGTTCCTATAACTCCTACCAGGACAGCTTCCATGACCTCGTGACATTGCTGCAAAGCAATGATCGCTATAAAGAAGTTGTGAAATCAGCCGACAACCCGGAGCGGTTTGTACGCGAGTTGCAAAAAGCCGGATATGCAACCGACCCGGACTACGCCAGCAAGATTTCGCAGATCGCTAAAACGATGAACAGTTACCAGAATTACGCTGCCGCGGGCGCGACCACACATTTATAAGGTCTGAATCATGAGTTTGCTCAGTATCGGGATGTCAGGGCTTAACGCCTCTCAAGGATCGTTGTCGGTCCTGAGTAACAACATTGCCAACGTCAATACTCCGGGATACTCGCGCCAGCAGACCACCCAGAACGCCAGCGCCAACAACCAGTACGGTGGGGTGTTCATCGGCAGCGGTACGACCTTGGCGGACGTGCGCCGCATTTATAACGATTTTCTGGGAGCCGCCTACCAGAGCAGTACCGCGCTCAACAGCGATGCCACCGCATACGCGGGCCAGGCCGCGGCGATCGACAAAACCCTGTCGGACAAATCCACGGGTATGTCCGCCGCGCTCAGCGCATTCTTTTCATCCCTGCAAACCGCCGCCGCCACGCCGAGCGATGTTTCCGCGCGGCAATTGCTGATGACCAGCGCGCAGACCTTGAGCAACCGCTTCAACTCGATTTCCACACAGTTGACCCAGCAGAAAGAAGGCATCAACAGCCAACTGGGTACGCTGAGTGATCAGGTCAACAAGCTGACGTCGTCGATCGCCTCGCTCAACAACCAGATCACAACCGCCCAGGGATCATCGACCAGTGCGCCGGCCAACCTGCTGGATGCGCGTAACGAGGCGGTGCGTTCGCTCAATGAGCTGATTGGCGTCACTGCTACCGAGAAGAACGGCCAGTTCAGTATCACCACCGGCACCGGGCAGTCGCTGGTGGAGGGCAATATTGCCAATACCATTTCAGCGGTACCGAGCAAGACCGATAACAGCCAGTACACCATCCAGCTCAACATGGGCGATACGAAGATGGACATCGGCTCGGTGATTTCCGGCGGCAGTATCGGCGGCCTGTTGCGCTATCGCAGTGATGTGCTGATGCCGGCCATCAACGATTTGGGGCGCATCGCCATTGCTACCGCCGACAGCGTCAACACCCAGTTGGGGCAGGGCCTGGACCTGAACAGTGATTTCGGCTCCTCGCTGTTCAGTGATATCAACACTGCGGCCACCATTGCCCAGCGCAGCCAGGCGGCTGCGGGTAACAGTGCAGGCTCCGGCAATCTGAATGTGACGATTACCGACACCAGCAAGCTGTCGACCTTCGACTACAAGGTCACCTTCACCAGCGGCAACCTGTACAACGTGGTGCGTTCGGACGGCAAGGCGATGGGCTCGTTCGACACCACGACCACGCCGCCGCCGGTGATTGATGGTTTTACCCTGGCGTTGAACGGCGCCGGTCCCGTAGCGGCCGGTGACAGTTTCAAAGTCAGCCCGACGGCCACGGGTGCCAGTAATATCGGCGTCCAACTCAAGGATCCGAACAAGCTCGCATTTGCGGCACCCTTGGCTGGTAATGCCAGCAAGACCAACACTGGCGCCGGCACGTTCACACCGCCTACCTTGACCGTGCCCATTGATATCAACGGTGGTGCCGCGACCGCGCAATTGCGCACCGGGATCGAAAACTCGATGCCGGTGAAGATGGTCTTCGGCAAGCCGGCGGCGGACGGTACCCAGCCATATACCGTCAGCGATGCACAAGGCAACCCGATCGGTACCGGCAGCATCATCCCGGGCCAGGGCAACAAGATCAGCATCAATGTGCCCATGCGCGATGCCACCGGGGCGCTGATTCCGGGCAAGAGCTTCAACTTCGATACCACGGTGGCCGGCACGCCGGCCAATGGCGACAGCACGACCTTTTCTTTCAACAGCGGCGCCACCTCCGATGGTCGCAACGCCCAGCAGTTGTTGGGTTTGCAGACCAAGGCGACGGTGGGTGCGGTGGATGGCAATGCGGGTGTGAGCCTGGTCAGCGCCAATAGCCGGCTGGTGTCCCAGGTGGGCTCCAAGGCCGCCCAGGCCAACACCGACACCACCGCCACCGGCGCCTTGCTGGCGGCGAACAAGGCGGCCAGCAACTCGGTGTCCCAGGTCAACCTGGACGAGGAGGCGGGCGACATGATCAAGTTCCAGCAGTACTACACCGCGTCGTCGCAGATCATCAAGGCCGCGCAAGAAACCTTCAGCACGCTGATCAACGCCCTTTAAAGGAGTCTGGAACGATGCGTATCTCTACACAGCAGTATTTCGACACCAGCTCCAGCAAGTACCAGGATAACTATTCGGGTGTGGTGAAGGCTCAGGACCAGGCCAGTTCCGGTATTCGGGTGCAAACTGCCTCGGATGATCCGGTGGCGGCCGCCCAATTGCTGATGCTGCAGCAGCAAAAGGACATGCTGGGCCAGTTCAACGGCAACATCACCACCTTGCAGAACTCGCTCGGTAACGAAGAAACGGTACTGCAGAGCATCAACCTTGCGTTGCAGTCGGCCAGTGAGCTGGCGCTGCAGGCTGGTAACCAGCGCCTCAGCGATGACGACCGCAAGGCGCTGGCCAGTAAGGTCGGCGCGCTTGAAGACCATGTGCTGGGCCTGCTCAACAGCAAGGACTCCAGTGGCAACTACATGTTCTCCGGGTCCAAGACCGACACGCCGCCCTATATACGCAACAACGACGGCACCTACACCTATCAGGGTGATGAGACGCCGCTGAGCCTGCAGGTATCGAGCAACCTGTCGATCGCCATGGGCGATACCGGCAAGGCCCTGCTCGAAAGTTCGTCCAACACCGGTCGTACTCAGACCACGTTGTTGCCGCCGGCGGTCAATGACGGCAAGGTGGCGATTTCGGCAGGCCTGGTCACCTCCAGCACCAATTACATCAAGAACTTTGCCGACGGCCAGCCGTATAAGCTGACCTTCGCCAGCAGCACTCAATACAGCGTGACCGACAAGGACGGTAACGACGTGACGTCCGAGATCCCCGGTAACGGCACGTTTGACGCGACCAAGGAGGGCGCTTCCAGCGTCAACCTGCGTGGGGTCAAGTTCGACATCTCGCTGAACCTGGGGGCGAGTGTCGCGCCCGGTGCCGCTTCGGATGCGCTGGTAGCGGGCAAGGTGTTCACCCTGGAAAGCAAGCCGGATACGTTCAGTGTCTCGCGCACGGCCAGCAACCCGTCCACGGCGCAGTTGACCGGCGGCAGTGTGACGGACCAGGCGGCGTATGCCAGCACCTTTCCCAACTCGGGTGCGGTGATCAAGTTCACCAGTGGTACCGATTACCAGGTGTTCGCCCAGCCTTACAGCACTGACAGCAAGGCGATTGCCAGTGGCACCATCGCCGCCGGTGCCACTTCGGTCACCACGGCCGGGGTGACCTTCGGCATCAGTGGCACGCCGGGTGCCGGCGACCAGTTTTCGGTCGGCGCTACCAGTAACAAGAACATGAATGCCTTGGATACCCTGGGCCAGTTACGCAAGGCCCTGGAAACGCCGTCGGATGGCAGCCAGGTGGCGATGAATCAGCTCAAGGACGTGGTCAATACCAGCATCGCCAACCTGGCGAATGCGACCGCGCAGATCGACCAGGTCCGTGGCTCCATCGGTGCGCGTAACAATGCCCTGGATATCCAGAGCCAGGAAAACACTAGCCTGGGCCTGGCCAACACCACCACCATGTCGTCACTGGCGAACGTGGACATGGGGCAGGCGGCCATTGACCTGACCTTGCAGCAGACCATGTTGCAAGCCTCGCAGCTGGCCTTCGTGAAAATCTCCCAGTTGAGCCTGTTCAGCCGCATGTAATCGGCGTCCAGACCAACGGCCCACCCTGGCAACAGGGTGGGCCGTTGTCGTTTCGGGTGTCAGGAACGTTGCGCGGTTTTGCACAAAGCGAACAAAATTGAGTGACCTGTGAGTCATTAAGCGCATCTTCACTGTATCGTGTGAAAAGGATAAGTCGTCACAGGGTCCTTGCGGGGCGGCTTTCAGCGAGTTTTTTACGGGGTTTTCCCCTTTATTGTCAGCACTCCGGGCGCAGTCCCTGGGGTGTTCTCCAGCTATTTAGTATTGGGAAGCCACAATGATTGGCATAAAAAGCATCGCCAGTTACGTGCCGGCAGACGGGGTGGATAACTACGCCCAGGGCGCCAAATTCGCCAAGGATGAAGATTTCATCATTGGCAAGATCGGTTCGGCGTTCCTGCCACGCAAGGATGCTGCGCAGGAAACCTCCGACCTGTGCGTCGAGGCGGTCAACGCTCTGTTTGCCAACAACCCGCAGTTGAAGCGCGAATCCATCGACGCGCTGATCGTCGTGACCCAGAACGGCGACGAGGAAGGCTTGCCGCACACGGCTGCCATCGTCCAGGACAAATTGGGCCTGCCTACCCATGTGGCCGCGTTCGATATCTCCCTGGGCTGCTCCGGCTACGTCTACGGCATCTATGCGATGAAGGGCTTCATGGAAGCCACTGGCCTGAAAAACGGCCTGCTGATCACCGCCGACCCGTATTCGAAGATCGTCGACCCGGAAGACCGCAACACCACCATGCTCTTTGGCGATGCTGCCACCGCCACCTGGATGGGCGAGGACGCACCGTGGTTACTGGGCAAGTCGAAGTTCGGCACCGATGGCTCCGGTGCGCCACATCTGAAGGTCAGCGACGGCGTGTTCTTCATGAATGGTCGCCAGGTGTTCAACTTCGCCTTGCTCAAAGTGCCGGCGCATTTGCACGAGTTGCTCGACGAGTCGAACCTTGCGCCTGACCAGATCGATGCCTTCTGCATTCACCAGGGCAGTGCGGCGATTGTCGACGCGGTGGCCCGGCGTTTCGAAGATGCACCGGTTGAGAAGTTCATCAAGGACATGGTCGAGACCGGTAACACCGTGTCGTCGAGTATTCCGCTGTTGCTGGAAAAGCACATGCTGGACGGTAGCTGGAAACGTGTGGCCATCAGCGGCTTTGGAGTGGGGTTGTCGTGGGGTTCGGCGATTCTCTATCGCTCGTGATGCCCTGATAGCACCGCACACAAAAACGCCCAGGCTTGAAAAAAGCCTGGGCGTTTTTTATTTGACGTCAGAAAACCTGGCAATTACGGGCGATTGAGCTAGCGTAAATGCTTGAATTACAAGGGGTGGCATCGTGCTAGTAAAAAAAATCAAAAAAGTCCTCAAGCAACCTGACTTCACGACGATAACTATTACGAAGGTTCTCTAGGCACACCCGGCGGTTGCCAGGGCCGGAAGCCGCAGTACACCACCCACGAGGATTTCGTCATGGCATTAACAGTAAACACCAACCTTGCGTCGCTGACTGTTCAGAAGAACCTGAACAACGCCTCCAATTCTCTGCAAACCTCCATGCAGCGCCTGTCCTCCGGCCTGCGTATCAACAGCGCCAAAGACGATGCGGCCGGCCTGCAGATCTCCAACCGTCTGACCAGCCAGATCAACGGCCTGGGCGTTGCGATCAAGAACGCCAACGATGGTAGCTCGATTGCCCAGACCGCTGAAGGCGCGATGCAGCAGTCCACCAACATCCTGCAAAGCATGCGTACCCTGGCTCTGCAATCCGCCAACGGCTCGCCAAGCGCTGAAGACCGTAAGTCGAACCAGGCTCAATACGCGGCTCTGACTGCTGAATTGACCCGTATTGCAACCACCACCACCTTCGGTGGCAAGAACCTGCTGGACGGTTCTTTCGGTACCACTTCGTTCCAGGTCGGCGCCAACGCCAACCAGACCATCGACATGACCATCGGTAACGTAGCGGCCAACAACATCGGCTCGCAACAGCTGAAAACCCAGGCCCTGACGCCATCCGCAACCGGCGTCGCTGGTGGTGCTATCACCGTTACCGGTGGTGGCCAGACTGCTAACGTGACCATCGCTGCCGGTGCTTCCGCCAAGCAGATCGCTGCTCAAATGAACGGCGCTGTCGGCGGCCTGAGCGCTACCGCCAGCACTGAAGCCCAGTTCACTGTGAACGCGGCTACCATTGCTGCTGCTACTCCTCCGAACGCCAACTTCACTCTGCAAGTGGGCAGCGGTACCGCAGTTCAGTTCACTGGCGTGACCAGCACTTCCGACCTGGCTGACCAACTGAAGTCCAACGCTGCCAAGCTGGGCATCAGCGTTAACTACGATTCGTCGACCAACGCTCTGTCGGTCAAGTCCGACACCGGTGAGAACCTGACCTTCAACGCTGGTGACGGCGGTGCTGCTGGTATCTCGGTCGCTACCAAAGGTGGTAACGGCACATTCGGTACTGCTACTGCCTTGGCCGCTACCGCGATCATCGCAACTGGCCAGGTTTCGCTGAACTCCTCCAACAGCTACGCCCTGAACGGCGCTGGTGTAACGGGCGTGTTCGCCGCAGCCGGTACTGCTGCCAACTCCGCGAAAACCACCGTCAACAACACTGACGTAACCACCTCTACCAACGCGCAAAACGCGATTGACGTGATCACCCAGGCGATCTCCGACATCGACTCCCAGCGTGCAGGTCTCGGTGCTGTACAAAACCGTTTCGACAATACCGTGGCCAACCTGACCAGTATCGCCGACAACTCCACTGCCGCTCGCGGTCAGATCCAGGACGTTGACTACGCTGCTGAAACCGCTCAGCTGACCAAGCAACAAACCCTGCAACAGGCTTCCACTGCGATCCTGTCGCAGGCCAACCAACTGCCTTCCGCTGTACTGAAGCTGCTTCAGTAATAGCCATGGGTAGATGACTGACGGAAGGGCGCGTTTACGTGCCCTTTTGTCTTTTGCGTGATGAGGTGACTGGACATGGACATGAGCGTCAAGTTGAACCTGTCTTATCCTGCGGCGACGCCGCAGAGCGCGCCTGCCCCTGTGAGCAACGACTCGCAGACAACCAAGGTCAAGCCTGCGGTTGCCGCGGTCGAACCCCAGCAGGACACGAAGCCGTCCGACCTTAAACAGGCGGTGGCGGATATTCGCAAATTTGTTCAGGATGCCCAGCGCAACCTGGAATTTTCAATCGACGACTCTACCCATCAAGTGGTGGTCAAAGTCATTGCGACCGACAGCGGTGAAGTGATCCGACAGATCCCTTCGGAAGCCGCATTGAAGCTCGCGCAAAGCCTTCACGACGCCAGTAGCGTGCTGTTTGACGCGAAAGTCTGAACTGGCATGAATTTTGTTGCTGTCGTTGCTTGAGGCGTCGTCCGTCAAGAAAGCGCCAGCCCCCGAATCAGGAGAACAGTCATGGGTGATATATCGGTTAGCGGCCCAGTTACGAACATCGATACCCAAGCTATCGTGACGGCATTGGTGAACGCGGAACAGGCACCCAAGCAGTCGCAGATCAATAAGCAGACGCAGACGTCGACTGCCCAGTTGTCCTCGATCGGCAAAATTCAAGCGGCGCTCGACGCTTTTCGTGGTGCCATGGACAACATGGCCAAGGACGCCAGTATTGGCGGCCTGACGGCAACCACATCGGATGCCACTGTTTCCAGCGTTACCTTGGGTGCGGGGGCCTCTGCGGGTAGCTATCAGTTGGTGGTCAACCAATTGGCGACGGCCTCGAAGATTGCGACCCAGACTTACGCTGGCGGTGCGAAGACGGTCGTCAATAAAGGCACCACAGCCACGTCGCTGACGATTTCGCAGTCGGGCCAGAACTACGCTGTCAGCGTGCCACCGGGCGCTACATTGCAGCAGGTGCGGGACTCGATCAACGCACAACTGAGCAGTTCGGGCTTGAGTGCCAACATCCTGACTGACTCCACCGGCTCTCGTATGGTGCTGACGTCGACCAATACTGGCGTCGGTACTGACATTACAGTGGGGGGCAACTCTGGCCTGGAAGCCGGTACGTCTGTCGTCGGTAGCGCTCCACAGAACGCGAAGTACACCATTGACGGTACGGCTCAGGAGTCAAAGAGTAATACTCTGACCGATGCGATCAGTGGTGTGAGCATCAAGTTGACGGCAGTGTCGCCGTTGCCGACCGGGGTTACCGATCCAACGGCTCAACGCGTCGCTTCGACCATCACAGTGGCAAGAAGCAACGATACCCTCAAGAGTTCGGTCAAGGGCTTTGTCGACACCTACAACGCGTTGATGACGGCAATCAACACTGAAACCGCCGTGACCACCAACGCCGACGGATCCACAACGTCTTCTGCGTTGACGGGCGATGCCACCATGCGCACTTTGCAGTCGGCCATCCGTACTGAGCTGAACGCAATGGGCGGGACAGGGGCGTTGAAATCCCTGGCCCAGTTCGGTGTGAACACGGATCAGAAAACCGGCAAGCTGAGTATTGATGACAAGATCTTCAACGCGGCAGTGCTGACCAACCCTACCGACATCGGCGGTATCTTCAACGGTGACAAGGGTTTGCTTGCGCGCATGAAGACCGCAACCGACAGCTATGCGCTGAGTGGTACCGGGATTCTGGCTACGCGTTCGACGACGTTGTCGAGCAACATCAAGGATCTGCAGACCCAGCAGGATACTTTGACCGCGCGTATGGCTGCTCTGAAAAAGACGCTGACCGACAAATACACCACCATGAACAACCTGGTGGCTCAGCTTACCAGTCAGCGCTCCAGTGTCATGACCACACTTAACGCACTGAATAATCCGAAGACCAGTTGATCCTCACTGAGGTCGCCCGGCAAGGTGATCACCTTGTTCGGGCGTGCCCTTCGCCAGACCGTCGGCTTAAAGTTTTTTGCAACGCCGTCGACATAATAATCAGAGCCCATTCTTTTTAGCTGTTGCCTGTCACGAGGTAGAAACATGAATCCCATGAGAGCCCTTCGCCAATACCAGAAGGTCAATTCCCATGCCCAAATCTCCGAAGCCAGCCCGCATCGCTTGGTGCAGATGCTGATGGAAGGCGCGTTGGATCGCATGGCTCAGGCCAAAGGCGCCATGGCTCGTGGTGATATCGCGCAAAAAGGCCTGCTGTTGGGCAAGGCGATCGACATTCTGATCGGTTTGCGTGACGGCCTGAACCCGGAGAAAACCGACGATCCGGCCGCGTTGCAGCAACTTGATAATCTGTACGCCTATATGACTACGCGCCTGCTGGAAGCCAACAGCAAGAGCGATGTCACCATGATCGACGAAGTAGCCGGCCTGATGATTACGCTCAAGGAAGGCTGGGACGGTATTGCAACACTGTAGGCCCTTGGGCCTGAGGATGATGTCATGAGCCACGCCCTGCAACGGATTGACGAGACCCGCGACGCTTTGGTCGATGCCCTGGCCGAGCGCAACTGGGACGCCATTGGTGAGCTGGATCTGGGTTGCCGTGCGGTGATCGATGAGGCGCTCAATAATGCGCCGGTTGACGAGGACGCCTTGCGGGAAAAACTGGAAAGCCTGCTGGCGGTTTATCAGCAGTTGCTTGAGGTGACGACTGGCGAACGCCAGGCGATTTTCGAAGAGATGTCGCAGATCAATCGAGCGGAAAGTGCGTCGAAGGTTTACCATCTGTTCGGCTGAACGGGCTCGGTTGGTCCGAACGGTGCGTCATATATTTGACTGTGCCAGCATTTTTGACTTAACTAGTGCTGTTTTCAGATTTCAGACGTCTATAAGGTAAGAAGTCTTACAGCCGTCTAGATTGCCCTGACTTTGGGGCAGGAAGTTTTACTAGGGAAGTTGCTATTGCATGTGGCGTGAAACCAAAATTCTGCTGATTGATGACGATAGCGTCCGTCGCCGCGATTTAGCGGTGATTTTAAATTTTCTTGGTGAAGAAAATTTGCCCTGCGGCAGCCATGATTGGCAGCAGGTGGTCAGCTCGCTGTCGTCGAGCCGTGAAGTCATTTGTGTGCTGATCGGGACGGTAAACGCTCCTGGCGCTGTTTTGGGCTTGTTAAAGACACTGTCAACCTGGGATGAGTTCCTTCCCGTGTTGCTGATGGGCGAGATTTCTTCCGTGGACCTGCCGGAAGACCAGCGCCGTCGTGTGCTTTCCAACCTGGAAATGCCGCCCAGCTACAGCAAATTGCTCGATTCCCTGCACCGCGCCCAGGTCTATCGCGAGATGTACGACCAGGCCCGTGAGCGTGGCCGTCACCGCGAACCCAACCTGTTCCGCAGCCTGGTGGGCACCAGCCGTGCGATCCAGCACGTACGCCAGATGATGCAGCAAGTGGCAGACACCGATGCCAGCGTGCTGATCCTCGGTGAGTCCGGCACCGGCAAGGAAGTGGTCGCACGCAACCTGCACTACCATTCCAAGCGCCGCGACGGGCCCTTCGTGCCGGTCAACTGCGGGGCGATCCCGGCGGAGCTGCTTGAAAGCGAATTGTTCGGCCACGAGAAGGGCGCTTTCACCGGCGCAATCACCAGCCGTGCCGGGCGTTTCGAACTGGCCAATGGCGGCACTCTGTTCCTCGACGAAATCGGCGATATGCCGCTGCCGATGCAGGTCAAATTGCTGCGCGTATTGCAGGAGCGCACCTTCGAGCGCGTGGGCAGCAACAAGACCCAGAGCGTCGATGTACGCATCATCGCGGCCACCCACAAGAACCTCGAAAGCATGATCGAGGTGGGCAGCTTCCGCGAAGACCTGTACTACCGCCTCAATGTTTTCCCGATCGAGATGGCCCCGCTGCGTGAGCGCGTCGAGGACATCCCGCTGCTGATGAACGAACTGATCTCGCGCATGGAGCACGAAAAGCGCGGTTCGATTCGCTTTAACTCTGCTGCGATCATGTCCCTGTGCCGCCACGGCTGGCCGGGCAACGTGCGTGAACTGGCCAACCTGGTCGAGCGCATGGCGATCATGCACCCCTACGGTGTGATCGGCGTGGTCGAGTTGCCGAAAAAATTCCGCTACGTCGACGACGAAGACGAGCAGTTGGTGGACAGCCTGCGCAGCGACATGGAAGAGCGCGTGGCCATCAATGGCCATACCCCGGACTTCGGCGCCACAGCCATGCTGCCGCCGGAAGGCCTGGACCTGAAGGATTACCTCGGCAACCTCGAGCAAGGCTTGATCCAGCAAGCCTTGGACGACGCCAATGGCATCGTCGCGCGGGCCGCCGAGCGCCTGCGCATTCGTCGTACCACCCTGGTGGAGAAGATGCGCAAGTACGGTATGAGTCGCAAAGAAGGTGACGAACAGGCGGATGATTGACGCCTGTTTTTTAAGTTACTGAAATTTCGGTAGTTTTTTTTCGGCACGGGTATTGCTACAGCCCTCGCAACGTTCCGTTTAACTGACGGTCAGCCAGCGAGAGAGCATGATGCCCCACGCCGCCCAACTATCTTCGTCCCCCGATCTTGCGGGGGGCGCCCCATCTGTAGAGCAGCAGAGCCGGCAGGGCCTTGAGCAGGCGTTTTCGCTGTTCAGCCAGATGTCCAGCCAACTGACCGACTCCTACAGCCTGCTGGAAGCCCGGGTTTCCGAGCTTAAGGGCGAGCTGGCGGTGGTCAGCGCCCAGCGCATGGAAGAGCTGGCGGAAAAAGAGCGCCTGGCCAACCGTCTGCAAAACCTCCTCGACCTGTTGCCCGGTGGCGTGATCGTCATCGACGACCAAGGGCGTGTGCGCGAAGCCAACCCGGCCGCCTGCGACATGCTCGGCCTGCCGCTGGAAGGCGAGTTGTGGCGAGAAGTCATCACCCGCTGCTTTGCCCCGCGTGAAGATGACGGCCACGAAATTTCCCTGAAAGACGGGCGCCGCCTGTCCATTGCCACCCGCTCCCTGGACGCCGAGCCCGGACAGTTGGTGCTGCTCAACGACCTGACGGAAACCCGTCACCTGCAAGACCAGCTGGCCCGTCATGAACGCTTGTCGTCACTGGGCAGGATGGTCGCTTCTTTGGCGCATCAGATCCGCACGCCCTTGTCGGCGGCGCTGATCTACGCCAGTCATTTGACTGATGAGCAGTTGCCGGCTGCCACCCACCAGCGATTTGCCGGGCGCCTCAAGGAGCGCCTGCACGAGTTGGAGCATCAAGTGCGCGACATGCTGGTGTTTGCCCGTGGCGAATTGCCGCTGACCGACCGCGTCACGCCGGCAGAGCTGATGCAATCGCTGCAATCGGCGGCCGCCACCCATATCCAGGGCGTCAATGTGCGCTGGCAGTGCGATAGCCATCTCGGCGAATTGCTGTGCAATCGCGACACCTTGGTGGGGGCCTTGCTCAACCTGATTGAAAACGCCATCCAGGCCAGCGGCGCGGATGCGCGGCTCAAGGTGCATCTCTACCGTCGCGAGCAAAACCTGCGGTTGTGCATCAGCGACAGCGGCAGCGGCATCGACCCTGTGGTGCTGCAACGGATGGGCGAACCGTTTTTTACCACCAAGACCAACGGTACCGGCCTCGGCCTGACCGTAGTCAAGGCGGTGGCACGTGCCCATCAGGGAGAATTGCAGCTGCACTCCCGATTGGGGCGTGGCACCTGTGCATTGATGACCTTGCCGCTGTTTTTCAGCCCGGCAAGCGCGGAGTAACGAAGCTATGGCTATCAGGGTTTTATTGGTGGAAGACGATCGCGCCCTGCGTGAAGCATTGGCTGACACGCTGCTGTTGGCGGGCCATGACTACCGGGCGGTCGGTTCTGCCGAGGAGGCCTTGGAGGCGGTCGAGCAAGAGGCGTTCAGCCTGGTGGTCAGCGACGTCAACATGCCGGGCATGGACGGTCATCAGTTGCTCGGCCTGCTGCGCGCGCGTCAGCCGCAGTTGCCGGTATTGCTGATGACTGCTCATGGCGCGGTGGAGCGCGCGGTGGACGCCATGCGTCAGGGCGCGGCTGATTACCTGGTCAAACCCTTCGAGCCCAAAGCCTTGATGGAACTGGTTGCCCGGCATGCCCTGGGGGTGATGCCTGCCGTCGAGAGCGAAGGCCCGATTGCCTTTGAACCGGCCAGTGCTCAATTGCTGGAGCTGGCCGCACGGGTGGCGCGCAGCGACTCCACCGTGTTGATTTCCGGCGAGTCCGGCACCGGCAAGGAGGTGTTGGCGCGTTATATCCACCAACAGTCCAGTCGCGCCAAGCAACCCTTTATTGCGATCAACTGCGCGGCCATCCCCGACAACATGCTCGAAGCCACCCTGTTCGGTCATGAAAAGGGCTCGTTCACCGGCGCCATCGCGGCCCAGGCCGGCAAGTTCGAACAGGCCGATGGCGGCACTATTTTGCTCGACGAGATTTCCGAAATGCCTCTGGGCCTGCAAGCCAAACTGCTGCGGGTGTTGCAGGAGCGTGAGGTGGAGCGGGTCGGTGCGCGCAAGCCGATCCAGCTGGATATCCGCGTGGTGGCCACGACCAACCGCGACCTGGCGGGCGAAGTGGCGGCGGGGCGGTTCCGGGAAGACTTGTTCTATCGGCTCTCGGTCTTTCCGCTGGCCTGGCGCCCGTTGCGTGAGCGTCCGGCCGATATCATCCCGCTGGCCGAGCGCCTGCTGAACAACCACGTCAAAAAAATGAAGCACGCCCAGGCGCGGCTGTCGGCTGAAGCCCAGGCTTGCCTGATCGGCTATCCATGGCCCGGTAATGTGCGGGAGTTGGACAACGCGATCCAGCGTGCGCTGATTTTGCAGCAGGGCGGGCTGATCCAGCCGCAAGACTTCTGCCTGGCCATGGGCAGTGCGGCGGCACCGTTGCCCACCCTGGCGCCCGCGCCGGTAGTCGCCGAGGCCGAAACTGGCGGTGCCCTGGGGGATGATCTGCGGCGCCGCGAATTCCAGATGATCATCGACACCTTGCGTACCGAGCGTGGCCGTCGCAAAGAGGCCGCCGAGCGCTTGGGCATCAGCCCGCGCACCTTGCGCTACAAGCTGGCGCAGATGCGTGACGCCGGTATGGATGTGGAAGCGTATCTTTTCGCTACCTGACAAATACTTGGGCTGACATGGCTTGTCGCCTTTTCTTACGAGTCGCCACGGATCTGGCACCCTTGTTGCTACCACCTGTAGTAACCGCTGCGTAGTGTCAAAAAATTGCGGGTCGTCAGAGAGAGAAGGTCATGAGCCAGGGTATTGAGTTCAATCGGTTGATGTTGGATATGCGCTCCATGCAAATGGATGCCATGGCTCAACCGAAATCCGTCGCGCCCGCGCCGGAATTGGGCCAAAGCAGTTTTGCCGACATGCTCGGTCAGGCAATCAACAAAGTCAGTGATACCCAGCAAGCGTCGAACCAGTTGGCCACCGCCTTTGAAATCGGTAAAAGCGGCGTGGACCTCACCGATGTGATGGTCGCCTCGCAAAAGGCCAGTGTTTCCTTCCAGGCCTTGACCCAAGTGCGTAACAAGCTGGTTCAGGCTTATCAAGACATCATGCAGATGCCGGTTTAAGGACGAGATTTAAGTCATGGCAGAAGCAGTCGTGGACAACGCACCCGCCAAGGCAGACGGCAAGCCGCCGCTGTTTGGCCTGTCGTTCCTGGAAAACCTTTCCGAAATGACCATGTTGCGTCAGGTGGGCCTGTTGGTCGGCCTGGCAGCCAGCGTGGCGATTGGTTTTGCCGTGGTGTTGTGGTCGCAGCAACCCGATTACCGGCCGCTGTACGGCAGCCTGGCGGGCATGGATTCCAAGCAGATCATGGAAACCCTCGCCGCCGCCGACATCGCCTACACCGTGGAACCCAACTCCGGCGCCTTGCTGGTCAAGGCTGACGACGTCGCCCGTGCGCGCATGAAGCTGGCTGCCGCCGGCGTGACGCCGTCCGACGCCAACATCGGCTTTGAGATCCTCGACAAGGACCAGGGCCTGGGCACCAGCCAGTTCATGGAAGCCACTCGCTACCGTCGTGGCCTGGAAGGCGAACTGGCGCGTACCATCTCCAGCCTGAACAACGTCAAGGGCGCCCGCGTGCACCTGGCGATCCCAAAAAGCTCGGTGTTCGTGCGTGACGAACGCAAGCCAAGCGCCTCGGTACTGGTCGAACTGTTTGCCGGTCGTTCCCTGGAGCCGGGTCAGGTCCTGGCGATCATCAACCTGGTGGCCACCAGCGTTCCAGAATTGAGCAAGTCGCAAATTACCGTGGTGGACCAGAAGGGCAACCTGCTGTCCGACCAGGCCGAGAACTCGGCGTTGACCCAGGCCGGCAAGCAGTTCGACTACAGCCGCCGCATGGAAAGCATGCTCACCCAGCGTGTGCACAATATCCTGCAACCGGTGCTGGGCAATGACCGCTACAAGGCTGAAGTGTCCGCCGATGTGGACTTCAGTGCCGTCGAGTCGACCTCCGAACAGTTCAACCCCGACCAGCCCGCCCTGCGCAGCGAGCAGTCCACCAGCGAACAACGCACCGCCAGCAATGGTCCGCAAGGGGTGCCGGGCGCCTTGAGCAACCAGCCTCCGGCCCCGGCGTCGGCACCGCAAACCACCGGTGGCGCTGCCGCGACTGCCGGCGCGATTCAGCCTGGCCAGCCGCTGCTGGACGCCAATGGTCAGCAGATCATGGACCCGGCCACCGGCCAGCCGATGCTTGCCCCGTACCCGGCGGACAAGCGTAACCAGTCCACCAAGAACTTCGAGCTCGACCGTTCCATCAGCCACACCAAGCAGCAACAGGGCAAAATCAACCGCCTGTCGGTGTCGGTGGTGGTCGATGATCAGGTCAAGGTCAACCCGGCTGACGGCGCGGTGACCCGTGCGCCCTGGAGCGCCGACGAATTGGCGCGCTTTACCCGCCTGGTGCAGGACGCTGTCGGTTTCGACGCCAGCCGCGGTGACAGCGTCAGCGTGATCAATATGCCGTTCTCCGCCGAACGGGGAGAGGTGATCGCCGATCCTGCGTTCTATACTCAGCCGTGGTTCTGGGACATCGTCAAGCAAGTGCTGGGCGTGTTGTTCATCCTGGTGCTGGTGTTTGGCGTGCTGCGTCCGGTGCTCAACAACATTACCGGCAACGGCAAGAAACAACTGGCGGCCTTCGGTGGCAGCGACGTCGAGTTGGGTGGCATGGGCGGCCTGGATGGCGAACTGGCCAACGACCGCGTCAGCCTGGGCGGCCCGCAAAGCATCCTGTTGCCAAGCCCGAGCGAAGGCTATGACGCTCAGTTGAACGCAATCAAAAGTCTGGTGGCAGAAGATCCGGGTCGTGTGGCCCAGGTCGTGAAAGATTGGATCAACGCAGATGAGTGATAATCGAGCCGCTGTTGCCAAGCTCACCCGGGTCGATAAAGCGGCGGTATTGCTGCTGTCCCTGGGTGAAACCGACGCCGCCCAAGTGCTGCGCCATATGGGGCCCAAAGAGGTTCAGCGCGTCGGCGTGGCCATGGCGCAGATGCGTAACGTGCACCGCGAGCAAGTCGAGCAGGTGATGAGCGAGTTCGTCGAGATCGTCGGCGACCAGACCAGCCTGGGCGTCGGCTCCGACAGCTACATCCGCAAGATGCTGACCTCGGCGCTGGGCGAAGACAAGGCCAACGGCCTGATCGACCGCATCCTGCTCGGCGGCAACACCAGCGGCCTCGACAGCCTGAAATGGATGGAGCCGCGTGCCGTTGCCGACGTGATCCGCTACGAACACCCGCAGATCCAGGCGATCGTCGTGGCTTACCTCGACCCGGACCAGGCTGGTGAAGTCCTCGGCCACTTCGACCATAAAGTGCGCCTGGACATCATCCTGCGCGTGTCGTCGCTGAACACCGTGCAGCCGGCGGCATTGAAAGAACTCAACACGATTCTGGAGAAGCAGTTCTCGGGCAACTCCAACGCCTCGCGCACCACCTTGGGCGGTATCAAGCGTGCGGCCGACATCATGAACTTCCTCGACAGCTCGATGGAAGGCCAGTTGATGGACTCGATCCGCGAGATCGACGACACCCTGTCCGGCCAGATCGAAGACCTCATGTTCGTGTTCAACAACCTCTCCGATGTCGACGACCGTGGCATCCAGGCGTTGCTGCGCGAAGTGTCCTCGGACGTTCTGGTGCTGGCGCTCAAGGGCTCCGACGACAACGTCAAAGAGAAGATCTTCAAGAACATGTCCAAGCGTGCGTCCGAACTGTTGCGCGACGACCTGGAAGCCAAAGGCCCGGTACGCGTCAGCGACGTGGAAACCGCGCAGAAGGAAGTCCTCACCATTGCCCGCCGTATGGCCGAAGCCGGAGAAATCGTTCTCGGCGGGAAGGGCGGCGAAGAAATGATCTAAGGCGCGTCCCATGTCGAGCAAAGATGAGGCGCCCAGCGATCTGATTCGCGCGCGGGACGTCGGCGGGTTCGATATCTGGTCGTTGCCCAGTTTCGATCCGCATGTACCGGAACCCGAGCCTGAGCCGGTCGAAGAGCCCCCCGTGCAAATGGAAGAAGTGCCGCTGGAGGAAGTCCAGCCACTGACGCTCGAAGAGTTGGAGGCCATCCGCCAGGAAGCCTACAACGAGGGCTTCGCGGCGGGGGAAAAAGACGGTTTTCGCAGTACCACTCTCAAAGTTCGCCAGGAAGCCGAGGCGGCGCTGAGTGTCCAGCTCGCCAGCCTGGAGCGCTTGATGAGCAGCCTGTTCGACCCGATCGCCGAGCAGGATTCCCAGCTTGAAAAAGCCATGGTCCGCCTGGTGGAGCACATGACCCGCCAAGTGATCCAGCGCGAACTGGTGCTCGACTCCAGCCATATCGAAAGCGTAATGCGCGAAGCCCTCAAGCTGCTGCCGTTGGGCGTCGGCAATGTGCGGCTGTACATCAACCCGCAGGATTTCGAGCAGGTCAAAGCCTTGCGCGAGCGCCATGAAGAAACCTGGCGCATCGTTGAAGACGCGACGTTGCAGCCTGGCGGTTGCCGGGTCGAGACTGAGCACAGCCGCATCGACGCGACGGTGGAAACCCGTATCACCCAGATCATGGCCAAGCTCTTCGATCAACTCCATGAGCAGGCCCTGCATCCGGCCGAACCTGACCTGAGCGTAGACCTGGACACCCCTGATGCGCCTTGATCGCACCAGCTTCGCCAAGCGCCTGGGCAGCTACGCCGAGGCCACCGAGTTGCCCGGTCAGCCGATCCTCGAAGGGCGCCTGTTGCGCATGGTGGGCCTGACCCTCGAAGCCGAGGGCCTGCGCGCCGCCATGGGCAGCCGCTGCATGGTGATCAACGACGACAGCTACCACCCGGTGCAAGTCGAAGCGGAAGTCATGGGGTTCTCCGGCAGCAAGATTTTCCTGATGCCGGTCGGCAGCCTGGCGGGCATTGCCCCGGGCGCCCGCGTGGTGCCGCTGGCTGACACCGGGCGCTTGCCGATGGGCATGGGCATGCTCGGTCGCGTGCTCGATGGCGCCGGACGCGCCCTGGACGGCAAGGGCGGCATGAAGGCCGAAGACTGGGTGCCGATGGATGGCCCCACCATCAACCCGCTCAATCGCAACCCCATCAGCGTGCCGCTGGACGTGGGCATTCGCAGCATCAACGGTTTATTGACGGTCGGCCGCGGCCAGCGTCTGGGCCTGTTCGCCGGTACGGGGGTGGGTAAGTCGGTCCTGCTGGGCATGATGACGCGCTTTACCGAGGCCGACATTATCGTGGTCGGGTTGATCGGCGAGCGGGGCCGCGAGGTGAAGGAGTTCATCGAGCACAGCCTGGGTGAAGAGGGCCTCAAGCGCTCGGTGGTCGTGGCGTCTCCAGCGGATGATGCGCCCTTGATGCGTCTGCGTGCCGCCATGTATTGCACACGCATCGCCGAGTATTTTCGCGACAAGGGCAAGAACGTCCTGTTGCTGATGGATTCGCTCACTCGTTTCGCCCAGGCCCAGCGGGAAATCGCCCTGGCCATCGGCGAGCCGCCAGCCACCAAGGGTTATCCGCCGTCGGTGTTCGCCAAGCTGCCCAAGCTGGTCGAGCGTGCCGGTAACGCCGAGGCGGGCGGTGGTTCGATCACCGCGTTCTATACCGTGTTGTCCGAAGGCGATGACCAGCAGGACCCGATCGCCGACTCGGCGCGAGGCGTGCTCGACGGCCACATCGTGCTGTCGCGGCGCCTGGCGGAGGAGGGGCACTACCCGGCCATCGACATCGAAGCCTCGATCAGCCGGGTGATGCCGGCGGTGGTCACGCCGGAGCACATGGCCCGCGCGCAGCATTTCAAGCAGTTGTGGTCGCGCTATCAACAGAGCCGCGACCTGATCAGCGTCGGCGCCTATGTGGCCGGCGGGGATCGCGAGACCGACCTGGCGATCGCCCTGCAACCGCAGTTGGTGACCTACCTGCGCCAGGGGCTCAACGACAAAATCAGCATGGGTGAAAGCGAAGCGCACCTCGGCTCGATCTTCGCCCCGGCGCCAGGCGGCTAAGCCATGGCCAGCACCCGCTCTTCACGCCTGGCGCCGGTGGTGGACATGGCCGAAAAGGCCGAAAAGACCGCCGCCCAGCGCCTGGGCTATTTTCAAGGCCAGGTCCGCCTGGCGGAAAGCAAGCTGGGCGACCTGGAGCGCTTTCGCGGCGAATACCAGCAACAGTGGATCGAGCGCGGCAGCCAGGGGGTGTCCGGCCAGTGGTTGATGGGCTATCAGGGCTTTCTCAACCAGCTGGAGACGGCGGTCGCCCAGCAGCGCCAGAGCCTGGCCTGGCACCAGAACAACCTTGAGAAGGCCCGCGAAAGCTGGCAGCAGGCGTTTGCCCGGGTCGAGGGCCTGCGCAAGCTGGTGCAGCGCTATATCGACGAAGCACGGGCGATTGAGGACAAGCGCGAGCAAAAGTTGCTGGATGAGCTGTCACAACGTCTGCCCCGTCAGTCGCAGTATTAGGTGTGGGGCTGCTCCTGCATTTGCCGAGATCGGGTTCGCCTGCTAAACCTTGTTACACATGGCCAATGACAAGGAAGCAGTCGTATGTCGGTGACATCAGAAGTATCCCTGGATGGGAAGCAGTTGACGATCGCAATCAAGGGCCGATTCGATTTCGGCAGCCACCAGCATTTTCGTGAGGCTTACGAGCGTTTCTACAAGGTCCCCGACGCCTACACCGTCGATCTGAAAGAAGCCACCTACCTGGACAGTTCGGCCTTGGGCATGCTGCTGTTGTTGCGTGATCACGCAGGCGGTGACGACTCGCAGGTCACACTGATCAACTGCAGTCCCGACGTGCGCAAGATCCTCGCCATCTCTAACTTCGACAAGCTGTTCGACATCAATTGAGAGTCCTGGCCCCGATGTCCGAGCCGCTGACTGTCCTGATCGCCGAGGACAGCGATACCGACCGGCTGCTGCTGGCGACTATCTTGCGGCGCCAGGGGCATCACGTGCTCACCGCAGCCAACGGCGAGGAAGCCGTTGAGGTGTTTGCGCGTGAGCGACCTCAACTGGTGTTGATGGACGCGATGATGCCGGTGATGGACGGTTTCCTGGCTGCGCGGTGGATCAAGCAATTGGCGGGGGAAGCGCTGGTCCCCGTGATCTTTCTTACGTCCCTCAGCGAAAGCGCCGACCTGGCCGAGTGCCTGGATGCCGGCGGGGATGATTTTCTGCCCAAACCCTACAACCCACTGATCCTGGCCGCCAAGATCAATGCCATGGACCGTTTGCGGCGCCTGCAGGCCACGGTTCTTCAGCAGCGCGATCAGATCGCCCGGCATCATGAGTACCTGCTGCAAGAGCAGCGGGTGGCCAAGGCGGTGTTCGACAAGGTCGCCCATTCGGGATGCATCAACGCCGCGCCGAACATTCGCTATCTGCAATCACCCTATGCGCTGTTCAATGGCGACCTGTTGCTGGCGGCGTACACGCCGTCTGGCGACATGCACGTGCTGCTCGGCGATTTTACCGGGCATGGCCTGCCTGCCGCCGTGGGTGCCATGCCCCTGGCGGAAGTGTTCTACGGCATGACTGCCAAGGGGTACGAGCTGGTGCAGATCCTGCGGGAGATGAATGCCAAGCTCAAACGCATCCTGCCGGTGGACATGTTCTGCTGCGCCACCCTGTTGTGCCTGAGCGCACAGCGGCGCGTGGTCGAGGTGTGGAATGGCGGCATGCCGGAAGGTTATGTGCATGAGGTCGCGACGGGCAGGCGCACGCCGTTGATGTCACGCCACCTGCCGTTGGGTGTGCTGTCGGTGGAGGCGTTTGATGATCGCGTTGAGGTCTTGCCCATGGCCCTCGGCGACCGGGTGTTTTTGCTCTCCGATGGCGTATTGGATACTGCCGACGCCAACGACCAACTGTTCGGCGCGGAGCGCCTGCAGCAGGTATTCGCCGCCAACCGCGAGCCCGACCGCCTGTTCGAAGAGATTGAACAGGCCCTGGCGGCCTTTCGTGGCGAAGCGCGCGATGATGTCAGCATGGTGGAAATCACCTTGCAGCCCGGCCAGCCGTTGCGTGCGGCCGAGCCCATATACGCCGACAGCAACCAGCCATGCCCCCTGGATTGGTCGGTGAGCTTCGAATTTCGCGCCCAGGCCCTCAAATGCTACAACCCCTTGCCTTACCTGTTGCAGCTGCTGCTGGAGATTCAGGGGCTGCGTGAGCAGAGCGGGGCGCTCTACAGCGTGATGGCCGAGCTGTATTCCAACGCGTTGGAGCACGGCGTGCTGGGCCTGGACTCGCAGCTCAAGCGCGACGCCCAGGGATTCGCCGACTACTACCGTCAGCGCAATGAGCGCCTGGCGCAACTGGACAGCGGTCATGTGCGGGTACATATGCAAGTGATGCCGACCGCCACGGGCGGCAAGCTGATCCTGCGCGTCGAAGACAGTGGCCCAGGCTTCGACGTGGATCAGGTGCTGAAGCGGCCCCTGGATTTGGACCGTCTGTCTGGTCGAGGCTTGAGCCTGGTGCGCCAGCTGAGCAGCGATGTACGCTGGACGGACGGCGGGCGCAGTGTCTGCGTGGAGTTTTGCTGGAAGGCTCTGGCATAATCCGCCGATTCTTGATCAAGGAGCGAGCAAGTGGCTGAGATTCATCTGGACCCTGAAGTGCTGTCGGGTTTGCAGGACGTCATGGAGAGCGAGTACCCCAAGTTGCTCGACACCTTCCTTGACGACTCGCAGAAGCGCGTCGAAGCCCTGCGCAAGGCGCGCGATGACGCCAAGGCGCTGGGGCGAATCGCCCATAGTTTCAAGGGCAGCAGCGGCAACCTCGGGGCGGTACGGTTGGCGCAGCTGTGCCAGCGGCTGGAAGTGGAGTCGGTTGGGGCGACGGCGGACCTGGGGGCGCTGGTGGATCAGATTGACCGTGAGTTTGCTCTGGTTCGGCCTATGTATGAGTCGGAGAAGCAGCGGTTTGGGCTTTAGCTGTTAAAGAAGCGTAAGTCGACGTCCTGCGCAGGCACAGACACAAACCTGGCCCGACTCTTGCTCTACCTCCTAGCACAGCATCCCCGACCCCTGTGCAGTGGAGACCTTTACCTATGCCAGTCGCCCCCAACTCGCTCCTCCAGGCTGCCCCCGCAGCCAAGCCTCAAGCGCCCGCCGCTACACCTGTGGCAGCTGCTGCGGCCCCGCAGGACAAGGGCCCTGGCTTTGCTCAAGTGTTCGCCAGCCAAGGTTCGAAGCCGTCGGTGAAGAGCGGTGACACCCCGACCCAATCCACCCGTGACAAGCCTTCGGTGAGCAGCGCCTCGTCGGTGGATAGCAACGACAAGCCTGCCGCCAGCAAGCCAGCGGTTGCCGATAGCGGCAATCTCTTGCCTGCCAACCCGCCGGCCAAGTCCGATGACAGCGCCGGCAGTGACGACGCCAAGCCCACCGACCCGTCCCTGGTCCAGCAACCTCCTGTTGACCCCGTGGTCGACCCGGCGGTGATTGCCGCCGTCACACCGGTGGTAGCTGTGCCTGTTCCTGTGGAAACCCCGGCCCCTGCTGCCGCGGCCAAGGATGACAAGGCCCAGCCGGTGGTTGCCGCACCCGTCGCGGCGACGGATGACACCCCGCAGCCGGCGTTCGATCCGTCGGCCGACCCACTGGACTCGATGCCGACCGTGCGTTTGGCAATGGAGCAGGGCGGGCACGTGTCGGCCGGCAGCCAGGCGCCGCAGAAAACCCCATCGGCGCCGACCCAGGACCAACCGACCGCTGCGCAGAGTTTCGCGGCCGGCCTGGCGACAATGGTCGATCAACAGGCCACCAAGGACAGCACCGATGGCGGTGACAAAGCCTTCAGCGGGCTGATCGACAGTGGCCTCAAGGATTTGAAAGAGGCCAGCAGCGATACCCGCGTCGATGACTTCGCAAACCGCCTGGCTGCGCTGACCCAGGCCGCCACGCCGAAAACGGCTAACGCCTTGCCGCCGGTGGCCAATGCGCCGCTGGCCATGCACCAGAGCGGCTGGACCGAAGAAGTGGTCAATCGCGTGATGTACCTGTCCAGCGCCGGCCTCAAGTCGGCCGAGATCCAATTGCAGCCGGCAGAGCTGGGGCGCCTGGATATCAAGGTCAACATGACGCCGGACCAACAGGCTCAGGTCCAGTTCATGAGCGGCCATGCAGTGGTGCGCGAGGCCCTGGAAAGCCAGTCCGGACGTTTGCGGGAGATGTTTGCCCAGCAGGGCATGGGGCAGGTGGACGTCAACGTTTCCGACCAGTCCCGTGGCCAGGAGCAGCAGCAACAAGCTCAGGCTCAGGCCCAGGCCGGCTTGAGTGGCAGTGGCAGGCGCGGGGACAGCGGCGAGAGTAGTGGGCACATCGACGTGGCTGAAACAGCGGCGCCCGTCATTTCCAGCGTGATCGGGTCCAGCGCGGTTGATTACTACGCCTGATTCGTAACCAACTGTGGGAGGGGCTTGCTCCCACTTTGATGTGCTGGGCCTGCATGGCAGACAACTCTGGCATAACACTTGCTCTTGCCTTTCCGTAGATCTATGAATCCCCGAATAGTGACGGATTATTGGCATGGCGAAGAGCGACGACGCAGCAACTCCACCCGCAGGCAAAGGCAAGCTCAAGCTGATCCTGGTGATTGTGCTGGGCCTGCTCCTGGCCATTGGCGCCTCTGTTGGCGGCACGTGGTACATCATGCACAGCAGTGCCAGCAAACCGGCCCCCGCCGCCGAAACCGCCACTAACGTCAAGCAACCGGCAATCTTCGAGCCGATGCTTCCGGCCTTTGTCGCCAACTTCAATCAGAACGGTCATCAACGCTACCTGCAGGTGAGCATAACCTTGCTGGCGCGTAACCAGGCAGATCTGGACGCCCTCAAGGTGCATATGCCGGTGATCCGCAACAACCTGGTGATGCTGTTCTCCGGGCAGAGCTTCGACACCCTGGCCACCCCTGTGGGCCAGGAAATGCTGCGTCAGAAGGTCACTGCCAGTGTGCAGGAAGTGGCCCAGAAAGAGCTCGGCAAAGTCGTGGTCGAGCAGGCGCTCTTCACTAACTTCGTATTGCAGTAGGATCACGACATGGCCGTGCAAGACCTGCTGTCCCAGGATGAAATCGATGCGCTGTTGCATGGCGTCGACGATGGTCTGGTACAGACCGACATGGCTGCCGAGCCCGGCAGCATCAAAAGCTACGACCTGACCAGCCAGGATCGCATCGTCCGTGGACGCATGCCGACCCTGGAAATGATCAATGAGCGTTTTGCCCGCTACACTCGTATCAGCATGTTCAACATGCTGCGCCGCTCGGCGGATGTGGCGGTGGGCGGCGTGCAGGTGATGAAGTTCGGCGAGTACGTGCACTCGCTGTACGTGCCCACCAGCCTCAACCTGGTCAAGATCAAGCCGTTGCGCGGCACCGCGTTGTTCATCCTTGACGCTAAATTAGTGTTCAAGCTGGTGGATAACTTCTTCGGTGGCGACGGCCGTCACGCCAAGATCGAAGGCCGTGAATTCACACCGACTGAATTGCGTGTGGTGCGCATGGTGCTGGAGCAAGCCTTTATCGACTTGAAGGAAGCCTGGCAGGCGATCATGGAAGTCAATTTCGAGTACATCAACTCGGAAGTGAACCCGGCCATGGCCAACATCGTTGGCCCCAGCGAGGCCATTGTGGTCTCCACTTTCCACATCGAACTCGATGGCGGTGGCGGCGACCTGCACGTGACCATGCCGTATTCGATGATCGAGCCGGTGCGTGAAATGCTCGACGCCGGTTTCCAGTCCGACCTGGACGATCAGGACGAGCGTTGGGTCAAGGCCCTGCGCGAAGACCTGCTGGATGTCGACGTGCCGCTGAACGCCACCGTCGCCCGTCGCCAGTTGCGTCTGCGCGACATTTTGCACATGCAGCCGGGGGACGTCATTCCGGTGGACTTGCCCGAAGAAATGATCATGCGGGCCAATGGTGTGCCATCGTTCAAGGTCAAGCTCGGTTCCCACAAGGGCAACCTGGCGTTGCAAGTGATCGAACCGATCAACCGCCGCTGACCCGCCCTAATTTATTGATGAATGTTTGCTTCGCCGAGGACATGTAATGGCTACCGAACACGAAAACACTTCCGCCGAAGACCAGGCTCTGGCTGACGAATGGGCGGCAGCCCTGGAAGAGACCGGCGATGTAGGCCAGGACGATATCGACGCGCTGCTGGCCGCCGACGCCGCCAGCTCATCCGCCGGCACTCGCCTGCCCATGGAAGAATTCGGCAGCATGCCGAAAAACAACAACCCGGTGAGCCTCGACGGGCCGAACCTGGACGTGATCCTCGACATCCCGGTGTCGATTTCCATGGAAGTGGGCAGTACCGAAATCAACATCCGCAACCTGCTGCAACTCAACCAGGGTTCGGTGATCGAGCTCGACCGCCTGGCCGGTGAGCCGCTGGACGTGCTGGTCAACGGGACATTGATTGCCCACGGCGAAGTGGTGGTGGTCAACGAGAAGTTCGGTATCCGCCTGACCGACGTGATCAGCCCGAGCGAACGCATCAAGAAGTTGCGCTGATATGAAGTCTTCGATGGCGGGACTGTTACTGGCGCTGCCATTGAGCGCCCTGGCGGCGGAGCCGGTCGCGCAAGTGGCGGCGGCTCCCGTGGTCAGCAGTGGCATCGGCGGCCAGTTGACCCAGCTGGTGCTGGGGTTGTTGCTGGTGGTCGGCTTGATTTTCGTGCTGGCCTGGTTGATGCGTCGTGTGCAGCGCATCGGCCCGGGCAATGGTCAGGTCATCGAGATGATCGGCTCGCGGGCCCTCGGCCCGCGTGATCGCCTGGTGCTGGTGCAGGTCGGCGAGGAGCAGATTCTGCTGGGTATCACACCGGGCCGCATCGCTGCGCTGCATGTGCTCAAGAAGCCGGTGGAAGCGGCCAAGACCGAGGCCTCCACGCCAGAATTCGCCCAGCGCCTGATGGAGTTGCTGGGCAAGGATCAGAAGGATAAGAAGTAATGCGCGTTTTATTGACGCTCATGCTGTTGCTGGCTGCGCCATTGGCGTGGGCCGCCGACCCGTTGTCGATCCCGGCAATCACGCTGGGCACCAACGCCGCCGGGGCGCAGGAATATTCGGTCAGCCTGCAGATCCTGCTGATCATGACCGCGCTGAGTTTTATCCCGGCGTTTGTCATGCTGATGACCAGCTTCACGCGGATCATCATTGTCTTCTCGATCCTGCGCCAGGCCCTGGGCCTGCAGCAGACGCCGTCGAACCAGATCCTCACCGGCATGGCCTTGTTCCTGACGCTGTTCATCATGGCACCGGTGTTCGACAAGGTGAACCAGCAAGCCCTGCAACCGTACCTGGCGGAAAAGCTCACCGCCCAGGACGCGATCGACAAGGCCCAGGGGCCGATCAAGGACTTCATGCTCTCGCAGACCCGCTCCAGCGACCTTGAGCTGTTCATGCGTTTGTCCAAGCGTACCGACATCGCCACCCCGGATCAGGCCCCGTTGACCATCCTGGTGCCGGCGTTCGTCACGTCCGAATTGAAGACCGCGTTCCAGATCGGCTTCATGATCTTCATCCCGTTCCTGATCATCGACCTGGTGGTAGCGAGTGTGTTGATGGCCATGGGGATGATGATGCTGTCGCCGCTGATCATCTCGTTGCCGTTCAAGATCATGCTGTTTGTGCTGGTGGACGGCTGGGCGCTGATTATCGGCACCTTGGCCGGCAGTTTCGGAGGGGTATAGCGCATGACTCCAGAAGTTGCGGTCGACCTGTTCCGTGAAGCGCTGTGGCTGACCACCATGATGGTCGCCGTGCTGGTGGTACCGAGCCTGTTGGTCGGCCTGCTGGTGGCGATGTTCCAGGCCGCGACCCAGATCAACGAACAGACCTTGAGCTTCCTGCCGCGCCTGCTGGTGATGCTGGTCACCCTGATTGTCGCCGGCCCGTGGCTGGTGCGCACTTTCATGGAATACATCCTGCAGTTGTACGGCAGTATTCCGCAGTTGATCGGCTGACCTGCCCATGCAATCCGTGTTGGCATTGACCGACACCCAGATCAGTACCTGGGTGGCGTCTTTCATCTTGCCGATGTTTCGCGTGACGGCGGTGCTGATGACCATGCCGGTGTTCGGCACCACCTTGGTCCCGCGACGTATCCGCCTGTATTTCGCCGTTGCCATTACCGTGGTGATTGTCCCCGGGCTGCCGCCGATGCCGCCGGTGAATGCCCTGGACCTCAGCGCGTTGTTGCTGATTGCCGAGCAGATCCTGATCGGTGCATTGCTGGGTTTTTCGCTGACCCTGTTCTTCCAGGCGTTTGTGATCGCCGGGCAAATTATCTCGATCCAGATGGGCATGGGCTTCGCGTCCATGGTCGACCCCACCAACGGCGTGTCGGCAGCGGTGATCGGGCAGTTCCTGACCATGCTGGTGACGTTGCTGTTCCTGTCGATGAATGGCCATCTGGTGGTGTTCGAGGTCATGACTGAGAGCTTCACTACCTTGCCGGTGGGCTCGGGGTTGGTGGTCAACCATTTCTGGGAGTTGGTCGGTCGCCTGACTTGGGTGCTGGGCGCTTCGCTGTTGCTGGTGCTGCCGGCAATCACCGCGCTGCTGGTGGTCAACATCGCGTTTGGGGTGATGACCCGTGCGGCGCCGCAGTTGAATATCTTCTCGATCGGTTTCCCCCTGACCCTGGTGCTGGGCATGGGGATTTTCTGGGTCGGCATGGCTGACATTCTCAATCAGTATCAACCGCTGGCGACCGACGCCTTGCAGTTCTTACGTGATCTGGCACGGGCGCGCTGAGCCATGGCCGAGAGCGAGAGTGGTCAGGACAAAACAGAAGACCCCACGGAGAAACGTAAGAAGGAATCCCGGGAGAAGGGCGAGATTGCCCGCTCCAAAGAGCTCAATACACTCGCCGTGATGCTGGCCGGCGCCGGTGGCCTGTTGATCTACGGCGGCGGCCTGGCGCTGGACCTGATGGAGCTGATGAAGCTCAACTTCGCCTTGCCGCGTGAGGTGTTGCTGAGCCCCGGCGCCATGGGCCTGTACCTGCTGCACTCGGGCAAGATCGCCCTGCTGGCGGTGCAGCCGGTGCTGATCACGCTGCTGCTGGCGGCGTTGATCGGTCCGGTGTCCTTGGGGGGCTGGTTGTTTGCCGCCGGCAGCATGGCGCCCAAGTTCAGCCGGATGAACCCGGGGCCGGGGCTCAAGCGTATGTTTTCCGGCAAGGCACTGGTTGAGTTGCTCAAGGCGCTGGCCAAATTCATCCTGATTCTGTTCGTGGCGCTGACGGTGTTGTCGTCCGATATCGACGACTTGCTGCGCATCGCCCACGAGCCGTTGGAGTCAGCCATCATCCACAGCGTACAAGTGGTGGGCTGGAGTGCGCTGTGGATGGCTTGCGGGCTGATCATCATCGCGGCGGTGGATGCGCCGATCCAGCTGTGGGAAAGCCACAAGAAGCTGCTGATGACCAAGCAGGAAGTGCGCGACGAGCACAAGGACCAGGAAGGGCGACCCGAGGTCAAACAGCGTATCCGGCAACTGCAGCGCGAAATGTCCCAGCGCAAGATGATGGCGGCGGTGCCCGATGCCGATGTGGTCATCACCAACCCGACTCACTACGCCGTGGCGCTCAAGTACGACCCGGAGAAGGGCGGCGCGCCGATGCTGCTGGCCAAGGGCAGCGACTTCACGGCCCTGAAAATCCGCGAAATCGCCGTGGCCAACGACATTCTGCTGCTGGAGTCGCCGGCGCTTGCGCGGTCGATCTTCTATTCCACCGATCTCGATCAAGAGATTCCCGCCGGGTTGTACCTGGCCGTGGCCCAGGTACTGGCGTATGTCTATCAGATCCGCCAATACCGAGCGGGCAAGGGCAAGCGTCCGGACCCGCTCAAGGACTTGCCGATTCCGCCGGAATTGCGTCGGGATTCCTGAAAGCCACGCTAATGCGCCAAATCATGTAGGAGCGAGCTTGCTCGCGAAAAACTCAAAGACCCCTCGTATTTCCAGCTTTCCCGCGTCTTCGTTGACGTCCTTCGCGAGCAAGCTTGCTCCTACAGAGAGAGCGGGCTCATACCACTCGTCGTGAATGCCCGCCACCTGTCAACTTTGACAGTAGTCAGCAAAGCCCCCTCGCGGTTCTATTGCCTCAAGCACTGCGCGCAGGCTGTAAACGAGATGCAGGGAGAATGGTTTTGAAACTACTCAGAGGCAAGGTCAAATCTTATGACCCGCACTCCGGAAAAGGTTTGATTGCCCTGAAAGGTGAGGACGACGTGAAAGTGGATCTCATCGGTTCGCGCTGCATTCGGCTCGCGGTGGGCCAGCACGTGGAGTTTCAGGGGATACACCGACCCGACGGTATTTATGCAGTCGGCGTCAGGGTTATCCCGCGAGTTCTTGAGTGATAAGTCAGGAGAACGGCGATGGCAACAGGCACTGTGAAATGGTTCAACGCGGAAAAAGGCTTTGGGTTTATCACCCCGGACGGTGGCGGGGCTGACGTTTTTGTTCACTATTCCGCGATTCGAGGTGAAGGATTTAAAACCGTTGGCGAAGGTGAAAAAGTGGAATTTGAAATAACCCAGGGGCAAAAAGGCCCCCAGGCGGAAGACGTGCGCCCCGCGTAAATCCGGCAACATGCCCTCGCTGAGGGCGATCTGTCCCTTGAAGCAAAAGTTGGAAGGCTTCTTGCAACCCGGCCTGCAGGACGCCTCCCGGCGTCAAAACTTTGCTTCAAGGGACACGAGGAATACCGGTGGATCGCTCTCAAATGCTCAGCACGGCCCGTGGCACCCTGACTGACCTCTCGCGGGGCAATCTGGGTGTGCCATTGTTGTTGCTGGTGATGCTGGCAATGATGATGTTGCCGATGCCGCCGTTCTTGCTGGACGTGTTCTTCACTTTCAACATTGCCCTGTCGGTCGTGGTGCTGCTGGTGTGCGTCTACGCCCTGCGGCCCCTGGACTTCGCGGTTTTCCCCACCATCCTGCTGGTTGCCACGCTGTTGCGCCTGGCACTGAACGTGGCGTCTACCCGGGTGGTGATGCTGCACGGCCAGGACGGTCACGCCGCCGCCGGTAAGGTGATTCAGGCCTTCGGTGAGGTGGTGATCGGCGGTAACTACGTGGTCGGTATCGTCGTGTTCGCGATCCTGATGATCATCAACTTCGTGGTGGTGACCAAGGGTGCCGGACGAATTTCCGAGGTAAGCGCGCGGTTTACCCTCGATGCAATGCCTGGCAAACAGATGGCTATCGACGCCGACCTCAACGCCGGTCTGATCGACCAGGGCCAGGCCAAGGCGCGGCGTGCGGAAGTCGCCCAGGAAGCCGAGTTTTACGGTTCCATGGACGGTGCCAGCAAATTCGTGCGCGGTGACGCCATTGCCGGCTTGCTGATTCTGTTCATCAACCTGATCGGCGGCATGGCGGTCGGTATCTTCCAGCACGGCATGACGTTCGGTGATGCGGGCAAGGTCTACGCCTTGCTGACCATTGGTGACGGTTTAGTGGCGCAATTGCCATCACTGTTGTTATCCACAGCCGCAGCCATCATGGTGACCCGTGCTTCGGGTTCCGAAGACATGGGCAAGCAGATCAGCCGCCAGATGTTCGCCTCGCCGAAGGCGCTGGCGGTGGCGGCAGCGATTATGGCGATCATGGGCATTGTGCCGGGTATGCCGCATGTGTCGTTCCTCAGCATGGCGGCCATGGCGGCCGGCGCTGCCTACCTGTTCTGGCGCAAGCAGAACCAGGTGAAGGTCCTGGCTCAGCAGGAAATCGCCCGTCAGCAGGAACTGTTGCCATCGCCGGCCCGCGCCCAGGAAACCAAGGAGCTTGGCTGGGACGACGTGACCCCGATCGACATGATCGGCCTGGAAGTGGGCTACCGCCTGATCCCTCTGGTGGACCGTAACCAGGGCGGCCAGTTGCTTGCACGCATCAAGGGGGTCCGCAAGAAGCTGTCCCAGGACCTGGGCTTCCTGATGCCGACCGTACACATCCGCGACAACCTCGACCTGGCCCCCAGTGCCTACCGCCTGACCCTGATGGGTGTGATCCTGGCCGAAGCCGAGATCTACCCGGACCGCGAACTGGCGATCAACCCCGGCCAGGTGTTCGGTACGCTCAATGGCATTACCGCCAAAGATCCGGCTTTCGGCCTGGATGCGGTGTGGGTCGAAGTCAGTCAGCGCAGCCAGGCGCAATCCCTCGGATATACGGTGGTGGACGCCAGCACGGTGGTCGCCACCCACCTTAACCAGATTCTGTACAAGCACTCCCATGAACTGATCGGCCATGAGGAAGTCCAGCAATTGATGGGGTTGCTGGCCAAAGCCTCGCCAAAACTGGCCGAAGAGCTGGTGCCGGGGGTGCTGTCGCTGTCGCAGTTGCTCAAAGTGCTGCAGGCGTTGCTCGCCGAGCAAGTGCCGGTGCGCGACATTCGCAGCATCGCGGAAGCCATCGCCAACAATGCCGCCAAGAGTCAAGATACTGCCGCTCTGGTGGCCGCCGTGCGCGTCGGCTTGTCCCGTGCCATCGTGCAAAGCATTGTAGGCATTGAGTCTGAGCTGCCTGTGATCACCTTGGAGCCCAGGTTGGAACAAATATTGCTCAATAGTATCCAGAAGGCCGGACAAGGCCAGGAAGAGGGCGTTCTGCTGGAACCGAGCATGGCTGAAAAGCTCCAGCGTTCGTTGATCGAAGCGGCGCAGCGCCAGGAAATGGCGGGCCATCCGGTGATTCTGCTGGTGGCGGGGCCGGTTCGAGCGATGTTGTCGCGGTTCGGACGCCTGGCAGTACCGAATTTGCACGTTTTGGCTTATCAGGAAATTCCTGACAACAAGCAAGTGACTATCGTCGCGACAGTAGGGCCCAACGGCTGAGGGTAGTGGGTTATGCAAGTTAAGCGTTTTTTCGCCGCCGATATGCGTCAGGCCATGAAACTGGTCCGTGATGAGCTGGGCGCCGATGCCGCGATTATCGGTAACCGTCGCATTGCCGGCGGTGTCGAGCTGACGGCTGCCCTGGATTACACCCCCCAGGCGTTGGCGCCGCGCGTGCCGAACATGGAACTCGAAGACGAGTTGCGCAAGACCGCCTCGCGCATTGTGTCGGCCCAGGCCGAGCTGAGCATGCGTGGCGACAGCGACGCTAGCACCAATCGCCAATTGTTCGCCGGCCTGCCGCTGACGGCCGCCGAGCCGCTGGTCGAGCCGACCTTCGTTGAACCGCCACGTCCCGCAGCGCCGGCTCCGACGGCTGCGGTCGACCAGCGCGTGTTCGACTCGATGCGCTCTGAACTCAATGGCCTGCGTGAACTGCTCGAAGTGCAGTTGGGTTCGTTGGCCTGGACACAGTTGCAAGGCAGCAAGCCGCACCAGGCCAACCTGTGGCGTCGCTTGCAGCGTATCGGCCTGTCCGGCCCGCTGTCCCGCGACCTGCTGGCGCTGACCACCGAGGTCGAAGAGCCCCGCCAGGCGTGGCGCATGTTGCTGGCCCACTTGGCCCGCATGATCGTCACCCCGGAGCTCGAACCGCTGGAAGAGGGTGGCGTGATCGCCATGGTCGGCCCGGCCGGCATGGGCAAGACCACCACCCTGGCCAAGCTGGCCGCCCGGTATGTGCTCAAGTACGGCGCGTCGAGTATCGCGCTGGTGAGCATGGACAGTTATCGTATCGGCGCCCAGGAACAGCTCAAGACCCTGGGGCGCATCCTCAATGTGCCGGTGACCCACGTCGACCCGGGCCAGTCCCTGGCCAATGCCCTTGACCCGCTGTTGCGCAAGCGCGTGGTGTTGATCGACACCGCCGGCCTGCAAGCCAGCGATCCGGCGCTGCGCATGCAGCTGGAAAGCCTGGCCGGGCGTGGCATCAAGGCGAAAAATTACCTGGTGCTTGCAACCACCAGCCAGAAACAGGTTCTTACCGCTGCGTACCACAGCTACAAACGTTGCGGCCTGGCGGGTTGCATCCTCACCAAACTAGACGAAACTGCAAACTTGGGTGAGGTGTTGAGCCTGGCTATCGGTCATGAATTACCGGTTGCCTACCTGACCGATGGCCCGCGGATTCCAGATGATTTGCATCTGCCGCGTCGTCATCAGTTGGTCAGCCGTGCTGTCAGCGTGCAAATGCAAGAAGAGCCTAGCGAGGAAGCGATGGCTGATATGTTCGCCGACCTTTACCACAACCCGGCAAAACGGGTGGGGTGAGGCAGGATGAGCACTGTGAAATGTATCTACATTGATGGTCTGCAAGCGATTCACGCGACCAAGCCGTGTAGCCTGCGTCTAAGCAAGACAAGGTAAAGAAATAAAATGGGCAGCATGCATCCTGTACAGGTGATCGCGGTGACCGGCGGCAAAGGTGGCGTCGGGAAAACTAACGTGTCGGTGAATTTGTCCCTGGCCCTGGCAGAACTTGGCCGTCGCGTCATGCTGCTGGATGCTGACCTGGGCCTGGCGAACGTGGACGTTCTGCTGGGGCTGACACCCAAACACACCCTCGCCGATGTGATCGAGGGCCGTTGCGAGCTGCGCGATGTGTTGCTGCAAGGCCCCGGAGGCATTCGTATCGTGCCTGCCGCCTCGGGCACCCAGAGCATGGTGCACCTGAGCCCGGCGCAGCACGCCGGCCTGATCCAGGCGTTCAGCGATATCGGCGACAACCTCGATGTGCTGGTGATCGACACCGCCGCCGGGATCGGCGAATCCGTGGTCAGCTTCGTGCGCGCCGCGCAGGAAGTATTGCTGGTGGTCTGCGACGAACCCACCTCGATCACCGACGCCTATGCTCTGATCAAACTGCTTAACCGTGACTACGGCATGAACCGCTTCCGCGTGCTGGCCAACATGGCCCAAAGCCCGCAGGAAGGCCGGAATCTGTTCGCCAAGTTGACCAAGGTCACGGACCGTTTTCTCGATGTCGCCTTACAATACGTTGGCGCAGTTCCCTATGACGAGTGTGTGCGCAAGGCCGTGCAAAAGCAGCGTGCGGTCTATGAAGCGTTCCCTCGTTCCAAATGCGCGTTGGCGTTCAAGGCTATTGCCCAGAAGGTCGATACCTGGCCGTTGCCTGCCAACCCGCGGGGGCATCTGGAGTTTTTCGTCGAGCGATTGGTGCATCAGACGAGCGCAGGACCGGTGCTATGACAGCCAGCGGCTATAACCTTTACAAGAAATCGGCACGTGACAGCCAGGGCGAATTGATCGAGCGTTATGCGCCCTTGGTCAAGCGCATTGCCTACCACTTGCTGGCGCGCCTGCCGGCCAGTGTGCAGGTGGAAGACCTGATCCAGGCCGGCATGATCGGCTTGCTCGAAGTGTCGACCAAATATGACGCGAGCAAGGGTGCGAGTTTCGAGACGTATGCGGGTATCCGTATCCGTGGCGCGATGCTCGATGAGGTCCGTAAAGGGGATTGGGCGCCGCGTTCGGTACACCGCAACACGCGAATGGTCAGTGATGCCATTCGCGCAATTGAAGCAAAAACCGGTCGTGACGCTAAAGATCATGAAGTTGCGGCCGAACTCCAATTGAGTCTCGATGATTATTACGGGATTTTGAACGATACCTTGGGCAGCCGCCTGTTCAGTTTCGACGACCTGTTGCAGGACGGCGAACACGAAGGGCTGCACGAGGACGGCGCGAGTGCACATCTCGAACCGTCGCGTGACTTGGAAGATGAGCGTTTCCAGAGGGCGTTGGCGGACGCGATTGCCAATTTGCCGGAGCGTGAGCGACTGGTGTTGGCGCTGTACTACGACGAAGAGCTGAACCTCAAGGAAATCGGTGAGGTCCTGGGGGTCAGCGAATCGCGTGTCAGCCAGCTGCATAGCCAGTGCGCAGCCCGCTTGCGGGGGCGGTTGGGGGAGTGGCGCGCGCGCTGACAGGCAGTGTGGGGACACTGTAGACGCGCCGCGAAAGTCGAAGGCTTTTGCGGGGTCGTGCCGTGGTGCCCTGGGCAGTCCTTTGTTGTGTAACGCCTGTTGATTGAAATGGCGCGTCCAGGTGCTGGGCGCGTTTAAGACTGCTTGGAGGTCGAATTGGACAAGAACATGAAAATCCTCATCGTTGATGACTTCTCAACGATGCGGCGGATCATAAAAAATCTGTTGCGTGACCTTGGGTTCACCAACACGGTCGAGGCGGATGACGGCCTTACGGCGATCCCGATCCTCAACAGTGGGAGCATCGACTTCCTGGTAACAGACTGGAACATGCCGGGCATGACCGGTATCGACTTGTTGCGCCACGTGCGCGCCGACGAAAAATTGCGCAGCCTTCCCGTGTTGATGGTGACCGCCGAAGCCAAGCGTGAACAGATCATCGAAGCCGCCCAGGCCGGGGTCAACGGTTACGTGGTCAAGCCATTCACTGCACAGGCGTTGAAAGAGAAGATCGAAAAAATCTTCGAACGCATCCACGGCTAACGCCATCGCAGGGGGAGCTATGGAGCATACAGAATCATCACAGAAAGACTTTGAGTCGACTCTGAAAAAACATGCCCACCAGTTGGTCGAAAGCCTGGAAAAAGGCCAGTTCGGCGACGCGGTGCAGTTGATCCATGAGCTCAATCAGACGCGTGACCGCGGCCTGTATCAGGAAGTGGGCAAGCTGACACGTGAGCTGCACAGTGCGATCGTCAATTTTCAGATTGACCCGCACATGCCCCAGGCCGAAGAAATTTCGCAAATCACCGATGCCACCGAACGCTTGTCCTATGTGGTCAGGCTGACTGAGGCGGCGGCCAACCGCACCATGGACCTGGTGGAAAACGCCACGCCGCTGGTCAACGGCATGGCCAACGAAGCCCAGGCCCTCAGCGTTGACTGGGGCCGCTTCATGCGCCGCGAAGTGGGCGCCGAAGAGTTTCGTGAATTGGCCCGTCGGGTTGAAGGTTTCCTGTCGCGCAGTGAGCAGGACAACCGTACGGTTTCCAGCAACCTCAACGACATTTTGCTGGCCCAGGATTACCAGGACCTCACCGGTCAAGTGATCAAGCGTGTGACCCAGTTGGTCACCGAAGTGGAAAGCAACCTGCTCAAATTGGTGCTGATGGCCGGCCAGGTCGACCGCTTTGCCGGTATCGAACATGACCGCGCAGCGATCCTTTCGGAAAAAGATCCACAAAAACATCTCGCCAAGGGTGAAGGTCCGCAGATTCATGCCGATAAACGTGAAGACGTTGTGTCAGGTCAGGATGACGTAGATGACCTGTTATCCAGTTTAGGCTTCTAAGGAGCACCCACATGAGCTTCGGCGCCGATGAAGAGATCCTTCAGGATTTCCTTGTAGAGGCCGGCGAAATTTTAGAGCAACTGTCCGAGCAACTGGTCGAGCTGGAAAGCCGCCCGGATGATGCGAACCTGCTCAATGCAATTTTTCGCGGTTTTCACACTGTAAAAGGGGGCGCCGGCTTCCTCCAGCTCCATGAGCTGGTGGAGTGCTGCCACATCGCCGAGAACGTGTTCGACATCCTGCGCAAGGGTGAGCGTCACGTTGATTCGGAATTGATGGACGTGATTCTCGAAGCCCTGGATGCGGTCAATGGCATGTTCAGCCAGGTCCGTGAACGCGCGCCGATCACGGCCGCCACGCCCGAGCTGCTGGCCGCCCTGGCGCGCTACGCAGAGCCTGCCGACACTTCGGCCGCGCCGGCGGTGGAAGCCGCCCCGGAACCGGAACCGGTTGCCGAACCTGAGCCGGATGTGACCGATAGCGAGTTCGAGCAACTGCTCAACTCCCTCAGCGCGGCGAAGGCCGAAGCCGAAGCTCCGGCGGCACCTGCTGCCGTGCCGACCAGCGAAGACATCACCGACGCCGAATTTGAATCCTTGCTCGACCAGTTGCATGGCAAGGGCCAGTTCGCCGCCGATGCCGTGGCGCCTGCTGCAGCTTCCGAAGCGCCTGCGGCCCCGGCCAGCACCGACATTACCGACGACGAATTCGAAGCGTTGCTCGACCAACTGCACGGCAAAGGCACGTTCGCGGCCGAAGCCCTGCCGGAAGTTGCCGCGACAGCGGCTGCGCCGACGGCTGCCAAGCCGCCTGTTACGCCGCCTGCCAGTGCGCAGCCAGCCGGCGACGGGCTGATTTCCGAGCACGAATTCGAAGCCTTGCTCGACGAATTGCACGGCAAGGGCAAGTTCAGTGAAGTACCCCCGGCGGCGGCTGCGACCGCTACCCCGGTAGCGGCGAAACCTGCACCTGCACCTGCTGCTGCACCTGCTGCCGCCAAGCCGGCTCCTGCTGCTGCACCTGCTGCCGCCAAGCCGGCTCCTGCTGCTGCACCTGCTGCCGCCAAGCCGGCTCCTGCTGCTGCGCCGGCCGCTGCACCGGCGCGTGCCGCCGCTGCACCAGTGGCCGAAAAGCCGGCCAGCGAAGCTGAAACCACGGTGCGCGTGGACACGGCGCGGCTGGACGACATCATGAACATGGTCGGCGAACTGGTGTTGGTGCGTAACCGCCTGGTACGCCTGGGCCTGAGCAGTGGCGACGAGTCGATGCAGAAGGCCGTGTCGAACCTCGACGTGGTCACCGCCGACCTGCAGACCGCTGTGATGAAAACGCGGATGCAGCCGATCAAGAAAGTCTTCGGCCGCTTCCCGCGCCTGGTTCGTGACCTGGCGCGCCAGCTCAAGAAAGAGATCAACCTGGAGCTGGTGGGGGAAGAAACCGACCTCGACAAAAACCTGGTCGAGGCCCTGGCCGATCCGCTGGTCCACTTGGTGCGCAACGCAGTCGACCACGGCGTCGAAACCCCTGAAGAACGTGAAGCCTCGGGCAAGTCCCGCGGCGGCAAGGTGATTCTGGCGGCCGAGCAAGAAGGCGACCATATCCTGTTGTCGATCACCGATGACGGCAAGGGCATGGACCCGACCATCCTGCGCAACATTGCAGTCAAGCGCGGTGTGATGGACAAGGATGCCGCCGACCGCCTGACCGACACCGAGTGCTACAACCTGATCTTCGCCCCAGGCTTCTCGACCAAGACCGAGATTTCCGACGTGTCTGGTCGTGGCGTCGGCATGGACGTGGTGAAGACCAAGATCAGCCAGCTCAACGGCTCGATCAATATCTACTCGACCAAGGGCCAGGGCTCAAAGATCGTGATCAAGGTGCCGTTGACCTTGGCGATCATGCCGACCCTGATGGTGATGCTGGGCAACCAGGCGTTCGCGTTCCCGCTGGTCAACGTCAACGAGATCTTCCACCTCGACCTGTCGCGCACCAATGTGGTGGATGGCCAGGAAGTGGTGATCGTGCGTGACAAGGCGCTGCCGCTGTTCTACCTCAAGCGCTGGCTGGTTGCGTCTGCTGCCCATGAAGAGCAGCGCGAAGGCCACGTGGTGATCCTGTCCGTGGGCACCCAGCGTATCGGCTTTGTGGTCGATCAACTGGTGGGCCAGGAAGAAGTGGTCATCAAGCCTTTGGGCAAAATGCTGCAGGGAACCCCGGGCATGTCGGGTGCGACCATCACCGGTGACGGTCGGATCGCGCTGATTCTCGATGTTCCGAGCATGCTCAAGCGTTACGCCGCTCGGCGTATTTGATTCTGGTGGGGGTTGGGCAATCGTGCCCGCCCCACCTAACGGAGTGTTTATGGCAGTCAAGGTCCTGGTGGTGGACGATTCGGGTTTCTTCCGCCGCCGCGTCTCGGAAATTCTTTCCGCCGATCCAACCATTCAGGTGGTCGGCACGGCCACCAACGGTAAAGAGGCGATTGATCAGGCCATTGCGTTGAAGCCGGACGTGATCACCATGGACTACGAGATGCCGATGATGGATGGCATCACGGCAGTTCGCCACATCATGCAACGCTGCCCGACTCCGGTATTGATGTTCTCGTCGCTGACCCATGAAGGTGCCCGGGTAACCCTGGATGCGCTGGACGCGGGTGCGGTGGACTTCCTGCCGAAGAATTTCGAAGACATCTCGCGCAACCCCGAGAAGGTCAAGCAGATGCTGTGCGAGAAGGTGCACAGCATTTCCCGCAGCAACCGCCGCAGCCTGTTCAGCACGCCTGCACCTGCACCTGCACCAGTGGCGGCACCTGCGCCGACCAGTTCCTCCTTCGCGCGTCCTGCGCCTGCGCCAGTGGCGCGGCCCGCCGTGGCTCCCGTCCGTGCTTCGGCGCCGAGCGCTCATTCGCCCGCGCCCAAGCGCAAAGCCTACAAGCTAGTAGCTATCGGTACCTCAACCGGCGGCCCGGTCGCCCTGCAACGCGTATTGACCCAACTGCCGGCCAACTTCCCGGCGCCGATCGTGCTGGTGCAGCATATGCCCGCCGCGTTTACCAAAGCCTTCGCCGAACGCCTGGACAAGCTGTGCCGCATCAGCGTCAAGGAAGCCGAAGACGGCGACATCCTGCGTCCTGGCCTGGCGTTGCTGGCGCCGGGTGGCAAGCAGATGATGGTGGATGGCCGTGGCGCGGTGAAAATCCTGCCGGGCGATGAACGCCTGAACTACAAGCCGTGCGTGGATATCACCTTCGGTTCGGCGGCCAAGTCCTACGGCGACAAAGTTCTGGCGGTGGTGCTCACCGGCATGGGCGCCGACGGTCGTGAAGGCGCACGCCTGCTCAAGCAGGGGGGCAGCACGGTCTGGGCCCAGGATGAGGCCAGCTGCGTGATCTATGGCATGCCCATGGCCATCGTCAAGGCCGACCTGGCCGACGCCGTTTACAGCCTGGACGACATCGGCAAGCATCTGGCGGAGGCCTGCCTCTGATGGATGTGTTGAGCTTGATCGGTATCACCCTGGCGTTTGTCGCGATCATCGGCGGCAACTTCCTCGAAGGCGGCCACCTCGGCGCCTTGGCCAACGGCCCGGCGGCGTTGATCGTGATCGGCGGCACCGTAGGCGCAGCCTTGCTGCAATCGCCCCTGAGCTCGTTCAAGCGTGCCATGCAGATTCTGGTGTGGATCATTTTTCCACCGCGTATCGACCTGCTCGGTGGCATCGATCGTGTGGTCAACTGGAGCCTCACCGCGCGCAAGGAGGGCCTGCTGGGCCTGGAAGGCGTGGCCGATGCCGAGCCCGACAGCTACGCACGCAAAGGCTTGCAGCTGCTGGTAGACGGCGCCGAGCCGGAAGCGATCCGCAGCATCCTCGAAGTGGATTTCTACACTCAGGAAAGCCGTGACATCAACGCGGCCAAAGTTTTTGAAAGCATGGGCGGCTACGCGCCGACCATTGGCATCATCGGTGCGGTGATGGGCCTGATTCACGTCATGGGCAACCTGGCCGATCCATCGCAATTGGGCAGCGGCATTGCCGTGGCATTTGTCGCTACCATCTATGGCGTGGCCAGTGCCAACCTGGTGCTGTTGCCGGTGGCCAGCAAGCTCAAGTCGATCGCCATGCGTCAGTCACGTTACCGGGAGATGCTGCTGGAAGGTTTGCTGTCGATTGCCGAGGGCGAGAACCCGCGCTCCATCGAATTGAAGCTCCAGGGCTTCATGGATTGATGGGAGGGATTGCCTGTGAGCCGTCGCCGTCGCGAGCCTGAAGAACACGTCAATCATGAGCGCTGGCTGGTGTCCTACGCGGACTTCATCACCTTGCTGTTCGCGTTTTTCGTGGTGATGTATTCCATCTCGTCGATCAACGAAGGCAAGTACAAGGTCATTTCCCAGGCGCTGATCGGGGTGTTCAACGACACCGACCGTTCGATCAAGCCGATCCCCATCGGTGATGAACGACCCAAGACCGTGACCCCGGCCAAGCCGCTGGTCAACGACAGCGATGAAGTCGCCGCCGGTATCGGCGGCACCAGCGACCCGCTCAAAAGCATCGCCGACGATATCAGCGCCGCGTTCGGTGACCTGATCAAGTCCAACCAGATGACCGTGCGCGGCAATGAGCTGTGGGTGGAGATCGAGCTTAATTCCAGTCTGCTGTTCGCCAGCGCCGATGCCATGCCCAGCGATCAGGCGTTCACCATCATCGACAAGGTGGCGGCGATTCTCAAACCGTTTGAAAACCCGATCCATGTCGAAGGCTTTACCGACAATTTCCCCATCAACACCGCGCAGTACCCGACCAACTGGGAGCTCTCATCGGCCCGCGCCGCCAGTATCGTGCGCATGCTGGCGATGCAGGGTGTGAACCCTGAGCGCCTGGCGTCGGTGGGCTATGGTGAATTCCAGCCGGTGGCCAATAATGCGACCGCCGAAGGCCGCGCACGTAACCGCCGTGTGGTATTGGTGGTGTCGCGCAACCTCGATGTACGCCGTAGCCTGACGGGTACGGGAACGGCTAATGCAACACCGGATGCGGCATTGAGGCGGGCTGGCACACAAACTGCACCGCCTGTGGTCAAGCCGCCGGTTCGGCAGGGGAGCGTCAATTCCCCGTCACTGGCTCAATAACTGATGCAATGTCTCGGTCGCGCTTTTGCCCACCGGGAGGAACCAACCGAATGAGAGTCTGGGCAGTTGCCAATCAAAAAGGTGGAGTCGGCAAGACCACCACCTCCATCGCCTTAGCCGGCTTGCTGGCCGAAGCGGGCAAGCGTGTGGTCGTGGTCGACCTCGACCCCCATGGCTCCATGACCAGCTATTTCGGCTACGACCCGGATGCGCTGGAGCACAGTTGCTACGACCTGTTCCTGCACAAGGGCAGCGTACCCAGCGACTTGCCGGGGCAATTGCTGCTGCCCACCAGTAACGAAAGCATTTCCCTGCTGCCCTCCAGCACCGCGCTGGCGACCCTTGAGCGCCAGTCGCCGGGGCAGAGCGGGCTGGGCCTGGTGATCGCCAAGACCCTGGCGCAGCTGTGGCAGGACTTCGACTACGCTATTATCGACAGCCCGCCGTTGCTCGGCGTGCTGATGGTCAACGCCTTGGCGGCCAGCCAGCAACTGGTGATCCCGGTGCAGACCGAGCACTTGGCCGTCAAAGGCCTGGAGCGCATGGTCAGCACCCTGGCGATGATCAACCGCTCGCGTAAACAGGCGCTGCCGTTCTGCATTGTGCCGACCTTGTTCGACCGCCGTACCCAAGCGTCCCTCGGCACCTTGCGGGTATTACGCGATGCCTACCCGGACACCATCTGGAATGGCTACATCCCGGTCGACACGCGCCTGCGTGACGCCAGCCGCGCGGGCCTGACGCCCTCGCAGTTCGATGGCAAAAGCCGTGGCGTGCTGGCTTATCGTGCGTTGCTCAAGCACCTGCTGGCCCAGCAGCTTGTAGCGCAGGTGGCTTGATGAACCGTCCTGTCAAACTCAAGACCCGGCCGCAATTGGCACTGGAGTCCTACCTGGACGCCTTGCTGCAGGATGCGACCGAGGAACCCTTGCCGGAGCCGGTGCTGGAACTTGAACCGGCCATCGCCGCAGACACTATGCTGGATGAATTCCAGCTGGCCGTATTGGAAGAGCAGGCGCGTGACGCCCATGTCGTGGTCGCCCCTGTGGTGGCGCCGGTCGTGGCGGCAGTGCCGGTTGTGGCGCCGGTCGAGCCGGTCGTGGTTGAGCCCGTTGCAGACGTGCACCTGCCACCTAGCATCACACCGCCGCCGGACACCGGTGACGGCCGCCCATACTGGGCCGCCGAGCCCTTCGAATGCCTGTTATTCGATGTCGCCGGGCTGACCCTGGCGGTGCCGTTGGTGTGCCTGGGTTCGATCTATTCTTTGGACGGCCAGGAACTGACACCGTTGTTCGGGCAACCGGATTGGTTCCTCGGCATCCTGCCCAGCCAGGCCGGTAATCTTAAAGTGCTGGATACCGCCCGTTGGGTGATGCCCGATCGCTACCGCGACGATTTTCGCCAGGGCTTGCAATACGTGATCTCGGTGCAGGGCTACGAATGGGGGTTGGCGGTGCATCAAGTCAGCCGCTCGTTGCGCCTGGACCCGAACGAAATCAAATGGCGCAGCCACCGTGGCCAACGACCCTGGCTGGCAGGCACCGTGATCGAACATATGTGCGCGTTGCTCGACGTCGCCGAACTGGCCGAGTTGATCGCCAGCGGTGCCGTCAAGTCGATGGCACCGCACCCACGCAGTTGATTGAACAATAAGGCCCGCATGCGAATGCGGTTAGCGAAGCACACACGCCGGTTGAGCCGGCATTGAAGGGGTTCTAAGCATGAACAAATCAGCGTCCGCACAAGGTTTGGATGATCCAATCCTGCAATGGGTTACCTTCAAACTGGACAACGAAACCTACGGTATCAACGTGATGCGCGTGCAGGAAGTGCTGCGCTACACCGAGATCGCTCCGGTTCCGGGGGCGCCAAGCTATGTGCTGGGCATCATCAACCTGCGCGGCAACGTGGTGACGGTGATCGACACCCGCCAGCGTTTTGGCCTGGACACGGTCGAAGTCAGCGACAACACGCGTATCGTGATCATCGAAGCCGACAAGCAAGTGGTCGGGATCATGGTCGACAGCGTGGCGGAAGTGGTTTACCTGCGCCAGTCGGAAGTGGAAACCGCGCCGAACGTGGGCAATGAAGAATCCGCCAAGTTTATCCAGGGCGTATGCAACAAGAACAACGAGCTGCTGATTCTGGTTGAGCTGGATAAGATGATGAGCGAAGAAGAATGGTCGGAACTGGAGAGCATCTGATTGTTCTTCGAGGCGGCGGTGATCGTCCTGGCCCTGTTGTGGGCCGGGACTTTGGCTTTCCTGCTGCGCTACCTGCGCCAGCAACGGGAATTGGCCCAGCAGCAGGCTGAGCGCGATGCCTTGCGTGACCGACGCATCATCGATCTGGTCAAGCGTGTTGATCACTTCCAGCAAACGACGGTGAAGGTGGGGGATGAGGTGCATGAACTGCGCGCCATCCTCGGGCCATTGCCGGACAAGCTGGCGCAGATTGAACAGCGCGACCCGACGAGCTTGTCGTTCGCCCAGGCGGCGAAGTTGGTCGGCATGGGCGCTACGGTGGATGAGCTGACGCAGTCGTGTGGGTTGACCCAGGCGGAGGCGCAGTTGATGAGCAAGCTTCACAAGAGCTGAAGCCTGTGGGAGGGGGCTTGCTCCCGATTGCAGTGGGTCAGGCACCAGACTCATCCACTGGCCCACCCTCATCGGCAGCCCCCCTCGTACAGTGTCGCTGTTCGGGCCCCAACGAATTAATTTCCCTCACCCAATGACTTTTTCCCCCTCACCGAATGTCCACATCCTTCAGGAACCCTCAACCCCTGGAGTCAGCCACTCATGACCACCCCCAAAGCTCTATTGATCCTTCACGGCAAACAAGCCTTGAACGAGGACGTGCGCGCGGCCGTACAGGCTCGGCGCGAGCAGGGTGATGAGTTGGCCGTGCGGGTCACATGGGAAGGCGGCGACGCCCAACGCCTGGTCAATGAAGCCCTGGCTGACGGCTACACCCACATCATCGCCGGCGGCGGCGACGGTACGCTGCGTGACGTCGCCGAAGCCATGGCCCGGGCCAAGACCGACGCCAGCCTGGTCCTGATGCCCCTGGGCACCGCCAACGACTTTGCCCGCGCCGCCGGCGTGCCGCTGGAGCCTGCACAGGCACTGGCACTGCTGGACGTGCCACCTCGGGCAATCGACCTCGGCCAGGCCGGCGGGCAAATCTTCCTCAACATGGCCACTGGCGGCTTCGGCAGCCAGGTCACCGCCAATACCTCGGAAGACCTGAAAAAGGTCCTGGGCGGCGCCGCCTACCTGTTCACCGGTCTGACCCGATTCAGCGAATTGAAGGCGGCCTATGGTGAGCTGGAAGGTCCCGGCTTTCACTGGAAAGGTGATCTGCTCGCGCTCGGTATCGGCAACGGTCGCCAAGCGGGCGGTGGGCATGTGTTGTGCCCGGGCGCGTTGGCCGATGATGGCTTGCTGGATATCAGCATTCTGCCGGCGCCCCAGGAAGTGGTCGGCACTTTGCTGACCCTGATGAGTGACGGCTGGGGCCTGGACAATATGTTTGTGCGGGCACGCTTGCCCTGGGTCGAAATCAAGGTGGCCGAAGGGTTGTATATCAACCTGGATGGCGAACCGCTGCAGGGCGACGATTTGCGTTTCAGTGCGTTGCCCAAGGCCTTGCGCGTGCACTTGCCGCTGGGCTCGCCCCTAGTCGTCCAGGCTGATGATCTGCTCGCGAACGGCGAATAACACCAGGCCGGCGACGTCGTAGATCTGCAGGCGCTTCATGATCTGCGAGCGATGTGCCTCCACCGTCTTGATGCTCAAGCCCAGCCCCTGGGCGATTTCCCGGGTGGATTTACCGCGCACGATCAAGCGCAGGATCTCCAGCTGGCGTGCCGTGAGGGTGTGGTTGTGGGCGACGGGAGAGGCCGGCCCCTGGCTGCGGATCAACGCCTGGTTGATCACGGTGTGGGCAATGGCGGGGCTCAGGTAGCGCTCATTGTTGCGCAGGGCCAGCAAGGCGTGTTCCAGCTCGTTGGCCGTGGTGTCCTTGAGCAGGTAGCCGTGGGCACCGGACTCCAGCGCGCGCATGATCAACTCGGGGTCGGTGTGCATCGACAGGATCAGTACCTTGCTCTTGGGGTAGGCCGCCTTGAGCTGCTGCAAGGCATCCAGGCCACCGGTACGTTTCATCGACAGGTCCAGCAGCACGATGTCCGGCTGCAAGGTGCTGAAGGCCTCCAGCACTTGCGCGCCATCATCGGCTTCGCCAATCACGGTGTAGCCGGGGATATCCTGGATCAGCGCGCGCACGCCGGCCCGGATCAGAGCGTGGTCATCCACCAGGAATAGTGTGCAAGTCACTCAAGAGCCTTAGGGGCGCTGGCCCGTTCGAGGGCGCGGGGCGCCCAGGGTAAAAGTGCGTCGATCCGCGTGCCCTGGCCGGGTTGGCTGTTGACGGACAAAGAGCCTCCCAGTTGGTCGATCCGTTCGACCATGCCGGCCATGCCCCGCTGGCCCATCAGGCCCGGGTTGGGTGAGGGTGAAAAGCCACGGCCGTCATCGCAGATCATCAGCGACAAGCCTTCGGGCAGGCGCTGCAGGCGCACCCGCAGGTTCTGCGCCTGGGCGTGGCGGAGCATGTTGGTCACCGCTTCCTGGGTGATGCGAAAGGCGGCCACGGCCATTTCTTCGGGGATGCCGGTCAACCGTTGCTGGCATTCCAGGCTCCAGTGGATCGGGGTGTTTTCCAGGGTCTTGAGCAGGTGCGCGCGCAGGCTGGCTTCCAGACCCAGGCTGGCCAGCTGGCGCGGGTTGAGAATCGCCGAGACGTCACGCACTTTGGCCAGGGTCTCATTCAGGGTATTGCACAGCACCGTGCATTGACTTTGCAGGTCGTCCGGCAGTCGGCGCTTGAGCCATTCGCTTTGCAGTTTGGCGGCGGTCAGCAACTGGCCGATGTCATCGTGCAGGTCGCGGCTGAGCCGGTGGCGTTCGTTTTCCTGGACTTGCAGCAGGCGGTCGGCCAGTTCCTGGGGCTGGAACTTGATGGATTTGCGCGAGTGCCATTGCTGCACGCCCACCACGATCAAGGTGATGAGGTTGAGCAGAAGGATCGAGACCGGCAGGGGGGCGTTGTGGCTATAGGCCCACAGGCTGACCAGCAACGAGCACAGGCACAAGGCGAGGACCAGGCGGCGGGCATTGCTGCGGGACACGGACCTTGTGATGAGTGACTTGAGGCTGGCGTACATAGCGGATGGAGCCAATGAAGGTTCGCTGCGGGAAAGCCGGTCATGGGGGGTGACGGGCCTTTGTTTGGAATACGGTGCCGAATCGTTTTTGGACATGATGAAGTTGAGTCACTTCGAGCGGGGCATAGTACCACCACTATTACCGTCGGTCGCCTGGCGCCTTGCTCGATTGGCTTATTAACCAAGCCAATACCCTGAGTGGTAATCCCAGAGTTCAAAGTGAGTGAGTAGTTGTATTAATGAACTGGGTTGCATACATGGCTAATTGATATATCGGCCGCGCAAGATCGCCTCGACCGACTAACCCAAGGTCGTTTTTAGATAACTAACCGATTAAATACGACCTGGTCATTGCTCAAATCGTGTGGTGCAAACGTGATTGTGGCTTATTGCCGAAGTCTTTTTGTGGGATTTGCAAGGTGACCGTCGCAATCAGCGTTGTTTGTTCGCTTTCATCCAGCGCCAGTTCGCCGGTGCGCGTGTCGATCAACTCCAGTTGCCAGGCCAGCAGCGTCAGGCAGTCGTGCAGGGCGTCCAGTGCCTGATCATGCAATTGCATGGGGTTCACGGCGTTGGCAATCAGGCATTGCAGATGCCTGGAGAATTCACTGATCGCCTGCAATGCCAGGCCTTCGGCTTTTTCCGCCAGCTTGGCGAGGCTGGCTTTCATGCAGTCGATGGCATCGCTGTCGTTGCGAATCAAATGCAGGTGGCTCAAGCACTCTTCCGATTTGGCCAGCAGCATTTCGGCTTCCAGCAGGAACTCGGGAAGTGTGGTTTGCCATTCGTTTGCGCTATTCATCATGTAAGTCTCCGCAACATAAGGTCGGGTGATGAGATGTCGCACCGGGTGAATGGCGTAAAACTACTGCTGAAATATGACTGGAATCTGTAGGTCGGTTCTGAGATTGCAGTAGGAACGTTATTGAATTGACCACAAACGCCGCGCGTGGCCCTCGCTGTCCGGGGCGATTGCACAACTTTAGTTGCCGCCGACAGAGTGCCTGGAAGACCCGTGGGATGTGGGCTTGGTGTGGCAAACAAAAGCCTGACTCCATTCATGCAATGAGAATGGCGTCACATTAATGGCTATTAGATATCGCGAATATCAGGTTGGACCTGATTGTGTATAGGGGAATCCCTTATACGATGGAACCCTACGTCGATTCGGGTGTCGCGCGACGTTGCGGCAATGCTGGATGAAGGCGCAATTCAGTAAACCATGATGTCAGTGTGACATCAACTGATTTACGTGGCATTTTACTGGGGTCAAGGTCTGGCGATTGCCGCCGATAACTAGTCTTAACTGAGTTGCACAATTTCTCAGCGTGAATTCAACGCGCACATCAGGAGCTTTTAATGGCCGGCATTCTCGACACCGTAGATCAACGCACGCAGCTGGTGGGTGAGAATCGCCTGGAGATTCTCATGTTTCGCCTGGCCGGGCGGCAGTTGTTCGCGATCAATGTGTTCAAGGTGCAGGAAGTCCTGCAACTGCCCAAGCTGACCCTGATGCCCCAGCGCCATCCATTCGTGTGTGGCGTGGTCAACCTGCGTGGCCAGACCCTGCCGGTGATCGACCTGTCCCAGGCCATCGGCATGCGCCCGCTGGTGCCGGGGCCCGACAGCACCATTATCGTCACCGAGTACAACCGCTCGGTACAGGCGTTCCTGGTGGGGGGCGTGGACCGTATCGTCAACATGAACTGGGAAGCCATCTTGCCACCCCCGACCAGCGCCGGGCGTCAGCATTACCTGACCGCCATCAGCAAGGTCGATGATCAGTTGGTGGAAATCATCGACGTGGAAAAAGTCCTCGCCGAGATCGTGCCGTATAACGCCAAGGTCTCCCGGGAAAAACTCGAAGACCCGGTGCTGGAACGTGCCCGTGGCCGCGAAGTACTGCTGGTGGATGACTCCAATGTCGCCCTGGCGCAACTGCGCGACACCCTCGGGCAGCTCGGCGTGAAGATGCACATCGCCAGCGACGGCCTCAAGGCCCTGAATATGCTCAAGACCTGGGCCGACAGCGGCCAGGTGATGACCGACAAACTGCTGATGATCTTCACCGACGCCGAAATGCCCGAGATGGACGGCTATCGCCTGACCACCGAGATCCGCAACGATCCACGCTTGCGCGGGCTCTATGTGGTGCTGCACACCTCGCTGTCGGGCAGCTTCAACGAGTCGATGGTCAAGAAGGTCGGCTGCGACAACTTCCTGTCCAAGTTCCAGCCGGACAAACTGGTGGACGTAGTCCGCCAACGCCTGACGCTGGATCTGTAGTGAGCGGGCTTGCCCCGCGCTGGGGGGCGCAGCCGCCCCAAATCCAGGCACCTCGGTTTTTCTGATACACCGCGGCGTCCCTGTTGGGGCGGCTGCGCCCCCCAGCGCGGGGCGAGCCCGCTCACTACAAGGTGGTTTTGATTCTGGGGGCCTGCTCGTATAGGGTGGCGCTTTATCCTCCAGGAAAGCAGGCTCATGCTTCGTCTCAGCGCGTTGTACCGTTACCCTTTGAAGTCCGGCAAGGCCGAGGTCTTGCAGCGGATCGGCCTGGATAAACTGGGGCTGGAAGGGGACCGACGCTGGATGCTGGTGGACGAGGCCAGTGGGCGTTTCCTGACGCAACGGGCGGTGGCGAAGATGAGCCAGCTATCGGCGCTGTGGAACGCAGCCGGTGGCTTGACCCTCAGCACCCCAGGCGTTGCGTCGCTGGAAGTGGCCTTGCCCGGCAGTGACGCCGAGTTGCGCGGCGTGACCATCTGGCGCGACACCGTGCGCGTGCCGGATGCCGGGGATGCGGCCGCCGCCTGGGTCAGTGAGTTTATCGGCAAGCCCACGCGGCTGGTGCAGATGCCGCTGGCCCGCGCCCGTACCACCGAGGCGGGGTTCGGCAACGACGACGATCAAGTGGCGTTTGCCGACGGCTACCCGCTGTTGCTGATCGGCCAGGGCTCTCTGGACGATCTTTCGCGGCACGTTGGCCGCCCGATGGAGATGCTGCGTTTTCGTCCAAACCTGGTGATCGAAGGGGGGGAAGCCTTTGCCGAAGACGGCTGGAAGCGCCTGCGCATTGGCGACGTCGAGTTGCGCGTGGTCAAACCGTGCTCACGCTGCATTCTCACCACGATCGACCCCGCCACCGGCGAGCGTAGCGCCGACCGCGAACCTTTCGCCACGCTCGATAGCTATCGCAAGACGGAAAGTGGCGCGATGTTCGGCCAGAACCTGGTCAACGATGGCATCGGCTATCTCGAAGTCGGCATGCCGGTCACGATCCTGGAATAAAAAATGCCCGTCTCCTGCGAGACGGGCATTTTTTTGTCGGGCTGAAACTCAGCCGCGGTATTCGCACAGGTAAGCGGTGTCCACCGCGACCTTCAGCTGGAACTTGCTGTTGGCCGGTACGTTGAACTGGCTGCCGGCGGCGAAGGTTTCCCACTCGCTGGCTTCCGGCAGTTTGACGGTCAGTGCGCCGGATACCACGTGCATGATTTCACGCTGGGCGGTGCCGAACTCGTATTCACCCGGGGCCATCACGCCGATAGTCGCCGGACCCTCTGCGGTGCCGAAAGCGATCGACTTGACGGTGCCGTCGAAGTACTCATTGACTTTAAACATGGGTGAATCCTCGGAAAAGGGTCTGGAAAGGTCGGCCAGTATGCCCAAGCCCGGAGGAGCTGCCTAGACCGGCAAAATCAACGGCAGCAGGCGCGCGGTGTTGCGTGCATCTTCCAGCGCGCGATGTTGCTGGCCATGGAACTGCATCCCCGCCAATTGCAGGGCGCCATTGAGCCCCAGCGGCTTGTCCAGGCGCCGGGCCTTGGCGAAGCGCTGCTTGAGATTGACGTGGGTCGTTTGCGCCAGGACGCTGGTCAGGTCATTGCGCTGCCATTCCAGTTCCAGTTGCACACGATCGTAGTCGCCCCAGCTGGCCCAGCCTTCCAGGCGTGTCTGATGCTGGCCCAGCCAGCGCTCGAACAGTGGCCACACCTCGCTGAGCGGGGCGGCAGCATCGATATTGGCCTGGGTGATATGGGTCAGTTGGCGGCAGAAGGGCGTCAGCAAGGGGCGACGCAGCGGCCGCACAAAGCGCTGGAAATGATCCAGTTCACGGCCCTGGCGGTTGACCAGGCTGGCGCCGATCTCGATGACTTCCATCTCCGTCACGGGCCAGCCGCCTTCATCCGTTGTGGCTTCAAGGTCAATAATCAGCCAATGAGGCATCGCGCAGGTTCCCGTACTCTTTGTTTCCTGATGGGGATAGAGCGTAGCGTGACCTTGTAGTTCCGCGCTGTTTTTTCATCGAGGCCCGAGGCCGCCGCTATTCGATCTCCAGCAGCACCTGGCGATTGCGCACCTGATCGCCGGTCATCACCTGCACGCCTTTGATGACCCCATCGATGCCGGCGGTGAGCGGATGCTCCATTTTCATCGCTTCGAGCACCAGCAGCAGTTGGCCTTTGGTGACGGTTTGCCCGGCGCTCACGCGGATGTCGACAATGGCACCGTCCATCGGCGCTTTGACCGTGCCGCTGCCGGCGCTCGTCTGGCGGCCGGCGACTGGCTGGGTGCAGTGGGTAATGCTGAGACCCGGCAGCCATAACCGGGTGCCCTCAAGGTGGTAGGCGACACGTCGGCGAATACCGTCGAGTTCCAGGGTGGCATACCCGCCATCGGAGCTGAGTTGCAGGGGGGCGGCACTGACGTTGTGGATTTCACCGTTGACCTCCAGGCGGCAGGCCCAAGGCGCACTGGCGCTGGGATTGTTGCTCCAGCCCGCCAGAGCCGGTGCATGCGCACTGGCGCTGTGTTGATAAAACAGCGCGGCGGCCAGCGCGAGTTGTTCTTTTGTCGCGGCCTGAGGCGGGACTTCGCTGAAGTGCTCGGCGATAAAGCCGGTACTGAAATCGCCTGCGATAAAATCCGGATGCTTGAGCAGGTCGGCCAGCAATCGTTGGTTGGTGATCACGCCCAGCAGCAGGGTGTCTTGCACTGCGCGCAGCAGCTTGCGTCGGGCCTCTTCACGGGTAGTGCCGTGGGCGATGATCTTGCCGAGCATCGCGTCATAGAACGGGCTGATGCGCTGGCCTTGCAGTACGCCGTGGTCAGTCCGCGCACCGGCGGCCGGCTCCCAGCGCAGCACCTCGCCGGTTTGCGGCACAAAGCCCTGGGCCGGGTCTTCGGCATACAGGCGCACTTCCATGGCGTGGCCGCTCAGGCGCACATCGGCCTGTTCCAGCGGCAGCGGGTCGCCGGCGGCGATTTTCAGCTGCCAGTCCACCAGATCCAGGCCTGTGATCAGTTCAGTGACCGGGTGTTCCACCTGCAGGCGGGTGTTCATTTCGAGGAAGTAGAACCGGCCGTCGCGGTCGAGCAAGAACTCCACGGTGCCCGCACCCACGTAATTCACCGCGCGCCCAGCCTTGAGGGCGGCTTCGCCCATGGCCTGGCGCAACGCGGGCGTCATGATGGGGCAGGGGGCTTCTTCGATGACTTTCTGGTGACGGCGTTGGATCGAGCAGTCGCGCTCGCCCAGGTAGATGAGGTTGCCGTGTTGGTCGCCGAACAGTTGGATCTCGACGTGGCGCGGGTCGATCAACGCTTGTTCGAGGATCAGTTCGTCGCTGCCAAACGCGTTTTTGGCTTCGGAGCGGGCGGTGTGCAGACTCTCCAGCAGGGCGTCGGCATCCTGCACAAGGCGCATGCCACGCCCGCCGCCGCCGGCGCTGGCTTTGATCATCAGCGGGTAGCCGATGCGGTTGGCTTGCTGTTGTAGCGTGGCGTTGTCTTGTTGCTCGCCTTGGTAGCCCGCAACACAGGGCACACCGGCGTCGAGCATGGCGAGTTTGGACAGGCGTTTGCTGCCCATCAGTTCGATGGCCTCGACGCTGGGGCCGATGAAGGTCAAGCCGGCCTCCAGGCAGGCTTTGGCGAATCGGGCGTTTTCCGAGAGGAAGCCGTAGCCGGGGTGGACGGCGTCGGCGCCGGTTTTCCTGGCGGCATCGAGAATGGCCGGGATGTCCAGGTAAGACTGTTGTACGGGCGCGGGGCCGATGTTGACGGCTTCGTCGGCCATCTGGACGTGCAGTGCCTCGGCGTCGGCGTCGCTGTAGACGGCCACGGTGCGGTAGCCCAGGGCTTGGGCGGTGCGCTGGATACGGCAGGCGATCTCACCGCGGTTGGCGATCAGGATTTTGCTGAATGCGGGCATTGAGTTGTCCCTTGGTTGATGGGGGGGGCGGCTCGGGCCTCATCGGGAGCAAGCCCCTTCCACATTGTTGAAGTGCATTCCAACGGTGGGAGGGGGCTTGCTCCCGATGGCATCATTTGCACCACTCAGGCTGACGCTTTTGCACAAAGGCCTGTGTCCCCTCGATCCCTTCCTCCCCCCTGACGGCCTCGGCAAACCACTGTGCCCCCCGATCCAATACGTTCTCGAGCGGCTCATCCACGCTGGCCAGCAACAGCGCCTTGGTCCGTCCATTCGCCCCGGGTGCGCACTTGAGCACCTCGCCCAACACCTCATCCAGGCGCTGCGCCAGGGCCTGCGGATCCGTCTCGACAAAATGCACCACGCCCAACCGCTCAGCTTGCATCCCATCAAACCGCGCCGCCGTCAGCGCCAATCGGCGTGCCTGGGTCAGCCCGATTCGCTTGACCACAAACGGCGCTATCTGCGCCGGCAGCAGGCCCAGGCGGGTCTCCGGCAAGCCGAACTGCGCCTGATGATCGGCAATCGCGATATCACTCACACACGCCAAGCCAAACCCGCCACCCAGCACCGCGCCTTGCAACACCACGATCACCACCTGCGGCAGCGCTTCAACTTGCTGCAACAGCGTGCCGAACGCCCGATTCAATGCCTGTAACTGATCGCCGGCGTGGAGCATATCCTTCACATCCGCGCCGGCACAGAAATGCCCGCCGACGCCTGTGATCACCAACGCCCGTATCTGGCTGTCCAGCCCTGCCAGCACCGTGCGCAGTTCATTGACCATTTCCAGGCTCATCGCATTGCGGCATTCGGGTCGGTTGAGGGTGATGTGCAGCACGCCGTGATGTGCTTCGAGCAACAGGGTGTTCATGACTTTTTACCGGGTAAGGTGCCCATCAGTTTGCAGAGGATGCCCAGCATGATTTCATCGGCCCCGCCGCCGATCGACACCAGCCGCACGTCGCGGTAGGCGCGGGCCACCGGGTTGTCCCACATGTAGCCCATGCCGCCCCAGTATTGCAGGCAACTGTCGCTGACCTCGCGCCCCAGGCGCCCGGCCTTGAGCTTGGCCATGGAGGCCAGGCGCGTGACGTCCTGGCCTTTGATGTATTGCTCGGTGGCCTGGTACACCAGGGCGCGCAGGCATTCGATTTCGGTGGCCAATTCAGCCAGGCGAAAGTGGATCACCTGGTTGTCGATCAGCGCCTTGCCGAACGTCTGGCGCTCCTTGCAGTAGTCGATCGTGCTGTCGATGCAGTACTCCAGGCCCTTGATCATATTGGCCGCGCCAAACAGGCGTTCTTCCTGGAATTGCAGCATCTGCATCATGAAGCCCGCGCCTTCGTGGCCGATACGGTTACGCTGGGGCACGCGCACGTCATCGAAGAACACCTGCGCGGTCTCGGAACTGTGCATGCCGAGTTTTTCCAGGGGCGGGCTGACACGGATGCCGGGCGTGTTCATCGGCACCATGATCAGCGACTTGTTGATGTGCGGTTTGTCGTCGGAGGTGTTGGCCAGCAGGCAGATAAAGTCGGCGCTGGGGGAGTTGGTGATCCACATTTTGCTGCCGTTGATCACATAGTCGCCGTCGTCCTTGCGCGCATGGGTTTTCAACCCGGCCACATCGGAGCCGGCGCCGGTTTCCGAGACGCCGATACAGCCCACTTGTTCGCCGCTGATGGCTGGCCGGAGGAACTCGTCGCGCAATTCATCGGAGCCGAAGCGGGCGAGGGCCGGGGTGCACATATCGGTTTGCACGCCAATGGACATGGGAATACCGCCGCAACGAATGGTGCCGAATTCTTCGGCGGCGACAATCGAATAGCTGTAGTCCAGGCCCATGCCGCCGAATGCCTCAGGCTTGGAAATGCCCAGCAGGCCCAGCTCGCCGGCTTTGCGAAAGATGTGGTGGATGGGAAAGCGCCCGGCTTTTTCCCATTCATCCACATACGGGTTGATCTCGCGGTCGACAAAGGCACGGACGGTGCGGCGCAGTTCCTGGTGTTCCTGGGTGAAGATCATTGTTGTTGTTCTCCTGTTAGAAACGCGCCACGCCAAAACTGTTGGGCTGCAACTGCCTGACCTCGGCTTCGTGGCAGATATCCAGCAGCAACCCCAGCAACGTGCGCGTATCGCGGGGGTCTATCAGCCCGTCATCCCACAGGTTGGCACTGCCATACAGCGCAGTGGACTGGCTGTCGAGTTTCTGTGCGGTGACCTGTTCCAGCATGTCCAGCACCTTGGGGTCGGGCACCAGGCCGTCTTTCAGTTGTTTGGCTTCGGTGACGATGCGCAACACCTTGCCGGCCTGCGCGCCGCCCATCACCGCCGTGCGGCTGTTGGGCCAGGCGAAGATGAACCGTGGGTCCAGGCCGCGACCGCACATCGCGTAGTTGCCGGCACCGTAGGAGCCGCCGACCACAATCGTGAGTTTAGGCACCCGCGCCGTCGCCACGGCCTGGATCATCTTCGCGCCATGCTTGATCACGCCTTGCTGCTCCGATTCGGTGCCGACCATGAAACCGGTGGTGTTGTGCAGGAACAGCAGCGGCGTGCGGCTCTGGTCGCATAGCTGGATAAACTGCGCGGCTTTGCTGGCCCCCTTGGGCGTGATCGGGCCGTTGTTGCCGATCACGCCCAGCGCACGGCCCTGGATGTGCAAGTGGCCGCACACGGTGTGGGCGTCGAACTCGCCCTTGAATTCGAGGAAGGCGGAGCCGTCCGCCAGGCGCGCGAGGATTTCACGCACGTCGTAGGGCTTTTTCGGGTCATCGGGGATCAACCCCAGCAGTTCGTCGATGGGGTACAACGGTTCTGTGTAAGACCGCTTCGGGGCGGGCGGCAGTCGGTCATTCCAGGGCAGCAGGGCGACGATTTCGCGCACGATACGCACGCCGTCCGCATCATTTTCCGCCAGGTACTCCGCCGTGCCGGCGGTTTGCGCATGCATTTCAGCGCCGCCCAAGGCTTCATCGGTCGCCACTTCGCCGGTGGCGGCCTTGAGCAGAGGCGGCCCGGCGAGGAACAGCTTGGCGTTGCCGCGCACGACCACCACGTAATCCGACAGCCCGGGCTGATAGGCCCCACCCGCCGTGGCGGAGCCATGCACCACGGTGATCTGCGGCAAGCCCATGGCCGACATGCGTGCCTGATTGGCAAAGCTGCGGGCGCCTTCGACAAAAATCTCGGCGGCATAGTTGAGGTTCGCGCCGCCACTTTCCGCCAGGGTCACCACCGGCAGTTTGTTCTCCATGGCGATCTGTTGCAGGCGCAGGGATTTCTTCAGGCCCGTGGGGGAAATGGTCCCGCCCTTGATCGCACTGTTATTGGCCACCACCAGCATGCGCACGCCACTGACGTAGCCGATGCCGGCGATCAAGCCACCGCCGGCGGCGCTGCCGTCCTTGTCATCGTGGAGTTTGTAGCCGGCCAGGCTCGCCAGTTCAAGAAACGGTGCGCCGGGGTCCAACAGCAGGTTGAGGCGTTCGCGGGGCAGCAGTTGGTTGCGCCGCTCGAACTTGGGTCTGGCCTCCTGCGCTTTGCTCAGCAGCTGCTGTTGCAGTTGGTGCAGTTGTTGAAGGCTGGTCAACAGGGCTTCGCGGTTTTGCGCGAATTGCGGGCTATGGATGTCGATCCGGGTTTCGATCACCGGCATGGTGTTATTGCTCCGCCTTGAGCACATCGGGCACAGACGCACGATGGAAACCATTGAACGACGCGCTGGGTGGCTGCGCCTTGTGCAGCGGCCAGGCGCGGCTGCCCAGGCTGGCGGCGCCGTCGATGCGCAGGGTGCTGCCGCTAATGAAGGCCGCGGCGGGGCTGAGCAGGAACACAATGGCGGCGCTGACCTCCGACTCTGTGCCGATGCGCTTGAGCGGCACCTGTTCGCGCAACGTCGGGATCACCGCCTTGAAGGCGCCTTCGTAAGTGTCCATGCCGCTGGAGGCAATCCAGCCCGGCGCCACGGCATTGACCCGCACACCGGCGTAACCCCATTCGAACGCGGCGGTCTTGGTGAAGTTGTCCATGCCCGAGCGGGCCGCTCCGGAGTGACCCATGCCGGGCATGCCGCCCCACATGTCGGCGAGCATGTTGACGATGGCGCCGCCGTGCTGGCTCATGGATTGGTTGAACACTTCACGGGCCATCAGGAAGCCGCCGACCAGGTTGGTACGCAGTACGGTTTCAAAACCTTTCTGATTGATCGAGGCGAGTGGCGATGGGTACTGGCCGCCGGCGTTATTCACCAGCCCGTGGATCGGCCCGTGCTCGCCGATGAGCTGGCTGACGAGTGCTTTGACCGCCGCTTCATCGCGAATATCGCAAGCCTGCCAGTGGGCGTTGCCACCGTCCTGGGCTATCTCCGCCGCTACTGCCTGGAGTTTTTCCGGTTTGCGCCCCACGAGTATTACCTGGGCGCCCAGGGCCGCCAGTTCATGGGCGGTGCAGCGGCCAATACCGCTGCCGCCTCCCGTGACAATCAGGGTTTGCCCTTGGAACAGGTTGGCTTTGAAGATCGAGTCGAAGGCCACGGCAACGGTCCTTTAGCGAAGTTGATCGGCAATGTGCTGCGGCACGGCAATGGGGATTTCCAGCAGTTGCTGGGCAAACGCCTTGCCTTGCGGGTCGATGCGCAGGCTGGCGATACCACCGCCGCCCAGGGCGTTTTCCAGCAGGAAATTCAGGCTGTGGCTGCCGGGCAAATACCAGCGCTCGACGCGGCCATGCAGGGGGTCGAGCACATGGCTCATCCAATCGACGATCACTTCCGGGGTCAGCGCTTCGGCGATCCACGGCAGGTACTCGGGGTCGCGGGCGATCACACCGATGTTGCTGTGGTTGCCCTTGTCCCCGGAGCGCGCCACGGCCAGTTTCACCAGCGGTACGCTGGCATCTGCGCGGCCTTGAGGCTTGGGTGGATCAAGCGGTGCGGCCGGCGTGGCGAGCGCATGCACGGGCGGTAACGCGCAGGCGTGGCGTTGGCCTTGGCATTCGACCAGTGGCTCACACGCGGTTTTGTCGACCAGGAACGAAAACAGTCGGATCAACGGGTAGACCGAAGGTCGCCCACCGACGATGCCGGTCAGGCCCGGTGCCATGCCGGTCGCCGCCTGGGCGATTTCACGGGCGAACAGCAGCAATGCCTGCTTGTTCGGGTGGCGCACGGCGAGCTTCACCACCACTTCGCGGCTGTCGTGGCGTTGGGCGTGGGCGCCGTAGGTGGCTTCGCTGCCCAGCAGTTCGATATTCACTTCGGTGTAGGGCCCCCAACCGCGCTGGCTGAAAAGCTCCGACGTCTTGTTGATGATCGCCTGGCTGACGCGCTCGGCCTTGGCCACCGCATCGATCCCGGCCAGCAGGCAACTGGCGGTACAGCGAAAGCCATCCAGGTAAGTGGCGCTGACTTTGTACTGCGCAGTGGGCGGCAAGCCCTTGGCGCCGTGCAGGCGTACGCAGTTTTTGCCCTGTTGCTGCAAGCGCACCTGGCTGAAATCGCAGATCACATCGGGCAACAGGTACGCACGCGGGTCGCCGATTTCATACAGCAGTTGCTCGGCCACGCTGAGTTCACTGATCAACCCGCCCGTACCCTCGACTTTGTTCACGGTGAACTGGCCGTCGGCGCTCACCTCGACGATGGGGAAGCCGATGTGTTCGTAGTCCGGCACGTCGCGCCAATCGGTGAAGTTGCCGCCGGTGCACTGTGCGCCGCATTCGATAATGTGCCCGGCCAGGGCGGCTTGGGCCAGGCGGTCATAGTCCTGCCAGGACCAGCCGAACTCATGCACCAGTGCGGCACTGACCACGGCGCTGTCGACCACCCGGCCGGTGATGACGATATCGGCACCCAGCGCCAGCGCCTGGACGATGCCGGGAGCGCCTAGATAAGCGTTGGCGGACACGCAGGCCGGCGGCAGCGGCGCGCCGTTGAACAGGTCGGTGACGCCGTGCAGTTGCTTGAGCCGGGGTTGCAGGTCGTCGCCCAGCAGCACGGCGATTTTCAGCGGCAGCCGGGCTTCATCGCAGGCCGCCTGGAGCGCCGCAGCGCAGGCTTGTGGATGGATGCCGCCGGCGTTGCTGATCACGCGGATGCCCTGGCGCTGGATCTCGGCCAACAGTGGCGTGAGCACCTCGACGAAGTCGGTGGCGTAGCCGGCCTGGGGATCTTTCAAGCGCGCCCCGGCGAGGATCGACATTGTGACTTCCGCCAGGTAGTCGAACACCAGGTAGTCCAGCGCGCCGCCCTGCACCAACTGGGCGGCAGCCGTGCTGGTATCGCCCCAGAAAGCGCTGGCGCAGCCGATACGAACCGTCTTGCTCATGAGAAATCCTTCCTCGAATGGCTGGGTCGAGACTACCAAGCAAGCGCTTGGTTTGTAAACTCCCGGCACAAGTTCTGCCCAAGCGCTTGCTTGGGTGGCGGTCACAGCCTAAATTGCCGCCCAAGACGTTAGTAGAAATAAAGGAGAGCAGCATGGATGAGCACAAAGCCCAGCGGGTGATGCGCACCATGGTCGATGGCGGCCAATTGACCGACCCCGACAGCGCCCGGGGCAAATTGCTGCAAACCGCGGCTCACCTGTTTCGCAACAAGGGCTTTGAACGCACCACGGTGCGCGATCTGGCCGGCGCCGTGGGCATTCAGTCCGGCAGCATCTTTCATCACTTCAAAAGCAAGGACGAGATCCTGCGTGCGGTGATGGAGGAAACCATCCACTACAACACCGCGATGATGCGTGCTTCCCTCGAGGAGGCGAGCAACGTGCGCGAACGGGTGCTGGCGCTGATCCGCTGCGAATTGCAGTCGATCATGGGCGGCAGTGGCGAGGCAATGGCGGTGCTGGTCTACGAATGGCGCTCGCTGTCGGCCGAAGGCCAGGCGCGGGTATTGGCGCTGCGCGATGTGTACGAAAATATCTGGCTGCAAGTGCTGGAGGAGGCGAAGGCCGCCGGGTACATCAAGGGGGATGTGTTTATTACGCGGCGCTTCCTGACCGGTGCCTTGTCCTGGACCACCACCTGGTTTCGTGCCCAGGGCAGCCTGACACTTGAGCAATTGGCTGACGAAGCCCTGCTGATGGTGCTGAAGTCCGATTGAGGCGCAAGCTGTTAATTTGGCGACGAAAGTTGTCTCGCCTGAGAAAAACGCCTAGCTTACTGATATCAGAGTTTAAACGGTGTGTGCCTTGATGTTATCGCCATGGCGGCTGGCTGCAGGACTTACCTTATGGGCCGTGGGCACCGGAGGCTGGATGCCGGCTTCTGCCGCGCAGTTGGTGAGGATCGGTGCCGCGCATTTTCCGCCCTACACCGTGCGTCCCGAACAAGGGGCCGACACCGGGATACTGCCGCAATTGGTCGAAGCCCTGAACACGTTGCAAAGCGACTACCAGTTTGTCCTGGTGCCGACCTCGATCCCCCGGCGTTTCAGGGACTTCGAGCAGGGCCGGGTCGATATGGCGATCTTCGAAAACCCCAAATGGGGCTGGCAGGATATTCCTCACACCAGTGTCGACATGGGCCTGGAGGATGCGGAAATTTTCGTCGCCCAGCGTGAGCCCGAGCGCGACCAGCGTTATTTCGCCGACCTGACCGGCAAGCGCCTCGCGGTGTTCAGCGGTTATCACTACGCCTTCGCCAACTTCAACGCCGACCCCAAATACCTGGCCGAACACTTCAACGCCACGCTGACCTATTCCCATGACAGCAACCTGCTGATGGTCGTGCGCGGGCGTGCCGATATCGCGCTGGTGACGCGTTCGTACCTGAGTGACTTCATGGTGCGCAATGCAGACATGGCGGGGAAATTCCTGGTCTCGGAACGTATCGACCAGGTGTATCACCACTACGCCTTGCTGCGGCCGAAAGCGCCGATCACCGGGGAGGCGTTCGCCGCGTTGCTCAAGCATTTGCGCGATAACGGCCAGATGCTGAAGATTTTCGAGCCGTATCGCATCGATGTGATGCCGGTGCCCTGAACCTACACCCGCCGCGCAAACGTATCGCTGTGGCTGCCCGACACCTTGCGGCAATGCACCAGCGCATCCCGGATCATGAAGTTCACCAGGGTCGGCGATACGCCCAGCTCCTTGGCGATGTCCTTTTGCGGCACGCCGTGCAGGCGGTACATCTCGAACGCATAGCGGGTGCGCTGGGGCAACTCCGTCAGGGCGTCGGCGATGTTTTCCAGGGTGTTGAAATTAATGTGCGAGGTTTCCGGTGATGCACCGTGAATCACCACATTCAGACCTTCCTCTTCCGGTCCCGAATACTTGAGTTCCAGCGCCTGCTTGCGGTAGTGGTCGATCGCCAGGTTGCGCACGATCTGGAACAGATAACTCAGTTGGGCCTTGAACGATGAAGTGATCGTCGGCGCTGACTGCAAGCGGAAGAAGGCGTCTTGCACGACGTCTTCAGCGCGGGAGCGACAGCCGGTAATTCTGGCCGCAATCTTCACCAGGATCAGTCGATTGTCGACGAATGCCTGGAGAAGCGGTGAGTCGCACCTGCCTGTGGATACTGGTTCCGTCATGGAAATTCACCTTGTCGCAAAAGAGGTTAGGGGAGGGCGTCCGTGCTGAAGCCTCCTACACATCGGGCAACAAATTATGCTTAATGATAATTATTGTCAAATGAGAGAAAGAACTAATCCTATGCCTTTCTGCAAGGTGTGAACCGTGTCTCGCGCGTCCCGGGCGACTAATTATTTACCGGCTCCGTCCGTTCTCATGGGTGACAGGTCCGTTAGCGAAACGGCCAAGGATCAGCACCCGCAGGAGGGCGAAATGGGTTTTTACCGTGCAAGCAGCGTGTTTCAGTGGGGAGTCCTCAAGCCATGAGCACGCCCGCCCGACTGCGCCTGTTCTGCCTGCCCCATTCGGGCGCCAGCGCCTCGGTTTACACGCGCTGGCGCCGTGCCTTGCCGGACTGGTTGCAAGTGTGCCCGCTGGAGTTGCCGGGGCGCGGCATGCGCATGGACGAGCCCTTGCAGCGTGATATCAAGGCATTGGCGGCCCAGCTTGCCAATGAAATCAGCCGCCACCTGGATGGCCCCTACGCGCTGTTCGGTCATAGCCTCGGTGGCCTGCTGGCCTTTGAGTTGGCCCATGCGCTAAGCCTGCGCGATGTGCCCGCGCCACTGGCGTTGTTCGCCTCGGGCACGGCTGGCCCGGCCCGTCGCGATGTCAGTGAATACGCTATCGAAAAGACCGACGAACAATTGCTCGCCCGCCTGCGTGAGCTACAGGGCACCGCCGAAGAAGCCCTGGCCAACCCTGAATTGATGCAGTTGATGCTGCCGATCCTGCGCGCCGATTTCCTGCTGTGCGGCAGCTTCCAGTATGGCGAGCGCGAGCCGCTGGGCATGCCCATCCATGTGTTCGGCGGCAAGCAAGACAGCGTGCGTGCCGACCAGTTGCTGGACTGGCAGATCGATGCCGCCAGTGGCTTCTCCCTGGACATGTTCGACGGCCATCACTTCTTTCTCGTGCAGCACGAAAGCGCCGTGCTGCGCTGCCTGCGTCGTTATGCCGATGAGCACCTGAGCCGTTGGCGCACTGGCACGACGCGGCAGCGGATCGCCGGCTGAACGCTTTCCAATTTTCGATTTTCCCGTAAGCCGATTTCAGGCAGGAACCCCATGATGGACGCCTTCGAACTTCCCCGCACCCTGGTCCAGTCCCTTCAACGTCGCGCCGCGCAGACCCCGGACCAGGTCGCCCTGCGCTTCCTCGCCGAATCCGCCGAGCACAACGTAGTGCTCAGTTACCGTGACCTGGACCAACGTGCCCGCACCATCGCCGCCGCCTTGCAAGCCAATGCGGCACTGGGTGAGCGTGCGGTGCTGTTGTTCCCCAGCGGCCCGGATTACGTCGCGGCGTTCTTCGGTTGCCTGTACGCCGGGGTGATCGCGGTGCCGGCCTACCCGCCGGAGTCCACGCGCCGGCATCACCAGGAACGCTTGCTGTCGATCATCAAGGATGCCGAGCCGCGCCTGCTGCTGACCATCGCCAGCCTCGCCGACGGCCTGGCCCGGATCGAGAATGCGCCGCCGGTGTTGAGCGTCGACAACCTGGATAGCGCGGTCGCCGACGGCTGGATCGAGCCTGAATTGCAGGCTGACGACATCGCTTTCCTGCAATACACCTCCGGCTCCACGGCGTTGCCCAAGGGCGTGCAAGTCAGCCACGGAAACCTGGTGGCCAACGAAGTGCTGATCCGGCGCGGGTTTGGTATCGACCTGAACCCGGATGACGTGATTGTCAGCTGGCTGCCGCTGTACCACGACATGGGCCTGATCGGTGGGCTGCTGCAACCGATTTTCAGCGGCGTGCCCTGTGTATTGATGGCGCCGGCCTATTTCCTCGCGCGGCCATTGCGCTGGCTGGAAGCGATCAGCGAATACGGCGGCACCATCAGTGGCGGGCCGGATTTCGCCTATCGACTGTGCAGCGAGCGAGTCAGCGAGTCAGCCCTGGAGCGCCTGGATTTGAGCCGCTGGCGCGTGGCGTACTCGGGTTCCGAGCCGATCCGCCTCGACACCTTGGAGCGCTTTGCTGAGAAGTTCGCGGCGTGCGGTTTCTCTTCAAACCATTTCTTTGCTTCTTACGGCTTGGCCGAGGCGACCTTGTTTGTCGCCGGCGGCACGCGAGGGCAGGGCATCCCGGCCATGCGCATGGACGAACAGGCCCTGGCCGCCAACCGCGCTGAGCCAGGGCAGGGCAGTGCGATCATGAGTTGCGGCACCAGCCAACCGGAACATGCGGTGCAGATCGCTGACCCGCACACGCTCAAGGCGTTAGCCGATAACCACGTCGGCGAACTTTGGGCCACCGGGCCGAGCATCGCCCACGGTTACTGGCGCAACCCCGAAGCCACCGCCAAGACGTTTGTGCAACAGGCCGGCCGTACCTGGCTGCGCACCGGCGACCTGGGCTTTATTCGCGACGGTGAGGTGTACATCACCGGCCGGCTCAAGGATCTGCTGATCGTGCGCGGCCACAACCTGTATCCCCAGGACATCGAGCAAACCCTCGAGCGCGAAGTGCAAGGCATACGCAAGGGCCGGGTCGCTGCATTTGCGGTGCAGCATCAGGGCCTGGAGGGCATCGGCATCGCCGCTGAAATCAGCCGCAGCGTGCAGAAAATCCTGGCGCCCGAGGCGCTGATCAAGGCCATCCGCCAAGCCGTGGCCGAAGCCTGCCAGGAAGCCCCGAGCGTGGTGCTGCTGCTCAACCCCGGCGCCTTGCCGAAGACCTCCAGCGGCAAGTTGCAGCGTGCGGCGTGCGCGCTTCGCCACGCCGATGGCAGCCTCGACCGCTATGCGCAGTTCCCCGAGGTGCAAGCCCAGACCAGTGATGCGGCGCTGGAGTCGCCGTTGCAACAGCAGATCGCAGCGATCTGGTGCGAGCAGTTGCAGGTCGACACGGTCGCGGCGGATGATCATTTCTTTCTACTCGGCGGCAACTCCATTACCGCTACCCAGGTGGTGGCGCGCTTGCGTGAAGCCCTGGGCCTGGAACTGAGCCTGCGCCTGCTGTTCGAAGCGCCGACCCTGTCGGCGTTTGCCATCGCCGTCGCGCAATTGCAACAGGACGGTGGCGTTGCCCAAGGCGCGATTCACGCCCTGTCACGTCAGGACGAGTTGCCCCAATCCCTGGCGCAAAACCGCCTGTGGATCACCTGGCAGTTGGACCCCCACAGCAGCGCCTACACCATTCCCGGTGGGCTGCGCTTGCGTGGCGAGCTGGATGAAGACGCGGTGCGCAGCAGTTTTGCGCAACTGGTCCAGCGCCACGAAGCCCTGCGTACACGCTTTTACGAGCGTGACGGCCAGGCGTTCCAGCGTGTCGACAAAAGCCCCGAGTTCGACCTGCAACGGATCGACCTCAGCGACCTGCCGGTTGCCGAGCGTGAATCCCGTGCCCAACAGATTCGTGAAGACCAGGCGCGCGCGCCGTTCGACCTGGAGAAAGGCCCGCTGCTGCGGGTGACCCTGGTGCGCCTGGACGATGAAGATCACCATTTGCTGGTGACCTTGCACCACATCATCGCCGACGGTTGGTCACTGAACATCCTGATCGACGAATTCTCCCGCTTGTATGCCGCCGCCACTCAGGGCCAACCCCTTGAGCTACCGCCGCTGGCCCTGCAATACGCCGACTACGGCAGTTGGCAGCGCCAATGGTTGGCCGAGGGCGAAGGCCAGCGGCAACTGGCGTACTGGCGGGCGCAGTTGGGCGAGGAGCACCCGGCCCTGAGCCTGGCCACCGACCATCCGCGCTCCGCGCAGCAGCGTCACAGCGCCTCGCGCCATAGCGTGCGCCTGAGCGCGGGCCTCAGCGAAGCGATTCGCCAGACCGCCCAGGCCCACGAGTCGACGCCGTTCATGCTGTTGCTGGCGGCGTTCCAAAGCCTGCTGCACCGCTACAGCGGCCAGCGCGATATCCGTATCGGTGTGCCGAATGCCAACCGCCCGCGCCAGGAAACCCAGGGCTTGATCGGTTTTTTCATCAACACCCTGGTGCTGCGCGCCGAGCTGGAGGGGCGCCTGCCGTTCGACCAGCTATTAGCCGCCACTCGCGACACCGTGCTGGGGGCCCAGGCCCATCAGGATCTGCCCTTCGAGCAGTTGCTCGAAGCCTTCCCGCAAGCCCGTGAGCAAGGGCTGTTTCAAGTGATGTTCAACCATCAGCAACGTGACCTGGGCGCTTTGCGCCGCTTGCCGGGGATGTTGGCCGATGAGTTGCCGTGGCACAGTCGCGAAGCCAAGTTCGACCTGCAACTGCATAGCGAAGAAGACCGCAACGGGCGCCTGAGCCTGTCGTTCGACTATGCCGATGAGCTGTTCGAAAGCCGCACCGTCCAGCGCTTGGCCGAGCACTTCATCAACCTGCTGCACGCGGTGTGCGAGCAGCCGCAGCGGGCCATTGGTGAGCTGACGCTGATGCAGACCAACGAGCAGGCTCCCTGGAGTGAGGCGCCGTGCGCGCCGGCCACCCGCTGGCTGCCCGAGTTGTTCAGCCAGCAGGCTTCGGACAACACCGCGCTGGTCTGGCAGGACGGCAGCCTGAGCTTCGCCCAACTGCACAACCAGGCCAACCGCCTGGCGCATTACCTGCGTGACAAAGGCGTTGGCCCGGATGTGTGCGTGGCCATCGCCGCCGAGCGTTCGCCGCAGTTGCTGATCGGCCTGTTGGCGATCATCAAGGCCGGCGGCGCCTATGTGCCGCTGGACCCGGATTACCCCGCCGAGCGCCTGGCCTACATGCTCAACGACAGCGGCGTCGAACTGCTGCTGACCCAGACCGCCTTGCTCGAGCAACTCCCGGCGGCCGACGGCGTGTGCGTGATCGCCATGGACAGCCTGCACCTCGACAGCTGGCCGAGCCAGGCGCCGGGCTTGCACCTCAACGGCGACAACCTCGCCTATGTGATCTACACCTCCGGCTCCACCGGCCAGCCCAAAGGCGTGGGCAATACCCATGCGGCCCTGGCCGAGCGCTTGCAGTGGATGCAGGCCACCTATTGCCTGGATGAAACCGACGTGCTGATGCAAAAGGCGCCGATCAGTTTCGACGTGTCGGTGTGGGAATGCTTCTGGCCGTTGATCACCGGTTGCCGGCTGGTGTTGGCCGGCCCCGGCGAACATCGCGACCCGCAGCGCATCGCAAAATTGGTGCAAGCGCACGGCGTGACCACGCTGCACTTTGTGCCGGCGCTGTTGCAGCTGTTTATCGACGAGCCCCTGGCGCGTGAATGCACCAGCCTGCGTCGCGTGTTTTCCGGGGGAGAGGCGTTGCCTGCCGAACTGCGCAACCGGGTGCTGGCGCAATGGGCGGCCGTGCAATTGCACAACCGTTATGGCCCGACCGAAACCGCGATCAACGTCACCCATTGGCACTGCCATGTGGCAGACGGCGAGCGCTCGCCGATTGGCCGACCCTTGGGCAACGTGATCTGCCGCGTGTTGGACGAGCAATTCAACCCGGTGCCATTGGGTGTGCCGGGTGAGTTGTGCATCGGTGGTATCGGCCTGGCGCGGGGTTACCTCGGCCGCGCCGGGTTGACGGCTGAGCGTTTTGTCGCAGACCAGCACGGCACGCGCCTGTATCGCACCGGTGACCGCGCCCGCTGGAGCGCCGACGGTGTGCTGGAATACCTGGGGCGTCTTGATCAACAGGTCAAACTGCGCGGCTTCCGTGTGGAGCCTGAAGAAATCGAAGCGCGCCTGCTGGCCCAAGAGGGCATTGCCCAGGCCGTGGTGCTGGTGCGTGAGGCCAAGCTGATCGGTTACTACACCGCGCCGGCCGGGCTGGACGAGCAGGCCGTGAAAACCGCCCTGGCCGCCGAGCTGCCGGAATACATGGTGCCTGCGCTGCTGATGCGCCTGGATGCCCTGCCGCTGAGCCCCAGCGGTAAAGTCGACCGGCGTGCGCTGCCGGAGCCGGTGTGGCAGCTGCGTGAACACATCGAGCCCGAGACCCCGTTGCAGCAGCAGATTGCAGCGATCTGGCGCGAGGTGCTGGGCCTGCCCCGTGTCGGCCTGCGCGATGACTTTTTCGCCCTCGGCGGGCATTCGTTGCTGGCCACGCAAATCATTTCCCGCACCCGCCAGGCGTGTGACGTCGAACTGCCGCTGCGCACCTTGTTCGAAGCCAGCGAGTTGGGTGCTTTCGCCGAGCAGGTCGGGCTGATCCAGGCGGCGGGCCATCGCAACCAGCAAGCCCCCATCGCCCGGGTCGACCGCAGCGTGCCGGTGCCGTTGTCCTATTCCCAGCAACGCATGTGGTTCCTCTGGCAGATGGAACCGGACAGCCCGGCCTACAACGTCGGCGGCATGGCGCGCCTGCGCGGTGTGCTGGATGTGGGGCGTTTCGAGGCGGCGTTGCAAGCCCTGATCATGCGCCATGAAACCCTGCGCACCACCTTCCCGAGTGTCGATGGCGTGGCGTATCAGAAGGTCTCGCGCCAGACCGGCCTGCGCATGGACTGGCGGGATTTCTCGGCACTCGCTCCAGCCGATTGCCAGCAACGCCTGCAACAGCTGGCCGAGCATGAAGCCCACACGCCCTTCAACCTGGAAACCGGGCCGTTGCTGCGTGCCTGCCTGGTCAAGGCCGGTGAGCAGGAACACTACCTGGTGCTGACCCTGCACCACATCGTCACCGAAGGCTGGGCCATGGACATCTTCGCCCGTGAACTCAGCGCGCTCTATGAAGCTTTCATCGACGAGCGCGATTCGCCGCTGGCGCCGTTGCCGGTGCAATACCTGGACTACAGCGTCTGGCAGCGCCAGTGGCTGGAGTCCGGTGAGCGCCAGCGTCAACTGGATTACTGGACGGCGCAACTGGGCCATGAGCACCCCTTGCTCGAACTGCCCGCCGACCGTCCACGGCCACCGGTGCAAAGCCACCAGGGCGAGTTGTACCGCTTCGACCTGAGCGATGCGTTGGCCGCTCGCGTGCGTGCCTTCAATGCCGAGCGCGGCCTGACCCTGTTCATGACCATGACCGCCACCCTGGCCGTGTTGCTTTACCGCTACAGCGGCCAGACCGACCTGCGCATCGGCGCGCCGGTGGCCAACCGTATCCGCCCGGAAAGCGAAGGGCTGATCGGTGCGTTCCTCAACACCCAAGTCTTGCGTTGCCAACTCGACGGGCAGATGCGTGTCGGCGAGTTGTTCGAGCAGGTTCGCCATACGGTGATCGAGGGCCAGTCTCACCAGGACCTGCCGTTCGACCATCTGGTGGAAGCCCTGCAACCTACGCGTAGCGCGGCGTACAACCCGTTGTTCCAGGTGATGTGCAACGTGCAGCGCTGGGAGTTCCAGCAAAGCCGCCAACTGGCCGGCATGACCGTCGAGTACCTGGCCAACGATGCCCGCGCCACCAAGTTTGACTTGAACCTGGAAGTCACCGACCTCGACCAGCGCCTGGGTTGCTGCCTGACCTACAGCACCGACCTGTTCGACGAGCCGCGTATCGCGCGCATGGCCGAGCATTGGCGCAACCTGCTGGAAGCCTTGATCGGCGATCCGCAACAACGCCTCAGCGAACTGCCGCTGCTCAGCGCTGCTGAGCAACGTGCATTGCAGCACAGCCTGGGCGTTGCGGCGGGTGAACATCGTCTCGACCAGTGCCTCCACACGCTGTTCAGCCAGCAAGCGGCGAAGCGGGGCGATGCGCCCGCGTTGACCTTTGCCGGGGTGACCCTCAGCTACCGCGAACTGGACGAACGCGCCAATCGCCTGGCCTGGATGCTGCGCGAGCGCGGTGTCGGCCCGCAGGTGCGCGTGGGCCTGGCGCTGCCGCGCTCGCTGGAAATGGTCATCGGCCTGCTGGCGATTCTCAAGGCCGGCGGCGCCTATGTGCCGCTGGACCCGGAATACCCGCTCGACCGTTTGCACTACATGATCGAAGACAGCGGCATTGGCCTGTTGCTCAGTGATGCGGCGATGTTCGAAGCCCTTGGCGAGTTGCCGGCCACGCTGGCGTGCTGGTGCCTGGAAGAGGACCTGCCGGTACTGGCCAACTATCCGGCGACCGAGCCGCCATTGCTCAACCTGCCACAGCATCAGGCGTACCTGATCTACACCTCCGGCTCCACCGGCAAGCCCAAAGGCGTGGTGGTGTGCCATGGTGAAATCGCCATGCATTGCCAGGCGGTGATCGAGCGTTTCGGGATGCGTGCGGATGATTGTGAGCTGCACTTCTATTCGATCAACTTCGACGCCGCCACCGAGCGTCTGCTGGTGCCGCTGCTCAGCGGTGCACAGGTGGTGTTGCGCGCCCAGGGCCAGTGGGACGCCGAGGAAATCTGCGCGCTGATCCGCACCCATCGCATCAACATCCTGGGCTTCACGCCGAGTTACGGCAGCCAGTTGGCGCAATGGCTGGCCACCCAGCAGCAGACCTTGCCGGTGCGCATGTGCATCACCGGCGGCGAGGCGCTCACTGGCGAGCACTTGCAGCGCATTCGGGCGGCGTTCCAGCCGCAGGTGTTCTTCAACGCCTATGGCCCGACCGAAACCGTGGTGATGCCGCTGGCCAGCCTGGCGCCGCAGCAGTTGGAGGCGGGCGCCGGCAGTGTGCCGATCGGCAGCATCATCGGTGACCGCCTGGCGTACATTCTCGACGCCGACCTGGCCCTGGTGCCGCAAGGTGCGACGGGCGAGTTGTACGTCGGCGGTGCCGGCCTGGCCCTGGGGTACCACCAGCGCGCGGGCATGACGGCGGAGCGGTTTGTGGCCGATCCGTTTGCTGGCCGTGGTGGCCGCCTGTATCGCACGGGTGACCTGGTACGCCAACGCGCCGATGGCGAGGTGGAGTATCTGGGGCGTATCGACCATCAGGTCAAGGTGCGCGGCTTTCGCATCGAGCTGGGCGAGATCGAAACCCGCCTGCTGGAGCACGAGGCCGTGCGCGAAGCCGTGGTGCTGGCGCTGGATTCGCCGAGCGGCAAGCAACTGGTGGCGTATCTGGCCAGTGACGCCGAGCACGCCAGCTTGCGTGACGCGCTCAAGGCTCACCTCAAGGCGCAATTGCCGGACTACATGGTGCCCGCGCACCTGATCGTGCTCGACAGCATGCCGTTGACCGCCAATGGCAAGCTCGACCGTCGGGCCTTGCCGCAACCGGACCCGGAGGCCAACCGCCAACAGTATGTCGCGCCGCGCAGCGAGCTGGAGCAAACCCTGGCGGCGATCTGGTGCGCGGTATTGAACGTGCAACAGGTCGGGCTGGACGATAACTTCTTCGAGCTGGGCGGCGATTCGATCCTGTCGATCCAGGTGGTGAGCCGTGCGCGGCAGGCGGGCATTCATTTCAGCCCTCGCGACCTGTTCCAGCATCAGACGGTCCGCACCCTGGCCGCCATCGCCACGCGTTCGCAGCAGGTCAAGGCGGAGCAGGGCGTCTTGACCGGCAGTTCCGGGCTCACGCCGATCCAGCACTGGTTCTTCGATACCGATATCCCCAATCGCCAGCACTGGAACCAGGCGTTGTTGCTTGCGCCGCAGCAATTGCTCGATCCGCACCGCCTGGAGCAAGCGCTGTTGGCGGTACTGGAACACCACGATGCCCTGCGCCTGAGCTTCACCGAGCGCGATGCCCAATGGCACGCCGAGCACTTGGCGGTGCCCGAAGGCGGCGTACTGATGCAGGCGCACGTGCGTGATAGGGACCAATGCACGGCGCTGTTCACCGACACCCAGCGCAGCCTCGACCTGGCCCATGGGCCGCTGCTGCGTGCCTTGCTGGTGGATGGTCCGCAAGGTCAACAGCGCCTGCTGATCGCGATTCACCACCTGGTGGTGGATGGCGTGTCGTGGCGCGTCGTGCTTGAAGACCTGCAAACGGTCTATCGCCAACTGAGCGATGGCCAGTCCGTCAGCCTGCCGGCCAAGACCAGTGCGCTAAGGGATTGGGCGGCACGCCTGCAAGCGTATGCCGGCAGCGAATCGTTGCGTGAAGAACTGGGCACCTGGCAGGCCCGGCTGGCAGGCCCGGAGGTGGCGTTGCCGGTGGATCGTGCACACGGCTCGCTGCGTAATCGCGATGCCGAGACCGTCAGTGTGCGCCTGGATGCCGAGCACACGCTTCAATTGCTGCAACAGGCCCCGAGCGCCTACCGCACCCAGGTCAACGACCTGTTGCTGACCGCCCTGGCCCGCGTGCTGTGCCGCTGGAGCGGCCACGCCTCGGCGCTGATCCAGCTGGAGGGCCACGGCCGCGAAAGCCTGTTCGATGAGATCGACCTGACCCGCAGTGTCGGTTGGTTCACCAGTGCCTATCCGTTGCGCCTGACGCCACTTGAGGAGCCGGGTGCTTCAATCAAGGCCATCAAAGAGCAACTGCGCGGTGTGCCGCACAAAGGTCTGGGTTACGGCGTGCTGCGCTACCTGGCGGACGACCTGTGCAAGCAGGCCATGGCTGCGCTGCCGAGCGCCGAGATCACCTTCAACTACCTCGGCCAGTTCGACCAGAGCTTTGGTGCCGATGCACTGTTCCACCCGCTGGACGAGTCGGCAGGTGTTGCCCATGACCCGGACGCGCCGCTGCCCAACCTGTTGAGCGTCGACAGCCAGGTGTATGGTGGGGAACTGGTGCTGCGCTGGACCTTCAGCCGCGAGCGTCACGACCGCCAGACCATCCGCGAATTGGCCGAAGGCTACCTGGCCGAATTGCAAAGCCTGATCGCGCACTGCCTCAAGGACGATGCCGGCGGCCTCACGCCGTCCGACTTCCCCCTGGCACACCTGACCCAGGCGCAACTGGATGGCTTGCCGGTGCCGGCCAACGCCATCGAGGATGTCTACCCGCTGACGCCGATGCAGGAGGGCCTGTTGCTGCACACCCTGCTGGAGCCGGGCACCGGTCTCTACTACATGCAGGACCGCTACCGTATCAACAGCGCGCTGGACCCGCAGCGTTTTGCCCAGGCCTGGCAGGCGGTGATCGCCCGTCACGAAGCCTTGCGTGCGTCGTTCTGCTGGAATGTCGGCGAAGACATGCTGCAAGTGATCCACAAGCCGGGCAGCACACCGATTGAATACCTGGACTGGAGCCACGATGCCGAAGAGCAACAGGAGCCGCGCCTGCAAGCCTTGCTCAAGGCCGAACGCGAAGCCGGTTTCGATCTGCTCAACCAGGCGCCGTTCCACCTGCGCCTGATCCGCGTGGGTGAGGCGCGCTACTGGTTCATGATGAGCAACCATCACATCCTCATCGATGCCTGGTGCCGTTCGCTGTTGATGAATGACTTCTTCGAGATCTATACGGCCTTGGGCGAGCACCGCGACGCGCAACTGGCGACGCCACCGCGCTACCGCGACTACATTGCCTGGCTGCAACGCCAGAATCTCAATGAGGCGCGCCAGTGGTGGCAACAGAATCTGCAGGGGTTCGAACGCACCACGCCGATCCCCAGCGACCGCCCCTTCCTGCGTGAACACGCGGGCCACAGCGGCGGCATGGTGGTCGGCGATTGCTACACCCGCCTGGAGACTCGCGACGGCGCGCAATTGCGCGAACTGGCCCAGGCCCACCAACTCACCGTCAATACCTTCGCCCAGGCGGCATGGGCCTTGGTGTTGCGGCGCCTGAGCGGCGAGCGTGACGTGCTGTTCGGCGTCACCGTGGCCGGCCGCCCGGTGGATATGCCGCAGATGCAACGCACCGTCGGCCTGTTCATCAACAGCATCGCGTTGCGCGTGAAACTGCCCGAGGACGACCAGCCTTGCAGCGTGCGCCAGTGGTTGAGCGGCCTGCTCGACAGCAACATGCAACTGCGTGAGTACGAGTACTTGCCGCTGGTGACGATCCAGGAATACAGCGAGCTGCCCAAGGGCCAGCCGCTGTTCGACAGCCTGTTCGTGTTCGAAAACGCCCCGGTGGAAGTCTCGGTGCTCGATCATGCGCAAAGCCTGAACGCCACGTCGGACTCCGGTCGCACCCACACCAACTTCCCGCTGACCGCTGTGTGCTACCCCGGCGATGACCTCGGTTTGCACCTGTCCTATGACCAGCGTTATTTCGATGAAACCACCGTGCAAGGCATGCTCGGCGAGTTCAAGCGCCTGCTGCTGGCGCTGGTGCAGGGCTTCCATGGCGACATGGCCGAGTTGCCCCTGATCGGCGCGCAAGAGCGCGAGTTCCTGGTGGAAGGCTGCAACCAGAGCGAGCAGGCTTACCCGCTGGAGCGCAGCTATATCGAACTGTTTGAAGAACAGGTGGCTGCTTATCCCCAACGCATTGTCGCCAGTTGCCTGGCGCAGCGCTGGACCTATGCCGAGTTGAACCGTCGCGGCAATGGCTTGGGGCACGCGCTGATCGCGGCGGGTGTCGGCCTGGATCAACCGGTGGCGTTGCTGGCCGAACGCAGCCTCGACCTGCTGGGCATGATCATCGGCAGCTTCAAGGCCGGTGCCGGTTACCTGCCGCTGGACCCCGGGCTGCCGGGCCAGCGTCTGCGCAGCATTATCGACTTGAGCCGCACACCGCTGCTGGTGTGCACCGAGGCGTGTCGCGAACTGGCCATCGAACTGCTGGAGGGCACCGATTGCGCGTTGCTGGTATGGGAGGACGTACCGGGCCGTGGAGAAAACCCAGGCGTCTACAGCGGCCCGGACAACCTCGCGTATGTGATCTACACCTCAGGTTCCACAGGCCTGCCCAAAGGCGTGATGGTCGAACAGCGCGGCATGCTCAATAACCAGTTGAGCAAGGTGCCGTACCTGCAACTGAGTGAGGCGGACGTGATCGCCCAGACTGCCTCGCAAAGCTTTGATATTTCCGTGTGGCAGTTCCTCACCGCGCCGCTTTTTGGCGCACGGGTGGACATCGTGCCGAACGCGCTGGCCCATGATCCGCAAGGTTTGCTGGAGCATGTCCAGGCGCAAGGCATCACGGTGTTGGAGAGCGTGCCGTCACTGATCCAGGGCATGCTCGCCCAGGATCGCATCAGCCTCGACGGCCTGCGCTGGATGCTGCCGACCGGCGAAGCGATGCCACCGGAGCTCGCGCACCAGTGGTTGCAGCGTTATCCCGAGATTGCGCTGGTGAACGCCTATGGCCCGGCGGAGTGTTCGGATGACGTAGCGTTTTTCCGCGTCGACCTGGCGTCGACCCGTGGCACCTATCTACCGATAGGCACGCCGACCGACAACAATCGTTTGTACCTGCTGGATGGTGCACTGGAGTTGGTGCCGCAGGGCGCGGTCGGTGAGTTGTGCGTGGCGGGTACGGGGGTCGGGCGCGGTTATGTCAGCGATCCGCTGCGTACGGCCCCGGTATTTGTGCCGAACCCGTTCGGCGCACCGGGCGAGCGGCTGTACCGCACCGGCGACCTGGCGCGCCGTCGCAGTGACGGCGTGCTGGAGTACGTCGGGCGTATCGACCATCAAGTGAAAATTCGCGGCTACCGCATCGAACTGGGTGAAATCGAAGCCCGCCTGCATGAGCAACCCGAAGTGCGCGACGCGGCCGTCGGCGTGCAGGAGGGCGTCAACGGCAAGCATCTGGTCGGCTATCTGGTGGCGGCTGACGAAAGCCTCAACCCCAGCGAGCGCTTGGACCGCATCAAGCAGCGCCTGCGCGCCGAACTGCCGGAATACATGGTGCCGCTGCACTGGCTCTGGCTCGACCGCCTGCCGCTCAACGCCAACGGTAAACTCGACCGCAAGGCCCTGCCGGCGCTGGACATCGGCCAGTTGCACAGCCAGGACTACCTGGCACCGCGCAACGCACTGGAAACGACCCTGGCCGGGATTTGGGCCGAGGTCCTCAAGGTTGAGCGGGTGGGGGTGCAGGACAACTTCTTCGAACTGGGCGGGCATTCATTGCTGGCCACGCAGATTGCCTCGCGGGTGCAGAAGACCTTGCAGCGCGATGTGCCGCTGCGGGCGATGTTCGAGTGCAGCACGGTGGCGGAGTTGGCTGAGTATATCGACGGGTTGGCGGCCAATGAGATCAGTGCCGAGAAGGTGGATCGGTTGAGTGATCTGATGGCAGAGTTGGAGGGGCTTTAATCTTCATCGCCTGGACTGACGCCATCGGGGGCAAGCCCCCTCCCACATTTTGAAGGTATTCACAACTCAAAGTGTGGGAGGGGGCTTGCCCCCGATGGCGTCAGTCCAGGCGCCGCCTATTTGGGCCCCATGATCTTCACCAACTTCTCCGGCGAAGGTGCCCCTTGCTGTTGCTGCAACCCACCCTTGTCATCCAGATAAAAAATCGCCGGAGTGGCCGACAACTCCAACTCATCCATCAATTTCATATTGGCATCCAGCTTGGCCTCGATCGCCGCCGGGATCTTGTCCAGCGCCTGCAACTTGCTGCCCTTGCCGGCGGCTTCGTGTTCGGCCAGGGCTTTTTGCGGGTCCTGGGCGGCGAACAGGGCGGCCGACTTGCCGGGGCTGTCTTCGCGGATGATGCCGACCATGATGTGGCGCAGCTGCACCTTGCCGGCTTTTACCCACGGGCGGGCCTGTTCCCAGAACATGTTGCAGTAGGGGCAGTTGGGGTCGCTGAACAGGTAGACAATACGCGGCGCGTTTTTATCGCCGTCCTGAATCCAGTTGCTGTGTTCCATCTTGGCCCAGACTTCCTTGGCCATCGGCGCGTATACGAGTTTTTCCAGGGGCGCGCTGCTCAGGTCGTTGCCTTGGGCGTCGTACAGGTTGCCGGCGAGCACGCTTTTGCCGTCGGCGGTCAGGTACAGCGCCATGCCGCGGTTCTGGTATTGCGCGGCGTAGCCGGTGAGCCCGCTGGGGGCTTCGAACTTGCCGAGGATCTTGGCGCCCTTGGCTTCGATCTGTTTGATCGGCGCCGGCCAGTCTTCGGCCTGGGCCATGGCGGCGGCCAGGGTCAATGGCAGCAGGGTCAGCAGGTGGCGGAGGCTTGGCATGTCGGTTTCCTTGTGGCGGCAGGGGCTGAGTCGAAGGGTTCCATGGCGCGGGCCAGGCTGGCCTGGGACAGCTCGCCCAGGTGGCTGTTGATCAGCCGCCCATCGGCTTGATAAAACAGGGTGGTCGGCAACGCCATGGAGCCTACGGCTTGGCCGAGGCGGCCACTGGCGTCAAACAACACGTTGTCGAGGGTCAGGCCCTGGGTGGCGAGGAAGGTGCTGACGCTTTGCATGCTTTCGGCCTGGTTGACGAACAGGAAGGTCACGTCGGGCCGTTGGTGTTGGGCGCGTTCCAGCACCGGCATTTCGCGGCGACACGGTGGGCACCAGGTGGCCCATAGGTTGATCACCAGCGGGCCGCCTTTGTAATCAGCCAGTTGCACCACATCGCCATTGGCATTGCGCAAGGTGATGTCCGGCAACTGCGCGCCTTTGTCGTAGAGGCTCAAGGACATACTGCCCATGCCCCAGAACACCAGCCCGGTGATAACCCCGGCGCTCAGTGGTTTACGCAGGGGCGGGCGACGCCAACCGTAGGCCAGCGCGCCGAGCACCAGCGCGATCACGCCGGGCCAGGCGAGAAAGCCGCCATCGCGCAGGTCGACCATCTGCAACCAGTCGTTGCGGTACTCGTTCCAGTACATCAGCACAAAGCTGGCGCGTGCCACCAGCATGCCCAGCAGGAACAGGCTGAACAGCACGGATTCCGGGTTTTCCCCGCCACGCTTGGCCACGCGCCAACCCACCAAAGTGGCGAGAATCAGCGCGCTGATCAACAGGATGTGATTCAGGGCAATGGCGAAGGTGCCGATGGTCAGGGTCAGCATCAGAGCGCGTCCCGGGTGTGTGTCCAACGTTGCAGGAAGCCGGCGGCATCCACTTCGCCTGTGATGCGTTGGGCGCGGCGTTCTTCACCGTCCGGGCCGATCCACACGAAGCTGGGTGGCCCCGGCACCTGGTAGCGGCCGAGCAGGGCGCGGCTGGCCGCGTTATCGGCAGTGACGTCCAGGCGCAGCAGGCGTACGTCTTTCAGGGCATCCATGACTTCGGATTTGCCGAACACCTGTTTTTCCATGATCTTGCACGACACGCACCAGTCGGCGTAGTAGTCCACCAGCACCCATTGGCCTTGAGCCTTGGCGGCGTCGAGCTGGCTTTGCAGCACGGCCGGGTCGTTAATGGTCATGAACGCATCATGGCCAGTCGTTGCGGCGGCGGCACGCGAGCCGCTATAGACCTTCAGCGGTTGCCACAGGTCATCGCTGCCACCGGCCGCGCCGACCACCAGCACCGCGCCCCACAGGCCCAGCACCAGCGAGCCTGCACCCAATACCTTGGCGGCCAGCCCGTATTCGCGGGCCAATATCCAGCCGCAGTAGGCCATGACCAGCGCCAGTGCGCCCCACAGGCCGAGCCACAGGCTTTCGTTGATGACCGGGCGGATCATCAGCACGGCGGTGCCCAGGAACAGGAAGCCGAAGATGCCCTTGAGCACATTCATCCAGGTGCCTGGCTTGGGCAGGAAGCGGTTGCCCACCGTCACCAGCAGCAACAGCGGCACGCCGATGCCGATGCCCATGGCGAACAGAATCAGGCCACCGTGCAGCGCATTGCCGCTCTGGGCGATATACAGCAGGGCGCCGGCCAGCGGCGCGGTCATGCACGGCCCCACCAGCAGGCCGGACAGCGCACCGAGCATGCCCGCGCCCACCAGGCTGCCACCGCTTTGCTGGCGGCTGACGTTGTCCAGGCGGTCACGCAGGAAGGCCGGCAGTTGCAGCTCGAAGAAACCGAACATCGGCAGGGCGAGGATCACAAACAGCGCGGCAAAACTGCCCAGGATCCACGGGGTTTGCAGCAGCGCGGCAAGGTTGCCGCCAAGCAGCGCAGCCAACACGCCGAGCGCTGCATACACCAGGGCCATGCACACCACATAACTGCTGGCCAGGGCGAAACCACGGCGCGGGCTGGCGCCGCTGCCGACAACCAGGCCGGCGAGGATCGGCAACATCGGCAACGAACACGGCGCAAACGCCAGCAGCAGGCCCAAGCCAAAGAACACCAGCAGGCTCCAGCCCAGGCTGCGTTGTTGCAGGCCGCTGGCCAGGCTCTGGTCCTGGGCCTGGGTGGTGGCGGCAACGGCAGGGTTACCGCCCAGGTCCACGGTGATCGACTGCGGCGGATAGCACAGGCCGGCATCGGCACAGCCCTGCCAACCGAGTTTGACCTGGCCGGTGACACCCGCCGGGATCTTCACTTCCAGGCCCTGGCGATACACTTCCTGCTCGCCAAAAAACTCATCGCTATGGGCTTCACCCTGCGGCAGCGCGGGCTTGTCGGCCAGGCCGTCGAACTTCATGCGCTGCTTGTACAGGTAATAACCGTCGGCAATCTGCCAATATAGCTGGGTCTCGCCACTTTCCAGGCGCTCGGAGGTAAACGTGAAGGCTTTGCCCACCGGGAGGAAGTCGGGTTTGGTCTCGAAAGGATTACTGCCCGGCGCAGCCTGGGCGAACCCCGCGAACAACACCAGCAAAAAGGTAAACAGATGCCGCATGGTCAAGCCTTAGTTCGATGCAAGTGAGCACACAATGTGTGGCGTTGATTAACCGATGATTAACCGGCGCTATTCTAGAGTGTAGGGAAAGTCTGAGCGCGCCTCTTTTCACGGCATAATCTGCGCTTAATCCGCCCAGACTTTAATCTCCCCATCTTTTATGAAGGGTTCAGCATGCACGTACTGGTCTGTGAAGACGACGAACTGATCGCCAGCGGTATCGTGGCCGGCCTGACCGCCCAGGGTTTCACCGTCGAGCGCGTCGCTTCGGCCGCGGCGGCGCGGGCGATGCTCAAGGCGGCGACGTTCGACATCATGGTGCTCGACCTCGGCCTGCCCGATGAAGACGGCCTCAAGCTGTTGCAGCAACAGCGCAGCCAGGGCCTGGAAATCCCGGTGCTGATCCTCACCGCGCGCGATTCGGTGACCAACCGCGTCGACGGCCTGCAAGCCGGCGCCGATGACTACCTGCTCAAGCCCTTCGACCTGCGCGAACTCGCCGCCCGCCTGCAAACCCTGCTGCGGCGTGTGGCGGGGCGCAGCGTCAACCTGATCGAACATGGCCGGCTGGCCTATGACCCGAGCAGTCGCGAGACCTTCCTGGGTGGCCAGCCGGTGGACCTGTCCCGTCGCGAACAGGCGCTGTTGCAAGCCTTGTTGCACAACAAGGGCCGCGTGCTCTCCAGCGAACAGCTCAAGGACAGCGTCTACGGCTTCAACGATGAACTGGAAAGCAACGCGTTGAACGTGCACATCCATCACCTGCGGCGCAAATTGGGTAACGGTATCGTCGAGACCGTGCGCGGCCTGGGCTATCGCCTGGGCACGGCGGATGACGGCCCGGCGGCGGGAGACAACGCTTCGTGATGAGCCTGCGCCTGCGCCTGACATTCAAGCTGGGCGCCGCTTTTGTGTTGATCTGGGCCTTGGCGGCCGCCTGGATGCTCAACGATCTGCGCAACCAGATGATGTTCTCCCTCGACCAACGCCTGGTGGCATCGGCCCGCATGGTGGCGGGGCTGACCGAGCAGATGCCGGGCCTGGCCAGTGTGAGTGGCGGTGCGCATTTGCGCACCGAGCAACTGAATGTACCGGGCGGCATGGCCTGCCAGGTCAGCTCATTGCGGGGCGAGATCCTCGCACGCAGCCATACCACCCCGGATGAAGGGCTGGAGTCGCGCCAGAGCGGCTTTCGCGACCAGGTCATCGACGGTGTGAGCTGGCGCAGTTTCACCCTGTCCCGTGGCGACTTGCTGATCACCACCGCCGACCGCCAGGTGGAGCGCGAGGCGTTGAACCTGTCGATCCTGCTGGCGGCGTCCGTGCCGGTCGGTGTGGCCTTGCTGGGTTGCCTGTGCCTGCTGTGGCTGGGCATCGGCCAGAGCCTGGTGCCGCTCAATCGCATGCGTGATGCCTTGATGCGCCGCAGTGTCGACTCCCTTGAACCGCTGCAGATCCACCCGTTGCCCAGCGAACTCAAGCCGCTGCTCGACACCCAGAACCAACTGCTGCAACGCATCGCCAAGACCATCGAGCGCGAACGTCGCCTGACCGGCGACGCCGCCCATGAGCTGCGCAGCCCGCTCACGGCGATCAAGACCCACCTGCAGGTGGCGCGCATGACCGAAGGCGCGGCCCGCGACCAGTCCCTGGCCCATGCCGAGGAAGGCGCTGACCGCCTGCACCGTACCCTGGAGCAACTGCTGCTGTTGGCGCGGGTGGAGGGCAACCTGTCGTTCGATGACGGCATGCACTCCAGTGCCGAGGAAGTCGCACGCCTGGCGATCCAGGACGCCAATGCGGGTGACAACCGGCGTATCGACCTGATCCTGCCCGACAACCTCTCGGCCACCCCGGTTGAAATGCCGGTGGGCCTGGCGGTCGCGGCGCTGCGCAACCTGCTGGACAACGCCCTGCGTCACACGCCTGCGGATACGCGGGTGGAGCTGAGCGTGCTGACCGCGACCGATAACGTGATCTTCCGGGTGCGTGACCATGGCAAACAGATCTCCAGCGAGGACCTGCAATACCTGACGCAACGTTTCTGGCGCAACGGCAACAGCGAGGGCTGCGGCCTGGGCCTGGCAATTGTGCAGGCCATCGTCCAGCGTTGTTCCTGCTCGTTGAAGTTCGACAGCCGGCCGGACGGCCTGCGCGTGGATTTGGGGATGCCATTGCGGCGCTGAGCCGTTCTTTTTCAAGTGCCAAATAGTTACCGCCTGCCTGAACCTGAGCGCTTCAGGATGGCGGTAATTTTTTTGTGCTCGAACGGGCTGAATGATTCGGCCTGTAGTGAAAAAGGACGGTCCTTATGTTGATCATCGATAGCAGTTTCCCTTCCAAGGATTTCAATGAACGTCACGGCGAGCCCGTGCGGCAGGTGGTGCTGCATTACACCGCGGCGCCGTTCGGCTCATCCCTGAATACGCTGACCCAGGGCGGTGTCAGCGCGCACTATTTGTTGCCCGACCCGAATGAGCCCGGCTATCGCGCCAGCGGTTATGACGAGTTGCGCGTATTTCGCCTGGTACCCGAAGACAAGCGCGCCTGGCATGCCGGTGCAAGCCACTGGGGAGGGCGGGATAATCTCAACAGCCGGGCGATTGGCATCGAGATCGTCAACCTGGCGCGCGATGACGGCGGCGTGTTTACTTTTCCGGCATACCCGGCGGCGCAGGTCGATATGTTGATTGCCTTGTTGGGTGACATTCTGGGGCGCTACCCACAGATCGGGCCGGCCGACGTGCTGGGCCATTCGGATGTGGCGTATTGGCGCAAGCGTGACCCGGGGCCGCAACTGCCTTGGCGGTGCTTGTATGAAGCGGGGATCGGCGCCTGGTTCGATGAGGCGACGCGGGCCATGTACCAACGCCGGTTTTGCCTCGGGCTGCCGCCGGAGGTCGAGGTGGAACGGGCTTTCCAGCGCTATGGCTATGCGCCGGCGAAGAATCGCCAGGCATTTGAACAGCGCACCCGGGCATTTCAGATGCACTTTCGGTCGCGGGATTATTGCGGGGAGCTGGATGGGGAAACGTGTGCGGTTCTGTATGCGTTGAATGAGCGGTACCGGGGGATCTGATGGTCGGGACGGGCGTTACCGAAAAACGGATAAGCACTGCGTTCCCCTAAATCCCCCCGCCGCTGGTGCGTCTTCAGAACATGCCATCCGTAGACCCACGGATCACCCGTCTGCTCACCCCACCCGCGTATTGAGGGATCGAGAAATGTCCGTCGCCACCATTCGCACCGAAGACACCCAACTGCACGAAACCCTCTACCACTTCGAGGAAACGCCACTGCTGGCCCGCCAACGCCAACAGGAATCCAACGCCCGCAGTTACCCACGCCGTATCCCGCTGGCACTCAAGCGCGCCAAGGGCATCTATGTGGAGGACGTGGAGGGGCGGCGTTTCATCGATTGCCTGGCCGGTGCCGGCACCCTGGCACTGGGCCATAACCACCCGGTGGTGATCGAGGCCATTCAACAGGTACTCAGCGATGAACTGCCGCTGCACACCCTCGACCTGACCACCCCGGTCAAAGACCAATTCGTGCAGGACCTGTTCGGCCTGCTGCCGCCGGCGCTGGCGCGGGAAGCGAAAATCCAGTTCTGCGGGCCGACCGGCACGGATGCGGTGGAAGCCGCGCTGAAACTGGTACGCACCGCCACCGGCCGCAGTACGGTGTTGTCATTCCAGGGCGGTTATCACGGCATGAGCCAGGGCGCACTGAGCCTGATGGGCAGCCTGGGGCCGAAGAAACCGTTGAGCGCCCTGTTGGCCAATGGCGTGCAATTTCTGCCGTACCCCTACGATTACCGCTGCCCGTTCGGCCTGGGCGGTGCGCAAGGCGTGCGGGTCAACCTGCATTACCTGGAAAACCTGCTCAATGACCCGGAAGCCGGCGTAACGCTGCCGGCCGCGGTGATTGTCGAAGTGGTGCAGGGTGAAGGCGGGGTGATTCCCGCCGATCTCGACTGGCTGCGCGGCCTGCGGCGCATCACCGAACGGGCCGGGGTGGCCCTGATCGTCGATGAGATCCAGAGCGGCTTCGGCCGTACCGGCAAGATGTTCGCCTTCGAGCACGCCGGCATCATCCCGGACGTGGTGGTGATGTCCAAGGCCATCGGCGGCAGCCTGCCGTTGGCGGTGGTGGTGTATCGCGACTGGCTCGACACGTGGCTGCCGGGCGCCCATGCCGGAACCTTCCGTGGCAACCAGATGGCGATGGCGGCAGGTTCGGCAGTGATGCGCCATCTCAAGCAACACGACCTGGCCGGCCACGCCGCCGCCATGGGCGAACGCCTGGCTGAACACCTGCGCATCCTGCAACGGGATGTGCCGCAATTGGGTGACATTCGTGGGCGAGGGCTGATGCTCGGGGTGGAGCTGGTGGACCCGGACGGCACACTCGATATCCAGGGCCATCCACCGGTACACCGTCAATTGGCACCGCTGGTACAACGCGAGTGCCTCAAGCGCGGTCTGATCCTGGAGCTGGGTGGCCGTCATGGCGGCGTGGTGCGTTTTCTGCCGCCCCTGGTGATCACCGCTGCCGAGATCGACCGTGTGGCCGAGATCTTCGGGCGCGCCGTGGTGGCAGCGCTCGCCGACGTCTAATTTTTCGTACGCCTGGTACGTTTCTACAGATATCAGCGCTGCGCGTGGTGCGCAGCCAGCCTTTGAGCGATGGAGAACAGCAATGACCTCAGTATTCGACCGCGACGACATCCTCTTCCAGGTTGTGGTCAACCATGAAGAGCAGTATTCCATCTGGCCCGACTACAAGGCCGTGCCGGAAGGCTGGCGCACCGTGGGCAAGAGCGGCATGAAGAAAGAGTGCCTGGCCTACATCGAGGAGGTCTGGACCGACATGCGCCCGCTGAGCCTGCGCCAGAAGATGGACGCTGCGGCGCTGGCCGGCTGATCCAGTTTTGTGGCAAGGGAGCAAGCTCCCTTGCCACAGCGGTGTTTCAGCGGGTGTACAGGTAGTCTGTTGCCAACGACGCCAGCGTCCTCACGCCCACCACCAACGCTGATTCATCCACAAAGAACCCCGGGTTATGGTTCGGCGCAGCCTTGCTCATGTCCTGATCGCGTGGCGTCACTCCCAGGAACACAAACAGCCCCGGTGCCTCCTTGGCATAAAACGAGAAGTCTTCGGCACCGCCCACCAACGGGCCTTGCACCACATCATCCTTGGCCGCCCAGCGCAGGCTTGGCAGCATCTTTTCGGTCAGGGCCGGGTTGTTGATGGTGGGGTCGTATTTCTCGATGATCGTGACTTCGGCCTTGGCGCCCCCGCTTTCAGCGATTTTCTCCACCGTCTGACGCACATCCGCGTGCAGCTTCTGGCGAATGCCGTAGTCGTAGGAGCGAATCGTGCCGCTCATGTCCACCGATTCGGGAATGATGTTATAGCGCGTCCCCCCATTGATGGTGCCGATGCTGACCACCGACGGGAATGACGAGATGTCGGTACGGCGGCTGACCACGGTTTGCAGGCCGACGATGGTCTGCGCGCCGACGGTGATCGGGTCGATGCCGTCCCACGGGCGGCCGGCGTGGGTCTGTTTGCCGAGGATCTTGATGCGCAGGTCATCGGAACTGGCCAGGGTCGGACCAGGACGGTAAGCGATCTGCCCGGCGGGCACGCCGGCCCACACGTGCAGGCCGAACACTGCGTCCGGCTTGGGGGCCTTCATCACGCCTTCCTGCACCATCATCTTCGCGCCCCAGGTGTTTTTGCCGTCGGGGATGAAGTCGCTTGGGCCTTCTTCAGCGGGTTGGAAATAGAACACAACGGTGCCGGGCAGGCGGTCGCGCATACCGCTGAGGATTTTCGCCGTGCTCAGCAAGATGGCGGTGTGGGCGTCGTGGCCGCAGGCGTGCATCACGTCGACTTCCTTGCCCAGGTAAGTGCCCTTGGCCTTGGAGGCGAACGGCAGGTCGGCGACTTCCTTGACCGGCAACGCATCCATGTCGGCGCGCAACGCCACGGTCGGGCCGGGCAGGGCGCCTTTCAAGATGCCGACGACACCGGTGCGCGCCACGCCGGTCTTGACCTCAAGGCCCAAGTCGCGCAATTGCCTGGCGACGAGTTCGGCGGTGCGCTGTTCAGTATTGCCCAGCTCGGGATGGGCGTGGAGATCGCGGCGGGTTTCCAGCAACACCGGTTCGAGCATTTTGGCTTGGGCGGCGATTTCTTCCCGGGCACTTTCCTGGCCGCCGCTGGCGGCAATCACCGCGCTGCTGGCGACCCCGCACAACACGCCGAAAACCCATGGGTGTGTCAGACCGGTTAAACGCATAAGGACCTCTCCCTCTTTATTGTTGTTGATCTTTCTCCTGCACGCTGCCGGCCGTGACCACCTGCACGCTCAGGCGCGGTGTCGCCAGATCGAGCCCGGCTTCATCCAGATGACGCTTGAGCGACAGGTTGAACGCCCGCGACACTTCCCACTGCTTGATTGGCGCGGTTTTGAAGCGTGCCCGCAGGATGGCGCTGCCGGATTCGAAGCTTTCTACCCCTTGAATCTCCAGCGGTGACCAGATATTGCGGCGTTGCAGCGGGTCGTTGCGCATTTTCTGGCCGACGTCGCGCATCAGCTTGATCGCGTCGTCGATTTCCATGTTGTAGGGGATCGCCACCCGGAAAATCGCGTAGCCGAACTCCCGCGAGTAGTTCTTGATGCTCTTGATTTCACTGAACGGGATGGTGTGCACGATGCCGTCGATGTCGCGCAGGCGCACGGTACGAATAGTCAGGCCCTCGACGGTGCCGAGGTGGCCGCCGACGTCCACGTAGTCATCGATGGCCAGGGAGTCTTCGATGATGATGAACAGGCCGGTGATCAAGTCCGCCACCAGCGACTGAGCACCAAAACCGATGGCCAGACCGATCACACCGGCACCTGCCAACAGTGGCGTGACGTTCATGCCCATGTTCGCCAAGGCGACGATAGCGGCGATGATGAAGATGGTCACGAACAGCACGTTGCGGATCAACGGCATCATGGTTTGCGCGCGGGCGTTGGCCAGGCCTTTGCGCGAGCGGGTCAGGGCGTGGTGAATGGCCGTGTCGCTGAGGATCCAGATCAGCCAGGCAAACAGCAATGTGCCGCCCAGGCCGAACAGCTTGACGCTGATCTCATGGCCGTCGCCTTCGGTAAAGCGGATCAGCGACAGGCCCCACACACGAAGGCCCAGTTCAATGAACACCAGCCACACCAGCAGGTGGGCCAGGGTGTAGACGAAGCTTTTCAGGCGTTCGGAGTACAAGGCATGACGCTTGTGCCCGCGTTGCGGCTTGAGGGCGTGGCGGCGTACCAGGCCGTTGATCACCATGCACAGCACCAGCAACACCGTGCACAACAGTGACTGGCGCAGCGCCGTGCTGGTGTCGCCCGCCGACAGGAACGTGGCGAACAGCGAAATGCCCACCAGCAGCAGCGCCGGCAAATACCAGAAGGTGCCGATGATGGACAGGGTATCGGTGAGGGCGCGGCGGGTGAGGCGGCGCGAGAGCGGTTGGTTGCGAATCAGGTGCGCGATGGGGCGACGGAAACGCAGGATAAACACGCCAGTGGAGAGCGCCGCCATCACATTGGCGACGGTCGCGGCGGTATGAGCCAGGTGCTGCCCCAGGGCCTGGACCAGCCGTGGGTCGCTCAAGGCTTCGCCGAACGCGGCAAAGCTGCCGATCCACCACAGCGGGCGGAAAGCCTGGTGACGCAGGATATACAGGGCGCGGTGGCGGTGCGGACCATCGAGCACGGAGAACGCAATCACACAGATCGCCGAGAAACAGGTGCCAACCACCAGCGCATAGGCCAGCACCATCGCCAGGGATTTGCCCAGGGACGAGGGCAGGGCGTAGCTGAGGTAAACCGTGATGATCAAGGCGATCATCCAGGGGCCCAGCTTGCGCAGGGCGAAACGCACCATGTCCCAGGTGCGCGGGTGTTGCGGCAGTTCTTCCGGCAGGCCGAAACGTTCGCGTACGCGGTGGCTGAGCCAGATGAGCGCCGCCGCCAGCAGGCTCCAGACCGCCAGGATCACGGCAAAGCCGAAAATGATCGGCAGCCACTCGCTGGCCGGCAGCATCAGGGCGCTGAGTTCATCCTTGGCCTGGTCGACTTCATTGGACCAGCGCCCCAACGGGCTGTCGGCCCCGGAAAACTGCGATTCAAGGCCCGCCAGGGTGCCGCCGATCAGCCCGAGTACGCCTTGTTCGGCGGCGGGTTGAGCCTTTTGGGTGGCTTCGCGCAGCTTCTTCAGGTCGCTCAGCAGCTGAGTGCGCTGCTGGTCGTTTTCCAGGGTCTTGATCACCTCATCCAGCGACTGCCCCAGGGGCACTTCGGCCTGGGGTTGCGGTTTGGTGGTGCTGCCCAGCAGGCCGGGCAAGCTCACGGCTTGGGCAGGCGCCAGCGGCAACAGCGTGAGCAGGGCGATCAGGATAGAGCAGGGCAGGGCGAACAGACGGGAGAACACGAGGCGGTCAACCTTGGAAACGACGAATTGACCGAGTGTACGAGGCCGCTATGCCCAATGCGAGTGCATTTGTCATTCCGCCAGTTTGGCGAGGATCTTGTACACCACGGTACCCAGGATCAGCAGCATGCCGATCCACATGCCGAATACGCCGAGGGGCTTGTCACGAAAGTTGAAACCCACGGCCAGCATGATCATGCCGATCAGAATCGGGATAAGCATGGCGTGGAAAGAGGACATGGAGATCATGGGGCGACGGCCTTGTCGGAGTGGGAATACTGACAAGTCTAGGTCGGATTGCAGAAAGTGCAGATGATGCAGGTCAGGTTCACCCAAATCAAAATGTGGGAGGGGGCTTGCTCCCGATGGCCTGCATAGCAGGCCCATTTTTGAGGCCGCTGCGCGGCCTATCGGGAGCAAGCCCCCTCCCACAGTGACCGCGCCCCCTCCCACATTTCCCCAGTATCAGGCATCAGGGCAAGTCGTGGCTCGCATAGAACGCACCCAGCACTTTCACCAGATGCGCCAGGTCGTGGCTGCCGCACAGCTCGCGAATGGAATGCATGGCAAACGTCGGCAGGCCGATGTCCACGGTACGCACACCCAGGTGGCTGGCGGTGATCGGGCCGATGGTCGAGCCGCAGCCCATGTCGCTGCGCACCACAAAGCTTTGCACCGGGACTTCCTGGGCCATGCACAGATGGCGGAAGAAGCCGGCGGTTTCGCTGTTGGTGGCGTAGCGCTGGTTGCTGTTGACCTTGATTACCGGGCCGGCGTTGAGTTTCGGGCCATGGTTGGCGTCGTGTTTCTCGGCGTAGTTCGGGTGCACGCCGTGGGCGTTGTCTGCCGACACCAACAGTGATTTCTGAATGGTGCGTACGAATTCATCACCTTCGGGCAACAGGCGGCGCAAGGTCTGTTCCAGCATCGGGCCATCGGCGCCGCACGCGGAGCAGGAACCGACTTCTTCGTGGTCGTTGCACACCAGCACGCAGGTTTCGTCGCTGTCACTGGTGAGCAAGGCTTGCAGGCCGGCGTAGCACGACAGCAGGTTGTCGAGGCGTGCGCCGGCGATGAAGTCGCCATTGAGGCCGATCACCGCTGCACTTTGCGTGTCGTAGAAACTCAGCTCGTAGTCGAGCACCACATCGGCATTCAACCCATGTTCCCGTGCCAGTTGCTCGGTGAGCACGGCGCGGAAGTCCACGCGCTCGTCACCGGCGAATTGCGCGAGGATCGGCGGCAGCTCGGTCTGGGCATTGATCGCCCAGCCCTGGTTGGCTTCACGGTTCAGGTGAATGGCCAGGTTGGGAATGATGGCGATGGGCAGCTTGAAGTCGATCAGCTGGCTTTCGACTTTGCCGTCACGGCGGAAGGTGACGCGGCCGGCCAGGGACAGGTCGCGGTCGAACCACGGTGCGAGAAGGGCGCCGCCATAGACTTCCACGCCCAGCTGCCAGAAGCCCTGGCGCTGCAGCTCCGGCTGGGGCTTGACCCGCAGGCACGGGCTGTCGGTGTGGGCGCCGACCAGGCGGATCCCGCCCTGCAGCGGCGAATGACGGCCGAGCTTGAAGGCAATGATCGAGGAATCGTTACGGGTGACGTAATAGCGGCCGTTGGCTTCGGTAGCCCAGGTTTCGCGCTCGTCGAGACGCTGATAGCCGGCCGCTTCCAGACGCTGGGCGAGGGCGGCAGTGGCATGAAAAGGAGTAGGGGAGGCCTTGAGGAAGTCGATCAGGCCTTGATTCAACGCTTCGCGCATAAATAGCTCCAGACAGCAATGCGCGGAGTTTACCGTTGGTGGCGAAAAGTGCACAGAACAAATGTGGGAGGGGCGGTGCGACGATTCGACTTGCTCCCGATAACAGAGTGTCAGTCACTGAATCCATGGACTGGCACACCGCCATCGGGAGCAAGCCCCCTCCCACATTTTGATCGCATTGCCGGCTTAGAACGGGGCAGGGCACTCAAAGCGCAACCGCTCGCCGCTTTGCGGATGCGTGAAGCTGAGCATGCTTGCGTGCAGACACAACCGCGGCCAGGCAGCCAGGGCCTGTTCATGGGCGTATAGGCCGTCACCGAGCAGCGGGTGGCCGATCGACAGCATGTGCACGCGCAGCTGGTGCGAGCGTCCGGTGATTGGCGTCAGTTCCACACGGCACCAGTCGCCGCAGCGCTCCAGCACCTTCCAGAACGTCAGCGCATGCTTGCCGAACTCGTGGTCCACGACATGCCGGGGTTTGGTCGGCGGGTCGTAGCGCAAGGGCAGGTCGATGCTGCCGCTGTCCAGCTCAGGCTGGCCCCAAGCCAATGCGGTGTAGGCTTTTTCGGTTTCGCGGTCGTGAAACTGACGAGACAATTCGCGGTGGGTGTCGGCGTCCCGAGCCAGCAGGATGATCCCGGAGGTTTCCCAATCCAGGCGATGGACAATGCGGGCTTCGGGGTAGCCGTTTTCCTGCAGGCGGGTGATCAGGCAGTCCTTGTTGTCATCGGCCCGGCCGGGCACGGAGAGCAACAGGGTCGGCTTGTTCACCACCAGGACGGCGTCGTCCTGATGCAGGATGTGAATATTGGACAGCGGCATCAAACAGCCTCGTAACAAACGCCAACGGCGGCTCGCCCACCCCGTTCCCCAACAGGGATCAAGGTGACCGAGCCGCCGTGGCGACCGCCCTTTCGATCAACGATCGGGCAGGGTGATATTGAGTTCCAGAATCGAGCAGCTGCCGTCATTTTCCAGGGCGACATGCACGTCATCGTTGCCGATATTGACGTACTTGCGGATCACCTCGACCAGTTCCTTCTGCAAGGCTGGCAGGTAGTCCGGTGTACTGCGTTGGCCGCGTTCGTGCGCCACGATGATCTGTAGACGCTCTTTCGCGACCGACGCGGTCGTTGGCTTCTTGTTGGCGCGAAAGAAGTCGAGAAATTTCATTGTTTAGTTGCCTCCAAAGATACGCTCGAAGAATCCCTTCTTCTTGACATCGAGGAAGCGATGTTCCACGGATTTGCCCAGCAGGCGATCGACGGCATCGCTGTACGCCTGGCCGGCGTCGCTCTGGTCGTCGAGAATCACCGGGACACCCTGGTTGGAAGCCTTCAGCACGGCCTGGGATTCCGGGATCACGCCCAGCAGGGTCACTGCGAGGATTTCCTTCACGTCTTCAACGCCGAGCATTTCGCCATTGCTGACGCGCTCAGGGTTGTAGCGGGTGAGCAGCAAGTGCTCCCTGATCGGGTCTTCGCCTTTTTCGGCACGCTGCGACTTGCTGGCCAACAGGCCCAGCATGCGGTCCGAGTCACGTACGGAAGACACTTCGGGGTTGGTCACCACGATGGCTTCGTCGGCAAAGTACATCGCCAGGTGAGCACCGGTTTCGATACCCGCCGGGGAGTCGCATACCACGTATTCGAAGGTTTCCTTCAACTCGGCCAGGACTTTGCCTACGCCTTCTTTGGTCAGCGCGTCTTTGTCACGGGTCTGGCTGGCGGCCAGCACGTACAGGTTTTCAAGGCGCTTGTCCTTGATCAGGGCCTGTTGCAGGTTGGCTTCGCCGTTGACGACGTTGACGAAGTCGTACACCACGCGGCGTTCGCAGCCCATGATCAGGTCAAGGTTACGCAGGCCGACGTCGAAGTCGACGATAACTGTTTTATGGCCGCGCAGAGCGAGGCCGGTACCGATAGCGGCGCTGGTGGTGGTCTTACCCACACCACCCTTGCCGGATGTAACCACGAGAATCTTGGCCAAGGTGTTTCACCCCTAAGGAAAAAGGACTTTTCAGCCCCTGAAAAACATCTCTTGAAACTCGCCGCAGGCGGACAGCCTTTGTAGGAAAAAACCGTTGTTTCCGCAGGGGAAGCGCCAGTCTTAACTTATTCCTACGCAAATCTTGCCGGTTTCGCTGTGCTATCAGAGTCTAGAGATGCTTGGAAAATGCGGCAGTATCCGTTAAAGCCGGATGATGTTCAACACGTCGCCCGACAGGCTGACCTGCACCCCGGCCCCCCACAGCGGATCACGGCGCAAATCTTCTGAAACCTTGTACTGGCCTGCGATGGAAACTAGCTCAGCGGTCAACTGCTGGCAAAAAATACGGGCCTTGGTATCACCCTTGATGCCGGCGAGGGCACGTCCGCGCATTGGGCCGTATACATGGATGTTGCCATCGGCCAGAAGTTCCGCCCCCGGGCTGACCGAGGCGACCACTACCAGGTCGCCGCCCTGGGCGTAAATCTGCTGCCCACCGCGTACGGGTGAGGTGATGATCTTAGTAGGCTTGATCGTCGGCTCAGGTGGTTTTTCCGGTTTTTTCTTCACTTCGCCTTCGGTTGGGTCAAGCGGACGCTCGCGGGCACCGGACGGCGGCAGTACTGGCAGTTCAATGGCGATGGCTGCGGCAATGTCTTCGATACGGCTGGCACGAATGGCCAGGGTCCGCAAACCATGGGAGCGGCACACGCGCATCAGCCCGGGCAGGTCGATGGCACCCTGGCCGGCCGGCAGTTTGTCGAGGGCCAGTACCAATGGGGCATTATTGAAAAAGTTCGGTGCCAGGGCGACCTTGGCGGCCAGTTGGCGGTCCAGGGCGTCGAGGTCGTTGCGGGCGAGTTCCAGTACGGTGATGGCGAGCATGCTGCCTTTCAGCTGGAACACGGGATCTTGGTCTAGCGGTTCGGTTTGGCTCATGGTCGGCAAAAGCGGCTTGTCACGAAAAGTGTCGAGACTTATAACGAGAACATCCGCGGGCCGCAAGCCGGGTCGAACCGTTGTAGAATGCGCGGCCCATGTCTTTACCGGAATCTGTAATGGATCGCCCGCGTTTTCGAGCTGCATTTTTTCACCCGCGTTTTTGGCTGTTATGGCTGGGACTCGGCCTGCTATGGCTGATCACTCAGTTGCCGTATCGGGCGTTGTTGACCATTGGTCGTTTACTCGGCGCCGGCATGTATCGCGTGGCCGGCGATCGTCGCCGTATTGCCGAGCGCAATCTGGAACTGTGCTTCCCGGAAAAGTCCGCCAAGGAACGCCAGCGACTGCTCAAGGAAAACTTTGCGTCCACCGGTATCGCCTTCTTTGAAATGGCCATGAGCTGGTGGTGGCCCAAGTCGCGCCTGGCACGGCTGGCCCATGTCGAAGGGTTGCAGCATCTCAAGCAGGCGCAACTGGAAGGCAAGGGCGTGATCCTGATGGCCCTGCACTTTACTACCCTGGAAATCGGCGCCGCCCTGCTCGGGCAGAAGCACACCATTGATGGCATGTACCGCGAGCACGGGAACCCGCTGTTCGATTTTATCCAGCGGCGGGGGCGCGAGCGGCACAACCTCGACTCCTTGGCCGTCGAGCGTGACGACGTGCGCGGCATGCTCAAGTTGCTGCGCGCCGGCCGCGCGATCTGGTACGCACCGGATCAGGACTACGGCGCCAAGCAGAGCATCTTCGTGCCGCTGTTCGGCATCCAGGCCGCCACCGTCACCGCCACCAGCAAATTCGCGCGCCTGGGCAAGGCATTGGTGGTGCCGTTCACCCAGGAGCGCCTGGCCGATGGCAGTGGCTATCGCCTGGTGATCCACCCACCGTTGACGGACTTCCCCGGCGAAACCGATGAAATCGACTGCCTGCGCATCAACCAGTGGGTCGAAGCCTCGGTACGCGAATGCCCCGAGCAGTACCTGTGGACGCATCGCCGCTTCAAGAGCCGGCCGCCGGGTGAACCCAAGCTCTACGAAAAACGCCGTCGGTAAACCCTGACTTCCCCCATGGAGTGACGCAATGCGCCCAGCTGAACCGGTCACAGGCTTGATTCTTTCCGGCGGCGGGGCGCGAGCGGCGTATCAGGTGGGGGTGTTGGCGGCGATTGCCGAGCTGTTGCCGCCGGGAGCGCCGAACCCTTTTCCGGTGATTGTCGGCACCTCCGCCGGGGCGATCAACGCGGTGAGCCTGGCCAGCGGCGCTACGGACTTTACCGCCGCGATCCAACGCCTTACCGCCTTCTGGCAGGGTTTTCGCAGCCATCTGGTGTTGCGCAGCGACTGGCCGGGAGTGATCCGCCAGGCCAGTCGCTTTTTCATTCACAGCCTGCTGGGCCTGGGAGCGCAGGTGCCGGTGGCGCTGCTCAACAGCACGCCACTGCGCGAGCTGCTTAACGACAAACTGCACCTGCACGGTATTGACGAGGCCATCCGCAAACAGCATTTGCATGCCGTGGCGGTGACGGCTTTCGGCTACGAGTCCGGGCAGGCGACGACGTTCTACCAGGGCGGTCGTACCATCGACGCCTGGTTGCGCCATCGGCGTATCGGTGTGCCCGCTCGGTTGACGGTGGAGCACCTGTTGGCCAGTTCGGCGATCCCCTTGCTGTTCGCGCCGGTCAAGCTCGACGAAGAATATTTCGGTGATGGCGCAGTGCGCCAGTCGGCGCCGATCAGTCCGGCCTTGCACCTGGGCGCGAGCCGGGTGCTGGTGGTGGGCGTGAGCGGCAACCCACGCGGCAATGAGCCTGCCACGCAACGCACCTACACCGGTCAACAGCCGACGCTGGCGCAGATTGGGGGGCACATGCTCAACAGCACCTTCATCGACAGCCTGGAGAGTGATATCGAGCTGCTGGAGCGCTTGAACCAATTCAGCCAGGTCGCCCCCGGAGTGGCGCCGGTGGAAGTGTTGGTGATTGCACCCAGCCAGCCGATCGATGAAATCGCGGCGCGGCATCGCCAGGAATTGCCGGCGGCGTTGCGCCTGTTCCTGCGTGGGCCGGGGGCGACCAGGACGAGCGGGGCGGGGGTATTGAGTTACTTGCTGTTCGAGGCGGGTTATTGCAGCGAGTTGATCGAGCTGGGGCGGCGCGATGCGTTGGCCAAGCGCGCGGAAATCACTCGGTTCCTCGGCCTGATACAAAATTAAGTGTGGGAGGGGGCAAGCCCCTCCCACAGGGGTGTGCAGTGCTCAATCAGAAGTGATACTTGACCAGCAGGCTCGCCGTGTCCTGGTTGGTCTTGAATGCGCCGCTGTCTTCAACCCCGTACTTGTTCTTCCAGTAGTCGTATTCGATACCGACATACAGCTGCTTTTCACCCCAGTGCAGCGCCTTGCCCAAGTCATATTTGATCTGTGGGTTGAAGTGCAGGTTGGCGTGGTAGGTGCCACGGGAGGTCTTGTCGTTATCCACCACCCAATCCATGAAACCATCGATCAGCACATTCGAGTCGCCAACCGGGATGGTGTACGACCAGACCGGTGTGATCTGCCAGATGTTGTCGCCCGGGCGATTGCCTTCGGTCTGGCGCTGGTAGAAGTTCAACTGGAAGTAGTCGAAACCCGGGATGTTCAGGTCAAAGCCCGGGCCGAACAGGTATGACTCGTTATCGCCTTCGCCGAACTCATAAGTGAAAGCCAGCAATACATCTTTGATCGGGCCGAAAGACAGGTCTTTGTCGAAGATCTTGCCGAATGACAGCCGTGGGCTGAACTCGCCGTAATAAGTGTCCGGGCCGACGTTGCCGTCTTCCTTGCCGTTGTAAAAGATGCGGTCGACGAACAGGAAGTTATCGCCGTACTTCCAGGCATCGGCATGTTCGAACGTGACGGTTTGCTGGATCTGCGGGTTGATGGTGAAGTTCTTGCCCCACAGGTAGGTCAGGCTGTTGTTCTGCCACTGCAACAAATCGCCGGCTACGGCTTGGCCGCCGGCCAGCAGGGAACCTGCCAGCATCAGGCCTTTCAACATAGGTTTCATTCGGTGCTCCCGAGTCAAAGTTTTAGGTTTTTTGTTCTACGCAGGCGCTCTGGTGTGGCGCCTTTGGTTCGCTGCAAAAATCGTCTGTTTGGTCAGCTTTAATGCTTTTAGCAAGAGCTGCGCCAAGCTGTTTAAAAAACCAATAAAACGCCTTCGGCTGCAGTTGATGCAGTCGAGTCCAGTGGTTTTCAGTGCACGTTGGCCGCAGACATTAGGCCCGGATAAGTTGGCCTTGCAGTCAGCTTTTACATTCGCTGTTTTTTTTTGAGTCGATTCGAGCGGGCGCGGAGAATACTGGCTCTCTGGCCTTGGCTCAAGTGCGCCGTAACAGAGCGCGTGGGGCGAGAATGGGGCGCGGCTTGTGGCCGGCCCCAGGTGAATGGCGTGCATGGGAGGTTCCCTGTTCGTTATTGTTTTTATTGTTAACGAAGGAATCAGTGGGTAGGGGCGACAGAGGGTCGTTCGGCCCCCCCGAGGATGTTGAACAGTATGTTCAGCGACAATGCGCTGAGAGTGGCCATGGCAATCCCACTGTGGGTAATCGGGCTCATCCACAGCGGCAGCTGGGCGAAGAACTCCGGGCGCACCACCGGGATCAGGCCCATGCCGATGCTCACCGCCACTAGCAGTTGGTTGCGACGATCGGCGATGTCGGTTTCCTGCAGGATCTTGATGCCGGTCGCCGCCACCATCCCGAACATTGCAATCGCTGCACCGCCCAACACTGCCGGTGGAATCGATGCCACCAGAAAGGCCGCTTTGGGCAGCAGGCTCAGCACCAGCAGAAAGACCCCGGCCATGATCGTCACCGAGCGGCAGCGCACGCCGGTCATCTGTACCAGGCCGATGTTCTGGGCGAAGGAGGAATGCGTGAAGGTGTTGAAGAAGCCGGCAAAGAATGATGCGCCGGCATCACACAGCAAACCACGGCGCAGCATTTTTGGCGTGACTTCCTGGCCGGTGATCTTGCCCAGGGCGAGGAACATCCCGGTGGACTCGACGAAGATGATCACCACCACCAGGCACATCGACAGGATCGGCGCCAATTCGAACTTGGGCATGCCGAAATGCAGCGGCGTCACCACTTGCACCCACGGTGCCAGCGCCAGGCCGCTGAGGTCGACCATGCCGAGCATGCCGCACAAGCCATAGCCGAGCGCCATGCCGATCAGCACTGAGATGTTCACCCAGAAACCGCGCATGAAGCGGTTGATCAGCAGGATGGTGGCAAGTACCAGCGCGGCAATCGCCAGGTAAATCGGCGAGCCGAACGTGGCGGCGGCGCTGCCGCCACCGGCCCAGTTCACGGCCACCGGAAACAACGACAGGCCGATGGCGGTAATGACCGTACCGGTCACCAGCGGCGGGAAAAAGCGTACCACCTTGGACATGAACGGTGCGATCAGCATGCCGAAGAACCCAGCGGCAATGGTTGCACCGAAGATCCCTTGCAAGCCGATCCCGGGCATGCCGGCCATGGCGACCATGCTGCCGACCGCCGCGAAACTGGCGCCCATCATCACCGGCATACGAATGCCCACCGGGCCGATGCCGAACGACTGCACCAGGGTGGCGATACCGGCCACCAGCAGGTCCGCGTTGATCAGGAAGGCGATTTCTTCACGGCTGAGGCCTGCGGCCTGGCCAATGATCAGGGGCACGGCGACGGCGCCGCCGTACATGAGCAAGACGTGTTGCAGGCCGACCAGCAGCAGTTGCAAGAGGGGCAGGCGCACCATCGCGGGCGCGGCAGGGGGCTGCGTTTCTAACTGGGACATGCAACACCTCGAATCTTTTTATTGTTGTGTTGTTTGGAGCGCAATCTGTGGGAGGGGGCTTGCCCCCTCCCACATTGGAACTGTGTGAACCAATCAGTTGGTGCGGGCCCCCTGGTTGATCCAGGTGCCAATCAGATCCCGCTCCTGCTGGGTCATCTGGGTGATGTTGCCCAGCGGCATGATCTGGCTCGCCACGGCCTGCGCTTGAATGCGCGCCGCCTGCTGCTGGATCTGCGCCGGGGTGTCGAACATCACGCCGGCCGGGGCCGTGCTGAACAGGGGGCTGGTGGGCTTGGCCGAATGGCACACGGCGCAGCGTTCCTGGATCACCCCGTGCACCTTGTCGAAATCAATCGTGGCCTGGGCGGGTGCAGCCGCCGGTTCAGCTGCGGGTGCCGTCGGCGCAGCAGGTTTCAGGCCGCCACCCAACGCCGTTTCCGGCAACGGCTGGTACTCGATGGCGGCGGGGGCCTTGGCTACGTCCGGGGTGATGGCCAGCGGTTTCGGGCCGGTCACGTAGGCCAGGCAAATCATCGCCAGCGCACCGACCGGTAAGGTCCACGCGTACTTCTGGCTGTTGTGCCGGGTGTTGAAGTAGTGCCGTACCAACACCGCCGCCACGGCGATACCGGCCAGGATCAGCCAGTTGTATTGGCTGCCGTAGGTGCTCGGGAAGTGGTTGCTGATCATGATGAACAGCACCGGCAAGGTGAAGTAGTTGTTGTGTCGCGAACGCAGCAGCCCCTTGGCCGGCAAGGCCGGGTCAGGCGTGCGGTTTTGCGCGATGGCCGCCACCAATGCGCGCTGGGCGGGCATGATGATGCGGAACACGTTACCGACCATGATGGTGCCGATCACGGCACCCACGTGCAGGTAGGCGCCGCGGCCGCTGAACACCTTGCTGAAACCGTACGCGGCGGCAATCAACAGCACGAACAGGATCAAGCCGAGCAGGGCAGGGCGCTTGCCCAGGGCCGAGTCGCAGAGGAAGGAGTAGACGAACCAGCCGACGAACAGCGAACCGATGCCCAGCAGTACACCTTCCGGGCCGCTGAGGCTGCTGCCGGGGGCGAGCAGGTACAAGGTCGGGTTGGAATAGAACACCACGCACAGCAGCGCGATGCCCGACATCCAGGTGAAATAGGCTTCCCATTTGAACCAGTGCAGGTTGTCCGGCATGGTCGGTGGGGCCAGTTTGTATTTTTCCAGGTGGTAGATACCGCCTCCGTGGATCGCCCACAAGTCACCGGCCAGGCCGTCCTTGGGGTTGACGCGGTTGAGGTTGTTTTCCAGCCAGACGAAATAGAAGGATGCGCCGATCCAGGCGACGCCGGTGATCATGTGAACCCAGCGCACGCTCAGGTTCAGCCATTCCAACAGATGTGCTTCCACAGTCTTTACCTCTCGCCTGTCACCCTTGTTGTCGGGTGATCAGACCTTCTCTTATTGGTGGGGGGCGAGGATCAAACGCTCATCCTCTTTGAAAAAATGCTCATCGCAGTTATTGCCTGTGCCACTGCGATCAACCACCAGGAAGTCATCCCGCTTTTCGATCGTCAGCACCGGGTGGTGCCAGACGCCGCGATGGTAATTGATGCCCTGCCTGCCGTTGGTGACGAAGGCGCGGACCAAGCCTGATACAGGTGCATCGCCAAGTGGCGCGACCACGATCAGAAAGGGGTTGCCGAGCAGCGGAATGAAAGCCTGGCTGCCCAGCGGGTGTCTCTCCAGCATGCACACGGTCAGCGGCATCGGCAGCGCGTCGGCGCGGAAGATGCTGATGATCGCGTTGTCTTCTGGCGTGGCGGTTTCTACCGTCGCCAGCTTGTGAAAGCGCATGGTCGACCCGTTGTTGATCATGAAGTGATCGCTGCCATCGGTTTCGATAACGTCTCCGAAAGGGGCAAAGGCTTCTTTGGTCAGGGGTTCGATCATCAGTGTGCGCATGGCTGTCTTCTTAATCTTGTCTATTGATCGCTCCCACGCTCTGCGTGGGAACGTTGCCCTGGACGCTCCGCGTCCGCTCAGGCGTTACTTGGCGACTTTGCCGAGGACACGCAGGCGACTCACACCGCCATCCGGGAACACGTTCAGGCGGATGTGGGTAATCGGCCCGAGTGCCTTGATCTGTTCGGCGAAGGTGTGTTCGGCATGCATTTCCAGCTTCTGCGCCGGCAGCAGTTCGCGCCAGAACAGCGACTGGGTTTCGATCTGGCTGTCGGTGCCGCCTTTCACGAATGCGCCCTGGATCGAGCAGGTGTCCGGGTAGTTGCCCTTGAAGTGCAGGGTGTCGACGATGATCTTCTCGATCTCGCCCGGATGGCCCAGGGCGACGATCACCCAGTCATTGCCCGGTGTACGACGACGCGCGGTTTCCCAGCCGTCGCCCATGTTGATGCCACGGCCCGGGTTCAGAATGTTGCTCATGCGGCCGAAGTGTTCATCGGAGCAGGCCAGGGCGCGACCGCCGTTCAGTGCGGCAGCCAGGTCGACCTGTTCGTTGTCACCCACCGACGACCAGTCGCGGAACGGCACACCGTACACACGCAGACGGGCCACGCCGCCGTCCGGGTAGATGTTGAAGCGCAGGTGGCTGAACGCCTGGTCGTTGTTGATTTCATGGTGGTGGTGGCTGTTGCCTTGCAGCTCGACGGCTGACAGCACTTCCACCCACTGGGTGTTTTCGTCAGGGTCGCCCGAGGCCAGGAAGCAGGCTTCCAGGGACGCCGACGGCGGGTAGTTGCCGGTGAAGAATGAAGTGTCGATGTCCACGCCCTTGATCGAGCCCGGTACGCCCAGGCGGATCACGGCACTGTCGTAGCCTTCGAAGCGCTTGCGGCGTGATTCCCAGCCGTCCATCCACTTGCCGTTGTCATCGAAAACGCCCTCCTTCCACACGGCCGGGGTCGGCTGGAACAGGCGGTTGGCGTCGGCGAACCAGTCATCGGTCACCGAGAGGATCTTGGTGCCCAGGCGGGCATCGGCCAGGTTGACGAACTTTTCGAAAGGTACGGGTTGCGCTTTCATTCTTCTTGTCTGCCTTGGATTGAGTGGCTGGGGATGGTCGTTTAGAGGGTCAGTAATCGGAACAACGCGATCTTGTTGATCTCGGCCAGGGCGCATTTGAACTCGGTGTCCACCGGGTTGTGAATGCGCGTTTCGAACGCGGCCAGGATCTGGTGCCGGTTGCTGCCTTTTACCGCCATGATGAAGGGAAACTTGAACTTGGCCTTATAGGCTTCGTTCAGCTCGGTGAAGCGAGAAAACTCTTCGGCCGTGCACTGGTGAATCCCCGCGCCGGCCTGTTCATCAGTGCTGGCTGCGGTCAGTTGGCCCTGGACGGCGGCTTTGCCGGCCAGGTCCGGGTGAGCGTTGATCAGGGCCAGCTGGCTGGCGTGATCGGCGCTCAACAGGATATCGCTCATGCGTTGGTGCAGGGTCTCGATCTGGTCGATCGACGCATCCTGGCCCAGGTCGAAGGCCTTTTCGGCCACCCATGGCGAATGTTCGTAGATGTCGGCGAAGGCGTTGACGAATTCGTCGCGGCCCAGGGTCGAGGGTTTCAGGCTCTGGAATGCAGTCATTTCGCCGCTCCCGCATAGGGATGGGTCGCTTGCCAGTGACGCGCAATGTCCACCCGGCGAGTGAACCAGACGTGCTCGTGACCCTTGACGTATTCAATGAACCGCTTCAACGAAGCCAGGCGCGCAGGACGGCCGATCAGGCGGCAATGCAGGCCGATCGAAAGCATCTTCGGGGCCTCGGCGCCTTCGGCGTAAAGCACGTCGAACGCATCTTTGAGGTACTCGAAAAAGTCATCGCCCTTGTTGAAGCCCTGCACCTGGGTAAAGCGCATGTCGTTGGTGTCCAGGGTGTAGGGGATCACCAGGTGCGGCTTGCCGGTGGGGTTGTTGGGTTCCCAGTAGGGCAGGTCATCGTCGTAGGTGTCGCTGTCGTAGAGGAAACCGCCTTCCTCCATCACCAGACGCCGCGTGTTGGGGCCGGTGCGCCCGGTGTACCACCCCAATGGGCGCTCGCCGGTCAATTCGGTAAGGATGCGGATAGCTTCGAGCATGTGCTCGCGTTCCTGGGCCTCGTCCATGTACTGGTAGTCGATCCAGCGATAGCCATGGCTGCAGATCTCATGGCCGGCATCGACCATGGCGCGGATCACATCCGGATGGCGTTGGGCGGCCATGGCTACGGCGAAGATAGTCAGCGGAATATCGAATGCCTTGAACAGCTTGAGAATGCGCCACACACCGGCCCGGCTGCCGTATTCGTACAGCGACTCCATGCTCATGTTGCGTGCGCCCTGCAGCGGCTGGGCCGAGACCATTTCCGAGAGGAAGGCTTCGGACTCTTTGTCACCGTGCAAGATATTGCGCTCGCCACCTTCTTCGTAGTTGAGTACGAAAGACAGCGCAATGCGCGCCTTGCCCGGCCAATGGGGGTGAGGAGGGTTACTGCCGTAACCGATCAGGTCGCGTGGGTAGTCAGCGCTCACTGCAGTCTTCCTTCTTGTTCGTCGTGTTGGCGATGAGTGATTGTATACAACTTATCAGCCACTTTGTAAGCCCGCATTTCTGCATTTTTTCTGCGGGACGCTGTGTGAATGGTGTAGCAAGAAACTTGCCTGGTTGGTCAGCTAATGGACAAAAGGTCGTTTAAAAGCAAGGATTACGTATGAATCGCCTGTTTGAGTACCAGGCGCGGACTGATGCAAAGGTTTGTGATTTTTATTGTGTACAATTTTTTTAAAAAGTGTCTTAATCAGCCATCGCCGGCTTTTTCGCTGCCCTGAAAAAGTGCGGCTCACTCTTTAACTGACCACGGGAGGCGCGCCGACGCCATGGGACGTTTGACTACACACGTTTTGGATGCCGCACACGGCTGCCCCGGCAGCGCGATCAAGATAGAGCTGTATCGCGTCGAAGGCGCGCAGCTTGAACGCGTCGCCACCGCACACACCAACAGCGATGGCCGCTGCGATGCGCCCCTGCTGCAAGGCGATGCCTACCGCAGCGGCGTGTACCAACTGCAATTCAGCGCCGGTGACTACTACCGCGCCCGTGGCGTGCAACTGCCGGAGCCGGCTTTCCTGGATGTGGTGGTGTTGCGCTTCGGGATCAACGCCGAACAGGAGCATTACCATGTGCCGCTACTGATTTCGCCTTACAGCTACTCCACCTATCGCGGTAGCTAGCGTCACCTCGCTTCACACCCCCAAAGCTCTTCGTTGGTTTTCGCCCGCCCACACTGCGGGCTTTTTTATGGGGCATGGGATCAATTATCTAGCGCCCTTGGGCCGACGGCGTTGCCTAGGCTGGGTGCTTTCCTCATTGAGAAGAAAGCACCATGGGTCCGCTCCTCGACACCGATGATTCAGCAGTGGCCGCCGAAGCCGCACTCCAGGGCATCCGCGATCAATTGCGCTGGCGAATCAACACCCATCCACACCCCAGCCGCCTGATCAATCAGATCGCCCTTGCCGACCTGCGGTGCAGCGAATCGACCCAAGCGCTGGTTCATCTGCTCGGTCGTTCACCCAAAGTGCTGAATGTGTTGCGAACCGAGCTGCGCAAAGCGTTCGAGATGGACCCGGACAGCCTGATTTTTACCGAACCGAAGCCACCCCGGGCAGCGCAAAAGGTCGATACCTTGACTGATCGGGCCTTGTTCTCGCTGGTGCAGCCGTCGGTGGCGGTCAACGTCAACGCGTTTACCGCGTTGAGCATCAAGGGCCGCCCGCGCCGGCGCTTGCCCTACACCCCATTGCAAGCCTTGCAACGACTGTGTGCGATGGGGCTGCTCGAGGTCTTGGCCGGCGCGCAAAAAGCCTACTGGGACACGCTGGTGCAGGGTTCCTGGCTGACGCGGCGGGAACGTTGGGCTGCGTTGCACACACAGCTCTTCGCCGATCGCGCCTTCATCGCGCGCCAACTCGACGAGTTATCGAGCGCGGGAATGCTGATGGTCCAGGCGGTCATCGACGCCCCGAGCGCCGAAGCCCGGCAGCGTGCCGGCGGTAGCTGGGCCAGTGTGCAAGTGGGTCGGTTGCTGTGGCCCGGCTCACCTGCGCTGGCGATTCCCGGTGCCTTGCATCTATACCGTGAAGGCGAGCCCGTTGATGCGCCCCATGTCCTCTACCTGCCGGGTGGAGGGCGCAATTTTCATGAATACCCCAGCTTCGACGTCCTTCAATGCGGCTTGCTGGAGTTGGGTCGCGAGCGCTTTCACGAACTGTGGCAGTGTTTACCTCTGGATCAGCGCAATGGCGCCTGCCCGCCGGCGGACTTGTCCCCGACAACCCGCTTCGTGCGTGGCCACGCAGTGACCGGCGACGCCCTGGCGCAAGGGGCCGAGGCGTTATTGAGTGGGCAATGGGCCAATGAGTTGGCCTGTGCGATGCAGGTCAATCTCGCGCAGGTGTTTTCAACCGCTCGGCCTCGGCCCCAACCGCTGCAGGCCGGGGCTTTTCTTGCCTATGTGGAAGGCGCGCGCAAACAACAGGTCGGCGGCGCTCGGCTGGGTCTGCTGCGTGATCAATTACTGCGCTGGGACCGCCAACGCCGGCAGGCAGAAATTGTGTTTGCCAGCACGGCGCCCACGTTGGCGATGCTGTCGGTGGAGCGGCAGGTCAAACGCTACGAAAAAGGCCTGGTTACGCTGTTGGCTGCGGATGATCCCAGTGCACAGACACCAGCCTATCAGGCGTTGCTGTCGCTGATGAGCCAGCGCGAAGTCCATGCACAAGTGTTGAAAGCGTTGATGCAGGATGCACAGCAACGTGCACTTGACCTGGTTTTTTGGGCCGAGCGGCCCGGCGGGGCAGGCACGCCCAGGCGTGTTTCGTTGTTCCTGAATGCTCAAGCCGAGGCGCTGCGCTCTGAGGTTGAGCTGCAGCACCGGCTCAAGTTGCTGGGTAGCGCGCATCGGGCGCTGATGATTGAAGTCATAGACCAGCCTCTGGCCTCCCGACGTCCGGGCAGTCAGACCCGGGTGATGTCCATCGCCATCGGCAACGAGCCTGATGCCTATTACCCCCTGCACAACGTCTGGGTCATCACGACCGCCGCCGCCGTGAGGGTCCCGACCCGCCAGCGACCTGTGGTGTTGTACGCGTTCGGTGCAGCCGGTGGCCTGCTTGCATTTTCCGGGCTGGATGCCCTGACTCAGAGCCTCAAGGTGAGTTTGAGCAGCCGTGACGATTCGGTGCTATGGGGTTGCGTGGAGCACGATAAGCGCCGCGACCTGCGCGCCCACGCTGCGCGTGAAACCCTGAACGTGCGTTACCTCGACATCCCCGGCAAGCCTGCCCTCACCGGCCTCAAGAAACTGCTTGGGACCTACGACCGCTTGCACAGCAGCACTGAGGACATCACGCGTATTTTCAGTGAAGTGACGGATGCCGGGTTGAGCCGCTCGCTGTTGATGTTCGAGCTGCAAGGCCAATTGATGGTCCCGGCGAACAGCGCGCTGAACCAGGCGCATACCCATGTTGAACTGATGCGCAAGGTCGCGTCTGAGTCGAAGAAAATACCGGCCTGGTTGGCCGCTGCATCCCGTGCCCAGCGCAAGCATTTCAGGCGCTTGTGGCGTTTGCAGTTGAGCAGCGCCTTCGCCTTCGCCCGTCACCTGCAAGACTGCCTGCCTGACCTCGGCTCGTTTGCCCGCCGTGCGCTGACGGACCGCCTGCGCCAGGATGGCATGCCGGCGCAGCTGGATATCGAGCAACCGTTGATTGATCTGCCCGATGATGTGCAGGACAGCTTTTGCGGGTGGGAAAGCCGCTGCTCAGTCGGGGACCGCAAACCCATATTGACCGCTACCCTTGAGCGCACGACGTTCAGCCTGCTGCAATTGGCGCTGCATAACCTGGACCCGTTGGCGCCCTGGACACACTGGCGATTCAACCGCGCCCGCTATCTGCAACCCCAGTGGCAAGAACGCCTGAACGCCGCCTACCTGATCCCCATGGTGGCTTCACTGGATATCGGTGGCGAGTACGACAGGTTGATCCAATCAGTGTTTTATCCGCCTGCTGGTGCTGCCCCCACAGCGACTGAGGGGCGTATTCCCGCGTTATTGAATCGCACGTTGCAAGCGGGTGCTGCACAGCATCTCTACTCGGCGGCTCAGCAGGGGCTGACGGCGAGTGCGCAGGCGTTGTTGCGCAGCGCCATGGCGACGCGAACGCTCCAGCCTGCGCTGCAATTGCATGTGGTGCACCTGGTGGGGCACACCATGCAGCATGATCGCTACATCGCAGGGCTGGTGGTGGTGCAAGACCTGCTCACTGATCAGTGTGTGGTCTATTGGCCCGAAGCTCCGCAAGGGTGGGTACTCACTGAGTACGGCAGCCTGGAACAGGCCCGAGCGCAGCTGAATCGAGTCGGCGCACTGCCTGGTAACGTCAGGCTGCTGGCGCGGCAGGTCGCACCCGGCTGGGCGTTTGAGGCGCTCACTCATCATCCGGCTCGGGCCGCTACGCCTGCTGGGGTGTTCGATATCCCCTATCCCTTGCCGGGCGTTTCCATGGTCAAGGGGATCCTGCGGGGGATCGAGTTCATTCGCTCATTCAACATCAAGCACCTGGAGCCCACGGCGCAACTGAGTGAGATAGAAAGCATCATCCATGAACAGATCGCCAGTGATCCGCAGGACTGGCTGGCGATTGTCGCCACCTCCCACAGCGATGCCCAGGCCTTGCTGTATCAAGCCAACGTGCTCGAGCTGCAGCGCCAGGCTCAGGCATCCAGCCGTTCCGGCAAAGAGCTGGAACAGTACCGAGCGCAGCGGCTGGGTGAGCAGGGCCAGACTCGCATTCGCCGGATCGTCGCGTTTCTCTCGCAGTTTTTCTTTCCCTTGTTCGGCGTGCTCAATGATGTTTATGAGCTGCTGCTTGCGGCGCGCCACTACCATCGCTTTGGCGATGCGCACGATGCTGTCGATGTGGGCTTCATGAGCAGTTTTTTGATCGTCGACCTGCTAGTGAATGTCATGCCCGGCCCGAAGCCGGCAGGGCAGGGCACATCGCGTGTCGCTCGCCCCATCGCAAGAGCTGCGTTGGGGCGTATTCATCGCCTGCGCATGTCCGCGCAGGGTGGCTCAACCCGGCTTGCGCCGCCCCCCGTGATGCAGCTCAAAGCCTTGGAACATTTCAAAATCAAGGGCGTGCCCAAAGGGGCCGTGGCGTTGAAGGGGCCGGATCGGTTCGGCATCCACGTGAAGGACGGCGCGTCATTTGTGGCTGACGACACGCACCATTATCCGGTCTACCGACGCGGCAACGAGCCGGCGTTTCGCTTGAAGAACCCCCGGGTCGCCGGCCAGAATGAATTGATCTTGAACAGTCCTCGACAGAGCGAGCGGTTACTCGGCGCAGACGCCCCCCAACCGGTGGCCGGGACGAGTTCAGGCGTGCTCAACCCCTGGCGTGCGCCCGCGTCAGCACCGCCTGACTGGTGGCCACCGGTTTTACGCACCGCGACGGAGGACGCCATCCTGCAGTCATCCAACCCGGCGACCCATTGGCTGGATTGGCGCATGCAGATTCCAGTTACCGAGCAATTGAGTTCCCCGGCGCCCGGGGTGTTTCATGTACCTCTGGCCAGCCCAGGCATTTCCTACAACGCCCTGCGAGTGGCACCCGCCAATACCAGCCTGGTGGATCCTTTGAGCGGTTATTACCGGCTGCTTCCCCAAGGCGATCAGGCACCGTTGAACCGCATCGTGTTTATTACAAGGGATGAACCGCTGGTGTCCTTGGCCAGTGCCGACATCGAGCGTTGGACCGGCACGGCGCCGAGTGAGCAGCCTCTTCCGGCCTCACGCACTTCAGCCCAGGGGTGGCAGCTTCATCTGCCGCTGTTCGATAAGCCGCTGACGCAGTACGTGGGGGAGGCGTTTCCCACCCTGACCCGTAAAAGCCAAGACTTCACGGTTGCAAGAATGATTGAGTTGTCAGGCCCACGGCGCCCTGCAACGGCCACTCACCTGCTCAATATCCGTGCGACCTTGGACAAGTGGTTGCCTGCTGCCCCTGCAAGGCCCGGTCAGACGGATGATTTGCTGAGAATGTTGCGGCCCACCGAAAGGCGCGGGGTGTCTCTGTTTGTCGGTTACAACGACAAGACCCCGGGCTTTACTCGTATCGATTTTCGCGTGACTGGGTTAGACCCCGCATTACGGCCCGCCCGCAGTAAGCTGGCACTCGAACGAAACAATGCGCAGCTTCCGGCGGTCCGGCGCGTGCTGCAACAGCAGGGTTTCGATGTAGAGGAGATGAGCGTCAGGCATGGCAGAAAGCCCACGAGTGAATTGGTCGCCACCCATCCTCTTTCAAACAAGCTGTACTACATCGCCATTCATTGGGTTGAGCGAGCGTCCATCATATTGCGTGGCGGGCTGACGGATGATTGGTTCAATAAAGCCATCAACCGTCATCCGAGCTCGATGATATTCGCGCGAGTCAAGCGTGCTCTGGAAGAGGGGCGCCTGGTGCGGATCGTGGCGGGCATTCAATGGCCTGTTTCAGGCAAGATCCCACCCAGCGTTTATTTCGTCAAAGTGGCCCCGTCGCCTTGACCAACGACACCATCCCGGCGCCGCCGAACAGCCCGGCGCTGACGCGGTTGAACCAGCTCTGGCCTTTGCCGCTGCGCAAGTAACGCGCAGCGCCATGGGCACTGAGCCCGTAGGCCAGTTTGCACAGCAGGTCGAGCAGGGTCCAGGTGGCGATCATGATCAGCAGTTGCGGCAGGAACGGCTGCTGGCTGCTGAGAAATTGCGGCAGGAAGGCGGCGAAGAACAGGATGTCCTTGGGGTTGCTGGCGCCGAGCACAAACGCTCGGCCAAACAGCGCACGAAAGCGCGGCGTCGCTACCGCCTGCGGCACCACGGCCGCCTGGCTTGGCTGGCGAGATTGCTGCCAGCTCTGCCAGGCGAGGTAGAACAGGTAGGCCGCGCCGAGGATCTTCAAAGCGCTGAACAACTGCTCCGATGCCAGCAACAGGGCGCCCAGGCCCAGGGCCGAGGCACTTAACAGGCAGATCGAGGCAAACACCCCACCGAGAAACGCTGGATACGAACGGCGCAGGCCGTAGTTGAGACTGTTGCTGATCATCAACAATGACAGTGGCCCCGGGATCAGGATCACCACCAACGCTGCGCCGCTGAACAGTAGCCAGGTTTCCAGGTTCATCAGTCACTCCCTTTTTATAGAAATATGAATTTGGCGATAAAGATCGCGCACAGCACCCACAGGCTCACGGAAATTTCGCGGTACTTGCCGGTGCCTGCCTTGAGCGCCACATAGGTGATGAAGCCCAGGGCGATACCGTCGGCGACCGAAAAAGTCAGGGGCATCATGATCGCGGTGACAATCGCTGGGATGCTGTCGGTGGCTTCATCCCAATGGATATGCGCCATGCTCGCCATCATCAGCATTGCCACGTAGATCAGCGCACCGGCCGTGGCGTAGGCCGGAATCATCCCGGCCAGCGGCGCAAAAAACATCGCCGCCACAAACAGCACGCCCACGGTCACGGCCGTCAACCCCGTGCGGCCGCCGGCGGCGACACCGGCAGCGCTTTCCACGTAGCTCGTCACTGGCGGCACGCCGACCATGGCACCGAACACGCTGGAAGCACTGTCGGCCTTCAACGCGCGGGACAGGTTATCGATCTTGCCGTCGGCATTGACCAGCCCGGCGCGCTGCGCGACGCCCATCAGTGTACCTGCGGTGTCGAACATGTGTACAAAAAGAAAGGCGAATACCACGCTGATCATGCTGACATTGAATACACCCTTCACATCCATGGCCATCCAGGTCGGTGCCAGGCTCGGCGGCGTGGAGAGAATGCCGTTGTAGTGCACCAGGCCCAGGCCCCAACCGGCCAGGGTCACGGCGATGATGCTGATCAGGATCGCACCGAACACGCGGTGGTAGCTGAGGATGGCAATCAGCAGGAAACACACGGCCGCCAGCAGCGGTGCCGGTTCGTGCAGCGAGCCGAGCTTGATCAGCGTGGCGGGGCTGTCGACGATGATGCCGGCGGTTTTCAAGCCAATCACCCCGAGGAACAGGCCCACGCCCGCGCCCATGGCATGGCGCAGGCTGACCGGGATGCTGTTGAGCAGCCATTCGCGCACGCGGGACAATGTCAGGCCCATGAACAGCACGCCGGAAATAAACACGGCACCCAACGCGGTTTCCCAGTGGTAGCCCATGGTGCCGACCACGGTGTAGGTGAAAAACGCATTCAAGCCCATGCCCGGGGCCAGGCCCACGGGCCAGTTGGCGTACAGGCCCATCAACAGGCAGCCCAACGCGGCGGCGATGCAGGTGGCGACGAATGCCGCACCGTGATCGATACCAGCGTCGGCCATGATGTTGGGGTTGACGAAGATGATGTACGCCATGGTGATGAAGGTGGTGAGGCCGGCGATCAGTTCGGTCTTCACTGTGGTGCCATGCAAGCTGAGTTTGAACAGGCGTTCCAGCCAACTGTTGCCAGGCGGGGCGATTTCCAGCGTTGGGGCTTCGGATTTGCGGCTATCCACAGCGAGTACTCCTCAAGAGTTTTATTGTTATTTCCCGCGCCGGTCACGAATGTGGGCAACAGCGCTTTGAGGTACTGGCGGGTTTTGTTGACCAATAGGTCAGGAACTCGCACGCAGAGGATTATGCTTTTGTATACAAATAAAGCAAATAATGTTTTCGATCAGCTGCACAAAAGATGATGAAAGGCTAATTCGCCGCACTCAGCGCCTGATTCACCGCCAGCCAGCCCGTCACAGCCTCTTCCCCGGCTTCGTTGAAGGCGCGTTGCAACAACTTCACTTGCTCACGGCGCAATGACTGCTCGAAACGCTGGCCTTCTTCGGTCAGTTCCAGCAGGCGTTTGCGCTTGTCGGTCTCGGACGCGACGCTATTGACCAGGTGCATTTCCTGCAATTGGCGCAGGGGCATGTTCAGCGCCTGTTTGCTCACGCCGAGCAATTCCAGCAGTTGCTTCACGCTTATTGCCGGGTAGCGTGCGATAAAAAACACGATGCGCTGATGCACACGGCTCAGGCCACGGCGTCCGAGCATCTCGTCGGCCTTGGCGGTAAAGGCCTGGTAGCCGAAGAAGAACGCTTCCATGGCCGCTTGTTGGGCGGTGGGGTTTTTAAGGTCAAGCATATTGACGTATCCGTGCAAGTCGTCGTAATTTCGGTCAACCAGTTTGACGTATTTCCCACAGGCTTCGCTAGCGGTGACCTTATGGCCTTCTCTGAACGTGTTACGCGCCTCAAAAGCTCCTTGATCCGTGAAATCCTCGCGGCGGCCCAGCGCCCGGAGGTGATGTCCTTCGCCGGTGGCCTGCCTGCCGAAGCGATGTTGCCCGCGCTGAATTGGGACGATATGCCGCTGAACATGGGCCAATACGGCATGAGCGAAGGCGAGCCTGCGCTGCGCGAATTGCTGGCGGCCGAGGCCCGTGCGTTGGGCGTGGCGTGCCAGGCCAGCCAGGTGCTGGTGGTCAGCGGGTCCCAGCAAACCCTGGACCTGGCGGCCAAGCTGTATATCGACAAGGGCACGCCGATTATGCTGGAAGGCCCGACCTACCTGGCCGCGCTGCAGATCTTCCAACTGTTCGGCGCCGACTGCCTCACCGTGCCACTGGAAGCCGACGGCCCCAACCTGGCGCAATTGCGTGCCAGCCTTGAACGCCATCAACCGGCGTTCATCTACCTGATTCCGACCTTTCAAAACCCGTCGGCCGTGCGTTACAGCGAGGCCAAGCGCGAAGCCGTAGCCGCCTTGCTCGATGAGTTCGGCGTGACCCTGATCGAAGACGAGCCCTACCGCGAACTGACCTTTGATGGCGGCAGCGCACAGCCCATCGTCGGGCGCCTGAAAAAAGCCAGCTGGATCTACACCGGCACGGTTTCCAAGACACTGTTGCCCGGCCTGCGCGTGGGTTATCTGATCGCCAGCCAGGATTTGTTCCCACACCTGCTCAAGCTCAAGCAGTCAGCGGACCTGCATACCAATCGCGTCGGCCAGTGGCAGGCGATGCAATGGATCGGCACCGAAAAATACCAGCAGCACCTGGTGCAATTGCGCAGTTTTTACCGTGAGCGCCGCGACGCATTCCAGGCCGCGTTGGTGCGTCATTTCAACGAACTGGCCGACTGGCAAGTGCCCCAGGGCGGATTATTCTTCTGGCTGACCTTGAAACAACCCCTCGATACCCGCACTTTGTTGGCGCAGGCATTGGCGCAGGGCGTCGCGTTCATGCCCGGTGAGCCGTTCTTTTCCGAGCCGGACCAGCATCTGGGCTCGTTGCGACTCAATTTCAGCCATATTGACCCGGCCCGCCTGGACGAAGGTCTCAAGCGCCTGGCCGCGGTGGTCCGTCAAGCACAGCACGCGCAAGCGGCATAAGGGGAGCCCCATGTACAAGGTTTATGGCGATTACAAGTCGGGCAACTGCTACAAGATCAAGTTGATGCTCAATCTGCTGGGCATTGCGTACCAATGGGTCGATATCGACATCCTCAACGGCGACACCCAGACCGCCGAATTCCTGGCCAAGAACCCGAATGGCAAGATTCCGGTGTTGGAACTGGAAGACGGCACCTGCCTGTGGGAATCCAATGCGATCCTCAATTTCCTGGCCGATGGCAGCGAGTTCCTGCCCTCCGAACCGCGCCTGCGCACCCAGGTGCTGCAATGGCAGTTCTTCGAGCAGTACAGCCATGAGCCGTACATTGCCGTGGCGCGGTTTATCCAGTTTTACCTGGGCCTGCCGCAAGAGCGCCTGGAGGAATACCAGAAGCTGCACAAGGGCGGCTACAAGGCGCTCAGAGTCATGGAGCGTCAACTGCAACTCACGCCGTATCTGGTGGGAGAGCAGTTCTCGATTGCCGACGTAGCCTTGTATGCCTACACCCATGTGGCCCATGAAGGTGGGTTTGACCTGGGCGCTTATCCGGGGGTGCAGGCCTGGTTGGCTCGCGTTGCCAGCCATCCCAGGCATGTGCCGATGCTGGGCTGAGGTGCGCGATTGCGGCGTGCGGGCAGTGACTCACCAGCATCGCGTTGCCGGGCGTGGCGCTAGGGAGCGAGTTGTTCGCCCAGCAGGTCAAAACAGCGTTGCGCAGCCGGGCTCAAGCCCAGGCCGCTACGTCTGATCAAGCCGATCTCCCGGCTCACCCCGGGATGATCGATACGGATACGGCTCAGGCCTTCCAGGCTGTCCGCCGCCGACTCCGGCAGTACGCTGATCCCCAGCCCTTGGCGTACCAGTGCCAGCACTGTCGACATGTAGTTGGCTTCCATGCCGGCATTCATCGTCAAACGTGTTTGATCGAATAGCTCATCCACTTGCTCGCGCACGCTGCTGTCTCGGCCGGTCAGGATGATCGGCTGGTCCGCCAGTTGCTCCAGGGTCAGTTGGCGATGGCGGGTGAGGGGATGATCCACCGGCACGAAGGCACACAGGCGGTCATTGAGCACCGGTACGAAGTCCAGGCCATGGCTGAGCCTTGCGCGTACGCCAATCCCGAAGTCCACTTCACCTGCACGCACCTGCGCGTGAATGCGATGGGCCACCAAGTCCTGCAGGCGTACTTCAATCCCGGCAAAACGCTCGCGAAACAGCCGCAACGCCGGCGGCAGGGCACCGGCACACACCGAAGGCAGGGCGGCGATGGTGACCACGCCTCGGCGCAGGGCCGCCAGATCGCGCGAGCCGGTGACGATGTTGTCCAGGTCCAGCAGCAGTTTTTCCATGGGGCCGCGCGCGTCCCGGCCGGCGGCGGTGATGCTGACGTGGCGCGGGCTGCGGTCGAGCAGGGCGACGCCGAGCCAGTCCTCCAGTTGTTGCACCTGCACGGTCAGGGCCGAAGGTGACAGGTGCAGCTCGTTGGCCGCCTTGGTGAAACTGCCGGTGCGGGCCACGGCAAGGAAAGCCTGGATGTGTTGGATTGAATTCTTCATTGGGATTGCTTCGTTTTGTTTTTCCGAACGCTGGTCGGTGAATATTCCAATTTACAAAGACTAACCCGCTTCCAATACTCCAGGGAAAACAATAACCGGCCAACCAGGCCGCTCTGGAGTCCCCCATGCTCGCTACCCTGGGTGTCATTACCATCCTGTGCCTGCTCGCTGCCGTCATGAGCAAACGCCTCTCACCGCTGGTGGCCCTGATCGCCTTGCCGATCATCGCCGCGCTGCTCGGCGGGTTCGGCCTGCAAACCAGCGCCTTCATCATCACTGGTATCAAGAACGTCGCCCCGGTGGTGGGCATGTTTGTCTTTGCCATCCTGTTTTTCGGGATCATGACCGATGCCGGCATGCTCGACCCCATCATTGATCGCATCCTGCGTACGGTAGGGACGCGTCCTACACGAATTGTTGTAGGCACCGCTACCCTGGCGCTGCTCGTGCATCTGGATGGCTCCGGCGCGGTGACCTTTCTCGTCACGGTGCCGGCGATGCTGCCGCTGTATACGCGGCTGGGCATCGACAAGCGCATCCTGGCCTGTGTATGTGCCATGGCGGCCGGGGTCAACTTCCTGCCGTGGACCGGGCCGGTACTGCGCTCGTCAGCCGCGCTGCATGTGCCGGTGGCGGATCTGTTCCAGCCGCTGATTCCGGTGCAGGTCGTCGGTCTGGTATTTGTCTTCGCGTGTGCCTGGTGGCTGGGCCGGCGTGAGGAAAAACGCCTGGGCCTGGGCGCCGGCTCGACGGTGGATGCGGTGCCGCAGCGGGTGCTCAGTGACGCGGATATCCAGCTGCGCCGCCCGCGGCTGTTCTGGGCCAACCTGATTCTCACCGTGCTGGTGATGGTGGTGATGATTGCCGGCTGGGTCGACCCGGTGGTGATGTTCATGCTCGGCACCGTGGTGGCGCTGTGCATCAACTACCCGAACGTGGACGCCCAGCGTGCGCGCATCGACGCCCACGCCAAGACCGCGCTGACCATGGCCAGCATCCTGCTCGCCGCCGGCGTGTTCACCGGCATCATGCAGGGCACCGGCATGCTCAAGGCGATGGCCGAGGTGGCGGTGGCGCAGATTCCTGCGGGCCACGGCAAGCTGATCCCGGCGGTGGTGGGTTTTATCTCCATGCCGTTGAGCCTGCTGTTCGACCCCGATTCCTACTATTTCGGCGTAATGCCAGTGATCGCCGAAGTCGGCAAGGCGCTGGGTGTCGACCCACTGCAAGTGGCCCAGGCTTCGTTGCTGGGGGTACACACCACCGGCTTCCCGGTCAGCCCGCTGACCCCGGCGACCTTCCTGCTGGTGGGCTTGTGCAAGATCGAACTGGCCGATCACCAGCGCTTTACTATCCCTTTTCTGTTTGCCGCGTCGGTGTTGATGACCCTGACCGCGTTGCTCCTGGGAGTGATTTGAGATGAAAACCTTGCGCATCGGTTCCGGCGCCGGCTATTCCGGTGACCGTATCGAACCTGCCGTGGAACTGGCCGAACAGGGTGACCTGGACTACCTGGTGTTCGAATGCCTGGCTGAACGCACCATTGCGCTGGCGCAGCAGGCACGCATCAGCGACCCGCAGGGCGGTTATGACCCGTTGTTGAGTGAGCGCATGCGCCGTGTGTTGCCATTTGTGGGGCGGCACGCGGGGCGTCGTCGCCTGCGGGTGATCACCAACATGGGCGCAGCCAACCCGGTCGCGGCGGTGATTGAAGTGCGGCGAATTGCCGATGAGCTGGGGTTGAACCTCAGGGTAGTGGCTGCAATCGGCGACGATGTCTTGGCGGCCCTGCGGCCCGAACAACGGCTGGATAACGGCCAGACCCTGGGCTCCTTGGGCAAGCGGCTGATTTCGGCAAATGCCTACTTGGGGGTCGACGCTATTTTGCAGGCGCTGCACGCGGATGCCGACGTGGTGATTACCGGGCGGGTGGCTGACCCTTCGTTGTTTCTGGCGCCGCAGATGTTTGAGTTCGGCTGGGCGGCGGATGATTGGCAGCGCCTGGGGCGCGGCACGCTGGTGGGGCATTTGCTGGAGTGCGCGGGGCAGGTCAGTGGTGGGTATTTTGCCGACCCCGGTGTCAAGGATGTGGCAGACCTTGCCCGTCTGGGGTTTCCCTTGGCCGAGGTGGATGCCGAGGGGGAGGCGGTGATTACCAAAGTCTCAGGTTCCGGCGGGCGGGTCAGCCGCGCCACCTGCACCGAACAATTGATCTACGAAGTGCATGACCCGGCGGCGTACTTGACCCCGGACGTGACGGCGGACTTCTCTCGAGTGTCGTTCGTGGAGGAGGGGATTGATCGCGTTCGCGCCCAGGGTGCCGCTGGGCATGCACGGCCCGAGCAGTTGAAGGTCAGCGTCGGTTACCTCGACGGTTGGATCGGCGAGGGGCAGATGTCCTACGGCGGGCCGGGTGCCGTCGCACGGGCGCAGTTGGCGCGGGATATCGTGCTCAAGCGCCTTGAGTGGACGGGCGTGAAGATGCAGGACGTGCGCGCCGAACTGATCGGCATGGATTCACTGCACGGCCCGCGCAGCAGCGTCGAACCCTGGGAAGTCCGCCTGCGCGTCGCTGCCCGTTGCGAAGATCGCGACGAGGCGGTGCGGGTCGGCAATGAGGTGGAAACCCTCTACACCAACGGCCCGTCAGGCGGCGGCGGTGCGAGCAAGAGCGTACGCCAGGTAGTGGCGGTGGCATCGTTGATGGTGCCGCGTAGTGTGGTCAACCCGAGGATCCAGGCATGAAGTTGCATAACTTGGCCCATTCCCGCACCGGGGATAAAGGCGATACGTCGAATATCTCGATCATTGCCTACCGCGCCGAAGACTACCCATGGCTATGTGAACAGCTGACAGCCGAACGCGTGGCCGAGTATTTTGCCGGTCTGCGGGAGCCGAGTGCAGCGCCGGTACGCCGTTATGAATTGCCGAACGTGCAGGCGCTGAACTTCGTGTTGCCCGGGATTCTGCGCGGTGGCGTCACCCGTTCGCTGGCGCTGGATGCGCATGGCAAGTGCCTGGGTTCGGCGTTATTGGATCTGGATTTGGCGACACGCTGACTGTAGGAGGGGGCAAGTAAGCGATAGAGCGGGCGATGGATAACCTGTGGGAGGGGGCTTGCTCCCGATAGCGGTGTGTCAGGTTCAGAAACCGTGACTGACACACCGCTATCGGGAGCAAGCCCCCTCCCACAGTGACAGCGTTAAGCCTTAACTGACTGGTGTTAGGGCAAGCCCTCTCCCACTATTTGATCGGTATCAATCAGTCAGATCGCGGCGAAACGCTTGTCCAGGTAATCGATGATCACCTTGGAGTCATACATCCAGGTGGTCTCGCCGTTTTCTTCAATGCGCAGGCACGGCACTTTGATCTTGCCCCCTTGTTCCAGCAGGGTCTGGCGGTCGTGCTCGTTATTCTTCGCGTCCTTCAACGCCACCGGCACATTCAGGCGGTGCAGGGTGCGACGGGTCTTCACGCAGAACGGGCAGGCATGGAACTGATACAGGGTCAGGTCCTTGGCGGCGGCGTTGACCTTGGCCTGTTGTTCGGCAGGGCGCTGCTTTTTGCGCGGACGGGTAAGCAAGTCACCCGCGATGATGACGTGGCCGAGGCCCACTCGAAGTGCTTTGACGAACATGACTGAAACCTCTTGCCCGATACAGAAGGGGCCGCAGCTTACCTGAATTTTGCGGGCGAAAAAAAACCGGCGATGAATGCCGGTTTTTTCTTACCCAACCTGTTATTTGATCAGGCTGAGGAATTCGCTGCGGGTGGCCGCGTTTTCGCGGAATTCACCGAGCATCACCGAAGTGATCATCGATGAATTCTGTTTCTCCACACCGCGCATCATCATGCACATGTGCTTGGCCTCGATCACCACCGCCACGCCCAGGGCGCCTGTGACTTGCAACACGGCATCGGCGATCTGGCGGCTGAGGTTTTCCTGGATCTGCAGGCGACGCGCATACATGTCGACAATCCGCGCGACCTTCGACAGGCCCAGCACTTTGCCGCTCGGGATGTAGGCAACATGGGCCTTGCCGATAAACGGCAACAGGTGGTGTTCGCACAGCGAGTACAACTCGATGTCCTTGACCAGCACCATTTCGCTGTTGTCAGAGCTGAACAAGGCACCGTTGGTGACTTCTTCCAGGGTCTGTTCATAGCCGCGGCAAAGGTACTGCATCGCCTTGGCGGCACGCTTTGGCGTGTCGAGCAGGCCCTCGCGGGAAACGTCCTCGCCGAGCTGGCCGAGGATCGCGGTGTAATTCTGTTCCAGTGTCACAGAGCTTTATTCCGTATGGGTTCTAGAAGGGTACGGTTTCTGCCTGTACCAAAAATGTTTACCAATCAAGCGTTGGTTCATACCTGCCATTGGGCACATGGTAGCGTAAGTGTGGCGGCAGTTGTATTGCCCTTCAATGCGACGAGCGCCGCGTGCAGGGTTTGTCGGTCCGAAAACCCCTTCTGCATGCGTCCGGATGCCCGTTTTTCGGTGCGGTAGCGTGACGCACCTGCTGCTCGTGACCAGCCAGTTTGCAGTTGAAAAAAAGCCCGCAATCGCGGGCTTTTCAGATGACTCAGGGCTTATTTGAAAAGGCCGCCGATGGCATTGATCGCATCGGCGGCCTTATTCACGTTTTGCTGTCGCTGTGGGTCGGTGTTCACTTGGGCTTGGGCGTTATAGCCGGTATTGCTGCAGGTTTTGTTTGTCTGTGTCAGCGCGGCTTGAAACGCGCTGGCGCGCAACGTATCGCCCTTGGCATTCGCCGCGTTGAGGTTCGCCTGCAGGTCGCGGATCTGTTGCTGGCAGGAGGCGATACTGGCGTTGTTGGTGTTGTTGTTGGTGTTTGCTCCACCCAGAGCAGAAGAGAGCGCGCCCGTCAGTGCGGTCAAGTCAGCGGCATGGATGGGGAGGCAGATCAGACTCAGCAGTGCTGCGGATGGAGCGAGCTTGGAAAGACGCATGGCAAACCTCAATGTTTAATCGTCCGCACAAGCCTGGGCACCGAGCGGGTGCAGGACGATATCCATAAGGTGAGCGCTCGGTTGGAGCGAAATACTATTTGGTCAATTTTTGAGCTTCAACATTCGATTTTCGTAAATGTGCGGCCTTTCACGTTATCCGGCCGCTACGAAAAACGAACAACTCAGGGTTTTCGCCGTATCCGGTTACTCGTCGCGCCCTTCCATCATGGTGCGCTTGAGCATCACATACACCGCGCCGGCGCCGCCATGGCGGGCCTGGCATGAGGTAAAACCGAGTACTTGGGGGTGCTGGCGCAGCCAGGTGTTGACGTGGCTCTTGATCATCGGACGCTTGCCGTCGAGCCGCACCGCCTTGCCGTGGGTGACGCGCACGCAACGGATTTCGAATTTAGTCGCTTCGGCCAGGAAGGCCCAGAGGGTTTCGCGGGCTTTTTCGACGTTCATGCCGTGCAGGTCAAGGCTGCCTTCGAACGGGATCTGCCCGACCTTGAGCTTGCGCATCTGGCTTTCCTGCACGCCGTCGCGGGCCCACATCAACTCGTCTTCGGGGCCGACATCGATCACGAACTGGTCAGACAGACCGTCGACGGTAGTGGCATCGGTGCGCACAGTCGCGGCCTGGCGCAACTTGGCAATCTGCGCCCGGTCGGCCTTGGGTTTGCCGGTGTCGGCGCGGTCGTGCTTGATCGGCTTGACGCCGCGCAGCTCGTTTTGGAACAGGGAAAAATCGTCGTCTTGCATGTCGGCCTCCGCGAAGGGCGGGCAGTTTACCTAAATCGCGGCGGCCAGGGCGCAGGAAACGCTATCCAAGCGCCATCAGTCGTGCTTTTTCATCAGGTGTGCAGCGATGTTCAGAGACAAGGGTTGGCGCATCCGTCGACGGCTGCGACGCCACAACCACACGCCCAACCACAGTACCAACAGGCCGGCCACCAACAAAATGGCCGAACCGCCAGGGCTGGTATTCAGCTCACCCAGGGCGGGTGAGTGCCCCGACAAACCGGCACCACCAGCGCCGGCCAACAGCAGACCTACTATCGCCACCAGCGCGGCAAAGCCGGCGACCAGGCGCAGACGCCAGTTGCTCGGGCCCTTGGGGCGCAAGCGACGAGCATCAAAACCATCGGATATCTTCATTCCGACCTTTCCTCCAGGGTATCGGCCCTTCGACCGGAAGATACACAACTTGTTCCTGGGAGAGAGGTAAATGCGCCAAATGAGAGGGCATTGCGGATGAGCGGGGCGATTAATACGCCACGCCGCTCATCAGATGTCGATCAGATCAGATCTTTGGTCAACGCCAAGGTCGCAAAGTTGTCGGCCATGATGGCCATTTCGGTCTGTTGCACGTGCTCGGCACTCAGGACGCCACCTTTGTAAGGCAGGTCGCGGGTGGCGCAGGCGTCTTCCACCAGGGTGCAGCGAAAGCCCAGGTTCTTGGCGGCGCGCACGGTGGTGCTGACGCTGGAGTGGCTCATGAAACCGCAGACGATCAAGTCCAGGGAGCCGAGGTCCTGCAGGTGTTTTTCCAGGCCGGTCCCGTGGAAGGCGCTGGGCAACAGCTTGCCGATAACGGTTTCGTCACCGAGCGGTTCCAGGCCCGGAATGAATTCGCCGCGCTCGCCTTGCGGGTCAAAGAGGCCGCCGACTGTACCCAGGTGGCGCACATGCACGATCGGGCGCCCGGCGTTGCGGGCTGATGACACCAGTTGCTTGATATGACTGACGGCTGCATCCATGCCGGAGAGGGCAAGCGGACCGCTGAGGTATTCCTTTTGGGCGTCGATGATCACGAGGGTCGCATGATTCAGGTTGGCTGCTGCATAACCACGACCGCTGAGTTGAAACATCGTCTTTGGAACGGACATTCTGGGGCTCCTGTGAGGGGGGCTTTTGTGACATTGTCCACTGGCTGAGCGGTTCTGTGAATCGCTACCATCGTAAGGTACGCCGTTGTTGACGTGCAGCGATGTCAAGAGGGTGGCTTGTTGAGTCCAATGATGGCAAATGGGATGAAATCCGACGGGTGGTGAGGTGTTTTCGTACATCGAAGGGACAGGCGAAGGCTGTTAGAATCGCCAGTCGTTTTTTCCAGGAGTCTGCCCCGTGATTACATCCCGCCTGCGCACTTTGCGCGACCATATCCGTTGGGCTGTCAGCCGTTTCCATGGGGAAGATCTGTTTTTCGGTCATGGCACCGACAATGCCTGGGACGAAGCCCGGCAATTGGTGCTCGGCGCCTTGCACCTGCCCTGGGAAATTGCCGACAGCTACCTGGACTGCAACCTCGAAGAAGAGGAAATCTCCCATGTGCAGCGTTTGTTGCATCGCCGCATCCACGAGCGTCTACCCACGGCTTACCTGCTGAAAGAGGCTTGGTTCTGTGGCCTGTCGTTTATCGTCGACGAGCGCGTGTTGATCCCGCGCTCGCCGATCGGCGAACTGATCGAAAACCGCTTCGAACCCTGGTTAGCCCAGCCACCGGCGCGCATTCTCGACCTGTGTACGGGCTCCGGCTGCATTGGTATTGCTTGTGCTTATGAATTCCAGGAGGCCGAGGTGGTGTTGGCCGACTTGTCTTTTGAGGCATTGGAAGTCGCCAACCAGAACATCGAGCGCCATGGCGTCGATGAGCGTGTCTACACCGTGCAAGGGGATGGTTTTGACGGCCTGCCGGGTCAGCGGTTCGACCTGATCGTGTCCAACCCACCGTATGTGGATGCTGAAGATTTTGCCGACATGCCGGAGGAATACCAGCACGAGCCGGAGCTGGGCCTGGCTTGCGGTGATGATGGCTTGAACCTGGTGCGGCGCATGCTGGCCGAGGCGGCGGACCACTTGACCGAGAAGGGCTTGCTGATCGTCGAGGTCGGCAACAGCCAGGTGCACGTCGAGGCGTTGTACCCGGAAGTGGACTTCGCCTGGCTGGAGTTCCAGCGCGGTGGCCACGGCGTATTCATGCTCACGGCAGAACAGTGCCGGGCGCATCAGGCAGTGTTTGCTGCCAGGGTCTAAGCCGGTCAGTGTGAACCCGATCAATGTGGGAGGGGGAAAGTCCCCTCCCACTGTTTATTGCATTTCATCCCGCTGTCAGCGGTGCGTGGCAATCCAGATCAGCAAGCCTGCCTGAAACACGGTAAACGCAACCAGGCAAGTGATGGTGAAGCGCAACCCGCTGTCCTCACGCTTGAACTTGGTGACCTTCTCCTCTTCCTTGCGCAACTTCACTTCATGCTCGGCCAGGTTGTGCTCGGCCTGTTGCAGCATCTGTGCGGCCTCGAGAATCTCCACGAACTGCACCTTCTCGGTGTTCCAGCTGTCGAGTACTTCGCTGACTTTGCTCGGCTGCACGTTGCCTTTGAGGTGCTGTACGTCGGCGTAGGCCACGTCAAAACCCTGGATGCGCAGGAAATGATCACGGCGCAGGCGCGTGGCTTCATTCAGGGCGTCTTTGTTGGCCAGGTCCACGCCGTCGACGCGGTAGTGTGACCACTTCTTTTTGGCCCATGCCGCGCCCTGGGCGACCAGGAAACGGCCGAGGCCACGGTTGGCCGGTTCGATTTCCAGGCTGTTGCCCGGGCCGAAGTGCACGCGGTGGGTATCGTGATCGACCCAGATATCCAGGTGGTTCTGCTCACGGCGCACGCGTTGCGCCGGCAACTGGATGACCATGCGCAACAGGCTGCGATGTTTGTCGTGGCGCTCGGCATAACCGAACTGCACAAAGCGCAAGGGCCGTGCGCCGGTCGCGCGGTCCGTGGTCAGCGGCGCCAGGCGCAGCATCTTGAAATGTTCGGCCTGTACGTCCGCCCACGGCAGCGCCGCCGCCTCGACGGCCTCGGTTTTTTCAGCCGGGGTGTCGGCGGTAGGTTCTGGTGTAGCTTCGGTGGTTGTCATGCGGCGCGATCCTGTCCAAGCCTTGCGAGTCGGCAGTCTTTTTACTGTCGACTCTGGGCTTATCGGCCGCGTTCTTCAGGACTGGAGGCAAATAGTCGCTTAACGGGGCCCAAGTCCGTCGATAAAGCGCACGATGCGCTGGCCCAGCTCGGCCGCGAGGGGCAGTTGCGGGTCGTTGTAGGACTCCAGTTGTTCCTTTACATCCTTGGGGATGATGCGCATCACGTGGTTCATCCCCTCGATTACCGTGAGTTGCGCGTCCGGCTTGGCTTTTTTCAACAGTTGGGCATCGGCGACGCCGACCTGAATGTCGTGGGTGCCCTGGATGATCAGCGCCGGCATCTTCAATCTGGCGAACGCGGCCGAAGGATCGGCGCGGAACAGGCTGATCAGGTAAGGCTGCACGCTGGGTCGGAAAATACCTTCCAGCGGGCGAGGCACATCGGCATCCACTTGACCGGCCTTGAGGTGATCGAGGATCTCATTACTGCGCAGCAGCAGGGCCGGAGGTAGATGGTTGGCCAGTTGCTGGCGAATCACCTGGTCTACCGGCCGGGCGCTGCCGGAGAGGGAAATGACGCCCGCCGGGTCAAGTTGCGGCGCGGCGAGGGCGGCTACCAGTGCACCTTCGCTATGGCCCAGCACGATCAGCGGGCCCAGGCGGGTGTCGTGCTTGAGCAGCTTGCCCCAGGCCACGGCGTCGGCCACATAGGCGTCGAGGGTCAGGTTGCGCTCGTCCGGGGTTGCGGCGAGGCTGGCGGCCACCCCGCGCTTGTCGTAGCGCACGCTGGCAATGTTATTGCGGGCCAGCACCCAGGCCAGGCGCTTGAGGCTGTCGTTGCGTGCGCCGTCGGCGCTGTTGCCGTTGCGGTCAGTGGGGCCGGAGCCGGCGATGATCAGTACCACCGGCACCGGCTTGTCGGATTTGGGCAGCAGGAGCGAACCGAATAACTCGCCGCTGCCGGTGTCCAGGCTGATAGGCCGTTGCAGCACGACAGGGGAGGCGGCGAAGCCAAGGCTGGAAAACAGGGTGAGGGTCAAAAGCAAAACTCGTAGCATCATCGCGCCATTATCAGGAAGGTGCCGGTTGGACCAATGTCTACCGGTAAGGTTTCGAGGATGAACTAGTCCGATAGCCTGCGTATACTGGCCGCCTTAAGTTATTACGGTTGACTTGATTCAACTGATTTCACGGAGCGCCCTGCATGTCCGGCAATACCTTCGGCAAGCTGTTCACTGTCACCACCGCGGGCGAAAGCCATGGCCCGGCGTTGGTCGCCATTGTCGACGGCTGCCCGCCTGGCCTCGAGCTGTCCCTGGAGGACTTGCAGCGTGACCTGGACCGCCGCAAGCCCGGCACCAGCCGTCACACCACCCAGCGTCAAGAGCCCGACGAAGTCGAAATCCTTTCCGGCGTCTTCGAAGGCCGCACCACCGGTTGCGCCATCGGCCTGTTGATCCGCAACACCGACCAGAAGTCCAAGGACTACTCGGCGATCAAGGATCTGTTCCGCCCGGCCCACGCCGACTACACCTACCATCACAAATACGGCGAACGCGACTACCGCGGCGGTGGCCGCAGCTCGGCCCGCGAAACCGCAATGCGCGTGGCGGCCGGTGCCATCGCCAAGAAATACCTGGCCACCCAGGGCATCGTCATCCGTGGCTACATGAGCCAACTGGGCCCGATCGAAATCCCGTTCAAGACCTGGGACAGCGTTGAAGACAACGCCTTCTTCAGCCCCGACCCGGACAAGGTGCCGGAACTGGAAGCCTACATGGACCAGTTGCGCCGCGATCAGGACTCCGTCGGCGCCCGGATCACCGTGGTCGCCGAGGGCGTCAAGCCAGGCCTGGGCGAGCCGATCTTCGACCGCCTGGACGCTGAGCTGGCCCACGCCCTGATGAGCATCAACGCGGTGAAGGGCGTGGAAATCGGCGCCGGTTTCGCCTGCGTATCCCAGCGCGGCACCGAGCATCGTGATGAACTGACGCCGCAAGGTTTCCTGAGCAACAACGCAGGCGGCATCCTCGGCGGTATTTCTTCCGGCCAGCCGATTGTTGCGCATCTGGCGCTCAAGGCCACATCGAGCATCACCACGCCTGGCCGTTCGATCGACGTGCACGGCAACCCGGTGGACGTGATCACCAAGGGCCGTCATGACCCGTGCGTGGGCATCCGCGCCACACCGATCGCCGAGGCGATGATGGCCATCGTGCTGATGGACCACCTGCTGCGCAATCGTGGGCAGAACGCCGATGTACAGGTGAGTACCCCGGTGCTGGGCCAGCTGTGACGTCCAATGCTGTTGAGCGAGCTTCCTGTGGCGAGCGAGCTTGCTCGCGCTGGGCCGCGAAGCAGCCCTACGCATGAGTCCCGTCCTCCCATACTGGCGCCTCTCCAGCTTCTACCTGTTCTATTTCGCCCTGCTTGGGGCGACGGCGCCATTCCTGGCGTTGTACTTCGATCACCTGGGGTTCCCCAGCGCACGGATCGGCGAATTGGTGGCCATCCCCATGTTGATGCGCTGCGTGGCGCCGAACCTGTGGGGCTGGCTCGGCGACTACAGTGGCCGGCGGCTGGCCATCGTGCGGTTTGGCGCGGTGTGCACCCTGGCGAGCTTTTCACTGATATTCGTCAGCAAGACCTACGCCTGGCTGGCCATGGTGATGGCGCTGCATGCGTTCTTCTGGCACGCGGTACTGCCGCAGTTTGAAGTGATCACCCTGGCCCACCTGCAAAAACAGACCTCGCGTTACAGTCAGATCCGCCTGTGGGGCTCCATCGGCTTCATCTTGACCGTGGTCATCATGGGGCGCCTGTTCGACTGGCTGAGCCTGGATATTTACCCGGTAGTGGTCGTGGTGATCATGGCCGGCATCATCGGCGCCAGCCTGTGGGTGCCCAACGCGCAGCCAGCCGCCCAGGGCAACCGCCTGGCCGGTGACGGGTTTCTCAGGCAATTGCGCAGTCCCAGGGTGCTGGCGTTTTATCTCTGCGTGGCCTTGATGCAAATGAGCCACGGGCCGTATTACACCTTCCTCACGCTGCACCTTGAACACTTGGGCTACAGCCGAGGTGTGATCGGCCTGCTGTGGGCGATGGGGGTGGTCGCCGAAGTACTGATGTTCCTGGCCATGAGCCGCATCCTCGCGCGCTTTTCGGTACGCCGGGTGCTGCTGGCCAGTTTCCTGTTGGCAGCGCTGCGCTGGTTGCTGCTGGGGACACTGGCTGAGTTTTTCTGGGTGCTGTTGCTGGCGCAAGTGATGCACGCCGCCACGTTCGGCAGTTTTCATGCCGCGGCGATTGCCTTTGTGCAACGCAGCTTCGGCGACCGCCAGCAAGGCCAGGGCCAGGCATTGTACGCAGCCTTGGCCGGCACGGGCGGGGCGGTCGGCGCCCTGTACTCCGGTTACAGCTGGAACCTGTTGGGGCCGACCTTCACCTTTAGTATTGCCAGCGTCGCAGCCCTGGCCGCTGCCGTTATCATGGGCCTTCGATTGCAAGAGCCGAACCAAGGAACCGTGCAATGAGTTATGTAGCCGTCTACCCCGTCGCCACACCCGATACCCCGAACAAGGTGTTGACCCACTTTGACGATATCCGCTCGACCCTGGCTGAACACGGCGTGCGGTTTGAGCGCTGGCAGCCTGTCGTCATTGAAAAGGGCGCCAGCGACACGGCCATGATCGCGGCCTATCAGCCGCAGATCGACACCCTGGGCTATGCGGCCGCAGAGGTGGCCAGCGTGACCCGTGACCACCCACAGAAGGATGAGTTGCGCGCCCAGTTCCTTGACGAGCGCCGTTACAGCGAAGATGAAGCGCGTTTCTTCATCGCGGGCCAAGGCCTGTTCAGCCTGCACATTGGCGACTACGTGTACGGCGTGCGCTGTGAAAAAAATGACCTGCTGGTGATCCCCGCCGGCCTGCCCCATTGGTTCGACATGGGGGACAACCCGCACTGTGTGACGCTGCGCTTGTTCAACACGGTTGAAGGGCAAGTGCCTGATTTTACCGGTGACACCCTTGCACGTCTTTTTCCAGGGTTGGATGACTAACCACCAGTATTTGAATGTTCAACCCCGGTAAGTTTGAAATTGCTGTGGGAACAAGCTTAATTGCTTGTAAGGTTTGACTGTTTATTTTGTGTTCTGCGCTTTCATTCCATTCGTTATGTAACTCTCTCCAGATTCGATGTTTATGTCGCCTGTCAATAGGAGGAATCCGAAGGGTGACAAGGATTCTGTAAACCAAAGGAGAGAGCAATGAGTGGCCCCGTCAAGTCAGGTCACCCGCTGGTCAGCCTGCCGACGGCGATCAGAAAGCGCATGAGTTTGTCCGGCAAACCTTTGACCCCAGCGGAACTGGAGATCCTGCGCTGGGCCTCGGAGGGCAAGACGGTGTGGGAGATCAGCCAGATCCGCGCCACTTCCGAAGCGACGGTGAAATTCCACCTGCGCAACATCTATGGCAAGTTGGACGTGACCAACCGGGTACAGGCGATGAACGAAGCCGCCCGCCAGGGCTTATGCTGACGCACAGCAAAAAGGGCCGCGACGCTGGATGGCGTCGCGGCCCTTTTGTATACGTGGGGTTTATGCCGAATGGTAAGTCGGCAGGGCAAAGCGGTTCTGGCTTTGCAGCATCGAAATCTGCGGTAGCTCACTGGCTTGTTCGGCCAGGTCACGGCGAATAGCGCTGATCACCCAAGTCAGTTGATCGGCGGTGTGCAGTTGCTGATAGGAAATCGAACGCTTGACCTGTTTGCCTTCGCTGTTGCGCAGGGTCAACAGGATACCGCCATCGGGACGCGGCTGAGTGGTGACTTCGTATTGGGAGAATACAGAGGCGAATTTGTCTTGGATCAGGCTCATATCTATCAGCTCCGTTGGCTCAAGTGGGCAAGCATGGAGTGATAGGTGCAGTGATTGTGCCAGTATTGAAATGCTTAAAAAGCCTTTATAAATCAATAAGTTATAAAATTTCTAGATTTTCGGTTTCGTGCAATTTGCATGAATGGCCATCGTGCATCCTGCATTTTGCGTTATCGAGGCCGAACATTTCGTACTGCGCTTGCGGTTAATGACTGCTGGCTCGCCGCAAAATTCCGTTTTTGTGTCTTGCCTGGCCGGGATACAAAACTTTTCAAATCCTGCGTGTACACCCACAGAATCGCTGGCGTATTTTCCTGCAAGACGTTTGGGCTCCTGCCTACAGGAGCAGCGTTGTTGTGGGTCAGACCAAGAATAAGAAAAAGGACGTCCGCCATGAGCCATCAGCAAGACGACATGATCACCTGGAGCATGATGCTGCGTAAGGTGCCTGCCATCGTTCGAGCCCTGCCACGGGTGGTGCGGGGCATGCGTGCGGCGAATGTCACTGACCCCCGACAGCCTTGCGGGCTCGGTTGGCATTTCGAACAGGCGGTGCTGCGCAATCCACACGGCGCCGCACTGTTGTACGGCGACAGTGTGCTCAGTTACAGCGAAACCAACCAGCGCGCCAACCGTATTGCGCACCACCTGCGCGCCCAGGGCGTCGCCAAGGGGGATGTGGTTGCCGTGTTTATCGAAAACCGTCCCGAATTGCTCCTGACCGTGCTGGCCGTGGCCAAGCTGGGCGGGGTTTGCGCCATGCTCAATACGTCCCAAACCCAGGCGACGCTGGTGCACAGCCTGAACCTGGTAAACCCGGTGGCGATCGTGGTGGGCGCAGAGTTGGTGGCCGCTCACACGGCGGTGCGTAATCAGGTAGCGATCGAAGCGGCCAGGACCTGGTTTGTCGCGGATCAAGCCACGAGCGCGGTACCGGATGGTTATGTTGACCTGATGGCCGCCAGCGTCGGCTGTTCGGTGGACAACCCCGACAGCACCGGGCACATCTTCTGCAACGATCCCTGCTTCTATATCTACACCTCCGGGACCACCGGTTTGCCCAAGGCCGGGATCATGAAACACGGGCGCTGGACCAAAACCGCCGTCAGCTTCGGCAGCATTGCCCTGGACATGGGCACGGACGACGTCCTGTATTGCACCTTGCCGCTGTATCACGGCACCGGCTTGTGTGTGTGCTGGGGTTCGGCGATCGTCGGGGCGTCGGGGTTCGCCATTCGCCGCAAATTCAGCGCCAGCCAGTTCTGGGACGATGCACGCAAATTCAACGCAACCACCCTGGGCTATGTCGGTGAGCTGTGCCGTTACCTGCTCGACCAGCCGCCCAGCGCGCAAGACCGCGACAATCGGGTGACCAAGATGGTTGGCAATGGCCTGCGTCCGGGGGTGTGGGCGCAGTTCAAGCAACGCTACGGGGTTGAGCATGTCTGTGAACTCTATGCCGCCAGTGATGGCAACATCGGCTTCACCAATGTCTTGAATTTCGACAATACCATCGGTTTTTGCCTGCAGCACTGGGCGCTGGTGGACTACGCCCACGACTCGGGCGAGCCGCTGCGTGGCCACGACGGCTTGATGCGCAAGGTGCAAACGGGCGGGCAGGGGTTGCTGCTGGCCAGGATCGATGAAAAGTCGCCCTTCGACGGCTACACCGACCCGGAGAAGAACCGCAAGGTGGTGCTCACCGACGTGTTCGAGAAGGGTGACCGCTATTTCAACACGGGTGACTTGTTGCGCAGTATCGGCTTCGGCCATGCGCAATTCGTCGACCGCCTCGGCGATACCTATCGCTGGAAGGGCGAAAATGTGTCGACCACCGAAGTGGAGAACGTGCTGCTGCAGCACCCGCAGATCGCCGAAGTGGTGGCCTACGGCGTCGAGATCGAAAACACCAATGGCCGTGCGGGCATGGTCGCGATCACGCCCAGCGAGTCCTTGGCGTCATTGGATATGCGTGAGTTGCTGCAATTCGCCCACGGCCAGTTGCCACACTATGCAGTACCGTTGTTCCTGCGGATCAAGGTGCAGATGGAAACCACCGGCACTTTCAAATACCAGAAGGTCAAGCTCAAGGAAGAGGCCTTCGACCCTGGCAAGTCGGGCAATGATCCTGTCTACGCGTGGCTGCCGGGTTCGGACTGCTACGTGCCGATGACCGGGCAATTGCTGGCGCAGATTCAGGGTGGCCAGTTCCGCTATTGATTCTGCCTATGAGGGCTTTTGACAAAAAAGCCATGACCGTGAGGAACTCAGCCGCCACACTGGCACCCTATACAGCACCCCTTATGGAGCCCTCGCATGTCAGACCACGCCAAACAAATGACCGAAGACGAAGCCGCCGAATTTGCCGAACAGGTCTTCGATGTGGCCCGCAAAGGCGATGCCGCCATGCTCGCGGCGTTGCTGGCGAAAGGCTTGCCGGCCAACTTTCGCAACCATAACGGCGACACGTTGCTGATGCTCGCGGCCTACCATGGTCATGCCGAGGCGGTTAAGGTGCTGCTGGAATTCAAGGCTGACCCGCAGATCGCCAATGACAAGAACCAACTGCCGATCGCCGGCGCAGCGTTCAAGGGCAACCTGCCGGTGGTCAAGGCGCTGATCGAAGGCGGCACGCCAGTGGATGCCGCGTCCTCGGACGGCCGCACGGCGTTGATGATGGCGGCGATGTTCAATCGCGTTGAAATGGTCGATTACCTGCTCGGCCAGGGCGCTGACCCCAAGGCGGTCGATGCCCAGGGCGCGACCGCGCTGGCGGCGGCGCAGACCATGGGGGCGGTGGACACGGCGGCGCAGTTGCAGAAACTGGTGTAGGCTACGCGCCCTCGAAAACCCGCCCGCCACAGGATCCGCCCATGAAAACCGCCCTCGTCGAACTCATCAGCAAAATCAGCGCCGGCGTCATGGGCGAGGACGAAGTGGCGCGCATCGCCAACGAGGCGGCCCAGGCCTACGCCGACCCTGTGGCTTTTCTGGCCGCCAACCCGGATATCAACTACGACGATACGTTTCCTATCCCGTTGGGTGAGTGGGTGGTGGTCGGCAGCTTGCCGGAGACTGCACTTTTCCAGGCTGACACCTACGGCGACCTGTTTGCGCAGATCGTTGCCTCGTTCGGTCCGGGCGTGGCGTTCAACCTCAAACCCAAGCAACTGGCCAAGACCGACGATCTCACCGCGCTGAACCGCATTCAGATCCAGATGAGTGCCCTCAGCCAGGAAGAGGGCGGTTACGTGCTGATGAATTTCAGCCAATTGCTCGATGACGAAATCCAGGCGGTGCTGGTGTACGGCAACGACCTGCCACGGGTGCTGGAACTGTGCGCGCAAGTGGGGATCAAGGCCGAGCCGTCCCTGGAAGCTCTGCGCGTTGCCGTACACGTCTGAAATAAAACGGAACCCCTGCCAGGGCTGACTATCCTACAAGTGCATGCCCTCACTTAGGAGCGACACCATGGGTTCCACTTTTAATGGCCTGATCGGCCTGATCATTCTGGCGCTGGATATCTGGGCGATCATCAACGTGTTCAAAAGCGGCGCGAGCACGGGCGCCAAAGTGCTGTGGATCTTGTTGATCCTGTTGCTGCCGGTATTGGGCCTGATCATCTGGGCAATTGCCGGGCCGCGCGGCAACGTGCGGATCTGACAAGTCACTCCATTGGGAGTGGCCACAGTCCATATATGGCTACAGTGAATAATGTGAGAGGTGGCTTGCTCCCGATGGCGGTGTTTCAGTTAACACATTCGTTGACTGTTACACCGCCATCGGGAGCAAGCCCCCTCCCACATTTGCTTTCCCAGTAGTTGGGAGATTTGTGTGTCGAAATATTCGGTGCACGAAATTTTCACATCTCATCCAAGACAATTCGCCGGCTTCATTTCCCATCCAAAGGCTCTATTTCGAGTGCCATTCACGGTGGGGCAGTGGTGCGCGTTCAGTAATTAATAGCCTTGCCGCCGTTGATCGGGCACCATTCGCGCCACTGCATTACTTCGAAACTTAAACTTCCAATGGGTCCTGAAACGACATGGCAAACCCGGACGCCCTGAATCAGCAGCGAGCTTCAAATCGCCTGCTGCAACCGACCGTCAAATCCCATCTGGCGTACACACTGCTTTGCGCACTGGTCATGATGGTGATGTTCTCCCTGCTGCGCCTGGCGCTGCTGGTCTACAACCGTGAGATGATCCTCGACACGCCGGCCTCGACCTTCCTCGAAGCGTTCGCCAACGGTACGCGCTTCGACATCCGCTTTGTGATGTATGCGCTGGTGCCGCTGCTGCTGGCGTTGTTCAGCGTGCGAGCCATGGCGGCGCGGGGGTTCTTCCGTTTGTGGCTGACCGTCGCGTCCAGCATTGCCCTGTTCCTGGGCCTGATGGAAATGGACTTCTACCGCGAATTCCACCAGCGCCTCAACGGCCTGGTCTTCCAATACGTGAAGGAAGACCCGAAAACCGTGATGAGCATGCTCTGGTACGGTTTCCCGGTGGTGCGTTATCTGCTGGCCTGGGCCGTGGGTACGCTGATCCTGAGCATGGCCTTTAAAGGTGCCGACCGCGCAACGCGCCCCCGTGGCCCGTTCAGCGGCGGCAGCATCGGCACGCGCCAGGTGGCGCCGTGGTACACCCGTATTGCGGTGTTCGTGGTCTGCCTGCTGATCGCTACCGTCGCCATTCGCGGCACCCTGCGCCAGGGCCCGCCGCTGCGTTGGGGGGATGTCTACACCACCGACTCGAATTTCGCCAACCAGCTGGGTTTGAACGGCACCCTGTCGCTGATTGCCGCCGCCAAGGCGCGTTTCTCCGAAGAGCGTACCAACATCTGGAAAGCTACCCTGGACCAGCCGCTGGCGACCCGGACCGTGCGCGACATGTTGCTGCTGCCGGCCCATGAGAAGCTGGTAGACACCGCCAGCGCCGCCGTGCGCCGTGACTTCACGCCACCGGCCGAGAAGACCCTGCCGATCAAGAACGTCGTGGTGATCCTGATGGAGAGCTTTGCCGGTCACTCGGTAGGCGCCTTGGGTCGTCCGGGCAATATCACGCCGTACTTCGACAAACTGTCCAAGGAAGGCTTGCTGTTCGACCGCTTCTTCTCCAACGGCACCCACACCCACCAGGGTATGTTCGCCACCATGGCCTGCTTCCCGAACCTGCCGGGCTTCGAATACCTGATGCAGACACCCGAAGGCAGCCACAAGCTATCGGGCCTGCCGCAGTTGCTCAGCGCCCGCAAGTTTGACGACGTGTATGTCTACAACGGCGATTTCGCCTGGGACAACCAGTCGGGCTTCTTCAGCAACCAGGGCATGACTAACTTCATCGGGCGTAACGACTTCGTCAACCCGGTGTTCTCCGACCCGACCTGGGGCGTGTCCGACCAGGACATGTTCAACCGTGGCCTGGAAGAGTTGAAAGCCCGCGAAGGCGGCAAGCCGTTCTACGCACTGCTGCAAACCCTGTCCAACCACACGCCGTACGCGTTGCCGACGCCATTGCCGGTAGAGAAAGTCACCGACCGTGGCAGCCTCAACGAGCATTTGACCGCCATGCGTTACTCCGACTGGGCCTTGGGCCAGTTCTTTGAAAAAGCCCGTAAAGAGCCGTACTTCAAGGAAACCCTGTTCGTAGTCGTGGGCGACCACGGTTTTGGTAACGAACAGCAGATCACCGAGATGGACCTGGGCCGCTTCAACGTGCCGATGCTGATGATTGCACCGGGCATGCAGGAGAAGTTCGGCGTGCGTGACCACACCGTGGGCACCCAGATCGACATCGTGCCGACCATCATGGGCCGCCTCGGCGGTGATACCCTGCACCAGTGCTGGGGCCGTGACTTGCTGAACCTGCCGGAAGGCGACAAAGGCTTCGGCGTGATCAAGCCATCGGGCAGCGACCAGACCGTCGCCTTGCTCACCGACGACCGCGTGCTGGTATTGCCTAAGGAAATGCCACCGAAGCTGTGGCAATACGAGTTGGGCGAAAACCCGACCGGCAAAGTCATTCCGGATTCGCCGGATGAGGCGGCGTTGAAGCAGAAGCTTGAATCGTTCCTGCAAACCGCAACCAAGAGCCTGCTGGATAACACGGCAGGTGTGGTGGATGGCAAGCCGGACTAATTAACCGGCAATAAAAAAAGAGGCCTCTATATGAGGCCTCTTTTTTTGGGCGGCGCTTATATGCGACCGAGCAACAGCAACACCAGCAGAACGACCAGCACGACACCCAGGATACCCGATGGGCCATAGCCCCAATTACGCGAGTGAGGGAACACCGGCAAGCCGCCGACCAACAGCAGGATCAGGATAATGATCAGAATGAGGCTCATGTTTTCTTCCTTATTGGCCTTGGGTAAAGACCGGTTGTTTAACGAGAGGCCCGCCAGTTGTTCACGGACGCCTTGATAACTCCGACTGTGCCCCTTTAAAGAAAATTCCCTGTTTCTTTAAAGCATTTTGCAAACTTTCTTATTTCTTTTAATGCGCTCGCAAATAGCCAGGCTTAGTTGAAAAAGATTGAACTTACCCGATAAGCCAGCCTCGTACCCGCTCGCCGGTTTGCCCGAGGCATTCATCAATTGGATGGTGCGTGGGTACGCGAAAAACCTTCGCTACACTGCCGAGCACTACTTCCGAGAACACAAGGCAACTTCTCTATGCAAAATCGCATGATGATCACTGGCGCCGGGTCCGGGCTGGGTCGTGAAATCGCTCTGCGCTGGGCCCGTGAAGGTTGGCAGTTGGCCTTGTCGGATGTCAGCGAGCCGGGCTTGCAGGAAACCCTCAAGCAGGTGCGCGAGGCCGGTGGTGATGGCTTCACCCAGCGCTGTGATGTGCGTGACTACAGCCAGCTCACGGCGCTTGCCCAAGCGTGCGAGGTGAAGCTCGGCGGCATTGATGTCATCGTCAATAATGCCGGGGTCGCGTCGGGCGGCTTCTTCGCCGAATTGTCCCTGGAGGATTGGGACTGGCAGATTGCAATCAATCTGATGGGCGTGGTCAAGGGATGCAAGGCGTTCCTGCCGCTGTTGGAGAAGAGCAAGGGCCGGATCATCAACATCGCCTCGATGGCGGCGCTGATGCAGGGGCCGGCGATGAGCAACTACAACGTGGCCAAGGCCGGTGTGGTGGCGCTGTCGGAAAGCCTGCTGGTGGAACTCAAGCAGCAGGAAGTGGGTGTGCATGTGGTGTGCCCGTCGTTTTTCCAGACCAACCTGCTCGACTCTTTCCGGGGGCCGACCCCGGCGATGAAGGCGCAGGTGGGCAAGTTGCTGGAAAGCTCGCCGATCTCGGCGGCAGACATTGCCGATTACATCTACCAGCGCGTGGCCGCAGGTGAATTCATGATTCTGCCCCATGAGCAGGGGCGGATGGCCTGGGCCTTGAAGCAAAAGAACCCGCAATTGCTCTACGACGAAATGACGCTGATGGCCGACAAGATGCGGGCCAGGGCGCAAGCCGTTAAGGGCTGATTAGCGTGCGGTCTGTCAGGCAAATTACCTGTTGATGTAGGTAGTGCCTGATTTGACCGCAAGCCATTGCTGGGCCCTATTCAAGCGCGCATGGTCAAGGTCCTGTCACTCCAAAAGGACAACCGCCATGCTGGTCTTAAGCCGCGCCATAGGCGAAATCATCTCCATCGGCGATGACATCGCTTTGCATATCCTCGAACTGAACGGTACCCAGGTAAAATTCGGTATCGCGGCGCCCGTGGGCGTCAAGGTGCACCGTGCCGAGGTCTACCAGAAGATACTCGAACGCCAGGCAGCCCAACCCCACACCGCCACCAACCCCTGAAACGTCCTCAGTCGAACAGATGCTTGGGCACATCGTGCTTGAGCATCAACTGGCATTGCTCGCTCTCGGGGTCGAATACGATCAGCGCCTGGCCCTTGGTCAGGGCTTGGCGTACGCGCAGTACGCGGGTTTCCAGCGGCGTGTCGTCGCCATTGTCGGTGCCGTCGCGGGTGACGAAGTCTTCGATGAGCCGGGTCAGGGTATCGACTTCAAGTGCATCATAGGGAATCAGCATACAAGCCTCAGAGGTAGGGTCCCGGCGATCCTACTGCGCCGGGGCCCTGGTTACCAGCAGCGTCAGGACTTCTGACCGACCAGGCTGTCCACCGACGGCACGCGAGTGTCGCTCTCCATCTGCGTCTCGTGTTCCAGCTGATGGCTGAACCTGTCCAGAGAGCCCTGGGCCGGCTGTGCATCGCTGGCGAATACCGGCGGGCTGAGAATATAGGCGCCCAACAGGCGGCTGAGCGCGGCCAGGCTGTCGATGTGCGTACGTTCGTAGCCGTGGGTGGCGTCGCAGCCGAAGGCCAGCAGGGCGGTGCGGATGTCGTGGCCGGCGGTGACGGCCGAGTGGGCATCGCTGAAGTAGTAACGGAACAAGTCGCGGCGTACCGGTAGCTCGTTGTCATTGGCCAGGCGCAGCAGGTGGCGAGACAGGTGATAGTCATAGGGCCCACCGGAGTCCTGCATCGCCACGCTTACGGCGTGCTCGCTGGAGTGCTGGCCGGGTGCGACCGGCGCGATGTCGATCCCCACGAATTCACTGACATCCCAGGGTAGGGCGGCCGCCGCGCCACTGCCGGTTTCTTCGGTGATGGTGAACAGCGGGTGACAGTCGATCAGCAACGGTTCGCCACTGTCGACGATGGCCTTGAGGGCGGCGAGCAAGGCCGCGACGCCGGCTTTATCGTCCAGGTGGCGGGCGCTGATATGCCCGCTCTCGGTGAATTCGGGCAACGGGTCGAAGGCCACATAGTCGCCCACGCTGATGCCCAGCGAATCGCAGTCGGCGCGCGTGGCGCAGTAGGCGTCCAGGCGCAGTTCCACATGGTCCCAACTCACCGGCATTTCATCCACTGCGGTGTTGAAGGCGTGTCCGGAAGCCATCAGCGGCAACACACTGCCGCGAATCACACCGTTGTCGGTAAACAGGCTGACCCGGCTGCCTTCGGCAAACCGGCTCGACCAGCACCCCACCGGCGCGAGGCTCAGGCGACCATTGTCCTTGATCGCCCGTACCGCCGCACCGATGGTGTCCAGGTGCGCGGAGACGGCGCGGTCCGGGCTGTTTTTCTGACCCTTCAGGGTGGCGCGAATGGTGCCGCGCCGGGTCATTTCGAACGGAATGCCCAGTTCTTCCAGGCGCTCGGCGACGTAGCGCACGATGGTGTCGGTAAATCCGGTCGGGCTGGGAATGGCGAGCATTTCCAGGAGGACTTTTTGCAGGTAGTTCAGATCCGGTTCGGGGATGGTTCGGCTCATAAAGACTCCTAAGGTCGGATCGTTCAGCTGTGGGGAAACAGCAAGTCCACAAATTTTTGCGCAGTGGGTTGCGGCTCATGGTTGGCCAGGCCGGCGCGCTCATTGGCTTCGATAAACACGTACTCGGGCTGGTCTGCCGCGGGCACCATCAGGTCCAGGCCCACCATTGGGATGTCCAGGGCACGGGCGGCTCGCACCGCGGCATCCGCCAGGGTGGGATGCAGGATCGCGGTGACATCTTCCAGGCAGCCACCGGTGTGCAGGTTGGCCGTGCGGCGCACCGCCAGGGTCTGGCCAGGTTGCAGGATGCTGTCGTAGTCATAGCCGGCAGCATGCAGTGTGCGCTCGGTTTCACCATCGAGCGGGATCTTGCTTTCGCCATCGGTGGCCGCTTGGCGGCGACGGCTTTGGGCCTCGATCAAGGCGCGGATGCTGTGGTGACCATCGCCGGTGACTTCGGCCGGGCGGCGGATCGCGGCGGCGACCACTTCAAAGCCGATCACCAGAATGCGCAGGTCCAGGCCCTGGTGAAAGCTTTCCAGCAGCACCCGGCTGTCGAACTGGCGTGCCGCCTCGATGGCCTGTTGCACGTCTTCGATGGTCTGCAAGTCCACCGCCACGCCCTGGCCTTGCTCGCCGTCCAGCGGCTTGACCACGATGCGCTGGTGCTCATCGAGAAACTCGAGGTTGTCATCGGCACTGCCAGCCAATTGTTGTGCCGGCAAGTTCAAACCCGCCGCCTTGAGTACTTTGTGGGTCAGGCTTTTGTCCTGGCACAAGGTCATGCTGATCGCGCTGGTCAGGTCGCTGAGGGATTCACGACAGCGCACACGGCGCCCGCCATGGCTGAGGGTGAACAAGCCGGCCTCGGCATCATCGACCTGTACATCGATGCCCCGTCGATGGGCTTCTTCGACGATGATCCGTGCATAGGGGTTGAATTGCGCCTGCGGACCCGGCCCCAGAAACAATGGTTGGTTGATGCCATTCTTGCGCTTGATCGCAAACGTGGTCAGCGCCCTGAAACCCAGCTTGGTGTAAAGGTTCTTGGCCTGGCGGTTATCGTGCAGCACCGACAGGTCGAGATAACTCAGGCCACGGCTCATGAAATGCTCGACCAAGTGGCGCACAAGTACTTCACCCACGCCGGGGCGAGTGCACTGCGGGTCGACCGCCAGGCACCACAGGCTGCTGCCGTGTTCCGGGTCGTGAAAGGCTTTCTGATGATTGAGGCCCATCACGCTGCCGATCACCGCGCCGCTGTCTTCGTCTTCGGCCAACCAATACACCGGGCCGCCTTGGTGGCGGGGCGTGAGACGGGCCGCGTCGACGGGCAACATGCCGCGTCCCTGGTACAGCAGGTTGACCGCCTGCCAGTCGGCATCGGTCTGTACGCGGCGTATGCGAAAGCCGCGAAATACGCGGGTGGCCGGGCGATAGTCGGTAAACCACAGGCGCAGGGTGTCGGAGGGGTCGAGGAACAATTGTTGCGGGTCGAGCCCGAGAATCTGCTGAGGCGCGGCCACGTACAGCGCGATATCGCGCTCCCCAGGCTGCTCCTTGAGCAGTTCTTCGGCCAGGCTGGCGGGGTCGGGAAACGTATGGCCGATCAGTAACCGGCCCCAGCCGCAATGTACGGCAATCGGTTCAGCGTGGTGCGGGTTGCCATCCTCGGCCAGTCGGGCTTGCAGGCGTTCGTAGGACGGCGCCTGGCCCTTGAGCAAACGTTGGCTGTAAGCCGCTGCATGGGGTTTCATCGATCAGATTCCTTGTTCGCTGAGCCACAGGTTCAGCGCCGCCAGTTGCCACAGTTTTGAACCGCGCAACGGGGTCAGTTGACCTTGCGGGTCGGTGAGCAGGCGGTCGAGTGTGGCCGGGTTGAACAGGCCACGGTCCTGGCTGGGGTCGAGCAGCAGGTCGCGCACCCAATTGAGGGTGTCACCCTGCAAATGCTTGAGGCCCGGCACCGGGAAGTAACCTTTCTTGCGGTCGATGACTTCGCTGGGGATGACGCGGCGCGCCGCCTCTTTCAACACCTGTTTGCCGCCATCGGGCAATTTGAACTGGCCTGGCACGCGAGCCGACAGTTCCACCAGGCGGTAGTCCAGGAACGGCGTACGCGCTTCCAGGCCCCAGGCCATGGTCATGTTGTCGACGCGTTTGACCGGGTCGTCCACCAACATCACGGTGCTGTCCAGGCGCAGCGCCTTGTCCACTGCGGCATCCGCCCCCGGCATCGCGAAATGCTCGCGCACGAAGTCGCCCGCAGCGTCGTTGGCGGTCAGCCATTTCGGGGCGACGGTGGCGGCGTAGTCGTCGTAGCTGCGGTCGAAGAACGCCTCGCGGTAGGCGCTGTAGGGATCGCTGGCGCCGTCCACCTGCGGATACCAGTGGTAACCGGCGAACAACTCATCGGCGCCCTGGCCGCTCTGCACCACTTTGCAATGCTTGGCCACTTCCCGAGACAGCAGGTAGAAGGCGATGCAGTCGTGGCTGACCATCGGCTCGCTCATGGCGCGGAAGGCCGCAGGCAGTTGCTCGATAATCTCGCTTTCGGCGATGCGCAACTGGTGGTGGCGGGTGTTGTAGTGCCGGGCGATCAGGTCCGAGTACTGGAACTCGTCGCCACGCTCGCCGCCTGCATCTTCAAAACCGATGGAGAAGGTCGACAGGCCCTCTACGCCGACTTCGCGCAGCAGGCCGACGAGCATGCTCGAGTCGACGCCGCCGGAGAGCAGCACACCGACATCCACGGCGGCACGTTGGCGGATCGCCACGGCTTCGCGGGTGCTGTCGAGGACGCGGTCGGTCCAGTCTTCGAGGGTGAGGTTGCGTTCATCCTCACGCGGGCCGTAGGGCAGGGTCCACCAGGTTTTCTGCTCGGTCTTGCCGTTGGCGTCGATGCGCATCCAGCTGGCCGGTGGCAGCTTTTCAATGCCGGCCAGCAAGGTACGCGGCGCCGGCACCACGGCGTGGAAATTCAGGTAATGGTTGAGTGCCACCGGGTCAAGGATCGGGTTGATGTCACCGCCCTTGAGCAGTGCCGGCAACGCCGAAGCAAAGCGCAAGCGCTGACCGCTGCGTGACAGGTACAACGGCTTCACGCCGAGACGGTCACGCGCAATAAACAGGCGCTGGGCATCCCGCTCCCAAATGGCAAATGCAAACATGCCATTGAGCTTGGGCAACAGCGCTTCGCCCCAGGCGTGATAGCCCTTGAGCAGCACCTCGGTGTCGCCGCCGGAGTAGAAGGCGTAGCCCAGGGCTTCCAGTTCTGCCCTGAGTTCCGGGAAGTTGTAGATGGCGCCGTTGAAGGCCAGGGACAGGCCCAGATGGGCGTCGACCATCGGTTGGGCCGAGCCGTCCGAGAGGTCCATGATTTTCAGGCGCCGGTGGCCAAGCGCAATCGGGCCCTGGGCGTGGAAGCCCCATGCATCCGGCCCGCGCGGGGCCAAGTGATGGGTGATGCGTTCTATTGCTGCCAGGTCGGCAGGTTGATGATCAAAACGTAGCTCGCCAGCTAATCCACACATAAATTCCTTACCGGTTTTTCCGTTGGGGAGACTAAAAAACTCACAGCGCCGAAAGGGCGCATACCCTGAAACTGACCCGAGGCATTTGTGGGAGTTTTAGACCGATAAGTTATAAGGCAAATGGCCGCGATCGGTTTTTGCCCGGTCCTTGTCGGGCGCGGTGTGCAGCGAATTGGCGTCAAATAACGCAAGTTTGCATAGAAAATCTGCATTGATCGCACAGGACAATGCAGGGGTATTCGAATCTGTTTTCCTGTATTTCGCGCTTATCGTATCCATCGTTATTCAACGCAAAGGAAGACGTTGTCGATGGTGCCGAGACGCGAGTTGCTCAATGCCGCAAAGCCTGTGACCCAAGCCGAGATGGAGGCTGCCCTGCTGGAGATGACCGGCGACCTGGGCAAGGCCCGGGCGCTGCAGGCCACGCTGCCGCATTGGCTGCTGGAGGCCAAGTCCACTACTCTGCGAGCGATCGAACAAACCCACCGTGACAGCCAGGAGACGCGCCTGCGTGCTCAGCAACGGCTCGGGCGCCTGCAGTCGCTGGACAGGTTTTGCATTGAGCGATTAAGCACTTTTTTACTGGGCAAGGGCGTAGCGGGCGTGGAAGTGGAGCGTGACACGCTGGAGCTGTCAAAACGCAGCTTGTCGGGCGTCGGCGCGGACCTGGGAGGCGCCCTGCAAGAGACCGTGACGGTCGAGACCCTCTGCCTGGTGCAGGCGGCGATGAAAAACTTTTCCGAGAGCCAGGCCGAACCTGGTGGCTTGTCCGCTTCGGCGCTGCTGCGCAGCGCGGCTACCGGGCAGGCCATCGCCGGCATGACGGTTACCGAGTTTGTCGGCTACTGCCGTGAGCTGGATCTGGGGGCGGCCTACCAGGCTCACGTGCGCAGCGTATTCAACCTGCGGGGGCCGGGCGCCGATGGGCAGGGTTTCAATCGGACAATCTTTGATCTTGGCGAATCCAAAAGCCTCGACCTGCAAATGGACCTGCATATCGCCTATGCCAAGGGTTACCTCGGCGAGCCGACCTACGACGGGTTGCTCAACCTGATCAAGGCTGACCAGCCGGCGGATGAATCGCAAAGTTCGATTCCGGCCAATGAGCCGTGGATCTGGCAAGGCCTGAATATCGACAGCGTCTGCCTGTGGGGCGTCATGCTGTTCAGCCGGGAGCCCCCCGGCCAATTGCCGACCAGGCATTTTGTGGTCTACATGCCCAACGAGCCGCTGCGCCCCTGGTACGAATACGCGCACCTGGAGGACTTCACGCTTTATCTGAGCCTGATGTTGCAAGCGCAGTCTTACCGCAAAACGTTCGGGGCTTATCTGGATGAATCTGAGCGCCTGGAGTTTTTCCAGCGCTACGATACGGCGCGCAAGGTCGGCCCGTTACGAGTGATCCCGATACAGGTACGGTTGTCGGATTTCCTGGTTCAGGCCTGTATCGGCAAGATCCAGCTCGATGCCCTGGTATTGGCGGTGCCCAAGGCCGAAGTGGATGAAGAGGCCTGGCAGCAACGTCTGCAAACCTATCTGGATATCGGGCTGAACGCGCTCAACGTAGCGGGTTTTGTCGTCCCGGTACTGGGCCAACTGATGATGGGCGTGGCTGTCGGCCAACTGCTCGGCGAGGTGTTTGAAGGCGTCGAGGACTGGGCTCACGGCGAGAAGGACGAGGCGCTCCACCACCTGTTCAACGTGGCGGAAAACATTGTGGGCATGATGCTGTTCGCCGCAGGCGGGAAAGTCGTTGGCAGCCTCAAACGCCAGCTCACTCGGTCTTCGCGGTTCTTTGAAAAAGTCGAGCCCATCGCCTTGCAGGATCAGAGCCCGAGGCTGTGGCGCCCGCGGCTGGCGCCGTACAGCCAGCCGCCGGAAATGTTCCAGCGCGGATGGGACGTCGACTCCAGAGGCATCTACCAGGCCAACGGGAGCGCCTATGCGAACATCGATGGCGCCCTGTACGCGATCAGCTTCGATCCGGTCATGGGCAAGTGGCGCGCCCTGCACCCGCGACGACCTGAGGCCTGGCGCCCGCCCCTGGAGCATAACCGGCAGGGTGGCTGGCAGCACGCATTCGAGCGTCCGCAGGACTGGTATTCGCCCTCTTATAACCTGAGGCGGATCGATCCCGCGTTGAGCGCAGTGCCCGAGGACCCGTTGAACAGCCTCGCGGCCATCACCGAACTGGCACTGGCCGACATGCAACACCTGGCCCTGGAGCACGAACCCTTGCCGGAGCGAGTTCAGAACGCCGTGGCGCGCTGGCGCCTGCATCATAAAATCGGCGCGCTGACCTATACGCTTGAGCAGGGCGCGCGCGCCGATGCTGCCACCGCGCGTGTGCAAATGCTCGCCTTGCCGTTGATGCCGGGGTGGCCCAAGGGGCGCTTTTTTGAGGTGCGCGACGAGCCGGGCAATGTGCTCGAAAGCCTGGCGTTCCGGGAACCCTTCGACGATGAGGGCCTGCCTGTTCCTGTCACCGAGCAACAGCTCAAGGAGGGTCAGGTGATGGACGTGCTGCTGCAAGCGCTCAGCAGTGAAGAACGTACACAGCTGCTTGGGCAAACCGTTGCGCGGGAACAGGCGCCCGAGGTGCTTCGAAAGCAGCTGCTGGCGACCGTCAACACACAGCATGCGCAGTTGCATCGTCGTCTTTATCAGGATTACGAAGGCGTTGCTCAGGGGGAACTGGAGCCTTTGATCGCGCTATATCCCCAGTTGCCACGTCGAGTGGCCAGGGAACTGGCCTCCCAGGCCCGCACGACTGATCGCCGGGTCTTGCATGAGAGCGGCCGCGTTCCGTTGCGCCTGGCGCGCAAAGCCCGACAGGCTCTGAATAAATTGCACGAGGACCAGGCACTGATGGGCCTGGTTTGGCCGCAATTGGCCAACGCGGGGACGCGACGTATTGCGCTGGGCACGCTTGAGCGTTTGCCGGGTTGGCCGCGGGATTTTTCGTTCCAAGTGCGCGAAGGGCATTTGACCGGACGCCTCCTTGAGCAGGTCGGGCCTGCCGGAGCGGCAGTGCGCCGTACGATCGTCGAGTCCGCCGAGGGTTTTCAGGTGTTTGACGAGCAAGGCCATAATCTCGGCGCGCACATCACCGGCCCGGACGGTTTGTATCAGGCAATCGTCGATTGCCTGTTGGATACCCAGCGCACGGCCTTGCGCCTGGCCGGCGCGCGCACCGGCAGTCAACTGCGCAGCCAACTGCGTTTCAAGTCCCAGGGCGAACGACATCGCGTGAAGGGCTACCTGTGGCCAGAGCGGGGCATGCCTGAAGCCGCGCCGACGTCCTGTATTCAAGCGCAACTGAGGACGCCCGCCGCGCATCCGACGGCGTTGGTGCGTAAGCTTAAAAAGTTGTATCCGCTTTTGAGCGACGTGGAAATTTCACGATTGATCGAGGGTGCCGGCCACGACCACGTGTCCCGGGCCATGAGGGTGGAGGCGCTTGAAGGTGAGTTCGCTTCACTGCACGGTGCGCTGAAAACCTGGAGCAATCAGCGGGCACCGAGTAACAGCGAAGCGATTGCGCCCTGGGATCAGCGCCTGAGCCGGCTCCAGGCCATGAACCTGATCGAGCGGTGCTGGCGGCGGATGAGCCTGGCGCGCGACGAGCACGGCTTGCGTGTGCCGACCCTTGAACTCGACGGCATGCTGTTGGGAGGCTTGCCGACGTTGCCGTCGTCCATTCAATTCGAGCATGTTCAGCGTTTGTCGTTGAGAAATATGCGCCTGGGCGATGACGTTGCGTATTTTCTCAAGCACTTCAAGGCGGTGCACACCCTCGACCTGACACAGAATCACATCACGCGGCTGCCCGAAGTACTCGGGCAAATGCCGCAGTTGGTGCGGTTGAACATGGCCAACAATCAGTTGCAGTTGACTGAACACACCCTTCGCAAGCTGGCCGGCCTGCGCAACCTGCACTCGCTGAACCTGAGCGAAAACCCGCTGATTGACGTGCCGCAAGTGGGGAAGATGCTCGACCTTCGCGAACTGCTGCTGCGCAATTGCAAGCTCACCGACTTTCCCGAGGGTTGCCGGCGGTTGCCGTGGCTGGAGCATGTCGACTTGCGCCAGAACGAAATCAAGGTATTGCCGGACTGGTTGTTCACCATGCCCCGACGGTTTACCGAGGCATTCAACCTGCGGCTCAACCCGCTGTCATTCTCCAGCCGACTGGCGCTGAAGAATTATCGGCTCAACCACGGCACCGGCATGGGTTTCCTTGAGGATGACCTTGCGCGCTTGAGCGAACAGCGTGCCCGGGAGCTGTGGTTAGGCGATGAAGGCGTGAGCCATTACGCTGAAAAGAACCGGGTGTGGCGAGGCCTCGCGGATGAGCCGGGCTCCGACGGCCTGTTCAACTTGCTTGCCGAACTGGGCGGCACGGCGGATGCGCGCTGTGTGCATGAAGACCTCGATCGACGAGTGTGGCGCGTGCTGATGGCCGCCGCCGACGACGAGGATTTGCGCGAGGGGGTGTTCCAGCGCGCCGCCACACCGCTGCGTTGCGATGATGCGGCGGCCAACAATTTCAGCACACTGGAAGTGCTCACGGAGATCAGCGACGCCACGCGCTTGATCGAAGGCCGGGTACTGACGGCCAAACCGTTGCTGAAACTGGCCAGGGGATTGTTTCGACTGGACCAGTTGGAAGGTATCGCGCGCCGCCACAGTGACAGCAACCCTGCGGTCGATCCGCTGGAAGTCAGCCTCGCTTACCGCACTGGGCTGGTCGACCGCTTCCACCTGCCGGGGCAACCCCTGCATATGCGCTTTGCGCGCCTGGGTGGGGTGACGCCCAGTGCGCTGGACAGCGCCGAGCAGCAAGTCAAGACGGCTGAAATGTCGTCGCGCCTGTTGAATTATCTGGTCGAGCTACCGTTCTGGACAGACTATCTGAAGCGCGTCTTCGGCAGCCGTTTCGAGCGTTTGAATGAGCCGTACAACCGGCGTGTGAACGAGGTGTTCGACTTGAGCCTGACGCTGAGTGACATCGATTATCGCGACCAGATGAACGTGATCCTGCATGAGCAGGAGCAGGCCCAGGCGGCCGAGCTCCGGCGCCTGAGCGAGGATGCCTTGCGCATCGATGACCTGGGGATCTGCCCCTTGCCCTGAGGGGCGCTCAGCCTGCTTTTGCGCGAATCAACGCGCGCACGGCAAAGCGGTTCGGATGGCAGGCTTCGGCGATACTGGCGGCAACCGGCAGTGGCTCGTCATTGATCCAGGCCGCCAGCAGTTCGGCGGACAGTGGCGCGGTGATCAGGCCGCGAGAGCCGTGGCCGCTGTTGACGTACAAGCCGTCGAGCCAGGGGCAGGGCGCATCCGGAACCTGGCGGGCGTCTTTACGCAATATGCCGTAGGCCCGGTCAAACGCCGCGCGATCAACCAGCGGGCCGACGATGGGCAGGTAGTCCGGGCTGGTGCAGCGAAAGGCTGCGCGACCCTGCAGATGGGCAGGGTCGAAGGCTTCGGCACGCAGGCGTTGGGCGAGGTCTGTGCTGATGTCCTGGAGCAGCGCCAGGTTGCCGGCGTGATCGGCGGCCGTGGGCGTGAGGTCATCGTTCTTGAAGTCGAAGCTGGCGCCCAAGGTGTGTTCGCCCAGGCGCGGCGGGGCCACATAGCCTTCGGCGCACACCACCGTCTTGAGTGCGGCGCTCTCGACAGTTTGCGGCAAACGGGTGATTTGCCCGCGGATGCGCTTGAGCGGCAGGTCGGCGAAGCGTTGGACTTCGGCCGCACCGGCCAATACCACCACCGGTGCACTGGCCAGCAGCTGTTCACCGCCCCAGGCCTGCCATTGACCATCGACCTTGCGCAGTTCGAGCGCCTCGTGAAGGGGCTGCACGCTGATGCCGGGTTGACGCGCTTGCCAGTCACACAGGGCGGGCGGGTGTACCCAACCGCCTTCGGGGTAAAACAGCCCGCCGTGTGCCAGTGCCACTCCCGCCTTGGCTTGCGCCTGTTCCCGGTTCAGCGGGTGCAGCAACTGCGGGGCAAACGCATTGGCCAGTTGCGCCTGGCGCTGACCCTCCTTGGCATCGAAGGCCAGTTGCAACACACCGCAGTCATCCCAGTCCACCCCACGCTGCAGATGTTCCAGCAAACGACGGGTGTACCCGAACCCGGCGACGATCATCTGGGACAAGGCAGTGCCGTGGGCTGAAAGCTTGAGGTAAAGCACGCCTTGCGGATTGCCGGAAGCCTCCTGGGCGAGTGCCTCATGGCGCTCCAGCAGGTGCACCTGCCAACCGCGTGCAGCCAGGCTGGCGGCGGTGGCGCAACCGGCCAGGCCGCCACCGATCACCAGGGCTTTACGTTCGCCTTGAGAACGCGCCGGTCGCGCGAACCAGGGCTTGGTTGCCGGTGGTGGGGGGGCATCGCTCGGCCAACCGAGAAATTCCCCGCGCAGGATCTCCCACTTGTGGCCGATACCCGGCGTGCGCTTCATCTTGAACCCGGCGGCATTGATCAGACGGCGCACCCAGCCGGTGCTGGTGAAGGTGCTGATGGTCGAGCCCGGCGCGGCCAGGCGTGCCAGTTCGGCAAACAACTCGGCGGTCCACATCTCTGGGTTTTTCGCCGGGGCGAAACCGTCGAGGAACCACGCATCGATCTGCGCGTCCAGTTGCGGCAATTGTTCCAGTACATCACCGATCAACAGCGTCAGGGTCACGCGGCCATTATCCAGCACCAGGCGCTGAAAACCCGGGTGGATGGCGATGTACTGCGCCAGCAGTTGTTCGGCGAACGGTTGCAGTTCGGGCCAGAGGGCGAGGGCACGTCGCAGGTCGGCGTGGCTGAGGGGGTATTTTTCCACGCTGACGAAATGCAGCCGTGCACCGGCTACCGCGTGCTGCTCGAACAGTTGCCAGGCGCACAGGAAATTCAAGCCGGTGCCAAACCCGGTTTCACCAATCACCAGATGCTCGCCTACCGGCAAGGCGGCAAAGCGCTCCTGCAAACGGTTTTGTTCAAGGAAGACATAACGGGTTTCTTCAAGGCCCGACTGATCGGAGAAGTACACATCGTCGAACACCCGCGAGTGCGGGCGGCCTTGGTCATCCCAGTCGAGCTGGGCGTGGGTGATGGGAGTCATGGGCAGCTCATAAAAAAACAGCAGGCAAAGGCAAGGCGGCCATTCTAGCCGATCACGGGGCAGGCGATTGATCTGCGGTTGCCGGCGCCTGAAAAATGGCGGTAACCGGCTAGATCTTGCATGGGAAAAACCGTCGAAACAGTACCTTGATCAATCAATTTTCAGCGCTAATTCAAAGCCTTATGCGGGGGTATCGTGGCTGCTTGATTAACGCGCAATAAGGAACATTGCAAATGCAGGCACCCGATGATTTGACCAAACTATGCACTCAATTTACGCAGCGACACTTGCAAGCTGCGTTGTTGGAAATGACTGGCGATCTGGACAAGGCCTATGTGCTGCAAAAGCGTCTCCCGGGCTGGATGATCAATGCCCCGCGCGGTTTGCTGGAGGCACTGGAAGGGGACGCGTCGCGCGTTGAAGATGCCAAGGCAGCGGTTGCTGGGCACATGAAGCCACTGCAGGCGTTGGACCAGTTTTGCATCGAGCGGTTGAAGGCGTACTGCCTGACGCGATGGCAGGTCACGGTGGACCCGGTGAAGGACCTGTTCGTCCGTGTCACTTACGAGTACCAGAAAGAACACGCGCCGCTCAATTATGTGCGGACCAGCAAAGTGCAGAGCCAGAGTCTGTTGCATGTGGCGATGCAGAATTTTTCCGAGGATGAAGAGCGCGCTGAGCGTTTTGCTTCCGGGTCATTGCTGCAATCGGAATCTGGCTCGAGTGCCTTGATCGCGGTCACGCCACACGAGTTTGCCAAAGGCTGCAGAGCCCTGGACCTTGGCCGGTTGTATCAGCACCACATTGCTGAAGTGTTCCAGCTGGGCACGGGCGGGACTGAAGGTGAGCCAAACAGCGGTCGCGTAGCCATCGATATGAGGCGGATGAAAACGCTGGATGTAAAAATCGATGCTCACATCGCGTGCATGCGTGGCGATATCACCCAGGATACTTATGCGATGGTGTGTAAGCTGCTGGACGCAAACTTGACCCGCGCCCAAAGCAAAGAGCTGTTGTTTCAGGGGCGGCCGGTTATCTGGCAGGGCCTGAGCGCACTTGACTGCTGTCTGTGGAGCATTGTTGTGTTGTCGGGGCGTCCGATCGCGGATGACCCGCAGGAACCTTGCGTGGTCTACATGCCCAATGAGCCGGGGCGGCCGTTTTTTGAGTATCCCTCGCTCAATGACTTCAAGCTTTACCTGGATTTGAAGCTGGAGGTTTCCGCTTACCGCACCTTCTTTACCCGCTACTTGGGAGAGGTCGACCGACTCGGCTTTTTCCAGCGGTTTGAGCAGCATCGTACGCTGGGTGTTTTGCAGGCAAAGCCCATCACCGTCAGCCTGGCGGACCACTTTTTCGGCGCTTATGTAGGCAAGTTGCAAATCGACGCGCGGACACTGGCGGTACCCGTGGAAGATGTGGATGAGGAGGCTCGCAAGCAACGTTCGCTGGAGTATCTGAATGCAGGGCTGACACTGCTGAACCTCGCCGGTCTTGTCGTGCCCGCGTTGGGGTTACTGATGACCAGTGTGGCGGTGGGGCAGATCCTCGCAGAGGTGTATGACGGTATCGAGGACTGGCGTCGTGGTGACAAGGACGAGGCGCTCAAGCAGTTGGGCGCCGTGGCGGAAAATATCACCTCGATGGTCTTGTTCGCGGTGGGAATCAAGGCCGTTGCCACGGTATTCAAGCGGGCCCGGCAGAGCATTGACCGTTACTTTCAGACGCTGGAAGCCGTTCGTTCAAGCGACGGTATTCCGCGGCTGTGGCGTCCTGACATCAGGCCCTACAGCCATGATCAACGGCTTATCGACAACGTGCTCGCGGACGCGCGAGGCATTTACCAGGTTGGCGGCCATTCGTACGTCAAGGTCAATGGCTTCGTCCACCAGGTTTCGTTCGATTCAACGCTGGGCCAGTGGCGCGCCCGCCATGCGTTGCGGCAGACGGGCTACCGTCCGGCAATGCTGCACAACGGCGAGGGCGCCTGGCGTTTCTCATTTGAAAAGCCTGACGACTGGGAGGATCAGGACTATCTCTTTTCTCGTCTGGAGCCGGCGAGTCGCCACCCCGTTCTGGAGTCGCGCAAGTTACGGTTGGTCAGGGACATCATGGACAAACCTCACCGCTGGGGTTACCACCTGGCTCAGGAATGCCTGCCCTTTCCCGCAAGGTTCCGTGATTTGTATGAGCGTTTCAGGCTGGATCAGTCCATCCGCGATCTGATCTGGTTGCTGGAGCGCGGTGATTACCTCAACGCTGAAAGCGCCACCTTGCAGATGCACGCCTTGCCCTTGTTGCCAGGGTGGCCTGCGGGGCGCTATTTCGAAGTGCTGGACGCCCAGGGCAGTGTCAAGGCGCGTTACCCCTCCAACTCGGCTGTTGAGGATCTCAGACGGCGCTTGCCCATCACCGAGCAGGCGAGGAGCCAGGGGAAAGTGTTTGATGTGTTGTTGTCTGGGTTGGATAAGGAACAAAAGCTCGGCCTGTTGGGACAGGGCATTGCCGCCAGTCAGGAGAGCGCTGTATTGGTGCGTCAATTACTCGCGTACCTGAAGGCCGATCGCAAGCCGCTGTTCGAGCAGTTGTACCGGAGCTATGACGGGCCGGTTCCGCCCGAATTGGCGTTGCTCAGGAAGAGCTATCCGCAATTGCCGTATCGGGTGATGCGCGAGTTATTGGCCGAGGCGTCCTCTGTGGAGCGCGAATTCCTGCGTGATCATCAGCGTGTGCCTATGGGACTGGCGCAGGCGGCGCGACGCGTACTCGAGGAACAAAGGCTGGATCGAGCCCTTGCAGGTTTCGAGCTGCCGGAACTGGCAGGTCTCGACACGCAATGCATTGGGGTTCGGATGCTCCCGCGCGTTGAGGGGTGGGATAACACGCTGAGACTGGAGTTGCGTCAGGATTCCCCACAGGGTGATCTGTTGGCCCTTGGAGCGACCGAGGGGGCTGACGTACGTCGAGTGGTGGTCAGGTCGGCAGCCGGTTTTGAGCCGTTCGATGGCAACGGCGTGAGTGTGGGAGACGTTCAGTCGGGGCCGGATGGGCTGTTCGAGGCGATAGAGCACACGCTGGCCGATAGGCGACGTATGTCCCTGGGGCTGGCGACGCTCGAACCCGCCAGTGGTTGGCGGCTGCGGCGCAGGGTCGCTGTCCAGGCTCAGAGTGAGCGGGAGCTGGCGGCCGGAGCCTTTTCCAAGGACGCTCACGCGCCGTTGGAGAGGGACCCTCCCTGCCAGATGGCGGACTCACCGGTCAGAGCGGGGGCCTCTGCGGCACTGGTCGCGAAGGTGAAGAAGGTTTACCCCCTGTTCAATGATGCACAAGCGTTGGCGCTCCTGATGGACGCGGGTGCCGATGAGCTTTCCCGGGCCAAGGCCGTCAGCCGCATGGAGGGTGACCTTGACCGTCTGCGGGCAGTGCTCAAGCAATGGGCGACCAACATCGGGAGCCTGGATAAGCAGCCGGGTCTCAGCGATATCCGCCACGGTCGCCTGCAAGTGGCCGAGCGTATTGAAGCGTGCTGGCGGCGCCAGACCTTTTTGCTCGATGAGCGGCAGATGTCGGTTGCCGGTCTGACCCTGGACGGGATGCGCGTAGGTTCTTTACCGAACCTGCCTGCCGAGATCCGGTTCGACCATGTCCGGCAGTTATCACTCAAAAATATGCGACTGGGCGATGACGTTGCCTACTTCCTGAAGTGTTTCAAGGGGGTGCGGCGTCTGGATCTGAACCGTAACCTACTGACCCGGTTACCCGAATATCTCTCTCGAATGCCCGATCTCGAGAGTTTGTCGTTGTCCCACAACCGGCTGGCGCTGACCGAGTACACCCGCCGTAAACTGGCCGACTTGAACACGTTGCGGCTATTGGACATGAGCCACAATCCAGTGGGCGGTCAAGTGGATGTCAGTCAGATGTCCAACTTGCATACGCTGTTATTGCAGGACTCAAAGATTACCGATCTACCCATCGGGCTCGCACGCTTGGCCTACCTGGATCAAGTGGACCTGCGCGACAACTGGATTACGCTGCTGCCCGATTGGTTGTTCACTGCAACACGCCATTTCAGTCAGGCGATCAACGTGGGAGGTAACCCCTTGTCCAGTACGACGGTGACTGCACTGGTTCGTTACCGCACCGAAGTGGGGACCGGCATGGGTTATACGGATGATGATCACTCACGCGCCACCGAATTGAGGGCCAGGGAAATATGGTTGCCGGACGAAGTGGCCGCCCGCGATGAGATTAAACGCAGCGTTTGGGCCAATTTGCGCGATGACCCGGAGTCGGCACCTCTGTTCATGTTGCTGGCCCAATTGTTCGGGAGCGCCGACAGCCGTTATGTCCGAGAGGATTTGAACCGGCGTGTCTGGGACGTCTTGCAATCGACCCATGACAGTGTCGAGCTGCGCGAGCAGGTCTTTCAACTGACCGCTCACCCGGCGAACTGTTCGGATGGGGCCGCAGAGCTGTTCAGCCAGTTGGAAGTCCTGACCGCAGTCGAGCGTGCAACCCTTCAGGCGAGTCAGACCAAAGGTAGTGCCGCTGCGTTGTTGACCCTGGGGCGCGGTCTGTTTCGCCTCAGCGAGTTGGAAAAAATTGCCGCGACCTATGCCGCCGAACATGCTTCGCCGGACCCGTTGGAGGTCAGCTTGGCTTACCGTGTGGGGTTGGCCCAGGTCCTGCAACTGCCAGGGCAGCCCAAGCATATGCAGTATGCTTCGTTGGCGGATTTGACCCGCGAAGGTCTGGATCGGGCGCATGAGCAGGTGCTCAATGCAGAGTTGTCTCCGGCCTTTTTACGTTTCATTTCACAGCAGTCTTTCTGGATAGCCCATCTGGAACAACAATTTCCCGGTGAATTCGCAAAGGCCACCGCCCCGTTTGATGTTCAACAGCAGACTCTCTTCGAGAGTCGCCAGAAACTCACCGACGGCGAATACCTTATGCAAATGGAAGCCTTGCGTTCCCCTCGTCGCAGGGCGGTAGGCGACGTAATTGAACGCCTGACTCTGCAAGTCATGAGACATCAGGATCTGCACATGTGCATTGTTCCCGAGGTTTAGCCCGCCTCGGGTCATTGACTCACGACAAGTTCGTTGGAATTCCTTTCCTGCCGTGCAGCCCAATCCGCTAGTCTTGAGCCATCTTGAAACGGAGCTGCCCCATGTTCGAATCCGCCGAAATCGGTCACGCCATCGACAAAGACACTTACGACGCCGAAGTGCCGGCGCTGCGCGAAGCGCTGTTGGAAGTGCAGTATGAACTGCAGCAGCAGAAGCGTTTTCCGGTGATCATTCTGATCAACGGCATCGAAGGTGCCGGCAAGGGCGAGACGGTCAAGCTGCTCAATGAGTGGATGGACCCGCGCCTGATCGAGGTGCGCACCTTCGACCAGCAGACCGATGAAGAATTGGCCCGGCCTCCGGCCTGGCGCTACTGGCGCCAGTTGCCTGCCAAGGGGCGCATGGGGGTGTTCTTCGGCAATTGGTACAGCCAGATGCTGCAAGGCCGGGTGCACGGCGAGATCAAGGACGCCCGTCTCGATCAGGCCATTGCCGGTGCCGAGCGCCTGGAAAAGATGCTCTGTGATGAAGGGGCACTGATCTTCAAGTTCTGGTTTCACCTGTCCAAGAAGCAGATGAAGGCTCGCCTCAAGGCGCTGGCGGATGACCCATTGCACAGCTGGCGCATCAGCCCGCTGGACTGGCAGCAATCCAAGACCTACGACAAGTTCGTGCATTTCGGTGAACGTATCCTGCGCCGAACCAGTCGCGACTACGCGCCGTGGCATGTGATCGAAGGGGTCGATGCCCATTATCGCAGCCTCACGGTGGGCAAGCTGCTGCTCGAAGGGTTGCAAAACGCCTTGAAGCTGGCCAAGGGTAAATCCAGCGGCATGAACCCGGCGCCCTTGATCGCTTCGGTGGACAAGAAGAGCGTGCTGGACGCCCTCGATCTGACCCAGCGTCTGGAAAAAGAAGATTACGAAGAACAGCTGATTACCGAACAGGCGCGTTTCTCCGGCCTGATGCGCGACAAGCGCATGCGCAAGCACGCGTTGGTCACCGTGTTTGAAGGCAATGATGCGGCGGGCAAGGGCGGGGCGATCCGTCGTGTGGCGGCGGCGCTCGACCCACGCCAATACCATATCGTGCCGATTGCCGCGCCCAGTGAGGACGAGCGCGCCCAGCCTTACCTGTGGCGGTTCTGGCAGAAAATACCGGCACGCGGCATGTTCACCGTGTTCGACCGTTCCTGGTATGGCCGCGTACTGGTGGAGCGCGTCGAGGGTTTCTGTTCGCCGGCCGACTGGATGCGTGCCTACGGCGAGATCAACGACTTCGAAGAGCAACTGCGCGACGCGGGCGTGATTGTGGTCAAGTTCTGGCTGGCCATCGACAAGGAGACGCAGTTGGAGCGCTTCCAGGCCCGTGAAGATATCCCTTTCAAACGTTTCAAGATCACCGAAGACGATTGGCGCAACCGCGACAAGTGGGACGACTACCGCGCCGCCGTGGGCGATATGGTCGACCGCACCAGCACCGAAGTTTCGCCCTGGACCCTGGTGGAGGCCAATGACAAGCGCTGGGCGCGGGTCAAGGTGCTGCGCACGATCAACCGGGCGCTGGAAGAAGCGTTCGCCAAATCCGACAAGCACGACAAGAAACGGTAGTGAGCGGGCTTGCCCTAATGCCAGTCAGTTAAGGATTAACGCGGTCACTGTGGGAGGGGCGGTGCGACGATTCGACTTGCTCCCGATGGACTGCGTAGCAGGCCCATTTTTGAGGCCGCTGCGCGGCCTATCGGGAGCAAGCCCCCTCCCACAATTTATTCATCTTATTCATCGCCCGCTTTATCGCTTAACTGACTGGCATTAGGGCTTGCCCCGCCGCGACCAAACTCGGTAGTGAGCGGGCTTGCCCCGCGCTGGGTGGCGTAGCCGCCCTAAACCCTGTAACTGTGATGTTTCAGAAAGACCGCGGTGTCTGGTTTTGGGGCGGCTGCGCCACCCAGCGCGGGGCAAGCCCGCTCACTACACCATCATGGTTTTGCATACGCGGGGTGAATGATCGTCGCGGTTGGGAGGGCCTGGATCTATCCTCGAAGGCTCTCCCAATAATGACAAGATCGAGGTAGCCCATGCGTGAAGTAGTGATCGTCGACAGTGTGCGAACCGGCCTGGCCAAATCCTTTCGCGGCAAGTTCAACCAGACCCGCCCCGATGACATGGCGGCCCATTGCGTCAACGCGCTGCTCGCACGCAATGGCATCGATCCGGCGAGTGTGGAGGATTGCATTGTCGGCGCCGGCTCCAACGAAGGCGCCCAGGGCTACAACATCGGGCGTAACGTGGCGGTGCTCTCGCAGTTGGGCACCGGGACGGCAGGCATGACCCTCAACCGGTTCTGTTCGTCGGGTTTGCAGGCGATTGCCATTGCGGCCAACCAGATCGCTTCGGGTTGCAGCGATATCATTATTGCCGGTGGCGTCGAGTCCATCAGCCTGACCATGAAAAGCGTCAACACCGATCACCTGATCAACCCGTTGCTCAAGGAGCAGGTGCCGGGTCTGTATTTTCCCATGGGCCAGACCGCCGAGATCGTCGCGCGCCGTTATCACGTCAGCCGTGAAGAGCAGGACCTGTATGCCCTGCAGAGCCAGCAGCGCACGGCCCAGGCCCAGGCTGAGGGTCTGTTCAGTGATGAAATCGTGCCGATGGTCGTGAAGTACAAGGTTGAGGACAAGCACACGGGTGAAGTGCAGGTGCTCGAGGGGGTGGTTGACCGTGATGATTGCAATCGTCCGGACACCACGCTGGCCAGCCTGCAAGGCTTGAAACCGGTATTTGCCGAGGATGGATCGGTCACGGCGGGCAACTCGTCGCAGTTGTCCGACGGCGCCTCGATGACCTTGGTGATGAGCCTGGAAAAAGCCCTGGCGCTGGGGCTCAAGCCCAAGGCGTTTTTCCGTGGGTTCACGGTGGCGGGCTGTGAGCCGGACGAGATGGGCATTGGCCCGGTGTTCTCGGTGCCCAAGCTGCTCAAGGTCAAGGGCTTGCAGGTGGCGGATATCGACCTGTGGGAACTCAACGAGGCGTTTGCCTCGCAGTGCCTGTATGCGCGTAATCGCCTGGAAATCGACAATGCCAGGTACAACGTCAACGGCGGTTCGATCGCCATCGGGCACCCCTTCGGCATGACCGGTTCGCGGCAGGTGGGGCACCTGGTGCGTGAGTTGCAACGACGCAATCTGCGTTATGGCATCGTGACCATGTGCGTGGGCGGCGGCATGGGCGCGACCGGGTTGTTCGAAGCGGTGCGCTGATCTTCGCTACACAAAGTGCATCGGGTGCCCCTAGAATGCGGCTCCACTCCCTCTGGCTTCTGGGGCACTCATGCACATCTCTTCCGGCCGCTGGGTCTATGGTTTTCTCCTGACCCTGCTGACCGCGCTGCTGTGGGGCATTCTGCCCATCAAACTCAAGCAAGTGTTGCAGGTCATGGACCCGATCACCGTCACCTGGTTTCGCCTGACGGTGGCCGGCGGTTGTCTGTTCGTCTACCTCGCCCTCACCAAACGCTTGCCCAGCCGCCAGGTGCTCGGCCCCAGGGGCGGCTGGCTGGTGGTCATGGCGGCGTGCGGCCTGGTGGGCAACTACGTGCTGTATCTGGTTGGCCTGAAGATGCTCAGCCCTGGTACCGCCCAACTGGTGGTGCAGATGGGGCCGATCTTTCTGATGGTCGCCAGCGTGTTTGTGTTCAAGGAGCGCTTCAGCCTGGGGCAGGGGCTGGGCCTGGTGGTGCTGATCATTGGCTTTGGCCTGTTCTTCAACCAGCGCCTGGACGAACTGCTGACGTCTCTTGGGGCCTACACCGCCGGGGTGCTGACCATCCTGCTGGCCACCACCATCTGGGTGTTCTACGCCCTGGGCCAGAAACAACTGCTGACGGTGTGGAATTCGCTGCAGGTGATGATGGTGATCTACCTGTTCTGTGCCTTGCTGCTTACACCCTGGGCGCATCCACTGGAAGCGCTGGACCTGAGCCCGTTGCAAGGCTGGCTGTTGCTGGCCTGCTGCATGAACACCCTGGTGGCATATGGCGCTTTCGCCGAGGCGTTGGCCCATTGGGAAGCGTCCAGGGTCAGTGCGACCCTGGCGCTCACGCCCCTGGTGACATTTGTCGCGGTGGCCCTGGCCGCGTGGTGGTGGCCGGACGCTGTGCAGGCCGAAGAGATCAACGCCCTGGGCTATGCCGGGGCGTTGGTGGTGGTGCTGGGCTCGGCGACGGTGGCGTTGGCTCCGTCGTTGCTTGCCGGGCTCAAGGCCCGGCGCTTGCGCATGGCCTCCTAGTTGCCGAGCATGTCCTCAGGGCGGACCCATTGCTCGAACTCCTTATCGGTAAGGTAGCCCAGCTCCAGCGCCGCCGCCCGTAGCGTGAGGCCTTCGGCATAAGCCTTCTTGGCGATCTCTGCCGACTTGTCATAGCCGATGTGCGGGTTGAGTGCCGTGACCAGCATCAGCCCGCGCTCCAGGTGCTCGGCCATCTGCGTAGCGTCAGGCTCGAGACCGGCGACACAGTGCTCCTGGAAGTTATTGCAGCCATCGGCCAGCAGGCGGATCGATTCCAGCAGGTTGTGGATGATCACCGGTTTGTAGACGTTCAACTGCAAATGCCCTTGGCTGGCGGCAAGGCCGATGGTCACGTCATTGCCCAGTACCTGGCAGGCCAGCATGGTCAGCGCCTCGCACTGGGTCGGGTTGACCTTGCCCGGCATGATCGAGCTGCCCGGCTCGTTGGCCGGCAACTTCACTTCGGCCAGCCCGGCGCGGGGGCCGGAGCCCAGCAGGCGCAGGTCGTTGGCGATTTTCATCAGCGCCACGGCCAGGGTTTTCAGCGCGCCGTGCAAGGTCACCAAAGGCTCATGGCCGGAGAGGGCGGCGAACTTGTTGGGGGCCGTGACGAACGGCAAGCCTGACAACGCCGCCAGCTCGGAAGCAATCGCCTCGCCAAAACCGTGGGGCGCATTGAGCCCGGTGCCGACGGCGGTGCCGCCCTGGGCCAGCTCGCACACGGCGGGCAGGGCGCCACGGATCGCGCGTTCGGCGTAGTCGAGTTGGGCAATAAAGGCCGAGAGTTCCTGGCCGAAGGTGATCGGCGTTGCGTCCATCATGTGGGTGCGACCGGTTTTCACCAGCTTCATGTGCCTGGCCGCTTGCTCCGCCAAACCGCCGGAAAGATTGGCGATGGCGGGCAGCAGCCGTTGATGTACGGCCTGCACGGTGGCGATGCTCATGGCCGTGGGGAAGCAGTCGTTGGAGCTCTGGGAGCGGTTGACGTGGTCGTTGGGGTGCACCGGGCTTTTACCGCCACGCTTGTTGCCCGCCAGCTCGTTGGCACGGCCGGCGATGACTTCGTTGGCGTTCATATTGCTCTGGGTGCCGCTGCCGGTCTGCCACACCACCAATGGGAATTGATCGTCATGCTGCCCGTCGAGCACTTCGTCGGCGGCCTGTTCGATCAGGCGGGCGATATCGGCGGGCAGGTCGCCGTTGCGGTCGTTGACCCGTGCAGCGGCCTTCTTGATCAGGGCCAGGGCGTGCAGCACCGCAAGTGGCATGCGTTGTTCACCGATGGCGAAATTCACCAGCGAACGTTGGGTCTGCGCGCCCCAGTAAGCGTCCTCCGGGACATGAACTTCCCCCAGGCTGTCGGTTTCGATACGGCTCATCGGGCACACTCCTTCAGGTTCGTTTGCGCAGTTTAGGCTGTGATCGGCCGGGCGGGTTCCCTAAAAGACTTTTCATCGGCAAATCCACGTCCGACAAGGGGCGGGGTTGAGCCATAAGGTTTTTTAGGCGCAGAATGGGCGCCCTTGGGGTCTTACCTCGCCTGCTAGAAAAGGAAACTCGATGACTCGTCTTCGTGCCATCTGTACCGCGGTTGCTCTGGTTTGCGCCAGCGGCCAGGTTCTTGCCGATACCGCCAGCCACAACGCCAGTGCCGAAGCCTTCCTTACCCTGGCCCACGCCGACAAGCTGGGTACCCCGGTGTACATGCAAGTGCAGCAAATGTTCGCCCAGCGTTTCGAACAGACCAAGGCGCCTGCCGCCAAGCAGTCCGTACTGGACAGCTACCAGGCCAAGGCCAATGCCGCCCTGGACCAGGCCATCGGCTGGCCGAAGCTGAAGCCGGACATGGTCAAGCTCTATACCAGCAACTTCAGCGAATCCGAGCTCAAGGACCTGGTCGCTTTCTACCAGTCGCCACTGGGCAAGAAAGTCCTGGAAAAAATGCCGCAACTGACCCAGCAATCGGCCCAGATGACCCAGGCCAAGCTGGAAAGCGCCGTGCCGGTCGTGAACAAGCTGTTGGAAGACATGACCAACGAGCTGATGCCGAAAGCCGCCGCACCGGCCAAGAAGAAGTAAGCAGGAATGACCATGCAACAGCGTATCGAAACGGCGCTTGCCGCCCTGGGCTCCGACCATCTGAGTGTGCTGGATGAAAGCCACATGCACAGCCGCGGGTTGCAGACCCATTTCAAGGCCGTGCTGGTCAGCCCGCAGTTCGAGGGGCTCAACCGCGTCAGGCGCCACCAGAAGGTCTACGCCACCCTGGGTGATCTGATGAGCGAGTTTCATGCGCTGGCGCTGCATACCTACACGCCTGACGAATGGGCGAAAATCGACGCAGCCCCGGCCTCGCCGACCTGCGCCGGCGGGCATGATTAATGAGCGGGTGTCTCTGACACCGGGCATTTGTTAGAATCCGCAACGCGCCGCTTAGCCGGCGCGTTTTTTTTGCATCCGGTTCACCCTTTACGAGGGTAGCCACCTGGAGAGAACACCCATGACTCAACCGATTGTCGTGGCGGCACTGTACAAGTTCGTCACCCTCGAAGATTACGTCGCCCTGCGCGAACCCCTGCTGCAGGCAATGGTCGACAACGGCATCAAAGGCACCTTGCTGATCGCCGAGGAAGGCATCAACGGCACTGTTTCCGGGAGCCGCGAAGGCATCGATGGCCTGATCGCCTGGCTGAAGAACGATCCGCGCATGGTCGACATCGACCACAAGGAATCGTACTGCGACGAGCAGCCGTTCTACCGCACCAAGGTCAAGCTCAAGAAAGAGATCGTGACCCTGGGCGTCGAAGGCGTCGATCCGAACAAGAAAGTCGGCACCTATGTGGACCCCAAGGACTGGAACGCGTTGATCAGCGACCCGGAAGTGCTGTTGATCGACACCCGTAACGACTACGAAGTCTCCATTGGCACCTTCGAAGGTGCGATCGACCCGAAAACCACCAGTTTTCGCGAATTTCCCGACTACATCAAAGCCAACTTCGACCCGGCCAAGCACAAGAAGGTCGCGATGTTCTGCACCGGCGGCATTCGGTGTGAGAAAGCGTCGAGCTATATGCTCAGCGAAGGCTTCGATGAGGTCTACCACCTCAAGGGTGGCATCCTGAAGTACCTCGAAGAAGTGCCCCAGGAAGAAACCAAATGGCAGGGCGACTGCTTTGTATTCGACAATCGCGTGACGGTCCGCCACGACTTGAGCGAAGGCGACTACGATCAATGTCATGCCTGTCGCACGCCGGTAAGCGTCGAAGACCGTGCGTCCGAGCACTATGTGGCCGGCATCAGTTGCCCGCATTGCTGGGATAAGCTGCCGGAGAAGACCCGTCGCAGTGCGATCGACCGGCAAAAGCAGATTGAACTGGCCAAGGCCCGCAATATGCCGCACCCGATTGGCTTCAACTACAAGCAAACCCCTTCCGAGGCCTGAGCCATGTCCGCGCGCCTGCTCTATGTAATGGACCCGATGTGTTCCTGGTGCTGGGGCTTTGCCCCGGTGGCCGAGGCCTTGGTGGAGCAGGCCCAGACCGCCGGCGTGGAGCTGCACCTGGTGGTGGGCGGCTTGCGCACCGGCAGCGGCGCGGCGCTGGAGCCTACGACCCGGCGCTACATCCTGGAGCACTGGCAGGCGGTTACCGAGGCCACCGGCCAGCCGTTCAAGCTTGAAGGCGCATTGCCCGACGGCTTCGTCTATGACACCGAGCCTGCGTGCCGCGCCATCGTCACTGCCCGCAGCCTGGCGCCGGATTGCGCGTGGAAGCTGCTGGGGCTGATCCAGCGTGCGTTTTATGTCGAGGGCCGCGATGTGACCCTCGCCAGTGTGCTGGTGGAGTTGGCGGAAAAGGCGGGCATCCCGCGCATCGAGTTTGCCGGTGAGTTTGACCGCACCGAGCAACACGCGGCGACGGCCGCCGATTTCACCTGGGTGCAGGACCTGGGCATCGCCGGTTTCCCGACGCTGTTGGCCGAGCGCAATGGCCAGTTGGCCTTGCTGACCAATGGTTACCAGCCGCTGTCCGAGCTGTCGCCGTTGCTGGCTCGATGGCTGGAGCGAGCAACCTGTGCATGACCAGCCTGACCTCGAGCCGAGCAAACGCACTGATCGCCTGACCTGGGCGGAAATCCGTCGCCTGGCCCTGCGTCACAAGAAGTCGTTGTGGCTCGCCAATGGCGTCGCCGTGCTGGCGACCCTGTGCAGTGTGCCCATTCCGTTGCTGTTGCCGCTGCTGGTCGATGAAGTACTGCTGGGCCACGGCGACGCCGCGCTCAAGGTGATGAACCACGTCTTACCGGCGGGCTGGCAGAAAGCCGCCGGTTATATCGGCCTGATGCTGCTGGTGACCCTGCTGCTGCGCTGCGGTGCGCTGGTATTCAACGTCGTGCAGGCGCGGCTGTTCGCGCGGCTGGCCAAAGACATCGTGTACCGCATCCGCGTGCGCCTGATCGAACGGCTCAAGCGCATTTCCCTCGGCGAATATGAAAGCCTGGGCAGCGGCACGGTCACCACGCATCTGGTCACCGACCTCGATACTCTGGACAAATTTGTCGGTGAAACCCTCAGCCGTTTCCTGGTGGCCATGCTCACTCTGGTGGGCACCTCGGCCATTCTGGTGTGGATGCATTGGCAACTGGCGTTGTTGATCCTGCTGTTCAACCCGCTGGTGATCTACGCCACGGTGCAGTTGGGCAAACGCGTCAAACACCTGAAGAAGCTGGAAAACGACAGCACCTCACGCTTTACCCAAGCGCTGACCGAAACCCTGGACGCCATCCAGGAAGTGCGCGCCGGCAACCGCCAGGGCTTTTTCCTCGGGCGCCTCGGCCAGCGTGCCCTGGAGGTGCGCGATTATGCGATCCATTCCCAATGGAAAAGCGACGCCTCCAGCCGCGCCAGCGGGTTGTTGTTCCAGTTTGGTATCGACATCTTCCGTGCCGCGGCGATGCTCACCGTGTTGTTTTCCGACCTGTCCATTGGCCAGATGCTCGCCGTGTTCAGTTACCTGTGGTTCATGATCGGCCCGGTGGAGCAGCTGTTGAACCTGCAATACGCCTACTACGCGGCGGGTGGGGCGCTGACGCGGATCAACGAGCTGCTGGCGCGCGCCGATGAGCCGCAATATGCCGGTGGCGAAGATCCGTTTACCGGGCATGAAACGGTCGGTATTGATGTGCGGGGCCTCAATTTCGGCTACGGCGAAGATTTAGTCCTCGACCAGCTTAACCTGAGTATTGCGCCCGGAGAGAAGGTCGCCATCGTCGGTGCCAGTGGTGGCGGCAAGAGTACTTTGGTACAACTGCTGCTGGGCTTGTATACCCCGCAGGCGGGCAGTATCCGTTTTGGCGGTGCCACCCAGCAGGAGATCGGCCTGGCAACCATTCGTGAAAACGTTGCGGTGGTGCTGCAGCATCCGGCGTTGTTCAACGATACCGTGCGCGCCAACCTGACCATGGGCCGTACCCGTTCCGACCAGGCCTGCTGGCAGGCATTGGAGATCGCCCAGCTGGATGCTACCGTCAGGGCCTTGCCCTTGGGCTTGGACAGCGTGGTGGGGCGTTCCGGCGTGCGCTTTTCCGGCGGCCAGCGCCAGCGCCTGGCAATAGCGCGGATGGTGCTGGCCGAGCCGAAGGTGGTGATTCTGGATGAGGCGACCTCCGCTTTGGATGCCGCCACCGAGTACAACCTGCATCAGGCGCTGGCGCGGTTTCTCAGCGGGCGTACTACACTGATTATCGCCCATCGCCTCTCGGCGGTGAAACAGGCCGATCGGGTACTGGTGTTCGATGGTGGGCATATCGCCGAAGATGGCGACCATCAGCAATTGATTGCCGATGGCGGGTTGTACGCCAAGCTGTATGGTCACCTGCAACAAGTGCGTTGAGTTAGCTTAGGCTGTGCTGTCGGGGGCGGATTTTCGCGTGCGTATTCAGCTGTGCATGTGCAAGGGACTTCATGAAGCAAAAACGAACTCTCGGAACACCACGGTTGTTGGGCATTGTCTGGCCTTTTATTGCCGTTGTGCTGTTCCAGGCATTGTTGGGTTGCGTCAGTCTCTACGTGCTTTCAGCGGTGCGTGGCTATGTGGCTGGCGAAAGTCTTTGGTCCAAGGGGCAGAAAGATGCCATCTATTACCTGACCCTCTACGCCGATAATCGCGACGAAGCCACTTACCTCAAGTATCAGCACGCTATCGCCGTGCCACAGGGCGGGCACGAGCTGCGCATTGCCCTCGACCGTCCCGTCCCCGACCTCACCGCGGCGCGCCTGGGTATTCTCAAGGGTGGCAACCACCCGGATGACGTTTCCAGCCTGATCTGGCTGTACCTCAACTTTCGCCATTTCAGCTACCTGGAAAAAGCCATCGCACTGTGGACCGTGGGCGATGGCTATCTGGTGCAGCTGGATGAACTGGCCCAGTCGATGCACCGGGCGATCAGCGCCAATCAAGTCAGTGGCGACAACGTGCGCGACTGGAAGGCGCACATCATTGCGATCAATGACGGCGTGACCCCGGCGGCCAAGGCATTCAGCGATGCCTTGGGCGAGGGCTCGCGGATGATTTTGCGGCTGTTGCTGATCACCAACCTGGCCACCGCGTTGGGGCTGATTGTTCTGGCGCTGCTGCGTACCCACAAGCTTCTGGCCCAGCGCCATGCCTTCGCCAATGCCCTGCAAGTCGAGAAGGAGCGGGCGCAGATCACCCTGGAGTCGATCGGCGACGGGGTGATCACCACCGACGTCGATGGCGCCATCACCTACATGAACCCAGCGGCGGAGGCGTTGACCCACTGGAAAAACGCCCAGGCCCAAGGCCTGCCCCTGGCGGCGTTGTTCAACCTGCTGGACGAAAGCGCCGAGCCCGACGGCTTTACCCTGATCGAGCGCATCATCAAGGGCCGGCTTGGTGGCGGCAGCGAACATTCCAAGCTGATCCAGCGCCTGGACGGCAGTACGGTGTCGGTGACGCTGGTGGGGGCGCCGATCCGCAGCGCCGGCAAAGTCAGCGGTGCGGTACTGGTGCTGCACGACATGACCCAGGAGCGCCAGTACATCGCCAACCTGTCGTGGCAAGCGACCCATGATGCCTTGACCGGCCTGGCCAACCGTCGTGAGTTCGAGTACCGCCTGGAGCAGGTGCTGCAACAAGTGGGGCGCCAGCAGGGTGGGCGGCATGCGTTGATGTTCCTCGACCTGGACCAGTTCAAGCTGGTCAACGACACCTGTGGTCATGCGGCCGGTGACGAGCTGCTGCGTCATATTTGTGCGCTGCTGCAGTCGGACCTGCGCGAAGGCGACACGCTGGCTCGGTTGGGCGGCGACGAGTTCGGGATCCTGCTGGAGAACTGTCCGGCGCCGGTGGCGGAAAGAATCGCCGAAAGCCTGCGCCATACCGTGCAGAGCCTGCATTTTGTGTGGAAGGGACGGCCGTTCATGACCACCGTCAGTATCGGCCTGGTGCACATCTCACAAACCCCGACCACCCTCGAAACGTCGTTGCGGGCGGCAGATATGGCGTGCTACATGGCCAAGGAAAAGGGCCGCAACCGGGTGCAGGTCTACCATGCCGATGACTCGGAATTGTCTTTGCGTTTCGGTGAGATGGCCTGGGTGCAGCGCCTGCACATGGCGTTGGAGGAAGACCGTTTTTGCCTGTACTCCCAGGAAATCTCGCCGCTGGGCCATACCGACGCCGGCAGTGGGCATATCGAAATCCTGTTGCGACTGCACGATGAAGGGGGGCGCATCATCTTGCCCGACAGCTTTATCCCGGCCGCCGAACGTTACGGCCTGATGACATCGCTGGACCGCTGGGTGGTCGAGAACGTATTCAAGATCATCGCCAAGTGCATGCATGAGCGTCCGGGCCGGCCCATGGCTATGTGTGCGATCAATCTGTCAGGTATTACCATTGGTGATGACGATTTCCTGGGGTTTCTACATGAGAAATTCGCGGCTTATAACATCCCGCCTGAAATGATATGTTTTGAAATAACCGAGACGAGTGCTATTGCCAATCTCGGCAGTGCAATCCGTTTTATTAATGAACTCAAAGCCTTAGGTTGCCATTTTTCCCTCGATGACTTTTGCGCCGGAATGTCCTCATTCGCTTATCTCAAACATTTACCTGTAGACTTCCTGAAGATCGATGGAAGTTTCGTAAAGGATATGCTGGACGACCCGATTAACCGCGCCATGGTCGAAGTGATCAATCACATCGGCCATGTCATGGGTAAGCGCACAATTGCCGAGTTTGTTGAAACCACGCACATCGAACAGGCGTTACTTGAGATCGGTGTGGATTACGCTCAGGGCTACCTGATTGAACGCCCGCAATTGTTTACCTTTGATAGCTTGCAGTGTCGACCTGTGCGTCCGCAGCCTCTGTTATTCAAGGCGCCCGGCACATTCCGCTGAAACATTTGCTGGTCTGTACTATCACACTAAAAAAGGAGCCCTACAGTGATCGACACATTCAACAGAACCGGCCCGCTTATGGAAGCCTCGAGTTACCCCGCCTGGGCGCAACAATTGATCCAGGACTGTAGCGAGAGCAAGCGCCGAGTTGTCGAGCACGAACTGTACCAGCGCATGCGCGACAACACGCTCAGCGCCAAGACCATGCGCCACTACCTGATTGGTGGCTGGCCGGTGGTGGAACAGTTTGCCTTGTACATGGCACAGAACCTCACCAAGACCAAGTTTGCCCGCCATCCTGGGGAGGATATGGCGCGACGTTGGCTGATGCGCAATATTCGCGTGGAACTGAACCACGCTGACTATTGGGTGAATTGGGCGCGTGCCCATGGCGTGAGCCTGGAGGAGTTGCAGGCGCAGAATGTACCGCCGGAATTGCATGCCCTGAGCCACTGGTGCTGGCATACCAGTTCGTCCGATGCGCTGATCGTTGCAATTGCCGCAACCAATTATGCCATCGAGGGGGCGACTGGGGAGTGGTCCGCCGTGGTGTGTTCGACCGGTGTGTATGCCGCCGCCTTCCCTGAGGAAGACCGCAAGCGCGCGATGAAGTGGCTGAAGATGCACGCCCAGTACGACGACGCCCACCCCTGGGAGGCCCTGGAAATCATCTGTACCCTGGCCGGGATGAACCCGAGCAAGGCCTTGCAGGTCGAGCTGCGCCAGGCCGTCTGCAAGAGCTACGACTACATGTACCTGTTTCTGGAAAGCTGCATGCGGTTGGAAAAAGACAACGACAAGATGCTCGCGGCCGTTCGCGAGCGCCCGGCACGCGTCGCCAGCGAGGCGTGATGCAAGCGTGATGGCGGGGGGGCTTACCCCGCCATCGCCAAGCGGTTGCGGCCTTCGCGCTTGGCCACGTACAAAGCGTTATCGGCCCGGCGCAGCAGGCTTTCAGCCGACTCGGCGGCCAACAAGGTTGAGCAGCCGAGGCTCACCGTCAATTCGATCCGCGTCCCCTCCACCCAGTAATCCTGTGCCTGTGCTGCCTGGCGCAAACGCTCGCCGACCATGGCGGCGGCCTCTCGGCCGGTATTCGACAGTAGGATCAGAAACTCTTCCCCGCCAAACCGAAACACCATGTCCACGTTGCGCAACTGGTTTTTGATCGTTGTGGCGATTTCGCGCAGCACGCTGTCGCCAGCCGCATGACCGTGAGTGTCGTTGATTCGCTTGAAGTGGTCGATGTCCAGCATCAGCAAGGACAACGGGCTCAGGTGCCGCTTGGCCATGTCGATCTCCCGTTGCAGAGTCTGGTCCATGGCGATTCGGTTGCCGGTTTCAGTCAATGGATCACGCAGGGCGCTGCGCGTGGCTGCACGGTAGAGCAGGGCGTTGCGCATCGGATAGAGCAGGGTCGCCAGCAGGGTTTCGAGCTGGTGCAGTTCGTCTTCCATGAAGCGCTGGTTGCGGCGAAAGATCAGCTCACCCAAGTGCTCGCCTTCGTGGCTCAGGCTGTAGCTCACTGAATGATGGCCGCGATGGCCGAACTCCAGGCGCAGGTCGCTGGTTGCGTGACGGTACTGCAGGGCATCCACCGGGACCAGGCGCTGGATTTCGCGAAAGAACAGGCCGAGGATACGCTCCGGCTCCAGGCTGACCTGCAATTGCTGGTTCAGTTGCTGGCGCAGTTGGGTAAGGGTAATGGGGCGCTGCGGCCGCAGGGAGGGCTGACCAAACCCCAGACGTTGCAATTTGGCACTGTCGAAGTCAATTGCGTTGGTCTGGGTGGGTGTTTTCATAGTTGGACGGCCTCTAAGCACTGAACTGTCTTACAGGCTGGATGAGAATGGCAGAAGCCAAGCGTCTTACTGTTCCGTCAGTTGCGTAAAACAATAGGAACAGTTTAAACCGCTTTAGTCCGGGTTATAACCCCGGGGCACTGCCGCACGTCTTGTCATCGCTTAACCTGCTTGGCAGGGATTAGAGCGAGATTCGTGCCAAATCCTTTTGGCTGTATAAAACGTCTTACAAATCAATTAATTGCTTTTATAACTCAGTGGGATTGTCGCCTGCTTGCGTCAGTTATTTGGCTGACGGCGGGCTTAGACCAAGGTCGTGCGGTCGATCTGCTCAATCGAGGTGACCCCGGTCAGGGTCATGGCCACGCGCATCTCCTTGGCGAAGATATCCAGCAGGTTTTCCACCCCGTGCTGGCCGTCGGCAGCCAGTGCGTAGGCGGTGGCGCGGCCCAGCAGACACGCTTTGGCACCCAAGGCGAGCATACGCACCACGTCCAGCCCCGAACGGATGCCGGAGTCCACCAGCACGGTGAGGTCATCGCCGACCTTGTCGGCAATCGGTGGCAGAGCCTTGGCGGTGGACAGCACGCCGTCCAGCTGGCGCCCGCCATGGTTTGAGACCACGATGCCATCGGCCCCGAAGCTCACGGCGTCCTTGGCATCCTGCGGATCGAGGATGCCTTTGATGATCATCGGGCCTTTCCAGAACTCACGGATCCACTCCAGGTCTTTCCAGCTGATGGAGGGATCGAAGTTGTTGGCCAGCCAGCCGATGTAGTCTTCCAGGTGGGTGGGTTTGCCCAGGTACCTGGAGATATTGCCCAGGTCGTGTGGACGGCCGAGCAACCCTACATCGAACGCCCATTGCGGCTTGGTGACGGCTTGCAGCATGCGCCGCGACGCCGCGAATGGCCCGGACATGCCCGAGTGTGCATCGCGGTAGCGTGCGCCTGGCGTGGGCATATCCACGGTGAACACCAGTGTCGTCACCCCGGCCGCCTGGGCCCGTTCCAGCGCGTTGCGCATGAAGCCACGGTCCTTGAGGACATACAGCTGGAACCAGATTGATTGCGCGCTTTGAGACGCCACTTCTTCAATCGAACACACCGACACCGTCGACAGGCAGAAGGGGATGCCTTTATTGGCGGCTGCCTTGGCCGCCTGCACTTCGCCGCGCCGCGCATACATGCCGGTGAGGCCCACCGGGCTGAGGATCACCGGCATGTCCAGGGGCTGGCCGAACAGGGTGGTCTTGAGGCTCAGGCTATCCACATTGCGCAGGACACGCTGGCGCAGGCTGATCTCGGCCAGGTCCGAACTGTTGGCGCGCATCGTGTGTTCGGCGTAGGCACCGCCGTCGATGTAGTCGAACAGGAAGCGCGGCAGCTTGCGCTTGGCGGCTGCGCGATAGTCGGAGGCGGACGAGATGATCATTGAAGAGGGGCTCCACAGGGCAAGGTAATTCAGGATAGGCAATAATCTGGCATGATAAAAACAACTTTTATCAATGGTAGCCAGTCGCAAAAGGAATACCGATGAACCTACGAGCATTGCGTGCCTTTGTCGAAGTGGTACGCCAGGGCGGCTTCTCCCAGGCTGCCGAGGTGGTGTCGCTGACTCAGTCCTCCGTGAGCAAGGCCGTCAGGACGCTGGAGGATGAACTGGGCGCGCCGCTTTTTAATCGCCTGGGCCACCGTAACGAACTCACCGCCGCCGGTGAAATTGTCTACCGTCGCGCCCAGGTGCTGCTCGCCGAGAGCAATGACCTGGTGGCCGAGATCAATGACTTGCGCGGCCTCAAGCGTGGCCAACTGCGCATCGGCCTGCCCCCGGTGGGTTGCGGCGTGCTGTTCGCGGCCATGTTCGCCACCTACCGCAGGCGCTACCCCGACATCGAAATCGAACTCACCGAGTACGGCAGCAAGAAACTGCGCGGGTGCCTGGAAGCCGGGGAGATTGACCTCGCGGCGTTGCTGCTGCCCACGGATGAAGGGTTCGACTTCCAACCCGTGCGCAATGAACCCCTGATGGCCGTGTTACCCATGAACCACCCGCTGGCCCGGCGCAAGCGCATCGACTTCACCGACCTTGCGGACTCACCGTTCATTCTGTTCGAAGCAGGCTTTGCCCTGAACGCGAAGATCCTCGCCGCCTGCGAGCGCAAGGGCGTGACTCCCAAGGTCACGGCCCGCAGCGGGCAGATCGACTTTATCGTCGACTTGGTCTCGGCGGGCCTGGGCGTCGCGTTCCTGCCGCGCATGCTGGCGCACATGCATCAACCCACCGGTATCGCCCTGATCCCCTTGGACGAACCCCACACCGACTGGCACATCGCCCTGGCCTGGCGCGCCAGCGCCCACCTGCCGCCGGCGGCGCGTGCCTGGCTGGATTTGGCCAAGGAAATGGCCCATTCGGAGTAGGGCGGCGACCGCTTATCAGGATGAATTCGTCAAAACGCATCCCGATGCTTGACTTCTTCTTTTTAATCAGTAACATACGGCGCATTCCGCGATAGCTCAGTTGGTAGAGCAAATGACTGTTAATCATTGGGTCCCTGGTTCGAGTCCAGGTCGTGGAGCCAGATAGGAAAAGCCTGCAGCGATGCAGGCTTTTTTTTTGCCCTGGATTTCTTCGGGGTGATCAAAGCGCGCAGCGCGACCAGCGTGACTGCGTCTCTAATCCTGCGATTACATGAAAATCGCTGCAGTGGTTTCAACCAAGGCGCGCTGGGTAAAACCAGGGTTGGCGTCAATTGATCTGATTCTGATTGATACCCAAGGAGCCTGCGCTGTTTTTCATAAAGTCGTGTTTATGAAGAATTATTTAGGTTGCGCTTGCAGATCGTGCCTACGCGACATTTTTTCCGGGGCGAACATTGTTGAGTGGATGGATTTAAATTTCGAATAATCAGGATTTTAGAAAAAACATCGGCTCTGAAACAGAATTCAGTGCTGTGGTTTTTATTGGCTTCCTATTATTTTTTCCTAACCGTCTATTCCAAAAAGGTCTTTTGCTGAAAATTTCGGAGCATGCTTTATTGCGCACAAATGTAACAAGTTGTTTCATTTTTGCCGTTTTCGGCACCGATAAGGGGGCTTTCTGTCGGCGAACAGGTGAGTTCCGTTCGTTGCGGCGCAGTGGGTTGAGCCTGGGACAGTGATGATTTTGCGTGCGTCTGTTCGGCGCAATGCGAAACAAGGGATTTGTATAATTATCGAGGCTCGAACCCATGAATCATGTGATCAACTCCATACTGGAAAATGCATCAACTCGCCCGTCACTCGGCCATACCAACCCCGCTTTACTACATGACATTCTATGGCGAGCACTTGAGCACGCACTCAAGGCAAACACGGACGACGCTTCCCAGACCCCGCACACCCGAGCCTGCCTGAGGATCTACGCCGAAATCGATACGCTGTCGTATCTGGACAAGGCTGATTCGAAATTGGCGGCTGCTTTGGGTAAGGCATTCTTCGAGTCCCGCTCCAGCAAAGACGTCGAGGCGTTCTGGAAGTTGTTGCTGATCAAGCAACTGCTGTTCGAATTGTCGGTCAGGAGTGTGGCGACCCAGATTGCTTCGCAAGCCAGCCTGCCCCGTCAGTTACTCACGCTCGACTCGCAGTTGATTGCAGCGCCGTCCGGGGTAAATATCAGCCTGGGGCTGCAGTGCAAAGAGACCGACCAACTCAAGCATTCTGTCGTGCTGGTCTTGCAGAAACTGGCACAACACGTTGAAGACCGTGGCCATCGGCACGGCCGAACAACTGCTGGCCAGCCTGCACCTGGAAGTGATTGAAGGTAAGCGCTTCGTGTACAAGGCCACCACCGGCACCGAGCCGGCGGATCCTTGGAAAATCAAGGAAAGCAGCTTGCTCAACTTGTGGCCTAGCCTCAAGGCAGAGGTCTACCGCAAGGAAAAGAACCTGAGAATCTATCGGTTGTTTCTTATCTACGCCAAAAGCAATCCCGCGTTCATCCAGTCCTCATCGCTGAATGATTTCTACAGCGGGTTCCTCGCGGCCGCGAGTACCGATGCAGGTCTGGTCGATCCCACCAGCGCCCACCATTTCAACTGGTGATTAGCCCCGATACCCAGGGCAGCCTGGGTATCGGCAGGCGCTACCCTCCAAGAGGATCAACTGTATGGCATTTACTATCCTGATACTCGATGCCCCCGGGCCGCCATTGCTGTTTGAGGAAGTCGATCGCTTTCTTGCGCTGGGCCTGAACGTCACTCTCAACCTGCACTATTTCGCGGATAAAGAGCGCATCCGGCAGCACTACACTACGCGTATTGAATATGCCGAGATCGACTGTCACGACGAGCCTGCCTTTATTGCCGCCGTGAGTCGAGCCAGGGGTTACAGCGTGTTCAAGACGCGCCTGAACATCCCCCTCGGTGCCAGCCTGATCCGTGCCGCCAGTTCGCCCGCGTTGGCCACGCCACTGCGCGCCATTGCCCAGGCCGGCGCCGGGGTTAACCATATTGATCGGCTCGAATGCGAGCAGTGCGGCGTTACGATACTCAACACGCCAGGCTCCAACGCGGTCGCTGTTGCCGAGTACGTCCTGGCCCAGGCGCTGTTTCTATCTCGTGATCTGGATTATTACAACGCCGAAACGCACAACGGCCATTGGGCAAAAGGCACCTTGGCACCCACCTGCGAATACGCCGAACTCACGCTTGGGCTGGTGGGCACCGGAAGCATTGCCCGGCAGGTGGCACGTAAGGCGGCGGCGCTGGGCATCAAGGTGATCGCTACCGGGTCCGAGCGTTTTACCGAACCGGTAGCGCGCAGCCTTGAGCTTGAGCGACGAGCGAGCCTTGCGCAGTTACTGGCTGAATCGCACATCGTCTCGATCCACGTGCCGCTCACCGCGCTGACCCGCGGCTTGTTCGGCACCGCCGAGTTCGGGCAGATGCGCCAAGGTTCAATCCTCATCAATACCGCTCGCGGCGGGATCGTCGACGAACACCAGCTGGCAGCCTTCATGCGCCAGTTTCCCAGGCACATCAAGGCGGTCGCCATCGATACCTTTTCCCTGGAAAAAGACCGGTTCGACTCGCCACTGACCGACATTCCCAACGCGCAACTGACGCCGCATATCGCCGGCAATACCACCACGGCAATCAGGGTGGCGTCCCGTCAGATCGTCGACAAGATCCATGCATTCAGTGCCGCCGCCATCGTGCGTTAACCTACCGGACACAAGGAAGGCTACATCATGCAGACCTCTATTTTTACCCGTCTCAACGCCCTGAGTTGCACCGACCTCAGCGATGCGATGGACCGCCTGAAAATCGTTTGCCAGTGCACCGACATCATGCCTCTGGACCGGTCGTTCACCCTCACAGGCAAAGCCTGGACCCTGCGCTACGGCCCTATTGGCCTGGACGGCGGCTCGGTGGGTGACTACATCGACGACCTTGAGGCCGGCCAGGTGGTAGTGATCGACAACCAGGCGCGGCTCGACACCACCGTGTGGGGCGATTTGCTGACCTCTACTGCCGCCCGCAAGCAGCTGGCCGGGACGGTGATTGACGGTATCTGCCGCGATGTCGACCGTGCGTTGGAACTTGACTACCCGATATTTTCCCGGGGTAACTGGATGCGCACCGGCAAGGATCGCGTGCGTGTCGAAGCGATCCAGGCGCCCGTGACGCTGGGCGGCGTGCGAGTACAACCAGATGATTGGTTGCGCGGAGATGGTGACGGCTTGGTAGTGATTCCGGCCGGCTCACTGAGCCAAGTGCTGGAGGTGGCCGAAGAAATCCACCAGGCCGAAGAGCATATTCGTGCGGCTATCGAGGCGGGCGTTCCTTTACACAAAGCTCGCGCCGATTACGGCTACCACGCCTTGCAGACGCCGCGCCGCTGACTGGCCCACGGCAGGAGCCGCAGCGGGTGCGGCTTCAGTTGATGCCGGCTCGAGCAACGACTTGGCTGGATGTGCATAAGGAGATTGATCGTTCCATGATTCGATGAGTTCAAATCTGATAGTGTCCTGAATATCAATATTCGAGGCAGTATCAATAATGGGCAATCATGTGGCTCGCTACGCGTTATTTGCTTTTCCTGTCTTCATGTTGTGCCAGCCAGTACAAGCAGCATCGTGGCAAATTTGCAGTATGGAGTTACGTGTTACTGATGTATTGAAACATCCATACCCCAAGCTGCAGGCGCAGATCCTGAAGGTGAGCCCTACATCGACCACGGCAGAGTGCCCGGAAGAGGGGGCGACCCTCACGTTTATCCCAGAAACTACTGATTACCAAAGCCAGATCCCACGCCGAGAGTGGCCAAAAAAAGGCCAGTCGGTGCGTGTGAACTACCGGTATCTGGATGGGACATGTAAAGGCGATGGCCATAGTCATGCGTGCCGTATTGAGCATTACCCATTAGCGGGTAGCTGAGTTGCAAGCGTTTTCCCGGTTCACTTCAAGTTAGCTGAACGGAGGCGGCGGTAACGGCCCGATCTCACTGGCCCGCTGTGTCAGCAGACCCCGATAGTTACTCCCCACTTCACTTATGCAGGATCGCCTGGTGAATATCCTGCAACGCCATGATGCGCTGGGCGGCGTTGAGTTTGATGGCTTCCTTGGGCATGCCGAATACCACGCAGCTGGCCTCGTCCTGGGCGACCGTCGCGGCGCCGGCGACGAGCATTTCCTTGAGGCCGCGGGCGCCGTCGTCGCCCATGCCGGTCATGATGATGCCGGTGGCGTTCTTGCCGGCGAATTTGGCCACTGAGCGAAACAACACATCCACTGATGGCCGATGGCGGTTGACCAGCGGCCCGTCGATGACCTGAGTGTGATAGTAGGCGCCGCTGCGTGTGACCATCAGGTGCTTGCCGCCGGGTGCGATCAACGCCAGGCCAGGCAGGATACGGTCGTTGTTGCGCGCTTCACGCACTTCGATCTGGCACACGCTGTTCAGGCGCTCGGCGAAGGAGGCGGTGAACTTTTCCGGCATGTGCTGCACGATCACCATGCCCGGGCACACCCTCGGCAGTGCCGTCAGCACGGCCTCCAACGCCTGGGTGCCGCCGGTGGAGGTGCCGATGGCGACAATGCGTTCAGTGGTCTGGGCCATGGCCTGGCCGTTGGCGGCGGGCAGGATCGCATCCGCCGTCAGCTTGCCGGCGACCGCGGGCGCCGGGGTCGGCTTGGCGATGCGCTTGCCGAGGTTACTGACATTGGAGTTGGCCGCCGCACGGATTGCCGCAATCAGTTCCGGGCCCGATTCGATCAGGAAATTTTTCAGGCCGGTGGTGGGTTTGGTGATGATGTCCACGGCGCCGGCCGATAAAGCCTGCAGGGAGGTTTCCGCGCCTTTCTGGGTCAGTGACGAGCAGATCACTACCGGTGTCGGGCGCTCGCTCATGATTTTCCTGAGAAAGGTGATGCCATCCATGCGCGGCATTTCCACGTCCAGCACAATCACATCCGGCCATTCACGGGCGAGCTTGTCCATGGCGAAAATCGGGTCGGAGGCGGCGCCTATGACGTGGATATCCGGCGTGTCATTGAAAATCGCCAGCAGCACTTGGCGGACAACGGCCGAGTCATCGACCAGCAATACGCTGATTTTTTTGTTAGGCATTGTTTTTGAGTAATCCCATTGGTTGATGCCGGACCCAGACGTTGCCGTTCCACAGGTCGAACACGATAGTGCGATAACCGGTACTGCCCATGTCCTGGGCCGCCAGGTGCAAATGATGGTGTTTGGCAAGCGCCAGCGCGGCGCGGATGTTCAGGGCGGCCACATTTTGCGCCGGTAGGTGGCGATGCTGCGTGGGGAACATCTCGCCGCCGCCGAACGCCTTCACCTGATAGTCCTGGGGTCGCGTGCCATGGGCGCGCGCATGCCGAATCAGCAGCTCCAGCGCTTCGTCGCCGTATTTGCCATCCAGGGGCTGACCATGCCGCAAGCGTGCCGGCAGCATGAAATGGCACATGCCGCCGATCCGCCGTTGCGGATGCCAGAAGGTGAACGCCACGCAGGAACCGAGCAAGGTGCGCAGGCGAGTCGGCCGCGTCGCAAAAGTGACTTGGCCGGGCGCCAACACCACTTCGGCTGCACCGAGAGGCTTTTTCATGGCTTGCGGTAAATCGACGGCGCCACCAGCTTCAAGGTGTCGTTCACACCGTTGAGGCTTTCCGAGTGGCTGATGATGAAATGGCCGCCGGGTTTGAGCTGCGGCAACAAGCGTGCGACGACTTGGCTCTTGGTCTGCTGGTCGAAATAAATCATCACGTTGCGCAGGAAGATCACATCGAACTCGCCCAGGCCTGGCAGCGGCTCGTTCAGGTTGACTTGCACGAAGTTGACGCGGTTGCGCAGGCTCTTGTCGATCAGGAACGTGCCTTCCTGGCGGCCGATGCCCTTGAGGCAGTATTTGGTGAGCAGCGGCTGGGGCAGGGTGCCGACGCGCTCCATCGAGTAATGCCCGGTACGCGCCTTGGCCAGCATCTGAGTGCTGATGTCCGAGCCGATCACTTCCCAAGGCGTAGTGCCCAGGGCCTCGGCCAGTGTCATCGCCAGGCTGTAGGGCTCTTCGCCCGAGGAGCTGGCCGCGCTCCACACGCGAAACACTTTGCCCGGCGCGGCCTTGGGCAGGACGTGCTGACGCAGGAAATCAAAGTGCTTGGGCTCGCGAAAAAAGTAGGTTTCGTTAGTGGTCAGCAGGTCCAGCGCGACTTGCAGTTCGCCCTTGCGCTGGTCGTTCATGATCAGTTTGAAATAGTCCCCGTAGCTCTCCAATTCATAATGCTGGAGGCGCTTGAACAGGCGCCCGGCCACCAAGGCTTTTTTGGCCGGCGACAGGTTGATGCCGGCCGCACGGTACAACCAGGATTGGAATTGACCGAATTCACGGTCGTCGAGCGAAGCAGTGTCGGCCATGATCGTATCTCAACGCTGCTCAAGGTCGAGCGCCGGTGTCTGCGCGCTTTCGGCCAGGCTGGACATCTCGTCGATAGAAAGGACTTTGCCCACCTCCAGCACAATCACGAACTTGCCTTCGACCTTGGCCATGCCACCGATGAAGTCGGCACGAATCCGCGCGCCGAAGCTGGGAGGGGGTTCGATCTGGGCCGCCGGAATCTCCTGCACGGCGGATACCGTATCCACCAGCAACCCGATGTCCTGGGGCTGCCCATCTTCGGTACTCGCTTCGATGATGATCACGCAGGAGCGGCGCGTAATCGGCGAGTTCGCCCGGCCGAAACGCGCCGATAGATCAACCACCGGCACCACGGCGCCGCGCAGGTTGATTACACCGCGCACGAACGCGGGCATCATCGGTACCACGGTCAGGCTGCCGTATTCGATGATTTCCTTGATGCCCAGAATGCCGATCGCGAACATCTCGCCACCGAGCATGAAGGTCAGGTATTGCGCATCCTCATCCGCCGCCACTGCGGTCTGACGGTTAGTCATCACTGCACCCATGTCACTCTCCCTGTAAGCCCGCGTCGATGTCTTGCATCAGAAACGGGTAAATTCCGATTCGTCCGGGGCGCTGGCCATCGTGTAGGCAAACGCTTTGCGGGCGGGCTGCGGTGCCGGGCGGGGTGGCTGGCGGCTGGGCTTGTTGCCCGGGCTGTCCACACTGCTGGTTTGAACCGCGGTGCCGGAGGTGGCGTCGAGTACGAAAAAGCTCATCGCCTGTTGCAACTGTTCGGCCTGGCTGCTCATTTCTTCGGCGGTCGCCGCCAGTTCCTCGCTGCTGGAGGCGTTCTGCTGGGTCACCTGGTTGAGCTGGGTCATGGCTGTGTTGATCTGCGCCACGCCGGCCGCCTGCTCTTCGGACGCGGCACTGATTTCCTGTACCAGGTCGGAGGTCTTGTTGATCGAAGGGACCATTTCGTCGAGCAGCTTTCCGGCCTTTTCCGCCATGTCCACGCTGCTTGAGGACAGTTCGCCGATTTCCTGCGCGGCCACCTGGCTGCGCTCCGCCAGTTTGCGGACTTCGGCGGCGACCACCGCGAAACCTTTGCCGTGCTCGCCGGCCCGGGCAGCTTCAATCGCGGCGTTGAGCGCCAGCAGGTTGGTCTGGTAGGCAATGTCATCGATGATGCTGATGCGCTGGGCGATTTTCTTCATCGCCAATACAGTTTGTTGCACCGACTCTCCGCCGTCGGTGGCTTCCTTGGCCGCCTTGCTGGCCATGCCATCGGTGACCTTGGCGTTTTCGGTATTCTGATTGATGCTGGCGCTCATCTGTTCCACCGACGCGCTGGTTTCCTCGACGCTGGCGGCCTGTTCACTGGTGGCCTGGCTCATCGACTGTGCGGTGGCGCTGACTTGCTCCGAGGCGCTCGCCAGGTTGTCGGCAGCGTTGCGTACTTCACCGATGATAGTCGCCAGTTTGCCGACCATGTTGCGCATGGCATTGAGCACCATGCCGGTTTCATCTTTGCCGCCCGGCGCGATAGGGGTGCTGAGGTTGCCTTCAGCCAATTGCTCGGCGGCGGTCGCGGCGAGCCTCAGCGGACGCGAAATAATCCGCGCGATGAACACCGCCAGGCCCAGGCCGATCAACAGGGCGGCGACCAGCACCGCGATGATCGACACGCGTGCGCTGTCGTACAACGCCGAGCCCTTGTCACCGGCTTCGCTCGCGCCGGCTTCATTGAACTCGACCATTTTCTGCAAGCGGCTGGTCACCTCATCGAAATGCGTCCTGGACTCCCCTCTGAGCAGGGTAGTCGCAGCGGCTTCCTGGTTCTGCCGGGACAAGTCGAGTAACTGCTTGCTGGTCGCCAGGTAGGTGGACCAGGCACTTTTCAAACCGGTCAAAAGCTGACGTTCTTCATCGCCCGACAGCAATTGCTCGTAGGTGCCCATGCGGGTATTGAACTGTTGCAGCGTCTCATCGGCTTCGCGATCAGCCTGGGCCTTTTCCTCGGCGATCTCGGTAGTGACGTGGCGGTTTTCCTTCAGGCGATAATTGGCTGCAAAAAAACGCATGCCGGCTGCGGCGCGCATGGATGGCATCCAATCGCTCTTGATCTCCTGGGCTGCCTGGTTGACGGCACCGAGCTGGAGGATTGCAAACCCACCCATGGCCGCCGTGAGCGCCAGGACCACCAGGAATGCGCTGATCAACTTGGTGGAAATCTTAAGATCGTAGAACCATTTCATCGGGGAACCTCCATGGAATTGCGAATGCGTCAGCGCACGCCGACCGTAGGCGACGAGGGCGCCTGAGGTGTGCGGGCTTCCTGTTGTACGATTTGGTTGAGCAACGCCGGTATATCCAGGATCAGGGCCACCGCGCCGCTGCCCAGAATGGTCGAGCCGCTGATGCCGCGCAGCGCACCGAACAGCTTGCCCAAGGGTTTGATGACGGTCTGGAACTCGCCGAGCAGGTCATCCACCACCAGCCCGGCCTTGTGTTCGGCATAGCGCACCACCACCACGTTCTGGCGGCGGGCCGGTGGGCCTTCATGGTTGAAGTGGTCGCGCAGGTGCACCAGCGGCAGCACCTCGCCGCGCAGATCCAGGTAGCCCTGGTCGCGGCTGGATTGGCGCTGGAGTTCGTCCAGCTCGACGCATTCCTGGACCATATCCAACGGAATCACGTAGGTGCAATGGTCGATACCGACCAGGAATCCGTTGATGATCGCCAGGGTCAGCGGCAGGCGAATGCGCACCACGGTGCCTTGGCCGGGGCGGCTGTCGAGGTCGACGGTGCCGCGCAACAGGGTGATATTGCGTTTGACCACATCCATGCCGACACCGCGTCCGGAAAGGTTGGTCACCGCCTCGGCCGTGGAGAAACCGGCTTCGAAAATCAGGTTGTAGATTTCCTGGTCGCTGAGCACCGCACCGCTGGCGACCAGCCCGCGTTCCTGGGCTTTTTCCAGGATACGTTCGCGGTTGAGTCCGGCGCCATCATCGGCGATTTCGATCACGATGCTGCCCGAGTCGTGGTAGGCATTCAGGCTCAGGTGACCCTTGGTCGATTTACCGGCGGCACGTCGGGCCTCGGCGTTCTCGATGCCATGGTCCATCGCATTGCGCAACAAGTGCATCAGCGGGTCGCCGATTTTCTCGACGACGGTCTTGTCCAGCTCGGTTTCCGCGCCGCTGATGATCAGGTCGATATCCTTGCCCAGTTCCTGACTGACATCGCGCACCACGCGGCGGAAACGATTGAAGGTATCGCCGATGGGGATCATGCGCAGGCGCAGCGCGCCATCGAGGATCTCTTCCACCAGCCCGGAGACGGTCGAGGCGGCTTCTTCCAGCGGGTCGTTGTTGCAGGAACGCGCCAACAGGCTGGCACCGGCGCTGGCGATGACCAGCTCGCCGACCAGGTTGATCAGTTCATCGAGCTTGTCGGCATTGACCCGTACATAGTTGCCATCCCGCGGCTTGACTTCGCTGGTCGTCGCGACGCGCTGTTGCGTCGTCGCCACTGGGCTGGCAAGGGTCTGGGTGACCAACTCGGTACCGGCTGCGGTGCTGCTGTCGCCTGGCGCGTCGAGGGCGCTGATGAGCACCTCACAGTCATCGCGTACGAAGTCGAACACTTCATTGAGGGTGGCATGGCTGGCATTCGAACGCAGGTCGATTTCAAAGCCCAGGTAGCAGCTTTCCGGGTCCCAGGCGTCCACGGGCGGAATGCGCTCGGTCAGCGGGGTGACCTGTAGCAACTGGCCCAGCGTGGCGAGGTAGCGCAAGAAGGACAACGGGTCCATGCCATTGCGGAACACCTCTGCGCCGAAGCGCAGGGAAATATGCCAGAGCACCTCGGCGCGGGTCTCGTCATCTTGGCCTGCGCTTTCCACAGCGGTGATTGCCATCTGCAGTGGCTGATAGGCGCTCAGTGCTTCGCGCAACACCTCACCATGTTCCAGCGTCGCAGGCTGCAGCGCGCCACCGTGATGGTCGACCGCCTCGATCAGGTCAAGTATGTGGTCGCCGCACTTGAGCAGCAGTGCGATCAACGCCGCATCCACTTTTACGCTGCCATCGCGCAGGCGGTCGAGCACGTCTTCGACGATATGCGTGAAACCGACAATCGGTGCCAAGCCGAACAACCCGGCGGAGCCTTTGATGGTATGGGCGGCGCGAAACACTGCACCGATCGCATCTTCATCACCGGGTTCGCTCTCCAGTTGCAGCAGGGATTGCTCCATGACCTGCAGCAGCTCGCGTGCCTCGGCGATAAAGGTCTGCTGTGCCTGATCGAGATCAATACTCACCTGGACACTCCTTGTCGCTCATTGAACGGGGCTGCGCGCTAGAAGATCGCGCCGCCACACAGTTGAAAGGTGCTCGTGACCGCCTGGCTCTGCCCGGCAAGGCTCAGGTCCGTGCCATTGCCGGCGGCTTCACGCTTGATGACCGCGAGCAATTGCAGGCCGGCGCCGTCTATTTCGGTGACCTGTGACAAGTCGATTTCCAGGCGTGGCGCCGCGCCGATCCGGGGCAGCAGCGCAGCGGCAAGCTCGGCCACGGTGTAGATCGTCAGTTCGCCGTCAATACCCAGGCGGGCGGTGCCGCCGACTGTTTCGCAGGTGATGGACATAAGGCCTCCGTGCCGTCATCGGTCAGGGCAGGATCAACTTGGACACCGCCGCCAGCATCTGCGCCGGCTGGAACGGCTTGACCACCCAGGCCTTGGCGCCTGCGGCCTGGCCTTCGGCTTTCTTCGATTCCTGCGACTCGGTGGTCAGCATGATGATCGGGGTGAACTTGTAGCTGGCCAGCTTCTTGACTTCCTTTACAAAGGTGATGCCATCCATATTGGGCATGTTCACGTCACTGATGATCAGGTGCACCTTCTGCCCGTTGAGCTTGCCCAGGGCATCCTTGCCATCGCAGGCCTCGATCACATCGTAGCCGGCACTTTTCAAGGCAATGCCGACCACTTGTCGCACGCTGCTCGAGTCATCGACCACCAATACATTCTTCGCCATGCTGTGCTCCTAGAAAAAAGTGATGTCTTGTGAACTCTGCTGCGCCGCGGTATCGCCATGGTGGTTACGCCGCTGCTCGTCGGTGGCATAGGTGGCCTCCATGCGCGCCAGCCACTGGCGGGCATCGACGGCTGCCAGTTGGTCGGGCGTCTGGTTGGCCTGGAGCAGGTGCTCATGCAGGGCGTGCATGTTGTCGCGTACATGGCTGAGGATCTGGCTGACCCGGTCCTGGAATTGCAGGTTGACCAGCACCTCGGTCATTTCGTCACGGATGCCGTAGCTTTCCTGCTTGAGCAGGTCGGCGGAATCGGCCAGGCGCCCGGTGATGCTCTGGAAGCGTTCGAGCACCTGCTGGATGCTCTGCTCGGACGCGGCGACGGAGTGGCTGTCCTGGTCGGCGCTGGTGGAGGCCACCTGCACCAGTTGGGTGATGGCGTTGTTGATGATGTCGACTTTGGCCGACATCTGCTGGCCGGTCTCGCTGGATTTACTCGACAGGCTGCGCACCGCATCCGCAACCACGGCAAACCCGCGCCCGGCTTCACCGGCACGCGCCGCCTCGATCGCGGCATTGAGGGCCAGAAGGTTGGTTTGTGCCGCAATCGCCGCCACGTCGGCGGCCATGGTGCGCAGTTCGCCGGTATAGGCGGTAAGGCTGCGCACCTGGGAGAGGGTCTGGTCGCGGCTCGATTGAGCGGCCTTGAGCGAGTCGATGACCTGGCTCAGTTCGCTGTCGCTGCGCGCCAGCACCTTGAGCGCGCCGTCGGCAGCTTGCCCATCGAGTTCCCCGGCGGCTTGCTGCGAGGCCTGCACGGTGTCCTGCAGGCGCGTGGAAATACCGGTGAAACGGTTGGCGAGGCTGACGATGGCGTCTTCGGTCTGCAGGCGCGAGCTTTCCACTTGCTTGGCCCAGATCGGCATGGCGCCCAGCAACACCTCGTCGAGTTGGGCGCGCACGGCCATGCCGTGGTGTGTCGCGTCTGCATCTGCCGGGTCTGCCTTGGCCTGCGCAATCGCTCGCAGCACCAGGTCACGCTGCGAACGGGTGCTCCAGGCGCACGCACCAAGACCGATCAGCAGCAGTACGGCACAGGCCACCATGTTGGCCAGAGAGGCTGATTGCAGGAGTGTCCATGCGATGGCAGGGATGACCGGGATTAACGCAAACCAGCGAAAAGGCAAGGGAACGGGGGGCAAAGTACGGCCGGATTGACGCTGAGTCATGAGTTCGGTCCTTGAACATTGTTGCAGATATGAACGACATAAAGTCTATCTGTCCCTGGCGCCTTAACTTTAGACCTAGTATGTACCTTCCGTCTGGTTTGTGACTGAGGCGTGAGTGGGCGCCGGGAAAAGGGCTATGGCCTATTTCTTGCCGTAGCGCTGCGAGGTGTGCAACTCAAGTCGAACGCAAATGGGGCTATGCAGTTTTTGCCTTGACTTTTGTGCTGCCTTTCAGCGCCTGCACGTTCAGGCCAGTACCCCGATGATTTCATGAGTGCGCCGGTTTTAGAGGTTCGGGACTTTACTGCGAAACCTGTAGATCCTGCCAAAAAGAGACGCGCGCACCCGAAAAACCACTTTTACACGGCGTAATGACGACAGAATCCGCTGTATGGAAAATTTCGATATCTTGCGCGAGGCTCTAGGTTGCGGGTCTAGTGATCCAACGTCCCGACCTGTCGGTTTTAGCTGTTGGAAACATTTTGATACTTGAAGTAACGTGCCAGTTGCTTTGACTTCGGGTGTTCAAATTTTCCAAGGAATCGGAATATGCTGCGCCGTCGCATGATGATCATGTTGGGTGTTTCTCTGTGCGTTGTATTGATGCTGGCAAGCTACAAGGCTTATTCGATCTATCAGCAAGTACAGGGTTTTTCCACACCCCGCCCTCCAGTCAGTGTGGCCGTGGTGACGGCGCAGGAGCAGACATGGCAGGAGCGATTGCCGGCGGTGGGCTCGCTCAAGGCATTGCGCGGCGTAAACCTGAGCCTGGAGATTGCCGGCACCGTCAAGGACGTGCAGTTCGAATCAGGGCAAACGGTGAAGGTCGGACAACCTCTGGTCCAGCTCGATAGCGCGGTAGAGCAGGCGCTGCTCGAAACCGCCCAGGCCGATCTTGGCCTGGCAAAGCTGGATTTTGGACGCGGCAGCCAATTGGTTGGTGATCGGGCCATCTCCAAAGGTGAGTTCGATCGACTCTCGGCCCAATTGCAAAAAAACCTGGCCACTGTCAATCAACTCAAGGCGTCCCTGGCGAAGAAGCACGTTCTTGCGCCGTTTGGCGGTGTCATCGGTATTCGTCAGGTCGATGTCGGCGATTACCTGGCCAGCGGCACTGTGATTGCCACTTTGCAGGACCTGAGCAGCCTCTACGTCGACTTTTATCTTCCCGAACAATCGGTGCCTAAAGTGGCCATCGGGCAAGGCGTGCAGGTCGAGGTGTCGGCCTACCCGCAACAAGCCTTTCCCGGCACCATTAGTGCCATCAACCCCAAGGTTGAGAGCACCACGCGCAATATGTTGGTGCGCGCCACCCTGGCCAACCCTGACAACAAACTGCTCCCCGGCATGTTCGCCAGCCTGCGGGTGTTGCTGCCTGATCCGAAGGTTGAGATTGTGCTCCCGGAAAGCGCGATTACGTTCACCCTTTACGGCAACTCGGTGTATGCCATCACGCAGAAAAAAGCCGATGACGGCAGCGTGGAAAAAGACGCCAACAACCAGCCCGTCCTGATTGCCGAACGGCGTTTTGTAGAAACTGGCGAGCGGCGAGGCGGTCTGGTGCTGATAACGCGCGGATTGAAAAACGGTGATCAGGTGGTCAGCGCCGGCCAGCTCAAGCTGGACACCGGTACCCCTGTCGCCATCAGCCCTGACAAGACTCAGCCGGCAGTGCCTGACCAACCAGCCCTCGCTGCAGGTGCGCTATGAAGTTCACCGATGTTTTCATTCGCCGCCCGGTGTTGGCCGTGGTGGTCAGTCTGTTGATCGTGCTGCTGGGGTTTCAGGCTTACAGCAAGCTGGCGCTGCGGCAATTCCCGAAGATGGAAAACGCACTGATCACAGTCACGACCGCATACCCAGGTGCGAATGCCGAAACCATTCAGGGCTATATCACCCAACCGTTGCAGCAAAGCCTGGCCAGTGCCGAGGGCATTGACTATATGACGTCGGTCAGCCGCCAGAATTTTTCGGTGATTTCGATCTACGCCCGCATCGGGTCTAACAGCGATCGTCTGTTTACCGAACTGTTGGCCAAGGCTAACGAGGTCAAGAACAAGCTGCCACAGGACGCCGAAGACCCGGTGCTGAGCAAGGAGGCCGCTGACGCCTCGGCGCTCATGTACATCAGCTTTTCCAGCCGGCAACTGAATAATTCGCAAATCACCGACTACCTGTCTCGGGTCATCCAGCCCAAGCTCGCCACGCTGCCTGGTATGGCTGAAGCCGAAATCCTCGGCAGTCAGGTATTTGCCATGCGCCTGTGGCTCGACCCGGTGAAGCTTGCGGGGTTCGGCTTGAGTGCCAACGATGTCACCGCAGCGGTACGCCGATACAACTACCTTTCGGCTGCCGGTGAGGTAAAAGGCGAATATGTGGTTACCAGTATTAACGCCAGTACCGATCTGAAAACCGCTGAAGCCTTTGCTGCCATCACCCTGAAAACCGATGGCGATAGCCGAGTGTTATTGGGGGATGTGGCGCGGGTGGAAATGGGGGCGGAAAACTACAACGCCATCAGCTCCTTTGGCGGCACACCTTCGGTTTACATCGCCATCAAGGCGACACCGAGCGCCAACCCGCTGGACGTGATCAAGGAAGTACGCAAGCTCATGCCTGAGCTGGAGACTCAACTGCCGCCCAGCCTCAAGGTAGATATAGCCTATGACGCCACACAATTTATCCAGGCGTCGATCAATGAAGTGGTGAAGACGCTGTTTGAAGCTGTGCTGATTGTGATTGTGGTGGTGTTCCTGTTTCTGGGGGCGCTACGTTCGGTAGTGATCCCGGTGGTCACCATTCCGCTGTCGATGATTGGCGTAATGTTCTTCATGCAGATGATGGGGTACTCGATCAACCTGCTGACTCTATTGGCGATGGTCCTGGCGATCGGCCTGGTGGTAGACGATGCGATCGTCGTGGTCGAAAACATTCACCGGCATATCGAGGACGGCAAGGGACCGATGGACGCGGCGCTGGAGGGCGCGCGGGAAATTGCCCTGCCGGTGATTTCCATGACCGTCACTTTGGCGGCGGTCTATGCGCCAATTGGGTTCCTGGACGGTTTGACCGGTGCACTGTTCAAGGAATTCGCCTTGACTCTGGCCGGTGCGGTGGTGATTTCCGGCATTGTCGCGTTGACACTTTCGCCGATGATGTGCGCTCTGTTGCTTCGTTCCGAGGCCAGCAGTTCGGGGCTCGCCCACCGACTGGACCGTATTTTCGAAAGCCTCAAACGGCGTTATCAACGGCTGCTGCATGGCACTCTTAATACACGGCCAGTGGTACTGGTGTTTGCCGTGATTGTGTTGTGTCTGATTCCAGTGTTCCTCAAATTCACCAAGTCGGAGCTGGCGCCGGCTGAAGACCAAGGCATCATTTTCATGATGTCCAGTGCGCCTCAACCGACCAACCTGAATTACTTGAATACTTACACCGACGAATTCATCGATATCTTCAAAGCCTTCCCGGAGTACTACTCGTCTTTCCAGATCAACGGCTATAACGGCGTGCAGTCCGGGATTGGCGGCTTCCTGCTCAAACCATGGAATGAGCGCAACCGCACCCAAATGCAGATCCTGCCCGAACTGCAAGGTCGACTGGCGCAGATCCCTGGTCTACAAATTTTTGGCTTTAACCTGCCTTCGCTTCCAGGTACTGGCGAAGGCTTGCCGTTTGGTTTCGTCATCAACACCGCCAGCGATTATGAGTCGTTGCTGAAAGTGGCCGATCGGGTGAAGACGCGCGCCATGGAGACGGGCAAGTTCGCTTTTGTCGATATCGACCTGGCGTTCGATAAACCGGAAGTGGTGATAGACATCGATCGTGCCAAGGCGGCGCAGATGGGTGTGTCGATGCAGGATCTTGGCAGTACGCTGGCGACATTGCTGGGCGAGGCGGAAATCAATCGGTTCACCCTTGAAGGGCGTAGCTACAAAGTGATAGCCCAGGTCGAGAGGGCCTACCGCGACAACCCCGAGTGGTTGAACAGTTACTACGTCAGAAACACCAATGGTGAATTGTTGCCGCTTTCGACGTTGATCCGCATCACCGATCGGGCGCGACCACGGCAGTTGAACCAGTTCCAGCAGCTCAACTCGGCATTGATCTCGGGTTTTCCATTGGTGGGAATGGCAGAAGCCATCGAGACGGTGAAGCAGATTGCCGTCGAAGAAGCGCCGCCAGGTTATGCATTTGACTACAGCGCCGAATCACGGCAGTTCGTCCACGAAGGTAGCGCACTGTGGGTGACCTTTGGTTTGGCGTTGGCCATTATTTTCCTAGTGTTGGCGGCGCAGTTCGAGAGCTTCCGTGATCCGTTGGTGATACTGGTGACGGTGCCGATGTCGATTTGCGGAGCGCTGATTCCCTTGTTCCTTGGATGGTCGAGCCTGAACATCTATACCCAAGTGGGGCTGGTGACGTTGATCGGTTTGATCAGCAAACACGGAATTCTGATCGTCGAATTCGCCAACCAGTTGCGTAAAGACAAAGGCTTGTCGGCCCGTGAAGCCGTAGAACAGGCGGCCTCCATTCGCTTGCGGCCAGTATTGATGACCACGGCGGCGATGGTGTTTGGCATGGTGCCGTTGATACTTGCGACCGGTGCGGGAGCGGTAAGTCGTTATGACATCGGTATGGTGATTGCCACCGGGATGTCGATTGGCACGCTATTCACGTTATTTGTCCTGCCGTGCGTCTATACGTTATTGGCCAAGAGCGAGGTGCGAAAGGTCGAGGTGGATGGGATCCCTGTAATGACTCGGTAATAAAGCACACTGATCCCAGCTTGTTGGAAGAAGATAATTTTAAGTAAGTCGTAGATTTTGTATGACTCAGCCCTATTCAGGTGCTGCGTATTTTATCGTTTTTTAATTAGTAGTTACCGTTCATCGGGCTGAAAAAATTCTTTGTAAAAGATTTTGACAGGCTTATATCTATTTGATTAGTCTGGATTGGATCCAATCATAAGAACAACAAAGTCGACTGACTTTTCTGCCGCTCAAGTTTTAGACAAACATGGATGAAGGGGTGTGATTGATATGTACTTGGTCAAAATAAAAGAGATCGCAGCAGACATTCTTTTTCTGGAGGGGCCAGAGTCAATTCCCAGTGACCAGTCATTTGATCAAATCGGATTTACGTCGATTGATTTCATCGACTTCTGTTTTGAAGTCAAGTCGCAGATCAACGCCGATGTGGAGCCCGAGTACTTGTGGCCGTTCCATAAAATGATGGCGGATCCAGCATTGTGCGTGGACAGTCAGTGGACCACCCGCGGGCGGGAGATGACTCGCGACATCCTGCAAGTTGCGGATAGCGATGTGGTTGAGCCGAATAAGATCGGTCGTTTCTGGACGCCGGAGTTCTGTTCCCGGCGTCTAGAGGCGCTCGCCCATGGCTAGTGTTTACTTGACTGGAATCGCCGTACGTCAGGCCGGGCTCGACCTGGCCGATATCGCTCGGCAAGAGGCCGCTTTTGTAACCGCTGAAGCAGCGTCCAAAGGGGTTGCGGTTTTGTCTGCGCAGATGGCTAAAGATATTGCCCGTGAAGACAGGGCGATATTATCCGACGCAGCAATACGCAGCCTTACCGTCGCGGATGCCGCATGTGCAATGGCGCAACAACAGCTTGCCTTTAGCGAAGAGGCGCGTGCGCTTATTAATGTCTATACCACCGCTGAAACCGTCCGGGACTTTTACGAAATTCTTTACGAATACCGTATCAAGCACCCGGAACTGACGGCCGCTGATCTACACGCGGTGTTAGGACGTGTTGCCGGCAGCGTCCACCCACTTCGGTTATTTCGAAAGTTGCCGACTAATAACCTGTACCACATTGCCAAGTTCTTCGGATTTATCGGAGGGGGTTATCCATTGCGCAGTATGTCACTGGGCGGGCTCTCCTTATTGGAACATGCGCTATTCAAACTTGAGGACGAGGCGCAGGGAGGGGCTTTATTGTGTGGGGTCGGGGATATGATCAAAGCTGATAACTTTGAAGCGTTCCGCAAGATGGGTCTGATTGAGTCGGACCCGCACCGGCCGCAAACCGATAAAGTCAACGTCACCCATGGCGCGGTTGCATTGATGCTGGAAAATGCCGCCCTGTTGCAACGCTCCGGCCATGTCGCGCTTGCGCAGATTGTGTCTGTCCATAGTCGTTTCGACGGGAAAATCCATTCACAGCAAGCGGATTGGGAGGCCTTGCTCAGCGGCTTGCCTGCTGCAGTAATCGGCGAAAAACCGGTGGTTGTGATGTATGACAACGGCGCGCCGAACCTGCGTCAGGTCGAGAATGCAGCGGTGTTCAAGGCCCTCCCGAACGTCGATATTCGTCGTTACAAACCCTATACAGGTTATGCGGGAAGTACCAGTGGCCTGGTGGACCTTGCCTGTGCGCTGGCCGACAAGAGCGTTGAAGTTGGCCGCACACTACTGGTCAATGGCATGGGGATCGGCATCGGCTGTGCGTGCGCCGTGGTCAAAAAGTTGCAACATCTGCCCATCGACCGGCCCGTATCGGGAGAAGCGTCATGAGAGAACGCGTGGTCATCACCGCCTTGGGCTGTTGTACGCCCCTGGGCAATACCTATGATTCGGTCACTGCGGCATTGCGTGACGGGACAACCGGCATTCGTGAAATACAGAAGTTCGATACGGCTTCGTTCAAAAGCCATTTCGCGGGCGTGCCAGAGGTTGGCAACATGCGCACGTCCTCATTAAAACGCAGTCGCTCCTGGGACGAGTTGTATATCAATAATGCGGTTAAGGGATTAATGGCATGGCCCGGTATGGACCTGAGTCATTTCTCGCCGCAGCGTATTGGATGTTTCCTGGGCGTTGATGAACCCGTTCCGGATATCCATCAAACCGTTGATTTTGTTTATGACTTGCAGCGTGACGCTGACAAGGCATTTACCAATATGGCCGAGGTGATGGAAAAGCACTATCGCATCAGTGATTTTGCCCGCCTGGATTCAACTCAGGTATTGCGCCAGGTCCATGCGCAAATTCCATTCCATGGCCCGAGCATGGTGCACCTGGGGCTGTGCGCGGCCTCACTGCAGGCAATTGGTACGGGATTTGAACAGGTAGCTCGCGGGCGAGTGGATGCCGCTATCGTCGGCGGTGCCAGCGCCAAAGTAACGCCCGAGCACTATATCGGCCTTGAATCGGTCGATGTGATTTGCACCGACGCTTCATTACCGTTTGATGGTTTGTCGCGCCCCTTTGATACGCGCCGTTCAGGTTATGTGCCGGCTGAGGGCGCGGTGCTGTTCTTGTTGGAGAGTTACACCCATGCGCTCAGGAGAGGCGCGGTGCCTTTGATGGAAATCGTCGGGTATGGGGCGAGCATGAATGCCAGCCATATTGTGAAGCCCGATCCTGAATCCCGGGAGATGAAACTTTCAATGACTCGGGCACTGGCCAGTGCCGGGCTCAACCCCAGTCAAATAGGGTTGGTCAATGCCCATGGCACCTCAACCGTGTTGAATGATCTGCACGAGTCAGCTGCTATTTGCTCAGTGTTATCGGAGCGAGTGCCGGTCACCGCCAATAAATCACTGCACGGGCATATGATCGCCGCGGCGGGGGCCATGGAAACACTCAATACCCTGATTGGTTTGAGAGAAGGATTCATTCCTGGGACGCGCAACCTTGAGACCCCGGACCCGCAGTGCAAGGCCAACATAATAGGTCAGACGCAGAGCGCCCACATCGAATACTGTCTCAAGAACTCGTTTGGGATGGGTGGACTGGCAGCCTCAATGATCTTTCGCCGAATTGACGCCTAATAAGGGATTGCAGGATGCAAACAATCCAACGCCGGACAGATTTTCCAGTCGATAAGTTTAATCAAATGATCATGGGTTACTTGCGTGATGATTACCCCGGCACGCTTGAGCCAGTCGAGGATTACCAGAGGTTTGTCGAGGCCTATCCTGTCATGGATAAAAGTGCGCTGTCAGCCTCGGGACGGCAGTTGCTTGGTGCGGGAAAAATGCAGGGTTGTTATGTAGTGTCGACCTCAGGTACGACCAGCGGCCCTGTCATTCTTGCGAATAAATTTCTGCAGGGCGTCACGGAACACAGCTATCCCTATCAAGTGCGTGTCGCGATGGCCAAGCATGTATTCAGTGCCGATGACATTGTTGCCAATCTGCTGACAGCAGGTGGTCTGGGAAACAGTTATGAGGGCATGTGCCGTTTGCTCGAAAGCATCGGGGTGACCATTCTCCCCGTGGGCCGCCCGGATACCTTGGCCAACGACGCGCTCTTGCTCGATCTGCTGGAACGCTTTCACGTCGATGTGCTGGTGGGGTCTCCCAGTGGCATTGTGCAGGTTGCGCAAGCGGCATTGCGGGCGGGCGTGTCGCTGCCGGTTCGCAAAGTGGTGTTCGTCGGCGAAGCCTTTCACGCCTCCAAGCGCACATTTGTCCGTGAGCAATGGCCCGACGCGCATTTTTACAGCATTTATGGCGCCACGGAGTTGGGGTTCGCCGCGATCAACACGCCACAAATGAGCCCCGGCCAGCATCTGCTGCTCTCCGATTGGTTTTTCGTCGAAGTCAGCGATCAAGGGGAGCTATTGGTGACCGATCTGAGGGCGCCGGTCGTGCCGCTTATTCGCTACAGAATCGGCGACTATGGCGCGCTTTTTTCGGAACCCGCCAGCCCTGAGTTCTACTTGACCATTGGCGACAGGGTGGGCGAGGAGTTCAGTCTGGGAGGACATAAAATCCGCCTGGACCAGGTCCGTCAACAGCTTGCGGTTGCAGACGTGGATGCAACGTGGTGCCAGGTCACGCTCAAACCGGCCGAACAGGGTCGAGACCGCGTGGAAGTGGCGCTGGACCTGCCGGACATTGAAGTGGATGAAGGCTTACGGGCGCGAGTGGAGTCGGCGCTGAGTCAGATTCCCAAATTGGGCGAAGCACTGCGGCGTGGCGTCGCCGAGGTATCCATCGTGGGACGCGAGCGGTTTAAGTTCAACGCACGACAAAAACTGCCAGCACTGCGTGATGAGCGCCCGCGCGTTGGAGTTGCCTGAATGGATGCTGAGCCAGGACGGCGTATCGAAAGGTTGCTGGCCATCCCAACAGAAGCGGGGCGGCTGGATGAGCTTTTTCATGCGTATTCGGATTTGTTGATCTTGCTGAACAGCTATCAACGTAGCGCCCCTTACGAACACTCAGAACGTGCTGAACGATACCGCATGGAAGACTGCCAGCGCAAAGTGCTGGAAATAGAGCAACTGTTTGAGTCGGCGCTGAGTCATCAATGGAATACGTTATTGACTGAGGGCAGTCCACTCAGCCGGTTTTTCTATCGCATTTATCAACGCATGGTCAGCAGCGAACTCACTGGCCTCGACGCCCACCATGGAAAACTGTGCCAAGTGGGTGTGGGCGCCATGCCGCTGAGTATTTTGCTGTATGTGCAGAAAACCGAGTTTGTCGTCACGGGAATTGACATTGACCCCACGGCGATTGTGCGAGCGCGGCAAGGGCTGGACGCAGTATTCAGCGCACTGGATATACCCCGTGAGCGCTTGAGTCTGGTCGAGGCTGACGGCGCGGATTTTGATTACGGTGACTACGATGTCGTTGTGCTGTCCATGACGGTTTCCGGACGATCCAACGTCCTGCAGCGCATTCTTGATACCTGCCGCAAGCCGCAACTTCGAATTGTGTTGCGCGATACCGAGGGTTGGAAACAGTTTATTTATCGCCCGGTGGGTTTACCCAGCCAACACCGGTTGGAGTTGCTCACTCACTCTTCAGGCTGCCCGATCAGCAGTGCCATCTACGGCGTTCGATCCAACGATTGAGGGATACCATGTTAGTCATATTGCGCGAAACACCGCTGTGGGTTTACGCCGTTTTTTTTCTGCTGCTTTATTACGGTGTAATGGCATGCTTCAAAAGTAATGAAACCCGACGCTCACTGTTGCTCAGCCCGGCGATATTCGTAGCCTGGTCCTTGATGGCCATGGACTATGCCACTCAACCCTGGGTGTCGATGGGCAGTTGGATAGCAGGCGTGTTCGTGGGGGTGATGATTGCTATGCGGTGGTTTGACTATCACGGTATTACCGAGGGTGAGGCTCGTCATTCTATCTCGGTACCAGGGTCATTCAAGTTACTGGTGCTATCGATGTTTTTTTTCGCGATTAAATACTTTATCGGCTATCAACAGGCGACAGACCCCCTATTTGCCGGGTCCTTGCCAATGCGACTGCTGATAGGCGCCGCCTCGGGTTTAACCATAGGATTATTGTGCGGCCGGGCGTGGAAAATGTTGTCGATCCTGAATGCATTTTCCCGTCACAGCGAAGTTGACGTTGCCTGTGCAAACAAGAAATGAACGAGTCCCTAAGTTTTCAATAATAAAGAGCCTGATGAGGCGATGAGGGTGCTTGCCATGAATTACCTTGATCTGTGTCCTGAGTTGGAAAGGCACGGACCGTTTTTTCGCGTTCGGCTTGATCCGGATTTGTTGGCGACGTTTCTGTCACGCTTTGACGCCACCCTTGTCACTGTAGAACTTTGTCATCAATTCGCGGTGCGGTGCGTGCGTGCGACGGTGGATGCAGGCGCCGCAAGTGAGCGCTTTCTGCCGGTATCCTTGCGTCAACTGAGTACGGCCGACATTCGGCAAATCGGTTATTTGTTCGGACAGGTTTCCAGGGAGCAGCAGGGCGGAACTGTGCAGATTTATTCATCCGCCGTCTCAGCGGCTCATGATGATCTGTTGTGCTCAGTGACGGTCATGGCCCTGCGGGCCATGAATGAGCAGCGTGCCGCCACTTAATGCGTTCTACTGTTGTGGGATGACGTCGTGATGATTAATCTTCTTGTTCCACCCTTGCTGTTTCCATACTTTCTCGAGTGGCGCACCGGTAATTATGTTGAAGCTGCTTTACTGTCATTGTTGGTGCTGGTGGCGCTTTGTTATAAAGGCTTGAAAAATAAGTTCGTCATTGACTGGAGTGTCGCGTGTGGTTTTGTTTTGATCGCCGGCGTCTCTTATGTTCAACCCAGTTTTTTCAGTCTGTCATTTACCAAGCCTTTGATTTATGGCTTGTTGGCTATTGCAGGGTGGGTGTCCTACTGCGTCGGTAAACCCTTTACGTTGCAGTATGCGAGGTTGGAAACACCTCGGGAATTCTGGAATACACCGCCGTTCATTCATATCAATAAAAAAATTACGTTGGTGTGGAACGCGGTATTCACGCTTAACTTTGGGTTTGCCTTGGCCAGTTTGACTGATGTCGACGACTGGCCGATTTATCTGCTGATGTCTTACTTCACCATTCTGTGTGCAGTTGTCTTTACCCAGAAGTACCCGGACGTTTACTTGGCTCAAGGAGAGCGAAACCGTGCGCTATGAGGTTTTCAATACTGCCCTCGAATTGATCAACTCGAACGCTACGGTGCATGTTGAAGTGGATGCCGTTGCGCCGATTTTTGATGAGCATTTTCCGGGTTATCCGATTGTTCCAGGGGCGTTCACGGTCGGCTTCGTGCTGGCGTGCTGTAGACAGTTACTGTCGCAGAATGCGGTACGGGTCAAGCGTGTGGTTTTCATCAAGCCGATAACGCCGGGTGCCTGTTTGCAGTTGCAGTTTTCAGGGCTAGATCTTCCAGAGGATAAAGAGATCGGTTTTGTCCTGAAAACCTCACATTCTATACATTGCCGAGGGAGCGTCATGTATGACTGATATCGCTATCGTTACCGGGGGAACGCGGGGAATAGGTCGTGCGATCGTCGCCAGGTTGGTCGCGCAGGACTTCACCGTTTTCGCCACATATCACAACGATGAGGCCGCCGCTGACCGACTGTCCGGCGAGTTCGGCGCACGCGTCATTACCGCACGCGTTGATGGTAGCGATCGGGGCCAGGTCGAGCGCTTCCAGGCGCAACTCATCGACTATCCTCTGCCCTCGGTATTGGTCAATAACGCAGGCATCGCACGTGACGGGCTGTTTCTGAGTCAGGAGCCGTCCTCGTTTGCACAGGTGATGGCCAACAACTTTGGCGGCACCCTGAATTTTTGTGAAGTGTTCGCGCCGCTCATGGCCAAGGCGCGCCACGGCAATATCATTAATATCGGCTCGGTGGCTGCGCAAAAGATCAAGTTGGGCAACACGGCCTATGGCTGCGCTAAAGCGGCGATAGAGCGCTTGAGCCTGGGCCTGTCAGTTGAACTTGCGCGCTTCGATGTCCGCGTCAACTGTGTATCGCCGGGCTTTGTGGACACGGACATGTTTCAGACGTTCGCCGGTGAACAGGCCAGAGAGATCCTGAAGTCGATACCCGCAAGACGCGTCATGACAGCGGATGAAGTTGCCCAAATCGTGTGTTTGCTGGCCACTCGGCAACTGTCCACCCTGGGCACTGTGTTGCGTGTAGGGAATGGCGAAAATGTGGGGTGAAACCTTCAAAGTCAGCGCAGCTGTGCAGTCGGTAAGCCCGCCATGGTTGGCCGGATACTTTCAGCGATTGGGCGGCCCGAATGCAGCTGGGGTGGATTTTGCCTGCCTGGCCCGGTTGCATGAGGCGCACATCGCCCATATTCCCTTCGATATGGCGGATGGCTTCCTGGATGCTCAGGTGCCTTTCTTGCTGGACGATGTAGCTCAGAAAATCGTCCACGAACAGCGGGGCGGCGGCTGCACGCAGATGAATGGCATTTTTGCTCAAGCTCTACACAGCCTTGGGTTCCAGGTCCGACGCACGTTGGCCAAGACCTTTCAGAATGGCGTATGCCGGGAGCTGTCCACCCATATGGCACTGTTGGTCGATGTGGAGGGACAGCGCTGGCTGTGTGATGTCGGGTTTGGCCTGCGGGGGCCAATAAGGCCGCTTTCACTGGATGAACGTGATGATCAGGTGACGCAAGTGCAGGGTTGTCATCGTTACCGTGTCAAACGGCTGGTCACACGGGAGTGGTTGGTGGAGTACCTGCGCGGTGAGTCCTGGCAAGGCTTGTTGGTGGTTCGGGATGCGGACTACCCCTATGAAGAGTTTCGTGTCACACACTTCTATAACACCCATTCACCCACTTCACTGTTTGCCGGCAATTTCATTTGCGCCAGGCCTCATTGGGAAGGCGGCGATCTTCTGCAGAACGGGACGTTGGTGTGTGTTCACGCAAAGCGTCGCACGAGCTATACCGCGCGCACGCTTGACGAATTGATCGGCCTGCTCAAATCACACTTCAATATCACGCTTTCTCCGGAAAGATTTCACCACTTACCGCCCGGGATCGGCAGGGGTTAACACCAATGACCAAGCGCTGTCTGATAACCAACCCCGTCTCCAATGCGAACCTGTTGGTCGGGTATTTGAAGGCACAAGGTGTCGACTGTTATGCCGTCATTGAGATGGATAAAGTCAGCCGGATGCCATCATTGAGCGAGAAAAAGAAAGGTGAATTCAACGCCGAGCTTTATCACGGCATCTTCATCTCGGCCGAGCAAGTGCCGGGGCCGGAGGAACTGCCGTTCGATATTATCCTGGCCGGCAGTGAAAACGGCGTTGCGCTTGCCGAGCGCCTGAGCCAGCGACATGGACTGGCGGGCAATGACCCGGCGCATTCCGGACTCCGTCGTCATAAAGATGCCATGCACCGGGCGCTCGCACAGGCCGGTTTGGCCGCAATACCGACCTGCGTGCTGGACGGGCTCTCGGCGGCCCTTTCGCTGTTACCGTGTTGGGAGGCTTATCCCTGTGTATTCAAACCGCAATCTTCCGCAGGCGGGGAAGGGGTCGTTTTTTGCCGCAACCGTATTGAACTGGAGCAGGCATTTCTGGGCGCGGATTGGGGCGGTTTTTCATCGACATGGTCCAACAATGACTGCTTTGTGTTGCAGCCATTCATCACCGGCAAAGAGTACGTTGTCGACATGGTGGCGCAGGCAGGCAAGTACGTTGTTTCATCGGTCTGTCGTTATATTCGGTGTGATGAGCTGGGAATTGATAGCTGCCCCTTCGTGAAGAAATTTACCTTTTTACTGGACCCGGACTGCGAACGTCTTCGTGCGCTGGTCGCCTATGCGCAACAGGCCGCTTGCGCGTTGGGTATTCATACGGGCGCGATCCATATGGAGTTGCTCGATAGTCCGGCTGGGCCGGTCATGATCGAAGTCGGCGCGCGGTTGCACGGGACCATTACGCCGGCGCTGTTCGAACATTGTTATGACCCGCATTTATTGAGCCAACTATACGCCACCAGTTTTGCAAGGGGCGAGGTCGGTTCAGCCAGGCTGATCAGACGCGGCATTATCAGTGACGTCATCAGTATGGCGCCGGGCGTATTCAACGGGGCAAAGGAAGCGCTTGCACCGCTCGAAAGTTTCATCGGGCTTCAAGCTTCAGTCGAAGTGGGCGAGCGCTTCAAGACCACCAGCGATTTGTTTTCCTCATCAATGAATGCGGCGTTTTCCCATCAGGATGAAACGGTTCTTTGGGACGACCTGGCGGTATTTGAACGATGGACCGAGACCGTCTTGAACGGTGCGACATTAACGCCGGCCGCGTGGCAGTTTCTCAGGAATGAGTACCGCGCCTATTTCTAGCAAGGCACTGCAGGGAAGGCAGCTTGCATGATCAATCACTCTTTTTTTGATACGCAGTCGTTCGACCGAATGGTTCAGCACTATCACGATGCCGGTTACACGGGCTATCCGCGAGTGCTGAACTATGAGCAGTTCGACCGGCTTTATCCTCAGGCTTCAAAAGCCAATCTGCATGAGCGATCGGAGAAACTTCGACGGGCAGGTGGTTTGCGTCAGTGCTATCTGATCAGTTCATCAGGTACCACGGCGTCTCCTTTAGTGGTTGCCAGTGATTATGCCGTCGGCGAATTACGTGATGCTTATTCTCTGGAGACCCGCCGCTTTCTAGGGCAGCGGGTATTTTCCAGTCGCGATGTGGTGGCCAACTTATTGGTGCCTGGCGGGTTTGGTTGTTTATATGAAGGGTTTTCGCGTTTATTGGAACCTATTGGGTGCACGCTTTTGCCGGTTGGTCGTTTGGACGCACAGGATTGCCCTCAAACCTGTCTGCAGATATGCCGAGACGCCGGCGTCTCGGCCTTGTTGGCAACACCGGGCGGTATTATTCAAGCCGCACACTGGGCGGTGCAGGCGCATGTAAAGCTGGATATTCGCAAGGTTATCTATATTGGCGAGGCCTTCTCCGCGGCCAAGCAGCACTATATTCGCACGGTTTGGCCAAACGCCGCGTTTTACGGCCTTTATGGCAATACCGAAGTAGGGTTGGTAGGTGTATCGACTCCCCAGCACCCGCCGGGACATTATGATTTCTTGAGTAAATGGGTGTTGGCGGAAGTCGATGAGCAAGGCAAGTTGTACCTTAGCGACTTGAAAGCACCTCGGGTTCCGGTATTACGTTATGACACCGGAGACCTGGCAACTTTATTACCCACTTCTAACCCGCGGGTCGGCACCTTGGTGTTGCACGGGCGCAGTGATAAAAGTTTTAACTTTTGCGGTAATTTATTAAGCCTATCCCAGGTGAGCGAAACGATATGGCAGCGCTGCGGACAGCCATTCGCTCTGCAACTGACACTGAGCAGCGGCGATGCGGGCAGAGATCACCTGTGTGTAACGGGTGATTTGACCCATTTTACTGACGCTCAAACAGCCCGTGCCGACATCGAATCTGCCCTGATGGCAATGCCGGCGTTGGCAGAAGGATTGCGACGCGGCGTCGCGACGATCCAGGTTGAACCCGACACGGCATTTTGGGTCAGTGCGCGGGAAAAAGTGCCTACCTTGCGCGATTTACGCCAGACATAAGTATTCGGTCCCTACGGCAGACCACTCTTCAAATAAGAACAATTGAGTCGATGTTTCACTCATTGGTTTTAGCCACGCCCGCACGTTCTTATCAGTGCGATATTCACTACCGTGTTGTAAATATTTACTGAGGGAGGCATCCGGTCAATGACGACAATCAATCGGGTTATCCACGTTGTAAACCAATGGAGCGACTGGCGCTGGCAGCAGAAAAACGCCGTGCGCGACGAGCCTTCACTGCGTGAGGCCTGCGGCGGTTGGGGCGACGACGTGACGGCCCATATCGTGCACAACTTACAAGGACGCAAGTTGCAGATCACGCCCTACTATATTGATTTGATCATGCGGTCGCTCAACGCCGGCAGTGTGCTGGAACATCCACTTTGGCGACAGGTAGTGCCCTACTGGAACGAACTTGCGCAGAATGATTACGACGGTATTTCTGAGAACTGGGAGTTGCACCATGAAATGAAAACACCGATCTGCCAGCATAAATACGATAACCGCGTCATCCTGCGCATGACCAATACCTGCAACGCCTATTGTCAGTTCTGCTTCGAGGCGCTGCGGACTCTGCAAGTGGGGACCGAGAAGCCCAACGCCAATACCAACTCTTTTCTCGATTCCCTTGAATATATCCGTAATACGCCTGCCATCGAGGAAGTCATTCTCAGCGGTGGCGATCCGTTAATGCTGTCCGATCGCAAGCTGGAGGAAAACCTGGCGGCGCTGCGCTCGATCAGTGATGACCTGCTGATTCGTATCCACTCGCGGGCCTTGAGTTTCAACCCGTTTCGCGTGACTGACGAGCTGGTGGCGATGCTGGAAAAATACAAGGTCAATGCATTCGGCCTACATGTCTGCCATCCGCTTGAATTGAGTGACGACTTTGCACGTGCCGTTAAACGTATTCAGTCGGTAGTGCCGATCGTCTTTTCGAACATGCCGTTGCTACGGGGCGTCAACGACGATGAGCACACGCTTCACACGCTATTCATCGATCTCTACCGCATGGGCGTCAAGCCCTATTACCTGTACCACTTCATGCCGTTTTCTCCCGGTGCCAGTGAATACAAAGCGTCCATCAGCCACGCGATCGCGCTGATGAAACGCCTCAAGCGGCGCGTTTCCAATATCGCCATGCCTGAATACGTGCTTCCCCATGCCCAAGGCAAATTTACCGTGCCCATCATGGATTTCGATAAGCCCGATGAGCTGCCCCGCTTTGAAATGCGCGATGGTCAGCGTTATTACACGTTCCAGAGTTGGAACGGTCATCGGTGCAGTTGGCACGATGCATGAGCAGCCTTTGACTAGACGTGGTGAACAACGATGAAGCAAGACGCTATTCTGTTTATTGATATCGACGACAGCCCCTCTGTGCGCTATCGCTACCGTGAACCGCACTTTGCCGCTGCTCGCTTGCAAGGGCTGCTGTGCCTGATCGCAGGAGTCTGTGGGCGCACCCAACTGCAACGGTTGCAGCAGGACAGTGACGAAGTGTTCTTGCTTGAAACCCTGAGCGAGCAAACTATTTTAGAGCTGGTCGACGAGCTTCAGGATCGGTACACCGTGCGAGCGATCTTTTGTCATGCGGGACATGCTTCTGCCCAAGGGCAAGTGGGTTGTATCGTCGCAAGGGTGTGCCAAAAGCTCGGTCTGGTTTCTGCGTCGGCGGAGGCCATCGCCGCGTGCAACAACAAGTACCTGATGCGTCGCGCCCTGCAAAAGCACGGGCTGCGCTCAGTTCCTTTTGCGCTGTGCAATGATGAAAAAGAGCTGGAAGAGGGCGCCGCCCGGGTGGGCTACCCGCTGATTGCCAAGCCTGCGTTTGGCGGCGCGTCGGCGTTTATCAAGCGTTGTTCGAACTGGGCGCAGTTGCGAGATCACTATGTGCAGTTTGTCGCGCGTCACGGTGAAGCCGCATGTGCCGATTTCTACGGATGCGCCCATACCTTGCCCAACGACGACGGGACTTCACGCGAGTACATTCCGGGTCGAAGCCTCATGCTTGAGGGATTTATCGAGGGCGTTGAAGGCACGGTGGAATGTGTGGCGGCGGGCAATCGAATTTATCCCGTGCTGATCAACGAAAAGCTGCTGCTGACAGAGCGTAGCGGCACCGTGTTGGAGAATCTGTTGATTACGCCTCCTGTTTCGTTCACGGCGCAGCAGTGTGACCAGATCCGCAGTTACGCCGCGGCGTGCTTGCAGGCATTAGGCCTGACTGACGCGCTCGCGCATTTCGAATTTCGCATGACGGAGCAGGGGCCTGTGGTCATTGAGATCAACCCCCGGTTGGGTGGGTTGTATGTTAATGCCGCTTTGCGCGATCTCGCGGGCTTCGATCCGTATCAGTTGTATGTTTCCCTGCTGTTGCGTGATCCGGTAGTCGACACGCTGCTTGATACCGTGCAACGCAAAGTCGGTGCGGCAACGCAAAGCTACGCAATGCTGGCGGTTTATCCCGAAAGCAGTGGCTGTTTCAAAGGTTTTGAAGGGCTAGGGTACTTGGACGATCACCCGGCTGTAGTGGAATACGCCGTGCAGGAAGCCGGTGGCTATCTCGACGCCGATATTGAAGAACATTACCTCCTCAAATGCTGGGCCAAGGTCGACGGTGTTGCCCACGCCTGTGCACTGCATGATGCGGTCCGGCAAAACCTCAACGCAGTTATCGACCTCCCCTTCGCAGGATAGCGCTATGGATAGCTCACAGATTTCGGCTCACTTGAGCCAGCATCATTATTGGCATGGACGTCACTTTCGCGAGTTGCTGCACATCGAGCGAGAGGAAGAGCACAGCTTCCGGGCTTACTGGTCGAACCTGGTCCGGGACGAGGCGTTCAGAGAGTACACCCACCGCGAGCGGCGGATTCTGCGCTATCGCTTAGCGCCCAACGGGCATTTGCAGATGGACAGAGATGCCAATTACGCCTCCTCGGTCGTATACCCCATTGAGTACCGCCAAGGGGTGAATGCCCTGAGTTATTCAGAGGAAGGTTTTATCTCCCATCCGCTCTTGCAGCGGCTGCTGGCCACCGACATTGCTGCTATTGGTCCGCAGTTAGGCAAGTATTCGTACGCCATTGATATCCACCAGTTTCGGGTCAAGGCGGATAAACCAAGCGGCAGCCCGACAACCTCGGGGATTCATCAGGATGGGCTTGACTGGGTGTTCATGCACTTCATCGACGCGTGCAATACGGTGCCTGTGGTATCGCAGATCTACGCCTCGCAGGAGGCTGACAGCTGTCTGCTCAGCGTGCCCATGGAGCACTTCCTGGAAACCATCGCGATCAACGACAGCAAGGTCTACCACCGCGCCGGCTTGGTTCGCCCATTGAGCGGCGATCTGCCCGCCAGCCGCGACCTGCTGCTTGTCGGGTTCCGACGCCTGCCCGCTAAGGTGGAGGGGGCGGATCATGCTCAATGACGACCTTGCGCTTGCCCGGTCCGCCCGCAACGGACGCCTGATCGTATTCGCCAGGGGCGTTTCCGATTTTGGTGCCTTTCTTAACATGGTGGCTTTATCGACCTACGTCTATTGGCTAAGCCAAAGTGTGGTGTTCGTCAGTGTGTTCCTGGCGTGTCGAGTCGCGGGCGGCATTGTCGCCAGCCTGTTCGGGATCAGCTTTTTCAGGCACTTTCCCGGGCGAGGCGCATTGGCCGGGCTGGATCTCTCCCGGGCTATGCTATTGACGCCGTTGCTCTTGCTGGCACCGGCCCACCAACTGAACATCCTGCCTTTCATCGCGTTCGGCATCGGATTATGCAATTCCCTTTTTGCGATCGGCCTCAATAGCCAGTTGCCTACCTGGGTTGCCCCCGGCCTGCGTGTGAACACTAATGCCTGGCTGACGTCCGCGGCCGCCACGGGAGCAATATTCGGCAGCCTGCTGTCGGGATTGTTGATCGCAGAAGGCGGATTTGAGGCCGTCTTTGCAACCAATATCGCCACTTACTTGCTGGCCGCCATCCTGATTGTTCCGCTGCGGGCGTTGTATGCGGTATCTCCCGTGGCGCACAAAGGGCTGTCGGGAGAGTGGCACGCACTCAAGCAGGGGCTGCGAAGTACGCCTGTGCTAGCGGCGATGTTGCTCATCAGCCTGCTTGATACCCTGGGCAGTGCAGCACACAACGTCGGGTTTCCGGTGCTGTCCCAGCTCATTGCCCCCGATACCGTGAACACGGTCATGGGCTATTTATTGGCAGTGTGGGCATGCGGCAAGTTTGCCGGGGCGCGTTTGGCCAATGCACTGTTGAAAGGATGCGGCATCCAAGGCATGGAGCGCTTGTTCATGGTCGGAGTCGCACTGATGTCGACCGGCTTCATCCTGACCTTCCAGCAGGCGCAGTTGTGGCTGGCGCTGGTGTTTATTGTCTGGGCGGGCGTGGGCGATGGCGTAGCCGAAGTGGCCTTGATATCGCGTGCCCAGCGTGAACCCGAGACGCTACGTTTGCCGCTGTTCAGCTTACTGACGCTGATCCAGATGACCGGCTTCGGCGTGGGAATGCTCATCGTCGGGCCGTTCTATCTGGCCTGGAGCCCGGCGCAGGTGATTGTGCTGTTCCACGGCCTGCCGTTAAGTGCGTTGAGTATCATGGCGGTGTGGATGTACCTCAGGCGTCGGCGTTTGCCCGCCAAGGCGCTGTTTTTCGAGGAGTGACGCGCGTGGGCACTCGCTCGCGTGCTGTACCGGCGCACGAGTGAGTGCGGTGTTCCCATCAGTTCGTCAGGCCTGCGTTCTCCAGAACGTTGTCGATCCAGCTCCAGCGTGGGTTGCAGTTGGCAATGTCGGCCCTCAGCGTTTCTTCGTGCTCGACGTATTGCCTGGCGCGGCGCAAAGACGGCCCGCTCGGGCTGGGCAACAGTTGGTGTCGATGGTTATCGACCGTTTCAGCTGGTGAGATGAAAACCGGCTTGAGTGAGGCACTAATGTGACTTGGACAAGTCAATAAACATAGCAATATCATAAGCTTGGCTCCGGTGACGAAGCCTTTCGCCTCACTCTCATTCGAAGAATCATTCCATGCACCTGCGTATTATTGCAGTCGGGCTGACGGCCCTTGTTTTGCTCCCCATCCAGACGCAAGCTCGTGGCTTGCTGGACCTGTTCAAACCAGCGGCCCAAGAACACAGCACTCGATCCGGCTCGGTCAGTCAGGGCGCGGCTCTTGAGCTTTATTCCAGCCAACAGAAAAAGCCGTCGTTCGACAGTTGTGCCGATCTGTTCCCTGGCGCTACACCGATCAACACCGCCACCGTGCCTGCCATGATGAAACCTCTGGCGCTGTGTTCCGACAACTTCGCAGTGCTCTATTCGCAAACCAGCAGGACACCGCTGGTGGTGGTCGAACGCCTGAATGCCGCGCAGTTGAAAGATGCCAAGGGCGAGGAGCGCACCAACCAGTTCTACCCGGACCCACGCATTCCCAAGGACGGTCGCGCAGAACTGAGCGACTATCGTGGCCAGCATCCGGCGATGGATCGCGGTCACCAGTCTCCGGCCGCCGACGCACCGAGTGCCAATGCCATGGCGCAGTCTTTCGCGCTGTCGAACATGGTGCCCCAAGACCCGACCAACAACCGCAAGATCTGGAGCAAGGTCGAAGCAGACGTGCGTAAATTTGCCACCCGTGCCGGTGGCAATGTCTTCGTGTTCACTGGGCCGCTGTTTGACCCGGGCTACAGCACCATGGGCCCTCACAAGGTCTGGGTGCCGACGCGCCTGTTCAAACTGGTGTACGACGCTTCGTCAAAACGCGCCTGGGCCTATGTGCTGCCTAACGCCGAGACTCGCATCCAGAAGCCGATGGACTACGACACTTTTGTCAAAAGCACCGGGCTCAGGTTGCTGGGTCATTTGCCGGTCGCGGGGTCTGTCGGGCGGACCTGATCCGTCCACCTTACCTGGCCTTCTTCAATGCCTTGAGCCGCTGCGTCGCACGTTGCACAGCGGCCATTTTCTCGGGACGCTTCATGCGTTTCCATTTGCGGATGTCGTCCTTGCTGCGTCCGCAGCTGACGCACAGGTCACCGCTGAGCTGGCAGATGGAAATGCAGGGGTTTTCAATATCTTTGGCCAAGGTCTCACCCGGGTGCGCAGTAAAGGCCGCCGTTACGCGGCGTGAAATTCGACCGTGAGGTGACTCACCTCATGGACAGCTTCAAGGCGCTCGCGAATGCTCTCGGCATTGGTCGAGCGGCCGACCACGCTGACAATCGCCGCATATGCCTCGGGGCCGACGCGCCAGACGTGCAAGTCGGTAATCCTGGCATCGCCGGGTTGTTCAACCAACTCGCGGATCTCGGCGGCGACCTGTTCATCGGTCTGGTCCAGCAACACACCGGCGGTGGCCTTCATCAGGCTCCAGGCCCATCGCGCAATCACGAGGGCGCCGACAATGCCCATCAGTGGGTCCAGCCACACCCAACCCAGGTAGCGGCCCGCCAGTAACGCGGCGATGGCGAGCACCGAGGTCAAGGCATCGGCGATCACGTGCACATAGGCCGAGCGCATGTTGTTGTCGTGGCCGTGCGGGTGATGATCGTGGTCGTGGTCATGCCCGTGGCTATGGCCGTGACCCAGCAGCAGCGCACTGAGGATATTCACCGCCAGGCCCAACACGGCGATCAGCGTCGCTGTCCCGAACTGCACCTCGGCAGGCTGCAGCAGGCGAATCACCGACTCGATAGCAATGCCCAGGGACACCAGCGCCAGGATCAGCGCCGAGGCGAAGCCGCCCAGGTCGCCGACTTTGCCGGTGCCGAAGCTGTAGCGCGGGCTGTTCGCGTGACGTTTGGCGTAGGCGTAGGCCGCAGCGGCAATGCCCAAGGCGCCGGCATGCGTAGCCATATGAAAGCCGTCAGCCAGCAGGGCCATGGAACCGGTCAACGCGCCGGCGGCGATTTCCGCCACCATCATGACGACGGTCAGCAACACCACCCAGAGGGTGCGCCTGGCGTTTTCTTCGTGGGATGAACCGAGGAATACATGCTCGTGGGTGTGAGGCGTGAGAGTCATTTGGAATACCGCCGGATGGCTTCGAGCAATTCTTCGACCCCTTTGTTGCGAGCTTCTTCGCTAAGGGACGGATCGGCCACATGGGCCCTGGCGTGGTCTTCGATGATTTCCTCCATCAGCCCGTTGATGGCGCCACGGGTGGCGGCCACCAGATGCAGAGTCTTGGCACAGTCGGCGTCTGACTCCAGCGCTTTTTCGACTGCCTGGATTTGCCCGGCGATGCGTTTGACGCGTTTGATCAAGCTGTCTTTGTTCGCGGCTATATGGCCCACGGCATACCCCCCCTACCTATGATGGGGCGGATCATTGCATACCCCGCCCCCCTATACAACGCGAGGCGTCGAGCGGTTGCCGAAAGCTGGTATGTCATGATGTCCGAATCCGTCCTCGGCTGGTCCGGCCTGTGCCTGTTGCGTACCGGGTGGCGCGCCTACCATGGCGTCTGAAATTCACACCACGAGGACTGTCCATGAAACGCAAAGCCCTGATCGTGATCGATGCCCAGCATTCGTTCCGCCATTCCACCTACTGGTCCGAAAATGACCTGCCTGACTACCTTGCCAAACAACAGGCCCTGATTGATGGGTGTGTTCAACGAGGTATCTCGGTGATACAAGTCTTCCATGTTGAAGACCAGGGGCATTTTTCGATGGCATCGGGCAACGTCAGAACCTTGAGCGAGTTGTCGATCGAGCCGGCCTTGGTCATCCACAAGCGCTACCACAGTGCTTTTGCCGGCACGCCCCTGGCGGCACGGCTGACGGAGATGGGGGTGGACACATTGATCATCAGTGGCATTCGCACCGAACAATGCTGCGAAACCACCACGCGGCAGGCGTCGGACAGCGGCTTCACCGTCGACTTTGTCAGCGAGGCGACGCTGACCTTCCCCATGACTCACGCGCGCAGTGCCCGGGTCTACACTGCGGCCGAGATCCGCGAGCGCACGGAGCTGGTGCTCGAAGACCGCTTTGCGCGCATCGTCACCGTCGCCCAGGCCTTGGAGGCCTGACCGTGAGCGTGCCGGTGCTGTTCGTGTTGCTGCCCAATGTACTGATGCTCGACCTGGCAGGCCCCGCCGAAGTGCTGCGCCTGGCGGCTCAAGTTGAGGACCCGGCCGTCATCGATTTCGACCTGCAGTACGTCAGCCCGGTGGAGTCCCTGCAAACCTCCATTGGTTTGCCGCTGGCCGGCTTGGCTCCACTTCCAGCGGTCCTGGCACCTGGTACCCTGGTGGTGTTGGTAGGCTCCACGTCGAAGGTGAGCAAGGCACGCCAACAGGCGTTCGAGGTGGCCAGTCAGGCGCTGACCCAGTGGCTACAGAACGTGTACGCGCCTTCGGGCGAGCGGCTGGTATGCGTCTGTGCGGGAGCGTTGAGTGCCGCCAGGGCCGGATTGCTGGATGGGCGCCAGTGCACCACGCACCACGCGCTGTGCGCCACATTGCAGGCCGTGGCGCCCAAGGCCCGAGTGCTGGAAAACCGGCTTTACGTCACTGACGGTCCGGTGAGTTGCAGCGCCGGCGTCACTGCGGGGATCGACCTGATGCTGCACCTGCTTGCCGAGCTGGCCGGCCCACGCCTGGCCTGCACGGTTGCTCGGGACATGGTGGTGTATATGCGCCGCAGTGGCGCCGACCCGCAATTGTCGCCCTGGATCGCCGGGCGCAATCATCTGCATCCGGCCGTGCATCGGGTGCAGGACGCCATCGCTGCCGCCCCCTGTGAAGCCTGGACCGCCACGCGCATGGCGGCGTTGGCCTACACCAGCAGCCGCCACCTGGCGCGGCTGTTCCACGAGCACGTCGGTAGCAGCCCGCTCGACTACCTGCATCGGCTGCGACTGGCCGTGGCCCGTGAACTGTTGGCCGAGTCGGCCCTGGGTATTGAAACGGTCGCTGAGCGCGCAGGCTTTGGTTCGGCGCGCCACCTGCGGCGCATCTGGAGCAAATACGAAGCCGGCACGCCTTCCAGCCTGCGCCTCCTGGTTGATGCCGGCTGATGGTTCAGCAGGACGTGTCGGCGGGCGTGGCCGGCTCTTGAGCCGCTTCAGCCGCCAGTTTCGCACGGTCGGCTTTGCTGATGTATTTGTCTTTGCTTTTCGGCGCCAATTTGGCGCTGGCCTTTTTGGCCTTGGCCTTGAAGAGCTGCTGGAGTTTCTTTTGGCGATTCATGTCTTTTACCTGGGTTGTACAGACCCGGATGATATCAGTTTAAAAAAACGGCCCGTTACCTGAGTCGCTTTTTAGCGTCGATCTGTACATTGAACCGCGAGTCCTTTTGCCAATAATCCGGTCGGGTATCCAGCGTAAACGGAAGATCCTGATGAGCACCCACACCCGCACAAAACGCATGACGGTTCCGCAACTGGTGGCGATGAAGGGCCAGCAGAAAATCGTCTCATTGACCGCATACTCCAGCGCCATCGCCCGGCTGATCGACCCCTGGGTCGACTTCATTCTGGTCGGCGACTCCACCGCAATGGTCGGTTATGGCCGCGCCTCGACCTTGAGCATGCAATTGGAAGAAACCATCGGGCATACCCGCGCCGTGGTCGACAGCACGCAGCTGGCCTGTGTGATTGCCGACATGCCCTTCGGCAGTTATCAGGAATCCTTCGAGCAGGCCTTCCGCAATTGTGCCCAGGTGCTGGCGCGCACGGGCTGTGATGCGGTCAAGCTGGAGGCCAATCAGGCGCTGGCGGGAACGGTGGAATTTCTGGTGGCGCGAGGGATTCCGGTAATGGCCCATGTGGGGTTGATGCCGCAGTTCGTCAATGTGATGGGCGGTTTCAAGGCCCAGGGCCTCACGGCGCAAACCGGTGCGGTGATTGCCGAAGACGCCCGCGCCAACCTCGAGGCGGGCGCCTTCAGCCTGTTGCTGGAAGGTGTGGCCGAAGGCGTGGCGCGCCAGATCACCCTGGATTCAAGCATGCCCACCATCGGCATTGGCGCGTCGCCGGCGTGCGACGGCCAGGTACTGGTTACCGAAGATGTGCTGGGCCTGGGCAGCGGGTACCTGCCGCGTTTCGTCAAACAGTATGCGGATGTCAGTGAAGTGATTCGCGATGCCTGCGCCCGCTTTGCCGACGACGTGCGCCATGGCCGCTTTCCCGAAGCGCGTCACTGTTACGGGCTTTGACGGATCGCCTCGGCCAGTTGGTGTACCGCCTGGGCGATATCCTTGTTCCAGTCGAGGGTAAAACTCAGGCGCAGATGCTGCTGCCAGGCGCCATGCTGGCTGAACAATTCACCTGGGGCGATGACGATGCGCCGGGCCAGCAAGGATTCGAACACACGCCGCATCTGCACCGGGCGCCTGGCCTGCAACCAGAAACTCGCGCCGCCTTGGGGCACTTGAACGTGCCACAGATCGTGGACCTCCAGCAGGGCTTTGAGTTGGTTCATCCGCGTCAATAGCTGCGCGCGAAGTGCTTTTAAATGGGCGTCGACGCGTTTGGAGGTCAACAGCTTGGCGATGGCTCTCTGACGGATCGGCGAAAGGCGAAACCCGCGCTCCAGAAACAACCGCTGTAACGCCGGCCGCTGCTCGCGGCATAGCACGTACCCGTAGGGCGCTTCGGAGCCGATCACTTTGTCGAAGGTGGAGAACACCAGCAGTCTGCTGGGGTCGGCAAAGTCGCGATAGCGCGCGGGGTACGCAGCAAAACACAGCTCGCCGTAGGTGTCGTTCTCGAACAGCCAGATATCCCGTTCCGCCAGCCAACGGCAGATCTGCTGCTTGTCCTGCGCCGGCATCAGGCCGCCCTGGGGAATATTCACGGTCGACGAGAACACCGCCAGTCGAATCGGCTCTTGCCGGAGCAAGCCACTGAGCGCCACCAGGTCGAAACGCCCGTCGGCGTCGAGGTGCAACTCGATCACACGCACCTTCGCCGCTTCCAGTTGACGCAACACCGCCCACGAGCAGGGCGACTCCACCAGCGCTACCGTGCCCGCCAGGTTCAGGGCATTGAGGGCAATGGCCAGCACGCTGTGCAGGTCTGCGCCGATATACACCTCATCGGCTTGCCAGTAGCGGTCGGTGGAGTGGGTGTAGCGCGCGGCCAATGCGGCACGCAGTTCGGGCTCGCCGAATGGCAGGTACAGGGGCGCAAGCGAGCGCGGATACTGCCGCGCCAACTCGCGCTCGATCATCCACAGTGGGTTTTCCAGAGACAGCAACAGGGCGGGTGCATCGCTACTCAGCGCCAGCATTCCCGGTTGCCGTGCGTTGGCGAATACCTGATCGAGCAGGTTGGAAGGGCGGGGGGCCAACGTGCCGCCGGGGAGGGCTTTGATGAAGTAACCGAACTTGGCTCTGGCTTCGACCCGCCCCTCATCTTCAAGCAGCGCATACGCGTACTTGGTGGTCGACACCGACACTCCCAGGCGCCGCGCCAGTTGGCGCAGCGACGGTAGTTTTTGCTCGGTGTGCACAGGGGCCGCCTCGATCAACTCGACGAGGTAGCGATACACGGCTTGATAGGCAAAAGAGCTGTGCTGGGTTTTTTCCATGATCACTCGAAGCGTTCGACCGCTAATGATGGCACGCCCATCAGGGGTTGGTCCGGCCCAGTATCCTGCAAGGCGATGCCATACGGAAATCCACGCTCAAGACACCGTTAACCCGCCGGTACTGGCCTGCGCTCGGGTTGCGCGCCGTGCCATCACCCAAGCCAATACCGGCGCCAGGGTAAACAGCGCGAACAGCCATTGTGCCGCATTGGCGATGCCGGCATTGCCGGTCGCATCATTGATGCCCGCCACGTTGGAGATCACGCCCGCCAGTGCCGCGCCCATGGCCATGGCGAACAGTTGCAGAGTGGTAATCGACGCAGCGGCCGTGTCTTTGTCCTGCTCCGACGCCACTTGCAGAATGCGCGTCAGCAGGTGCGGCCAACCCAGGCCAATGCCGAAACCTACCAGGAACATTCCGAGGCAGATGGGCGCCAGCCGTGCCCATTCGCCCAGGCTGGCCACGGGGGTGGTGATTGCCAGCAGCACCAGTCCGCCCAAGATAAACAGCGGCCCGGCGAGGATGGCGCGTTGTGCGCTGCGGCCTGTCCAGCCGGAGCTGAGGATTTCCGAGACGGTCCAGCCGACGGCCATCAGTGCCGCCATATAACCGGCATACAGCGGCGACTGGCCGTGCAGATGCTGCAGAAAGTACGGCATGAAAATTTCGCTGCTCATGCCGATCACCAGCAGGCAGATGGTCGCATAGAGCGCACAAAGCGGGGTGTTGAACCTCAACGCGTCCCTGGGCAACAGGCGGATCGAGGCGCTGGACTCGTGCCGGATCAGCAGAAATACCAGCCCGGCACAGGCCGCAATGCCCAGCAGGTTCCAGCTCGGCAGCGACGAGACGCTGCCCGCACACACGGCCAGCACCGCAGCGGCCAGCAGCACCAGTTGCGGCACGGGCAAGCGGCTGGCGCTGTCCGTGGCGTTGTCACGGGGTGGCAGCGCACGGTGAGTGAGCACGATGTAGGCGAGGCTCACCGGCACCATGGCGCCGAAGGCGTAGCGCCAGGCGTCCAGTTCGGCGAACACGCCCCCCACGGCCGGGCCTACCAGCGTTGCGACGCCCCACATGCCCGACACCAAGGCCATTGCCCGGGGCCACAGGCGTTCTTCGAACACCAATTGGATCATTGAATAACACAGGGCCAGCAACATCCCGCCGCCCAGCCCCTGGATCAAACGCCCTGCGAGCATCACCGGCATGCTCGGCGCCAGTGCGCAGATCAACACGCCGACCATGAAGATCAGCGTGGCGACGGTATAGGCCAGCCGCGGGCCGGTGTGTTGCAACAGCTTGGAGGTGAGGGCGGAACCGAGGATCGAGGCCACCACGTACAGCGTGGTGCTCCATGCATAGAGCGCCAACCCGCCGATTTCAGCGACCACCGACGGCAAAATAGTGGTGGCGATGTAGGTGTTGGTGGCATAGAGCGCTATGCCGCCGGAGAGGGCGATGGAACGAGCGGCGTTCTCGCCGCGCAGCAATTCGCCCCAACTGCTGTCATGGGTTTGCATCGACTATTCCTTGTTGTGCTGTCGGGCTTGGCTTGATTTACCAAGTGATCGCTTTGAATATTGCGATGCGGCGATTTATTTTGTCAAGAAATGGCTTGGAATATTCATCGCAGGTGACCTCTGCCGCGTTCCATCAAAGGCTCAACAGCTTGCCTCCAGCGCTGACGCGACTTCCTCGGCGACCTCCCTGAACGCCCGCGTGGCCGCTGACGGGTACACCCCTTTACGCTGCATCAACACGGCCGTGCGTTGCAGGCGCTGTGGCCCCAGTTCAATTGCGATCAACCCCGGATGCGCCCGCGCAATGGCGGCGGGTAACAGAGTAGACAGGGTCGTCCTGCGCACCCCCTCAATCAGCGCACCGATGACATTGGCCTCCATCACCACGCGCGGGCAAATGCCGTGTTGGTTGAAGTAGCGGTCGATTTGCTCGCGGGTAGCGAACGCTTGGCTCAACAAAATCAGGGATTCGGCGTTCAGCGCCGGCAGGCCGATAGTCCGTTCCCCGGCCAGCGGATGCTGACTGCCGACCACCAGCGCCAGGGTTTCAACCAGCAGCGGGGTGGCCTCGATGTCCTGCGCGTGCACCTCATCAAAGGCGATCCCCACGTCCAGTTCGTCGGCCAGTAGCTGGCGTTCCAGCGCTTCCTGGGCGACCTCATACAGGCTCAAGGTGATGTTCGGATAGCGGCGGTGGAAAGCTTCCATCAGCGGCCCGACAAGGTAAGTGGTGAAGGTGGGCGTGAACGCGATCCGTAGCGACCCCCGGCTCAAATCGCCTACGTCATGAATCGCACGCTGACCTTGCTGCAGCTCCTGCGCGGCCCTCAATGCGTAACGCAGGTAAACCTCGCCGGCATCGGTCAGGCGTGTCTTGCGACCCGAGCGATCGAATAATTGCGCGCCGAGGCTTTCCTCCAACTGCCGTATTTGCTGTGAGAGCGCCGGTTGCGAGACATGCAAGGCCTCGGCCGCTTTGGTAAAGCCTGCGTGTTGTGCCACGGCCAAAAAGTACTGGATGTGCCGTGCCAGCATGTTTGATTTCATAAGATTATCTAATGCTCTGGATAATATTTGAGACTTTTACCTTATTTAAACGGCTGCGTAACCTCTGCTCCATCGCATCGCGAACCCACGGAGTCACCCATGCAAGACATCATCGAAGGTTTCCTGAAGTTTCAACGCCATGCCTTCCCCGAGCGCGCCGGCTTGTTCAAAGACCTCGCCAACCAGCAGAGCCCGCGAGCGCTGTTCATCTCCTGCTCCGACAGCCGCCTGGTGCCTGAGTTGGTCACGCAGCGCGAGCCAGGCGACCTGTTCGTGATCCGCAACGCCGGCAATATCGTGCCGTCCTACGGCCCGGAGCCCGGAGGTGTGTCGGCCTCGGTGGAATACGCGGTGGCTGCCCTGCAAGTCAGCGATATCGTGATCTGTGGGCATTCCGATTGCGGTGCGATGACCGCCATCGCCACCTGCACGTGCCTGGACCACATGCCCGCCGTGGCCGGCTGGTTGCGTTACGCCGATTCCGGCCGGGTGGTCAACGAGGCCCGCCAGCATGTCGATGTGCCCGCGAAAGTCGCCGCCATGGTGCGTGAAAACGTGATCGCGCAATTGGCCAATATCCAGACTCACCCTTCGGTTCGCCTTGCCCTTGAAGAGAGGCGGGTGACCCTGCATGGCTGGGTCTACGACATCGAAAGCGGCGGCATCCAAGCCTTCGACAACCGTACCGGCAAATTCGTCGCCCTCGCCGACAACCCGAGCGTGCGGGCCGTTTCGCACTAACCCCTGATGTTTACCCACGGAGATAAACCCATGATCCAGTCGCAAATCAGCCAGAACACCCGCCTTGCCCTGACCGACGTCATCCTGTTGGCCAAGGCCCGCAAAGACCTGTCGTTCGCCCAGATTGCCGAAGGCACCGGCCTGCATGAAGCCTTCGTTACCGCCGCCTTGCTAGGCCAGCACCCACTGCCGGCGGACGCCGCGCAAAAGGTGGCCGACACCCTGGGCCTGGACGCGGACGCGGTCGCCCTGCTGCAAACAATTCCGTTGCGCGGCAGCCTCGGCAACGGCATTCCCACCGACCCGACGATCTACCGCTTCTACGAAATGATTCAGGTCTACGGCACCACGCTCAAGGCGCTGGTTCACGAGAAGTTTGGCGACGGCATCATCAGCGCCATCAACTTCAAGCTGGACGTCAAAAAGGTCGATGATCCGGACGGCGGCTCCCGCGCCGTGATCACTCTGGATGGCAAATACTTGCCGACCAAACCGTTCTGATCGCGAGGTAAAAAAACCGGCGCCGTGAGGCGCCGGTTCACGTTGCAGCAAATTCCAGCAAGTCCCGGGCTCCGAATGACTACGGCGCTTCGAAGCCCTCGTAATCCAGGGACATCCCATCGTCTTTGGGGTAGCTCACATACACCACTACCGCATCGCTGTTATCCACCAGCGCGAACGGCCATTTGCCGTTGGCCTTGCGCATGCGTTCATACAACGGCAGGTAAAAATCCTTGGTCTGGCCGCGCGGGTCGTAGGGCGCTTGCACATGGAAAACCGGGTAGTGCCCATCGTTGCAGAGCTGGATGCGTTCAAGCTGAAAATGGTTTTTCTCCAGCAGCGCACGGGTCGGGTGTTGCCAGGTGGCGAGATCGACGTCTTGGCAGTCGTGGGCGGTGTCGGTGTAGAGCGTGGTGTCTTTCAGGACGGGGAGCGCGCAGGCCACACCGGGTAAAAGCACCAGTACCCAGGCGGCGAGGGAAACTTTCATTATTTAACGTCCTTGATATGGGGGGCACATCATGACGTGAAATGGGCGGGTTGAGTAGAGGGTGTGCGGGACTAGGAAGTTGCTGACGAAGTCTTACTTTCAAGTATGACAGATGAGGACTTCGTGTTTTTAGGAGGTTGTGGGGTTACTTGAGTTGATAAAACGTGCAAGGGTAATGGCGTGATTCATACGGCTGGATTGATTGGAACCTTAGGTACTCAACTTTTGACGCTATGGTGATGATTATGAAAAGCTCGACGGCTTTGTGGTTTTGTGTGAGTGCGCGAAATTTTATTCTAGCTTTGTTAGGGGCAGCGCTGATTTCTGCCAGCGGAGAAGTTTTCGCGTTGGAGCGACTGATCACTAAAACAAGTGCGCCTGGCTCTGTCCTTGTTCTGTCGACTTCGAATGAGGATCCAGGCTTCGGATCGACAAGTTTTTATGTTAATACCTCGGATATCCCCACAGGTACCCTTACCGATCCCAAGCAGTTGTTGGAGATCCAATGGAGAGCGACCTATTACCCTCAAAGTATCAAGGAGGAAGTGAAATTGTGTTACTACCGTCCCTACAGCTCTCAAGAGAACTGTGCCGTTATTTATCCTAATACCTCCGGAACGCTGACGGACTTTAATGATCAGGCTTTCAATCATGGTTCACGAGTAATTATCCGACATTCTGTCTGGGGAGGGATTCCACCTTTGGCACACCCCGCGGGAGTAGATTCGGTAACATTCAGATATAGGGATTAATGAAGTGTAATGTTTGTTCGGTCAAATTTGGTGTGAGCTGTTTTGCGTAGTGATAATTCAGGGTTGTTTTTATATAGCAACGTTGTTCAGGGGTGCATGCCCATGATTATTTTAAGTTCTTATACATCCTTGCCTGACAGCCGTGTGGCAGGCAAGGCTGGTAACGTTGCTATTCCGTCCCTCGCTCTACCTGATAAAAATAAGATGGATGTCGTTGTTTTCACGGGTGGAGACCCTGCAACCAGCAGCGTTTCGCCGCTTGCTCGTCAGTTGAATGAAGCCGCAACGCGTGCTGAAGCCCGTATCGACCAGAAGAACACCAACCCAATCGATTCGATTATCGGCACCCACTATCTCGCCAATAAAACACAGCATGATGTAGAGATTCCCGACACGATTGATCCGGAGCTTCTGGCACGTGCCCGTCAAGCGACAGGTTTCGTCAACGGAGTCGACAGCAATCCTTTTAAAGGCCTTGTGCGTGACCAGCTCAGCTTGATTGCGCATGACGAGGGTGGTTCTTTCACCATCAATGAGCGGCGTGCGGCATGGGAAGAGTTGCAATCAACGCCAGCGCCCAGCTTGAAGTCGATACCTGTCAACGGGCGAGACCTGATGATTTCGCGCTTGTTTCGCGGCAGTGAGCCACCCGTTGCCCTTCCACCTGCCACCTTCTACAACATGGCTCAAAACCCCTGCGACTTTCTTACCATTGAGGATCGAAACTTAATTGCGGATATGTTTGCTTATGCTCAAGCGGAGGGCGCTAACTTGGCTCATGTCACCCAAGTGGCCGTGGTCCTGGGTGACTATCGGCGCTCCAGTGACGGTCGGCAAACGGTGGGTGGCAATAATGGTTATGACGCCAACGGCTACCGGGTCACTTTCGATTTCAAGAAAGAGGAGGCGCAGATCGCCTCTCGCATCCTGAACGGTTCGGCGATCAACAGCACCCGTATCGATCAGGGTTTTTTGCGGTACATCCTGCATCCGGACCACGGGGCGTTCACCAACCTTGGCGGCATACCGTTCCTGGAGCGAATGGTGAACAAATTCTCCAATGAAGGCGATGATCAACCGCCCCTTGGCAGCGAGTTCGCCACCTTCAAAAAAATCAGCTTCGAAGACTATGCCGTTCGTACCACCAACAAGGCCATAAGGCTGCCGCCCGACAAATCAGTCGCCGTCGTCATCAACGGTGTCTGGAGCCTCACCGAATATGGCAAGGCTTGCGGTTATGCGATTGACTCGGCCACTGGCAGATTGAGCACGCCGTCGGACTCCCCTGGCGAGAAAACGCCGCCGCCCTCAACCCTGGGTGTACCTGCCACCGACGCGGCTAATCGCACGATTTTGGATGCCCTCGCAGAGACCCGCGATCAGCCCACCCAGCGCTGGATCTGGCCTGGTCACTTATTCACGATATTGAGAAACATCAAGCCCTGACACCTCAAGTTGCCAGCCTGACAATGCGCTAAGCGCAAGGGAAACAAACGTTAATAGTATCGACCGCTCACACCTGTGGGGCTGAACTAGAATTTTTTCTTCCGGCTTTCATTGGATTTGAAAATTGACTAGCATCCGTATGGAGTAGCCAGTAGGCTACAGGTGAAACTGTGACCAACTTGATCGGCAGGACGCCGGAGTTTGATACATGGCTCGACGGTATGAGGGACATTTGGGGAAAAGCTGCGGTTCTGGCCCGATTGGACCGAGCCGAGGAAAACAATTTTGGCGATTGCGAGTCGGTAGGCGACGGCCTGAGTGAAATGCGTATTTTTGTCGGGCCCGGCTACAGAATTTACTTCGTACGCACCGGGATTACTGCTTACCTGATGCTGTGGGGCAGTGATAAAACCGACCAAAAAAGAGGCATCAAGCGGTCGAGAGAGATTCTTGATGCCCTGAGAGGTCATTGAAATGAGCGAATCGAAATTCAAACCAGAGGACATGCCTATCCTCGATCTTGATACATCCGGCACCCGCGTCTATGAAGCTTCGCGCTTTCTCGACAGCCCGGAAACCATCAGCGTTTACCTGGCGCAAAGCATGAAGTCCCAAGACCCGCAGATACTTATGAAGGCGCTGGCCGAGGTTGCCAAGGCACAGGGCGTGAACAAGGTGGCGGAGGCGGCTGGGGTTAATCGGGAGAGTCTGTATAAAACCCTGAAAGGTGGCTCAAAAACACGTTATGAGACAGTCCAGAAGCTCATGCTGGCGCTGGGTGTGGAGCTGACAGTGCAGCCGATTACAACGGTCACAACCAAACAGGCCACACCCAGCAAGCCCTGACATTCACTGCGTCATTCTCGTCGCCAGCATGTTTTTTGCACGAGTGCACGGGGCTTTCCATTAGCCCCAAACACCACACAACCGTCGGCACCCAGTGCAGCGCAAGAGATCGGTGAAGCTCGCTTTGGTTGCATCGAACGAAGTGCCTAGCGCACCAGGCAAGGCTGCTTGTTATTGAAGCGCCAGCCCGGGATCAGGAACTGCATGGCCACGCTGTCATCCCGCGCACCCAGGCCCATGCCTTTATAGACTTCGTGGGCCTTGGCCACTGCGTCCATGTCGATCTCCACACCCAGGCCCGGCTTGGCCGGCACCTTCACGTAGCCACCTTCGATTTTCAGCGGTTCGCGCGTCAGGCGTTGGCCGTCCTGCCAGATCCAGTGGGTGTCGATGGCCGTGATATCACCGGGTGCCGCCGCCGCGACCTGGGTGAACATCGCCAGGGAAATATCGAAGTGGTTGTTGGAGTGCGAACCCCAGGTCAGGCCCCAGTCGTTGCACATCTGCGCCACGCGCACCGAGCCTTGCATCGTCCAGAAATGCGGATCGGCGAGGGGAATGTCCACGGACTGCAACTGGATGGCGTGGCCCATTTCGCGCCAGTCGGTGGCGATCATATTGGTGGCGGTCTTGAGGCCCGTGGCACGGCGGAATTCAGCCATGACTTCGCGGCCTGAATAGCCATTTTCCGCACCGCATGGGTCCTCGGCATAGGCGAGCACATGGTGTTGGTCACGGCACAGGCGGATGGCTTCCTTGAGTGACCAGGCCCCGTTCGGGTCGAGGGTGATGCGTGCATCCGGGAAGCGTTCGGCGAGGGCGGTAACCGCTTCGATTTCCGCATCGCCGCTCAAGACACCACCCTTGAGCTTGAAGTCGTTGAAGCCATATCTGGTTTTGGCGGCTTCGGCCAGGCGCACCACGGCCTCACTGGTCAGGGCCGGTTCGTGGCGCAAGCGCAACCACTCGTCCTCTGCGTGCGCCTCGTTGCGGTAGGCCAGGTTGGTCGTTGTGCGGTCGCCGATATAAAACAGGTAACCGAGCATTTTTACCGCATCGCGCTGTTGGCCTTCGCCGAGCAGGGCGGCCACCGGCACTTCAAGGTATTGGCCCAGCAGGTCGAGCAGGGCCGCTTCCACGGCGGTGACTGCATGGATGGTGATGCGCAGGTCAAAGGTCTGCAGCCCACGGCCCGCAGCATCGCGTGAGGCAAAGGTGCTGCGCATCTGGTTGAGGATGCGCTGGTACTGGCCGATGGGTTGGCCGATGACCAGGCTGCGTGCGTCCTCCAGGGTTTCGCGGATGCGTTCGCCGCCGGGCACTTCACCGACGCCGGTCTGGCCGCTGCTGTCCTGGAGAATCACGATATTGCGGGTAAAGAAGGGGCCGTGGGCGCCGCTCAGGTTCAGCAGCATGCTGTCATGGCCGGCCACGGGGATGACTTGGAAGTGGGTGATGACGGGGGTAGTCATGGTGATGTCCTGAATGGGCTCAAAGAGGTTTGCTGATAGCGGTGGCCGTGGGTGTAACGCTTGACGCAGGCAACGCGGCAGAGGGCGACGTCTTGGCGAAGAACACCAGGATCGCCGCCAGCACCGAGGTGCCGGCCAGGCCATAGAGGCCGCCCTGGATCGAGCCGGTGGTCTGCTCCAGAAAGCCGAACGTGGTCGGTGCCACAAAACCGCCCAGGTTGCCGATGGAGTTGATCAGGGCGATCACGGCGGCGGCGATGCGCACGTCCAGGTAACCCTGGGGGATTGGCCAGAACAGCGATGAGGCGGACTTGAAACCGATGGCTGCAAAACAGATCGCCACAAAGGCAAAGATCGGTCCGCCGGTGGTAGACATGAACATGCCCGCTGCGGCAATCAGTAGCGCAGCGGCAACCCAGGCCTGCTGGAACTTGAATTTGCCCGATAGCGCGGCGAAGGCATACATGGCGATGATCGAGATCAACCACGGGATCGAGTTGAAAAAACCGACCTGCACGTCGCTCAAATCGCCCATCTTCTTGATGATGCTGGGCAGCCAGAAGGTGGCCGCGTAGATCGTCAGTTGGATGCAGAAATACAAGGCGCAGAACAACAGGATCTGACGGTCCTTGAGCAGCTTGCCGAGGGTCGGCTTGACCGTGGTCAGCGCTTCACGGTCGCGCTGCTCCTGGTCGATGGCGCTCACCAGTGCATCCTGTTCTTCACGGGTCAGCCATTTGGCGTCGTGGGGTTTGGAGTCGAGCCAGAACCACACGAAGAACCCCAATGCCACGGACGCCAGGCCTTCGATGGCGAACATCCATTGCCAGCCGTGGAAACCGAACCCTTCGATCTGCAACAACGCGCCCGACAACGGCCCGGAAATCAGCGAGGCCACGGCCGAACCGCTGAGGAAGATGGCGATCGCTTTGCCGCGTTCAACACCCGGCAGCCAGCGGGTGAAGTAGTAGATCACCCCCGGGAAAAAGCCTGCTTCGGCCACGCCCAGTAAAAAGCGCAGGATGTAGAAGTGGGTTTCGTTCTGGATGAACGCCATCAGCGTGGCGACGATGCCCCAGGTGAACATGATGCGGGTCAGCCAGATCCGTGCGCCGACCTTCTGCAGCAGCAGGTTGGAGGGCACTTCGAAGAGCGCGTAGCCGATGAAGAACAGTCCGGCGCCCAGGCCGTAAGCGGCTGCTCCGATGCCCAGGTCGTGCTCCATGTGCGTGCGCACGAAGCCGATATTGACCCGGTCGATGTAGTTGAGGATGAACATGATCACGAACAGGGGGAGCACATGGCTCTTCACTTTGCTGACGGTGCGGCTGAGCACCGATTCGTTTTCTGCAGCGGCGGATGCTGGATTTGAATGGCTCATGACTCGAAAACTCCCCCTGATTTATTTTTATGCGGGTTTGTGTGTTGTTGATAGACATCATACAAGTGGTGTTCTTGGATTCGCAATTGGGTGATTGATGTTTTTGTGCTTATAAGGCCGCCATTGAAATAGATTTTATGGTTATTTGCCCATTTTTATTGGTGGTTATAGATTTTTTTAGCGTTGTCGAGCAAAGCCGACGTTATCTGGGGCTGGCGGCAGGGGGCGTTGAAATGCAGATTTATCAAGTTGGTTGTCATACAAGTTGGGTGTCTTGTGAACCTAGCCTGCCAGGCTCGGATAGGGAGTGTTAAGCTCCCTCCAGCCCAACCCCGTGGACCCGCAGTGATGCCCATTGAAAACGGAACCCTTGTCCGTAGACGCTCCAGCAACCTGGCCCAAGGCGTGGTCGACGCGCTGACCCAGCGCATCCTGCTCGGGCAACTCAAGCCCGGCGAAAAACTGCCGTCCGAATCCAGCATCGTGCTGGAGCACGGCGTAAGCCGTACCGTGGTGCGCGAAGCCATTTCCAAATTGCAGGCATCCGGCCTGGTGGAGACGCGTCACGGTATCGGCACCTTCGTGCTGGAGCCGCGCGCACAGCAGGGCTTGCGCCTGCACGTGGATACGGTCGCCAGTGTGCGCAACATGCTTGAGTTGCGCCTGGGCCTGGAGGTGCAGGCTGTGGCGCTGGCGGCACTGCGCCGGTCGGATGAACAACTGGCCCGTATGCGCCAGGCGCTGGATGACTATCAGGCATCGCTGGCCAATAACGACAGTTGCGTGGATGAAGACAAGCGCTTTCATCAACTGATCGCCGAAGCCACCGGTAATACGTTTTTCACCGAGATCATGGCGCACCTGGGCAATGCGATGATTCCGCGTACCCAGGTCAAGGGCGCCGAACGCGGCGGGGCGGATTTTGCCAGGCTGGGGCAACTGGCGAACCTGGAGCATGAGGCGATCTTCAACGCGATCAGGCGTCAGGACCCGGACGCCGCGCGGGCCGCCATGGTGTTGCATTTGACCAATAGCCGGGATCGATTTTCCGGGGAATGAAAAGGACCAACCGTTGAACGAACACACGCTGTCCATGCGCCTGGAGCGCGTGGCCGCCAACGTGCCGGCCGAATCGCGCCTGGCCGATATCGGCTCCGATCACGCCTACCTGCCGGTGGTGTTGATGCACCGTGGCGTGATTACCGCCGCGGTGGCGGGGGAGGTCGCGACCACACCATTGCACGCCGCCCAACGTACCGTGCGCGACAATGGCCTGGAACAACACATTAGCGTGCGCCTGGCCAATGGCTTGGCGGCGATCGAACCGGGGGACGGGATCACCGCGATCAGCCTCTGCGGCATGGGCGGCGAAACCATTCGCGACATCCTCGACGCCGGCCAGGCGTGCCTGAGCGGCCTGGAGCGCCTGATCCTGCAACCCAACGGTGGCGAGCAACCGTTGCGCCAGTGGTTGATGGACAATGGCTACTCGATCCTGCACGAAGAGCTGTTGCACGAGAACCGCTTCTACTACGAAATCATCGTGGCTGAACGCGCCGGGCCCGTGACCTACAGCGCCGAACAACTGTACTTCGGCCCCCTGCAGATGCAAGCGCGCAGCCCGGTGTTCCTGGCCAAGTGGCAACGCCTGCTGCGTCAGAAGCACAAGACCCTGGCCAACCTTGAACAGGCGCGGCAGGCGGTGCCGCCGGCGAAGGTGCAGGAAGTGGCCCGAGAGGTGCGCTGGATTAGTGAATTACTGGCGTGAAGGCGCAGGCTTCGGTCGCCTGAGGTCGACGTCTTATGCTCCAATGCGGCCCTTCATTCGCTGACCCAGGACCCCGCCATGGCCGATACCACCGACCAAGCCTTCTACGACCGTGCCGACGCGCACATCGAACTGTCGAACGAGCAGCTCAAGACCTGTGAAAACCTCGGCGAGGTCAGTGCCTCGATGATGTTCGGCACCACGCGTTTCAACGCCTGGGCCAGTGCTCGCAACTTCAAGTCCGGCGCAGAAATGGCCGAGGCGCGGGAGGCCATGCTGAAGTATTTCTGTGATCAGTACCGGATGATGCTTGAGGATAATCTGGATGATCACATCAATAATTTCAGCCGGTATATGCTGGTAAACACCGAGGGCTGATTTCAAGGCGTCTCGACGGGTTACAGACGTGCACGCAACACTGAGTGCTTTCGCCCCATTTTCGTGCGCGCCTGAGCGGGCAGTCTGTGTAGAAGCGCCTGTTTTCGGCCTCGGCACCAACGGCCCACATCTTGCTTGAGCCAGTTTAATCAATGACATGGCATTTTGCTTTTAGTCATTTCTAAGCTGTTTGGGGGAGTGGTCGGCGATGCACAGTCTTTTATCACCGGGTATCCGTTTGCTCGGCCGTTTCGGTTTCGCACGCAAGTTCCAGGTCTTGTTTTTCCTGTTCATGCTGCCCCTGGCCGCGAGTGTGTGGCTGATCGGGCAGGGCTATCGCGACAAACTCGCGGTGATTGCCAGCGAACAGTCCGGCGTTCGCCAGTTGTTGGCCCTGGACGCGCTCGACAGCCAGCTCACCGCACAACGCAACCTCGCTGCGCGCTGGAAGGCCGTGGACATCCTACGTGCGCCAACCCCTGCCGCCCAGGCTGCGATGGACAAAGTCGATGCCGCTAACCCGCTGATCCAGCAGAGCCTGCAAGCCTTGGGCGATGTGCTCAACACTGAGCACGCCAGCGCCGACACCCTGGCGCGTTTCGAGGCGTTGCAGGCCGCCGTCAAGGGCATGGACACCCAGTCCTTGCGTGCCGTGGGCTGGTGGCCGGACGGTTATGACCGCTTCACCGCTGCATTGACCGCCATGCAAACCCTGCGCGAGCAGATCACCCTGGATACCGGCCTGATCCTCGATCCCTGGCTGGAAACCTACCTGCTGATGCAGATTTCCAGCCAGTACACCCCGGACCTGATCGAGCGCATCGGCCGCACCGCCAGCGTCGGTGAGTCGTCCATTGCCTCGGGGCAGTTCACCTTGCAAAGCCGCTTGCAGATGCGTGACCTGCGCGGCCGTATCGGCGATGCCCGGGATCAGTTGGTCAAAGCCGCCGCGTCGCTCAAGGCCAAGCAATATCCGGGCATTGAGCCGTGGACTGCCCAATATGACAGCAGCCTGCAGTTGCTGGACAACCAACTCAAGACGTTGGACGAGGGCGTTTTCGGGGGCACCATCAAGCTCGATACTGCAGCGTTCGACAGCAGTGTCGACGCCGTGCTCGGTGCCCTGGGCGCGTTGCGCAGCCAGTCGCTGCACGCGCTGGATGCGCGCCTGGGTTACTACCACGGGCAATCGCTCAAACAGTTCATTCCGGTGGCGGCGACGTTCAGTCTGTTGGCGTTGGCCGCACTGTACCTGTTCATGTGCCTGCAAGCCTCGATCCGCCGTAGCGCCAGCGGCATCACCACGCTGGCCGAGTCCCTGCGCGACGGCAACCTGTGTATCGAAGTGGCGGTGGAAGGCCGCGATGAACTGGCGCTGATCAGCGCCGCACTCAACGCCGCAGTGGTGCAACTGCGCACCAGCCTGTTGGGCGTCAATCACGAAACCCAGCAACTCGGTTCGGCCGTACACACCCTCAACGCACAATCGGGCAGCACCCTCACCGAGGTCGAAGACCAGCAGCACCAGATCAGCCAGATTGCCGCCGCCGCCACCCAACTGGCCGCCACTTCGATGGGTGTCGCCAGAAGTTGCGAGCAAGCCTCTGGAAGTGCCCAGCACACCCGCAGCATTGCCGAGGACAGCAGTCGCGACAGCCAGCGCACCACCGCGAGCATCCAGCAACTCAACCAGCGTCTGACCGACACCGCCAACGCCTTGGAACAGGTCAGCCAGCAAGGCCAGCAGATCCAATCGGTGGTCGATACCATTCGTGGTATTGCCGAACAGACCAACCTGCTGGCGCTCAACGCCGCCATCGAAGCCGCCCGAGCTGGCGAACAGGGGCGCGGTTTTGCCGTGGTGGCCGATGAAGTGCGCAGCCTGTCGCAACGCACCCAGGCGTCCACGGCGCAGATCGCCGGCACCGTGGACAGCCTGCGTGCAACCGTCAGCCAGGCGGTCACCCTGATGGGCGCGGCGTGCGAGCAAGCCCTGACCGACGCCGAGTCGGTCACCGGCCTGGGGGCGCGCCTGGGCGAAATCGCAGGCGCTGTACAACACGTCACCGACACCCTGGCGCAGATCGCCACAGCGGTGGAAGAACAGGCTGCCACGGCGGATGAAGTGAGCGGCAATATCCAGCAGGTCGACCAAGCGGCAGGGCGCCTGCTCGATGGCGCGCGTGCCGTGAACCAGGCGGCGGACACCTTGAGCAAAGGCAGTCGTGCACTGAGCGATAACACCGCGCGCTTCCGATTGGGTTGAGCGTTTGTAGTGAGCGGGCTTGCCCCGCGCTGGGGGGCGAAGCCGCCCTAAACCCCGTCACTGCGGTGTTTCAGAAAGACCGAGGTGCCTGGTTTTGGGGCTGCTTCGCAACCCAGCGCGGGGCGAGCCCGCTCACTACAAGTAAATTAGGTGGGCACTCCAGGGCGGTGGTGTAGTCTCTTTTCAGGACACCCCCCCTTTCGCTTAGCGGAGCTACCATGATCACCGTTCATCACCTCAACAACTCGCGCTCGCAACGCATCCTCTGGCTGCTCGAAGAACTCGGCCTGCCTTACGAGATCAAGCGCTACCAGCGCGACCCCAAGACCAACCTCGCGCCGCCCGAGCTCAAGGCCATCCACCCGTTGGGCAAATCCCCGGTGATCGAAGACGGTGGCCAAGTGCTGATCGAATCCGCTGCCATTATCGACTACCTGATCCGCCATTATGGCCAGGGCCGCCTGCAACCCGATCCCGCCACGGCCACCTATGACCAATACGTGCAATGGCTGCACTTCGCCGAAGGCTCGGCGATGCTGCCGCTGATGCTCAACCTCTACGTCGGCCGCCTTGGTGACGCTGGCGCGCCGTTGCACCCGAGGATCGAATCGGAAGTGGCCAATTACCTGGGGTACCTGAACGACGTGCTGGCGGATAAAGCCTACCTGCTGGGCGATGAGCTGAGTGGCGCGGATATCCAGATGAGTTTCATCGGCGAAATCGCCAAGGCCCAGGGCAAGTTGCAGGCTTACCCGAACCTGGCGGCGTGGGTGAAAAAATTCCAGGCGCGGCCGGCGTATCGCAAGGCGGTGGAGCAGGGTGGGGAGTATGCGTTTGCCAAGTAAGGGGCTTCACGGCGTTTACAACTGTTAACGGATTGAAGGGCGCAATCGCTATAGGCTTTGCGTTGTCCGTACAGGAGCCTTCGGTCATGAACTTACGAGCTGTCGCCGTCACGTTAATTGCATTCGCGCTTTTGCTGCCGTCGCCGGCCGAGGCCGCCACGCCCATCAAGCACGTCGCCATCTACCGCGGCCCGGCGGGCTGCGATGACTGTTCCGAGAACGTGGCGAATGCCTTGCGCCGCCTCAATCCCGAGTATCAGATCGATTATGTGGGCGCGCAGGAGGCCACCGACATCACGCCACAAACCCTGGCGCGCTATGACCTCTACGTGCAGCCCGGCGGCGGCCAGGACATTCCCGGTGCCCTGCGCAGCCTGGGCGATGCGCGCGCCGAGGCGATTCGCGGTTATGTCGCCGGCGGCGGGCGCTACCTGGGGTTGTGCATGGGCGCCTACTTGGCGGATGACGGTAACCTCGGCCTGATCCCCCAGGACCTCGACGGCGAAGCCGGTCGCCCCGGTTTTGAAGTGCCCGGCATCGCCGACGCCGCCGTGCAGGTCATGTGGGAAGGCAAGCCTGACCATGTGTTCTTCCAGGACGGGCCTTACATTCCCGCAGCCGACCCGGCCGCGCCCTACAAAACCATCGCGACCTACCGCAACGGCGACGTCGCGGCGGCGCGCTATACCTATGAAAAGGGTGTGGTCGTGCTTAGCGGCCCGCATCCCGAGGCCGGTCGCGAATGGTTCGAGAATGCCGACATCCCGTTGAACAAAATGCCGCGTGGCGATCTGTTTGGGGCGTTGATTCGCAACTTTTGAAGCGCTTGTCATCGCGGGGTAGAACGATTGCATCGCCCCCGAATTATGCAACTCATCGGGTTCGTGAATGAGGAACAGCGCAATGAGCGAGGTATCGGGACCCGTGGGTGAAGAAGCGTTGTCGAGGCCGCAGGCGGTCAGTTTGCGGGAGTCTTTCTGGTTCTGGTTGAAGTTGGGCTTCATCAGCTTCGGCGGGCCTGCGGGGCAGATCTCGATCATGCATCAGGAACTGGTCGAGCGGCGCCGTTGGATATCCGAGCGCAGGTTCCTGCATGCGCTCAACTATTGCATGTTGCTGCCTGGGCCGGAGGCTCAGCAGTTGGCGACCTACATCGGCTGGCTGATGCATCGAACCTGGGGCGGGGTGGTCGCGGGTGGGCTGTTTGTGCTGCCCTCACTGTTTATCCTGATCGCTTTGTCATGGCTGTATGTTGCGTTCGGCGAAGTGCCGGTGGTGGTGGGCCTGTTTTATGGCATCAAGCCTGCCGTGACCGCCATCGTTGTACAGGCAGCCCACAGGATCGGCTCGCGAGCGCTGAAGAACCATTGGCTATGGGCGATAGCGGCCGCTTCATTCAGCGCAATTTTCGCGTTCAATGTCCCATTCCCGTTGATTGTCCTGGGGGCGGCATTGATCGGTTATGTCGGGGGACGCCTGGCACCCGAGAAATTCAGAACAGGGGGGCATAGTGCCGCCAAGAGAACGTTTGGCCCGGCCTTGATCGATGACGACACCCCGTCCCCAGAGCATGCCCGGTTCAGTTGGTTGAAATTGGCATCGCTCGCTCTGCTTGGCGTTGCACTGTGGGCATTGCCAATGGCTGTTTTGATCCTGTCGTTTGGCTGGCAGGGCACGTTGACCCAGATGGGCTGGTTCTTTACCAAGGCTGCGCTGTTAACGTTTGGCGGTGCCTACGCGGTGCTCCCTTATGTCTACCAAGGAGCGGTGGGGCACTATGGCTGGCTGACCCCGACACAGATGATTGACGGGCTGGCGCTAGGGGAAACCACGCCCGGGCCGCTGATCATGGTGGTGGCCTTCGTCGGCTTCGTCGGCGCCTACGTCTCGCAGGTGTTTGGCGCCGATCAAATGTTTCTGGCTGGGGCTGTCGCCGCGTCTCTGGTGACATGGTTCACCTTTCTGCCCTCATTTCTGTTCATTCTTGCCGGTGGCCCGCTGGTGGAGTCGACCCACAACGAACTCAGGTTCACCGCACCATTGACCGCCATTACCGCTGCCGTGGTTGGCGTGATCCTGAACCTGGCGTGCTTCTTCGGGTATCACGTGCTGTGGCCAAAGGGTTTCAGCGCTAGCCTTGATTGGCCTTCCGCCTTGATCGCACTGATGGCGGCGGTCGCCCTGTTTTATTTCAAGCGCGGGGTGATTCAGGTGTTGATCGCTTGCGCGCTGGTCGGTTTGGCTGTGCATCTGTTGCGCTAAGAGACGTGGCCCTGTTGTACAGTTGGCCGCTGGAAACGATTGAAAGGGATGACCATGACGTTGACCGTCAAAACCCTGCTCGACCTGGCCATGGCCAACCCCATCAACGCCGAAATCACCGCGCGCCTGCCTGACCTCGGGGTGGACCAGTGTTTCCTCACGGCGGGCTGTCTGTTCCAGGCGGTGTGGAATCATCAGGCGAAGCTGCCTGCTGACCAGGGCGTCAAAGACTACGACGTTTTTTATTTCGATACGGACTTGTCCTACGAGGCCGAGGATGCGGTGATCCGTTCGGCCGAAGTGCTGTTCCAGGACCTGGGCGTCAACGTTGAGGTGAAGAATCAGGCGCGGGTGCACCTTTGGTACGCGCAGCGGTTCGGTCGGCCTTATCCGCAGTTGCACACGGCCAGACAGGGGATTGATCGTTACCTGGTGGCGGGTACGTGCATCGGCCTGGAGATTGCGACGGGCGAGGTGTATGCGCCGTACGGGTTGGAGGATGTGGCGCAGGGGGTGTTGCGTATCAACCCGCAGCATCCGGAGCCGGCATTGTTTGCGCAGAAGGCCAGGAGTTACCAGGCGCGTTGGCCTTGGTTGAGGATTGTGGCGCCTGCTTAGCTTGCGTACGCCAGTGAACTTTTACCCGCGTGCGGCACGTCCAAGCCTGAAATGCCCAGCCAAGGATCGACCATGACTTTCTTCATCTTCCTGCTCGCCTGCATCGCCGCTGCCAGTACCGGCCTACTTTTCAAGCCCGGCGCCTGGTACGAATCCCTGGTCAAACCCAGCTTCACGCCGCCCAATTGGCTGTTTCCGGTCGCGTGGACCCTTATCTACCTGCTGCTGGCCTGGGCTGGTTATCGTCTCAGCCTGATTCCCGGCAGCCAAATCGTCCTGGCCTTGTGGGCAGCGCAGATTGCCTTGAATACGCTGTGGACGCCGGTGTTCTTCGGTGCCCATCGGATCCTCGCCGGGATGCTGATTATCGCGGTGCTGTGGGTGACCGTGGCGGCGATGGTGGTGTTGGCGGTGCGCCTGGACCTGATCACCGGCCTGATGCTGTTCCCTTACCTGGCGTGGTTGTGTGTGGCGGCGGCGCTGAACTTCTCGATCCTGCGCAATAACCGCTGATGGCGCCCAAACCCTGGTCCGCCAGTCAGCCTGAACTGGCCCAGATGCGTCGCTTCAACCAGAAACTCGCCTGGATGCCACGCTTTAAAATCCGCAATCGCGTGACGCCGCGTTTGATCCAGGCGTTGTTGCGGGTCAGCCAAAAGCTCAAGAAGGCCCCCGAGGCTGAAACCCGGCTCATCGGGACGGTGCCCGTGCGTATCCTGCGCCCACGCGGCCAACCCAAGGGCGTGGTGCTGGATATCCACGGCGGCGGCTGGGTAATCGGCAATGCGCAGATGGATGACGACCTCAACCTGGGCATGGTCAACGCCTGCGACGTGGCAGTGGTGTCGGTGGACTATCGGCTGGCGCTGGACACGCCGCTCGAGGGCCTGCTGGACGACTGCCTGACGGCCGCCCGTTGGTTGCTGGAGGACTGCGCTGAATTCGCCGACTTGCCGGTGATCGTCGTCGGTGAGTCGGCGGGTGGGCACCTGGCGGCAGCGACGTTATTGGCGCTCAAGCAATGGCCGCACTTGCTCCAGCGGGTCAGCGGGGCGGTGTTGTATTACGGCGTTTATGATTTGACCGGTACGCCGAGCGTGCGCACGGCGGGGCCGCAGACCTTGTTGCTGGACGGGCCGGGGATGGTTGCAGCGCTGCGTAGGCTGACGCCGGGGTTGACTGATGATGCGCGCCGCCAGCCGCGGTGGTCGCCGTTATATGGCGATTTCGCAGGGTTGCCGCCGGCGTTGATGTTTGTCGGCGAGTTGGACCCGCTCAAAGATGACACCTTATTGATCGCCGAGCGATGGCCTGGCGCTGAGGCGTATCTGCTGCCGGAGGCGGCGCATGGGTTTATCCATTTTCCCGTGGATATGGCGCGGGATGTGCTCGGCTACGCTCGCCAATGGATAGTCAACCGAATGGGCCATCAACTGGGGCGCAACCGCAGTATCTGCGCGCCATCGAACGGGTCTGTCAGGTAATGCGCCTGCACCCCGAAGGTCTCCTGTAACCGTTGCGGCGTCAGCACTTGCAGTGGTTTGCCGAGCGCCACCAATCGGCCGTGATCCAGCACGGCCAGGCGATCACAGGTCAGTGCCTGATTAAGATCATGCAATGCAATCAAGGTGGTCACGGGCAGCGCCTGCACGCCTTTGAGGATCGCCAGTTGATGCTGGATATCCAGATGGTTGGTGGGCTCGTCCAGCAACAGGATCTGCGGTCGTTGCGCCAGGGCGCGGGCGATGTGTACGCGCTGGCGTTCACCGCCCGAGAGGCTGCGCCAGGCACGCTGGCTGAGGTGCGTGGCGTCGACGTCATGCAAGGCTTGGTTGACGATGGCGTGGTCTTCGCTGGACCACGGGCTCAACGCCGACAGCCACGGCGTACGGCCCAGGGCCACAGCGTCGAACACGCGGATCGCGTCGTCGGTGTCGGCCTGTTGCTCCACCACCGCCAGCTGTTGGGCGATGGCACGGCGTGACAGTTCATTCAGGCGTTGGCCGCCCAAGCGTACTTCGCCGCTGGCCGGCGCGCGCAAACCGGCAAGCAGTTTGAGCAAGGTGGATTTGCCGGAACCGTTCGGCCCGACGATGCCCAGGGTTTCGCCCAGTTGAACATCCAGATGGATATCGCGCAGCAACTCGGCATCACGCACCTTGAAGCCCAGGCCGTTGCAGCTCAGCATACTCATCGCGCGTTCCTCCGACCGATCAGGATCAGCGCAAACACAGGCGCGCCGACCAGCGCGGTGACCACGCCGACCGGAATCACCTGGCCCTTGATCAAGGTCCGCGACAGCACATCGGCGGCGATCAGAAACAGCGCGCCGCCCAGCGCACTGGCCGGTAGCAGGCGCGAATGTCCGGTGCCGAGCAGCAGGCGCACTGCGTGGGGAATCACCAGCCCCACAAAACCGATGGAGCCGACAATCGATACCATCACCGCCGTCACCAGCGCTGCACAGCCCACCAACAGGAACTGCACACGACGTACCGGGATGCCGAGGGACGCCGCCGAGTCGGTGCCGAAGGTAAACGCATCCAGCGCACGGCGATGCCACAGGCACACCGCCAGGCCCAGGACCGCCACCGGCACCGCCAGCCATACCGAGGGCCAGCGTACGCCGCTGAGGTTGCCCAGCAGCCAGAACAGGATGCCCCGGGCCTGTTCGGAGCTGGCCGACTTGGTGATCAGGAAGGCGGTGAGGGCATTGAACAGCTGTGATCCGGCAATGCCGGCGAGGATGATCTGCCCGGTACCGCTGGCCGAACCGCTGGCGCGCGCCAGCAGAATCACCAGGGCAAACGCCGCCATGGCGCCGACAAAGGCGCCGGCCGACAGCGAAATCAAGCCGCCGCCGACGCCGATCAGCGCCACCAGGACGGCACCGGTCGAGGCGCCGGCGCTGATGCCCAGCAGGTACGGGTCGGCCAGCGGGTTACGCAGCAATGACTGCAAGATCACTCCGCACGTCGCCAGCCCCGCACCGCAGGCGGCGGCGACCAGGGTGCGGGTCAGACGGTAGTTCCACACCACGCCTTCATCGATCGGGTCCAGTGCGTAGCCGGCCGCCCACAGTTTGTTGGCGAGTACCTGCAACACCACCTGCGGTTCGATGGCGGTTTCACCAATGGCCACGCCCGCGAGGATCGCGAGCAGTAGCAGGATGAGGGCGAGCAAGGGACGGATCATTTCGGCAGGTCGTAGCCGTCGATGGCACCGGCCAGTTGTTCCAGGCCATCGAACGTACGCAGGCTGGCCTGCAGGGCCAGGGCGTCAATGATGATGATGCGGTTGTTTTTCACCGCATCCATGTTGCGGGTCACTGGGTCGGTGCGCAGGAACGCGAGTTTCTTTTCATGGTCGTCGGCCGGGTAGCGGCGGCGGTCCATGCGGGCGATTACCAGGAAGGTCGGGTTGGCCTTGGCCAGGGTTTCCCAGCCGACGGCAGGCCACTCTTCATCGGACTGCACCACGTTGGTCAGGCCCAGGGTGTCCAGCATGAACTGCGGAACGCCCTTATGCCCGGCCACGTAGGGGTCGCTGGCCATTTCGGCGCTGGAGAACCAGACCAATGCACTGGCCTGTTTGAGCCCTTTGCTTTGCGCGGTGGCAACGGATTTGGCCAGGCGTGCCTTGAGCTCATCGTTCACTTGTTGGCCGCGCGCCTGCACGTCGAAGATCTCGGCCAGTTGGCGGATGCTTTTATACACGGTGTCGATACGGAAAGGCTCCAGCCGCGTCCCGTCGGCACCCACCAGGTTGTCCTTGCCTTCGCAATCGGAGGGCAGCACGTAGGTGGGAATCTTCAGTTCAGCAAATTGCTCGCGGGTGCCGACCACACCTTGCGGGCCGACCACCCATTCCAGCTCGGCGGCCACCAGTTGCGGGCGCTTGGCGATCACGGCTTCGAAACTCGGCTCGTTGTTGGCCAGGCGCTCGACCTTGTCGTTCTGCACCTTGAACCGGGGCAGCACATCGTTGAACCACAGCGAGGTGCCGACCACTTTATCCGCCACACCCAAGGTGTAGAGCATTTCGGTGGCGGCCTGGCCGATGGTCACACTGCGCGCGGGGGCCTGTTGAAAGATGACGGGGTTGCCACAGTTTTCCACGGTCAGTGGGTACTGGGTGGGGGCGGCTTGGGCCAGGGCACAGAAGCCAAGGCCGGTGAGCAGTGCGCTAAAGCGTGGCAGCATGGGGCAATCTCCGTTTGAACCGTACAAGTAGCTGGGGAGGTACGGTCGTGGAAATACAGCCATTAACGCTGCCGATGGGGCAGGGCAAGGATGTCCTTCCCGGACACCCCGCCGGTTAGTGATCGAGCTTGGGCCGGCAGGTCTCCTGACTGATGCGTCGTCGCCAGGCTCCGGCCTTCCCGGACAAGGTCCAGTGGCATCCAGGAGCAGGCTCAGCACCTACAGTTGCGGGGGCAGTTCCGATTGACGCGGGTGGACCGCGCTTCGGATTCCCTATTAGTCCCGTTTGGGAACCGGCGCGGTATGGTAGTTGATTAGAGCGAGGTGAAATAGCCCAAGGTGGGCCTGCTCACAGACGAATGTCCTCTGGGCCCTGGATCAGCGCTTCGATCCGCGTGCCGGTGGCGCGTTCTTCGTTGCTGAAACCGTCGTAGTCGGCCAGGTTGGCGAAGCGGATGCCGGTCAGGCGTTCTATCTGGATCACGCTGCGCTGGTAGGTCCTGAGTTGGCCGAACACCAGGTCGAGCTGCCCCAGTTCGCGGGTTTGGTCGATCATGTAGGCGCTGGCGGACGGCTTGCCGTCGTCGTTGAGGTAGGCGACCACTTTCCAGAAGGCCTTGGGGATTTGCACGCCGCGGTACACGCGGTCATCGTCGGCGTACACCGGGCCGGTAAATACCGTGGCCCTGGCTTTCCAGCGTTGCGTGTTGTCCAGAATGTAGTCTTCGAGTTCCAGCCAGGTCTTCTGGTTGAACCCGCTCATCTGCGGCGAGCAGTTGGTGAAGTGGAAGGTGTCGAGGTTGGCGGTTTGCGCCACGTCACCCCAATTGGGATCTTGGCGGCGGACCAGATGGCCGCGATCCAGGCCATTGTTGGCATAAAGCGCGTCGCCTACCTGTGCTTCGATAGGCAAGCGACCGTCATAGGCCCAGCTGTCATTGCTGCGAATAATCTCCACGTGCTGGTTGCCGTCAATGTTGACGCCGACATACAGCGCGAGCCGTTTCGAGCGCGACATGGTGATCGAGAAGTGCGTGTAGTCCAGGCGCTCACCACCCCCCTTCAAGACCTGCACATCATCCGCCAAGGCCCCTTCAGCCGTGGGCCAGGGCACCACGAAACTGCCGAGGAAATCCTCTGCGTAGCCGTGCCGGTCCTTCAGGTCGTTGGCCGAGGTGACGCGGGGCGTCGCCGCCCGTGCCTCCAGCAGCGTGGGGCTCGCAGTGATCAACGGGCGCAGGTCAGCGAGCCGTGGGCGGTACGACAGGTCAATCTTGGCTTTACGTGCGGGCATCGGTAAGTCCTCCTTGGATAAACACGACTGCAACATAGGTTAATGACAATTGATGACACGCGTTAATCCCTGGGGGCTATCCTGAAACGGTTACCCGGACGTTCACCCCATGCCAACAAGGAGCCAGTTCATGTGTGATCACCCTTTGCGTAACCCGGTTTTTTGCCTGATCCCGCCCTATATGCTCGACCAGATCGCGCGCAACGGCGACAAGGCGCAGCGGGACGTCGCGTTACGTACCCGCGCCAAGGACAGCACGTTCCGCTCGCTGCGCATGGTCGCGGTGCCCGCCAAGGGGCCGGCCCGGCTGGCCTTGGCCATGGGCGCCGAGAAACAGCGTTCGATCTACAGCGCCGAGGGCAGCGACAGCCTGCCAGGAAAACTGATCCGTGGTGAAGGGCAGCCCGTGAGTGGTGATGCGGCGGTGGACGAAGCCTATGATGGCCTGGGCGCCACCTTCGATTTTTTTGAACAGGTCTTCGACCGCAACTCCATCGACGACGCGGGCATGGCGTTGGACGCGACCGTGCATTTTGGCCAGAACTACAACAACGCGTTCTGGAACTCGACCCAGATGGTGTTCGGGGATGGGGACGGCGAGTTGTTCAACCGCTTCACCGTGGCCCTCGACGTGATTGGCCATGAGTTGGCCCATGGCGTCACGGAGGATGAGGCCAAGCTGATGTATTTCAATCAGTCCGGGGCGTTGAACGAGTCGTTGTCGGACGTGTTCGGCTCACTGATCAAGCAATATGCCTTGAAACAAAAGGCTGAAGATGCCGATTGGTTGATCGGCAAAGGGTTGTTTACCAAAAAGATCAAAGGCACTGCACTGCGCTCGATGAAAGCCCCCGGCACTGCCTTTGACGACAAGTTGTTGGGTAAGGACCCGCAACCGGGGCACATGGATGATTTTGTCCAGACCTACGAGGACAATGGTGGGGTGCATATCAATTCCGGTATTCCCAACCATGCGTTCTACCAGGTGGCGACCAGGTTGGGTGGGTTTGCCTGGGAGCGCGCGGGGCGCATCTGGTATGACGCGCTGCGTGATGCGCGGCTGCGGCCTAATTCGGGGTTTGTGCGCTTTGCGCGTATTACTTACGATGTTGCGGGGCGCCTGTACGGCGTGAACAAGGACGAACAGAAGGCGGTCAAGGACGGTTGGCAAGCGGTCGGTATTGCTGTTTGACGTGAGGAGCAGCCATGCACATCTCAATCAAGGAAAACGGCGGGCCGGGGTTTTTCCCGGGCCTGGCCAAGCCGCGTACGGTGGAGCTGGATACACTGCCTGAGCAAGACCAGCAGGAATTGCGGCAACTGATCAAGGCTTCAGACTTCTTTGAGTTGCCGCCAAACAACCCGCCCGCGCCCGGTAACCCGGGCCAGGTGCACTACACCCTGACCGTGAGCGAGGGCCAGCGCGAACACACGGTCTGTGTGCTGGCGCCGGTGAAGTCCCAGGCGCTGGATGGGTTGGTGCAGTGCGTGCGCCGGCATGTGCGTGGCTGAGGCTGTTGAGGGCTGCTGCGCAGCCCCACGGGAGCGAGCTCCCTCGCCACAGGTAAGGTGTCGTAAGGGGACTGGCCGGGTTTACTTGCGATCCAGCCACACGGTCTGCGCATTGCAGAATTCCCGCACGCCGAAGTGCGACAACTCGCGCCCGAAACCACTTTTCTTCACGCCACCAAACGCCACTCGCGGGTCAGACACGCTGAATGCGTTGACGAAGATGCCGCCGGTTTCCAGTTGGTTGGCGATATCACGGGCCTTTGCCGCATCGGTGGTGAAGAGGCTCGCGGTCAGGCCGAATTCACTGTCGTTGGCCAGGGCTACCGCGTGCTCGGCGTCGCGGGCGGTGATGATCGAGGCCACAGGGCCGAACAGCTCCTGCCTGAATGAGGTCATCTGGTCGGTGACATTCGCCAACACGGTCGGCTCGTAGTAGTTGCCGGCACCTGCGACTTTGTTGCCACCCAGCAGCAGGGTCGCGCCTTCTTCCAATGTGGCCTGCACTTGACCGTGCAACTCGTCGCGCAGGTCAAAGCGTGCCATCGGGCCGATGTAGGTCTGGGACGAGGTCGGGTCGCCCATTACCAGTTTGCGGCTGGCTTCGAGAAATTTGGCGGTGAAAGCCTCCACGACGCCTGCTTCGATGATCAGGCGCTTGGCCGCGGCGCAGACTTGGCCACTGTTCTGGAAACGGCCAATCACGGCGGCCTGCACGGCGGCGTCGAGGTCGGCGTCGTTGAGTACGATGAACGGGTCGGAGCCGCCCAGTTCCAGCACGCATTTTTTCAGCGCGGCACCCGCCTGGGAGCCAATGGCAATACCTGCACGCACGCTGCCGGTGAGGGTGACGGCGGCGATGCGCGGGTCGGCAATCGCCTTGGAAACGCCCTCGTTCGTCACGTTGACCACTTCAAAAAGCCCGTCGGCGAAGCCGGCTTTCTGCAGCGCTTGCTGGATCAGGTAGGCGCTGCCCATGACGTTCGGCGCATGTTTGAGCACGTAGGTGTTACCGGCCAGCAAGGTCGGCACGGCGCCGCGCAGTACTTGCCACACCGGGAAATTCCACGGCATCACGGCGAAGATCGGGCCCAAGGGGCGATATTCGATCCGGGCGTTGCCGTTGTCCACGAGGGTCGGTTCCGGGGCGAGCATGGCCGGGCCGTGGGCGGCATACCATTCGCTGAGCTGGGCGCATTTTTCGATTTCAGCGCGGGCCTGGGCGATAGGTTTGCCCATTTCCAGGGTAATCATCTGCGCCATGGTTTCGGCCTGTTCGCGCAGGGTGGTGGCCAGGGCCAGCAGCAACTCGGCACGCTGGCTGACCGGCTGGCGGCGCCAGGTACGAAAGGCGTGGGTAGCGCGCTCGAGGGCTGCGTCCAGTTGCTGCTCGGTTTCGTAGGGATAGCTGCCGACCGTTTCGCCATTGGCCGGGTTGATCGAGAGGGCGTGGGTCGTCGGGTTCATGGCACCGTCCTGCTGAATGAGTGGAATGGGTTCAGCGTACGGGGCTGTATGTTTTCTGGAAACTGAATAATATTGAGCAATATATTCACGTTTGGAGAATGATTTGGACCTGGTGCAGCTGGAAATCTTCAAGGCGGTTGCCGAGCAGGGCAGCATCAGCGCCGCCGCTCAGTTGATTCATCGCGTGCCGTCGAACCTGACCACGCGCATCAAGCAACTGGAGCAGGACTTGGGCGTCGAGTTGTTTATCCGCGAGAAGAGCCGTCTGCGCCTGTCACCGGCCGGCTGGAATTTCCTCGGCTATGCGCGGCGCATTCTCGACTTGGTCCAGGAGGCCCGGGCGACGGTAGCGGGGGAGGAACCCCAGGGCACGTTTGCCCTTGGCTCCCTGGAAAGTACAGCCGCGGTGCGTATCCCGACGTTGCTGGCGGCGTATAACCAGCAGTACACCAAGGTCGAGCTGGACCTGAGCACGGGGCCGTCGGGCACGATGATCGAGGGGGTGCTGTCAGGTCGGCTGACCGCGGCATTTGTCGATGGGCCGGTGCTGCATGCCACGCTGGAAGGCGTGCCGGTATTCGAGGAGGAGATGGTGGTGATTGCGCCGTTGCATCACGCGCCGATCAACCGGGGGCAGGACGTGAACGGGGAGAGCATCTATACGTTTCGCTCGAACTGCTCTTACCGGCATCACTTGGAGCGCTGGTTTTCCCAGGATGGCGCGGTACCAGGCAAGATCTTCGAGATCGAGTCTTACCACGGCATGCTCGCCTGCGTCAGCGCCGGGGCCGGCCTGGCATTGATGCCGCGCAGCATGCTGGAAAGCATGCCGGGATTTGCCGCCGTGAGTGTGTGGCCGTTGGCGGACAATTTCCGCATTTTGCACACCTGGTTGATCTGGCGGCGGGGCACGGTGTCGCAGAGTTTGAACAGCTTCGTAAGACTTCTGGAAGAGCGTGGGCTGGAAATTTCGTAGATCAATGTGAGATCCACACGATTTAATCAGCCGCCGAACTGCAAGGTGCCCATGGCCAGCTTTGCCATCAGCGCCGTAGCGCCCAGTTGCACCAGCCACAGGGCCAACCCACCCAGAAACACTCCCAGCGCAACTTGCAGCACGAGGCTCTTCTGGCGCTTGGCGCGTGGTGCGCGCGGGGTGTAATCGTCGTCCAGTTCATCGCGGTCTGCGCGCAGGTCCAGGTCATCGTTTCTCATGAGGCTCTCACAGCAAAGGGGCAGTTGGGGTTCAGTCTAGGAGCTGCAGACGAAAAAGGGGAAGCCATCGGCTTCCCCCTTCGCGTGCAATGGCTACAGGCTTACAGCACCTGAACGATTGCCTTTGTGACGGCATCAATGTTCGATTGGTTCAACGCCGCCACACAGATACGCCCGGTATCCAGCGCGTAGATACCAAACTCGCTGCGCAGGCGGGTGACTTGTTCAACGGTCAGGCCCGAGTAGGAGAACATCCCACGCTGGCGACCGACGAAGCTGAAGTCATGACCTGGAGCCGCTTTGGCCAGGTCGGCGACCATCTGCTCACGCATGCCACGGATGCGCAGGCGCATTTCGGCCAATTCGGCTTCCCACTGGGCGCGCAGCTCAGGGTTGTTCAACACGGCTGCCACGATTGCCGCGCCGTGGGTTGGCGGGTTGGAATAGTTGGTACGGATCACGCGCTTGACCTGGGACAGGATGCGCGCGCTTTCTTCTTTGGATTCGCCGACGATGGACAACGCGCCGACACGTTCGCCGTACAGGGAGAACGACTTGGAGAATGAGCTGGACACAAAGAAGGTCAGGCCCGATTCAGCAAACAGGCGCACCGCTGCGGCGTCTTCGTGGATGCCGTCGCCAAAGCCCTGGTAGGCCATGTCGAGGAACGGCACCAGGTTCCTGGCCTTGACCACGTCCAGCACGTTCTGCCAGTCGGCCGGGCTCAGGTCGACGCCGGTCGGGTTGTGGCAGCAGGCGTGCAGCACGACGATCGACTGTGGCGGCAGGGCGTTGAGATCTTCCAGCAGGCCGGCACGGTTCACATCGTGGGTGGCGGCGTCGTAGTAGCGGTAGTTCTGCACCGGGAAGCCGGCGGTTTCGAACAGCGCGCGGTGGTTTTCCCAGCTCGGGTCGCTGATGGCGACGACGGCGTTGGGCAGCAGTTGCTTGAGGAAGTCGGCGCCAATCTTCAGGGCACCGGTACCGCCCACGGCCTGGACGGTGACGACGCGGCCGGCGCTCAGCAGTGGCGACTCGGCGCCGAACAGCAAGGTTTGTACGGCCTTGTCATAGGCGGCGATGCCGTCGATCGGCAAATAGCCACGGGCAGCGTGTTGCGCCACGCGAATGGCTTCCGCTTCGGCAACGGCACGCAAGAGTGGAATCTTCCCCTCCTCGTTGCAGTAAACGCCTACGCCAAGGTTGACCTTGGTGGTACGTGTATCGGCGTTGAATGCTTCGTTGAGGCCCAGGATAGGATCGCGTGGTGCCATTTCGACAGCGGAGAACAGGCTCATTTTTGCGGCAGCTCTATGGGGGAAAGGAGGGACGTGTCGCGCTCCGGCCGAAGGCACTAGAGCGGTGCACAAACGGGGAGCTAGTATAGAGGCCATCACCGCTTGAGGCGACAACCGAAACGGCTTTTCGGCCAAGTTTTTCGGTTTATTTGCTGACCGTTAGTCTTATTGCAACATTGATTCCGAACGGCAAGTAGGACGATTGCCTTGAAACCCGTCACATTCGCCACCAGTTCTATGGCTATCATGATCTTTTCCTACTCCCCGCGCTGAATCTTCGCGGAGGGTGGTCTATTTCGTCCTCGACGGGTTTACAGTCTGGGGGTGACTTCACGAGGTACGTTATGTCGGATTTCCAACTCGTCACCCGCTTTGAACCCGCCGGCGATCAGCCGGAAGCCATTCGCCAGATGGTCGAGGGTATCGAGGCCGGCCTGGCGCACCAGACGTTGCTCGGGGTAACCGGTTCGGGCAAGACCTTCAGCATCGCCAACGTCATCGCCCAGATCAATCGCCCGACCTTGGTGCTGGCACCGAACAAGACCCTGGCCGCGCAGTTGTACGGCGAGTTCAAGGCATTCTTCCCGAACAATGCGGTGGAGTACTTCGTTTCCTACTACGACTACTACCAGCCCGAGGCCTACGTACCGTCGTCCGACACCTTTATCGAAAAGGATGCGTCGATCAACGACCACATCGAACAGATGCGGCTGTCGGCGACCAAGGCGTTGCTCGAGCGCAAGGACGCGATCATCGTCACCACGGTGTCGTGCATCTATGGCCTGGGCAGCCCGGAAACCTATTTGAAGATGGTGCTGCACGTCGACCGCGGCGACAAACTCGACCAGCGCGAACTGCTGCGCCGCCTGGCCAGCTTGCAGTACACCCGTAACGACATGGACTTTGCCCGCGCCACATTCCGCGTGCGTGGCGACGTGATCGACATCTACCCGGCCGAATCCGACCTGGAAGCGATCCGCATCGAGCTGTTTGACGATGAAGTCGAGAGCCTGTCGGCTTTCGACCCGTTGACCGGCGAGGTGATCCGCAAGTTGCCGCGCTTTACCTTCTATCCGAAAAGCCATTACGTGACGCCCCGTGAAACCCTGATGGGCGCCATTGAGGGGATCAAGGTCGAGCTGGCTGAACGTCTGGAATACTTACGCGCCAATAACAAGCTGGTAGAGGCCCAGCGCCTGGAGCAGCGCACCCGCTTCGACCTGGAGATGATCCTGGAGCTGGGCTACTGCAACGGGATCGAAAACTACTCGCGCTACTTGTCGGGCCGTGAAGCCGGTGCGCCGCCGCCGACCCTCTACGATTATCTGCCGCCCGACGCTTTGCTGGTGATCGACGAATCCCACGTCAGCGTGCCGCAGGTCGGCGCCATGTATAAGGGCGACCGTTCGCGTAAAGAAACGCTGGTGGAATACGGCTTCCGTCTGCCTTCGGCGCTGGATAACCGGCCGATGCGCTTTGATGAATGGGAGGCCATCAGCCCGCAGACCATTTTCGTCTCCGCTACGCCGGGCAACTACGAAGCCGAGCATGCCGGCCGCGTGATCGAACAGGTGGTCAGGCCGACGGGCCTGGTCGACCCACAGGTGGAAATCCGCCCGGCGTTGACCCAGGTGGACGACCTGCTGTCGGAAATCAACAAGCGCGTGGCCGTGGAGGAGCGGGTGCTGGTGACCACGCTGACCAAGCGCATGGCCGAAGACCTCACCGACTACCTGGCCGACCACGGCGTGCGCGTGCGCTACCTGCACTCGGACATCGACACCGTGGAGCGCGTGGAAATCATCCGCGACCTGCGCCTGGGCACCTTTGATGTGCTGGTGGGCATCAACCTGTTGCGTGAAGGCCTGGATATGCCGGAAGTGTCACTGGTGGCGATCCTGGATGCGGACAAGGAGGGCTTCCTGCGATCGGAGCGCTCGTTGATCCAGACCATTGGCCGAGCTGCGCGTAACCTCAATGGGCGTGCGATTCTCTACGCCGACCGCATGACGGGCTCCATGGAGCGGGCGATTGGCGAGACCGAGCGGCGTCGCGATAAGCAGATTGCCTTCAACCTCGCCAATGGCATTACGCCCAAGGGCGTATTCAAGGACATCGCCGATATCATGGAAGGCGCCACTGTGCCCGGCTCGCGCAGCAAGAAACGCAAGGGGATGGCCAAGGCGGCCGAGGAGAGCGCCAAGTACGAGAACGAACTGCGTTCGCCGAGTGAGATCACCAAGCGTATTCGGCAGTTGGAAGAGAAGATGTACCAATTGGCGCGGGATCTGGAGTTTGAGGCGGCGGCGCAGACACGCGATGAGATTGGCAAGTTGCGTGAGCGGCTGTTGGCTGTCTGATTTGCGCTGAGTCCGCCGGCCTCATCGGGGGCAAGCCCCCTCCCACCTTGACCGCATTCTCATGTTGGAAATCGGTCGGAGTGGGAGGGGGCTTGCCCCCGATGGCATCCCCTCGGTTTTCCAGAAATCACCCAGGCTGTTACCATTCGCCCCTTGTTTCAATTTTCAGTTTTATCGCCCATTCGAGACCTGCCATGACCACCGTCCGCACGCGCATTGCGCCATCGCCTACTGGGGATCCCCACGTCGGCACTGCTTACATCGCCTTGTTCAACTACTGCTTTGCCAAGCAGCACGGTGGTGAATTCATCCTGCGGATCGAAGACACCGACCAACTGCGTTCTACCCGCGAGTCGGAACAGCAGATTTTCGATGCCCTGCGCTGGCTGGGCATTACCTGGGCGGAAGGCCCGGACGTCGGCGGCCCGCACGGTCCGTATCGCCAGAGCGAGCGTAGCGACATCTACAAGCAGTACACCCAGCAATTGGTCGACATGGGGCACGCGTTCCCCTGCTTCTGCACCGCAGAGGAACTGGACCAGATGCGTGCCGAGCAAATGGCACGCGGCGAAACCCCGCGCTACGACGGCCGTGCGCTGTTGTTGTCGAAAGAAGAAGTGGCTCGGCGCCTGGCTGCAGGCGAGCCGCACGTCATCCGCATGAAAGTGCCGAGCGAAGGCGTGTGCGTAGTGCCGGACATGCTGCGCGGTGACGTCGAGATCCCGTGGGACCGCATGGACATGCAGGTGCTGATGAAGACCGACGGCCTGCCGACGTACTTCCTGGCCAACGTGGTCGACGACCACCTGATGGGCATCACCCATGTGCTGCGTGGCGAAGAATGGCTGCCGTCGGCGCCGAAGCTGATCCTGCTCTATGAGTACTTCGGCTGGGAGCAGCCGCAGTTGTGCTACATGCCGCTGCTGCGTAACCCGGACAAGAGCAAGTTGTCCAAGCGCAAGAACCCGACCTCGGTGACCTTCTACGAGCGTATGGGCTTCATGCCGGAGGCGATGCTCAACTACCTGGGCCGCATGGGCTGGTCGATGCCGGACGAGCGTGAGAAGTTCTCGCTGCAGGAAATGGTCGACAACTTCGACCTGTCCCGGGTGTCGCTGGGTGGGCCGATCTTCGATATCGAGAAACTGTCGTGGCTCAATGGCCAGTGGCTGCGTGATCTGCCGGTGGAAGAGTTCGCCAGTCGTGTGCAGCAATGGGCGTTGAACCCCGAGTACATGATGAAGATCGCACCGTTGGTGCAGGGCAGGGTGGAGACGTTCAGCCAGGTCGCACCGTTGGCCAGCTTCTTCTTTGCCGGTGGCGTGAACCCGGATGCCAAGCTGTTCGAGTCCAAGAAGCTCTCGGGCGATCAGGTTCGCCAGTTGATGCAACTGATCCTGTGGAAGCTCGAAAGCCTGCGTCAGTGGGAGAAGGAGGCGATTACCGCAACGATCCAGGCGGTGGTTGAATCCCTTGAACTGAAATTGCGTGATGCCATGCCGCTGATGTTTGCCGCGATCACCGGGCAGGCCAGTTCGGTGTCGGTGCTCGATGCGATGGAAATCCTCGGCCCGGACCTCACGCGTTTCCGTCTGCGCCAAGCCCTTGATTTGCTTGGTGGTGTGTCGAAGAAAGAAAACAAAGAGTGGGAAAAGCTGTTGGGCGCGATTGCTTAAGCAGGCTGTGGTAACGGCGAAACCCAGGTTTTCCGGGGTTTCGCCGGTAAGTGTTTGTTATCCCGGCAAAAAATTTTGGAAATTGTTGAAAATAAATTTGACACACTTCCAAACCGCCATTAAGATTCGACCCGTCCTCACCGATGAGGGGCTATAGCTCAGCTGGGAGAGCGCTTGCATGGCATGCAAGAGGTCAACGGTTCGATCCCGTTTAGCTCCACCAATTACAGGTTCAAGGTCTGGCCACACCGTCCTTGAATCGATCAGCTCTCAGCGCTGATCAGTTGTTCAGAAGGTTTTGTCCCCTTCGTCTAGTGGCCTAGGACACCGCCCTTTCACGGCGGTAACAGGGGTTCGAGTCCCCTAGGGGACGCCAGTTTCAACAAGCAGTTCGAAAGGTCTGCTGCGCCGCGAGGCGAAAAATCCGGGGCTATAGCTCAGCTGGGAGAGCGCTTGCATGGCATGCAAGAGGTCAACGGTTCGATCCCGTTTAGCTCCACCAATTTACAGGTTCAAGGTCTGGCCACACCGTCCTTGAATCGATCAGTTCTCAGCACTGATCAATGTACAGAAGGTTTATGTCCCCTTCGTCTAGTGGCCTAGGACACCGCCCTTTCACGGCGGTAACAGGGGTTCGAGTCCCCTAGGGGACGCCACGATTACCCGCTATGCGGGATTTTAAAGGGTCATTCAATTATTGAATGGCCCTTTTGTTTGTCTGGCGTTCAGCCAACTCTCTCCTTTATTTCAATCTTCTCTTCTGACCAGCGGTCATGCTTGTCGCTTGCGCAATATTATTATGGTAATAATATTCAACCCATGAGAGAGGGAGGCAACGATGAGTGATAAAAAAGCGCAAACCCGCGAACGCATTCTGCAAGCTGCCAGCGCTGCATTGATCCAGCGTGGCCCTGCCGAGCCTAGTGTGGGTGAAGTCATGGGCGCCGCCGGGCTTACGGTTGGCGGTTTCTATGCGCACTTTGAAAGCAAGGACGCGCTGATGCTGGAGGCATTCACCCAGTTATTGGCGAGGCGGCGTGCATCGATTGACGATATGGATGCGCAGCTCACGGGTGAGGAGCGCAGAAGTCTGGTGGCGGCGTTTTATCTGTCGCGCAAACACCGCGACTCCACCGCCCAGGCGTGCCCCATACCGGCGACCGTCGGTGAGATGAGCCGCCTGCCGGACGAATTTCGCCATGCCCTGAATGAGCACGTGGAGCTGATGGCCGCGCAACTGGCCGCCAGTCCTGAAGACACTGACAAAGCCCTGGCTGACATGGCGTTGATGATCGGTGGCTTGGCCTTGGCGCGTGCCCTGGGCCCGGGCGAGCTGTCTGACCGTGTGTTACGCGCAGCCAAGTCGGCGGTGCGCTAAATAAGGAGAGGAGTTCCAGCATGGGCGCACTGACCTGGGTTCGTGGCTTCAACCGCACTGTCGGCCGCTTGGCGCCGCACACCGTGGCGAGCAAGATGCGTCGCACCTTCATGACCCCGCGTGACCTGCCTGCGCGTGATTGGGAGTTGCCGCTGCTGGCCCAATCTGAGCGCATCACTTTGCGTTTCGGCCTGTCTGCGCTGCGATGGGGGCAAGGGCCCGCCGTTTTGCTGATGCACGGCTGGGAAGGGCGCCCCACGCAGTTCGCCAGCTTGATCACGGCGTTGGTGCGCGAGGGGTATTCGGTCATCGCGCTGGAAGGGCCTGCCCATGGACGTTCGCCGGGGCGTGAGGCGCATGTGTTGCTGTTTGCCCGCGCCATGCTGGAAGCCGCAGCCGAATTGCCACCGCTGCATGCGGTGATCGGCCATTCCATGGGCGGTGCCAGTGCCATGCTGGCTGTTCAATTGGGCCTTCGGACCGAGGCGTTGGTCAGTATCGCTGCGCCGTCGCGTTTCCTGGATGTGCTGCGCGGGTTCGCCGGCATGGTCGGTTTGCCGCCACGGGCACGCTCGGCCTTTATCCAGGAGGTCGAATGGGCCTTCGGCATGCCGCTCAAGCATCTGGATGTCGCTCACTACCAAATGAATATGCCGGGTCTGATCGTGCATGCCGAAGACGATACATTCGTGCCGGTCAGGGCTTCTCAGGCCATCCACGAGGCGTGGTTCGACAGCCGGCTGTTGCGCCTGGAAAGTGGGGGGCACCAGAAAGTGCTGGCCGATCCCCGAGTGATCGACGGCGTACTGAGCCTGCTCGCCGGTTGTCATCTACAGGCACGGCAAACCGCCTGATACACTGCTCCCGCCGACATTAATCGACTGGAGCAAGGCATGGGCTGGGATTTGGCAACGCCGTTTATCATCGATCTGCAGGTTGCCCCTGAGGACATTGATGGCCTGGGGCACGCCAACAATGCGGTGTATGTGTCCTGGTTGGAACGTTGCGCCTGGCGTCATTCCCAGCGTCTGGGGCTGGACCTCACCGAGTACCGTCGCCTGGATCGTGCGATGGCCGTGGTCCGCCATGAGATCGATTACCTGGCGGCGGGTTATGAAGGTGACGAGCTTCAACTGGCCACCTGGATCGTCGATTGGGACCAGCGCCTGAAAATGACCCGTCGTTTCCAACTGGTGCGCCCCCGCGACGGCGTGACGCTGCTGCGTGCGCAAACCACCTTTGTCTGTATCGAGCTGTCCAGCGGCAAGCCCAAGCGCATGCCCGTCGAGTTTCTTGAAGGTTATGGCCCCGCCCTGACAGGGGGTTAACGGTTGCCGCAGGAAACCCAGTAAACTGCGCGACGATTTTTGTTGAGTGTTTCCCATGCAAATTGCTTTGGCGCCCATGGAGGGGTTGGTCGACAACATCCTGCGGGACGTATTGACCCGCGTGGGCGGTATTGATTGGTGCGTGACCGAGTTCATCCGCGTTAACGACCGCCTGCTCACGCCTGCCTATTTCCATAAACTTGCCCCGGAACTGCTGCACGGTGCCCACACCGCAGCCGGTGTGCCGTTGCGCGTGCAATTGCTTGGCTCCGACCCGGTCTGCCTGGCGGAAAACGCTGCCCTTGCCTGCGAACTGGGCTCCGAGGTGATCGACCTGAACTTCGGCTGCCCGGCCAAGACCGTCAACAAGTCCCGTGGCGGCGCGGTGCTGCTCAAGGAACCGGAGCTGCTCAACCAGATCGTCGAACACGTACGCCGTGCGGTTCCGGCGCATATCCCGGTCACCGCCAAGATGCGCCTGGGCTTCGACAGCCCGGACGGCGCGCTGGTCTGCGCCACGGCCCTGGCCGAAGGTGGCGCGGCGCATATCGTGGTGCATGCGCGCACCAAGACCGACGGTTACAAGCCACCGGCCCACTGGGAATGGATCCCGCGAGTACAGGACGTGGTCAAGGTGCCGGTGTTCGCCAACGGCGATATCTGGAGCGTGGAAGACTGGCGGCGTTGTCGCGAAGTCAGTGGCGCCGAGGACATCATGCTCGGCCGCGGCCTGGTAGCACGCCCAGACTTGGCACGGCAGATCGCCGCCGCGCGGGCCGGCGAGGAAGTCGTGGAGATGACCTGGGCGCAGATGCAGCCCATGCTTCAGGACTTCTGGAGCCAATCGGTGGCGCAACTGACCGAGCGCCAGGCGCCAGGCCGTTTGAAGCAGTGGCTGGCAATGTTGACGCGCAATTATCCGCAAGCGGTGGAACTATTCACCGCGATGCGTCGCGAGACGGAGCTGGTGGCGATCAGCCGGTTGTTGGGCATGCCGCATCCTGCCGCGGCCGCGTAACGCACAGACACCTCTAGCAAGGGCGCCATTGGCGCCCTTTTTTATGGTGAAACGTAACTGTTGGAACCGAACAGCGCGTCACTCCACGAACATCGGGGCATACACCTCAGGAATCTGGCCCATGAATGCTTCAAGCTTAAACCCCGCTGTTTCTGTAGCCCATCCTCAAATGATGTCGTGCACTGGGCCGGCTGCCGGGAAGACGCAGCCTGTCGTGAATACCTTCAAAGTCGCCGAGCGGCGGTTTGGTGAGCACTTCGACGGCAGCACCCACGCGGCCGTCATCCAACTGATGATGGCGACACTCGGCCCCACGCCAGCCGATATGTTCGAGCACGTAACGCCTTCGGGTGACGGCTATGACGTCACGATGAAGGATGAATACAAGGTTCATGTCACGCAGGATGAACTGAGGCAGGCAGCGCAGGCATCCAGGTTCAGCGGCGATGACAGCGAGGCGGTGAGGGCGGCCAACTTCGCGTTGGCGGTGTTTGTGAAGCGCAAGCAGCAAGTCGGCGATTACGCCAGTTTTGAGGCGGCATTGGCCAAGACACTCCAGGGCGAAACCACCCTGCGGTGCTTACAGGGCATGGGCGTGTATGGCCTGTCCCAGTATGTACCACCGAGCGAAATGATCGGCGAGGGCGTGGTGGCAGTGACGGGCACTCGACAGTTTGGCAGTGCGCTGGTGGTGGGTGGGGTGGGGCACGACTACGATCGGGCGAGCCCGGTGAGCAATCGTTATGGCTACAGGCTGTTTGCCGACAAGCCTCGCACGGGCGCCGCAGCGCACAAAGTGTTGGCGGGTCAAAAGCCGAAAGATGTCTTGAGCGGCTTCTTCCAGGGCGCGCCGGGTAATTGCGTGACGGTGTCGGCGATCAAGGCCGCCATGATGCGGTTCGGACAAAATCCTCACAATATTTTTCGGCAGGTCACTGCGGTGCCTGGTGGGTATGAAGTGGTCATGCGCGATAGCTTCAGCCTGCGGCTCACCCATGAAGAGATCAACCAAGCCAGGGCCGCCTCAGGGCTGGCCGGTAGTGACCAGCGTCTGCTCGACGACGCCAACTTCCTGTACGCCGTAAGTGCCAAGCGTGCGCAGTTGAAGAACAACGATTTCCGTGCCGGCCAGAGCTATGCAGCCGCCTTGGAGACGCTCAACGATGGCGAATTTCCAGGGCAGGCCCTGCGCCGACTGGGGCTGTTTGGTTATCTACGGGAAAGTGATGTGAGTGAATTGGCCAAAGGCGCCATCGGCACACTGGCGGACGGTCACCATTCGGTGGTCGTCATTGACGGTGTGCTCGACTTTTACGGGCAAAAACATGACCTGGCTTCGTCCGAATGGATGAACACGGGGTTCCGTGCGTTGAAGCTGGTTTGACAGGCGCCGGGCTCACTCCAGCAACCGCCGGAACTCGTCGATCGGCAACGGCCGGCTATGCAGATACCCTTGGAACACGTGACACCCCAGCAGTTGCAGGAATGCCAGCTGTTCCGGGGTTTCCACGCCTTCGGCAATCACCTTCAGGTTCAGGCTGCGCGCCATGGCCACAATGGCGCGGATGATTTCCGCGTCGTTGGGGTCATGGGTTGCGTCGCGCACAAAGGATTGATCGATCTTCAGCGTATCCACCGGCAAGCGTTTGAGGTAAGTCAGCGATGAATAGCCGGTGCCAAAGTCGTCCATCGCAAAACTGATCCCGAGTTTTTTCAGGCGACGCATCTTGGCGACGGTGTCGTCCAGGTTCTGGATCACGATGCCTTCCGTGATTTCCAGCTTCAGCAGGCTGTAGGGCAGTTGGTGCTGCCTGAGGCTGTACTCAACCTGCTCAACGAAGTCGTTCTGGCGAAACTGTCGAGGGCTGATGTTGACGCACAGGCTGAAGTTGAGCGGGTCGATCAGGCGCTCGGCAATCAACTGCGCAAAGGCGGCGCACGCCTCATCGAGAATCCAGGTGCCGACCTCCAGGATCAGGCCGCTGTCCTCCAGCACTTTGATAAATTCGCTGGGAGACTGTGCGCCCAGTTGTGGATGCTGCCAGCGTACCAGGGCTTCAGCGCCGACAAGCACATTGCCCCGTGCATCCACTTGGGGTTGGTAATGCATGCTGAACTCGCCGCGTGACAGCGCCAGGCGCAGGTCAGTCTCCATGCGCTGGCGTTCACTGGCGGTTTTTTGCATGCTGTTATGGAACATCTGGGTGGTATTGCGCCCCGAATCCTTGGCCCTATACAGGGCAATGTCGGCGCGCTTGAGCAGGTCGGCCGGCGTGGAGCCGTGATCGGGAATCAGCGCCACGCCGATGCTCGGCGTGACCTGCAAGCGGTGGCCATCCAGGAACATCGGCTCCGAAAGCAATTCGCGCAAGGTATCGGCCAGCTCCTGTACCTGAGCGCTGACCTCCATTCGCGTGCCGTCCAGGCCACTGAGCAGCACCACAAACTCATCGCCGCCCAGGCGCGCCACCGTATCCTCCATGCGCACGCTGGCTTCCAGGCGCGCCGTGACGATTTTCAACACGGTGTCGCCCACAGGGTGGCCGAGGGAGTCGTTGATGTGCTTGAAGTGATCAAGGTCCAGGAACAGCAAGGCACCCCGCAGGTTATGGCGCTTGAGCAGGGCGATCTGCTGGCTCAGGCGGTCCATCAACAGTGCGCGATTGGGCAGGTTGGTCAGCGGGTCGTGATAGGCCAGGTGACGAATCTGTGCCTGGGCGTTTTTCAGCAGGCTCACGTCCCGGGCCGTCAACAGCAGGCACGGGGTTTCATTCAGGGTGATGGGTTCGACCGAGACTTCCACGGCCAGTAAATCGCCACGCTTGTTGTGCCAGAGCATTTCCAGGTGATGAATACGGCCTTTGATCTGCAGCTCGGCCAGCAACGCCGTGCGCTGGTTTTCGTCGGCCCAGATGCCGATCTGGTACAGCGTCAAACCGATGGCTTCTTCGGCGCGGTAGCCGGTCAGGCGGCAGAAACCGTCGTTGACCTCGACGTAGCGGCCGGTATCGCGCTCGGTGATGGAAATGGCGTCGGGGCTGGAGTGAAAGGCTTTGGCGAACTTCTCTTCACTGGCCTTGAGGGCGGCTTCCGAACGTTGCTGCTGGGTGATGTCGCGCAAGGTGGTGACGATGCAGGGTTGGTCGCCGACTGTGATCAGCCGGCTGGAAATCATGCAGGTCAGGCTTTGGCCATCTTTGTGATGGACCACGATGGCCACATTGTTTAACGACTGTTCGCGGATCACCTGTTCGATGCGTTGCAAGCGCTTGCTGGAGTCGTCCCACAGGCCGATCTGCTCGGCGCTTCTGTCGATCACCTCGGCAGCGGTCCAGCCAAAGGTCTGGGTAAAGGCCGGGTTGATTTCGATAAAGGCGCCGCTGTCCAGGTAAGTGACACAGATCGGGTCGGGGCTGGCCTGGAACAGGCTGGCAAACTTTTCTTCGGAGGCCGTCAGGCGTTGTTCGCGTTCCACCTGATCGGTGATGTCGAGCAAGGTGCCGGCCATGCGCAGGGGCTTGCCGGCTTCATCGCGATAGAGACGGGCGCGGCTTTCCAGGTAGCGCGGGCTGCCGTCCTCCATCAGCACGCGATAGGTCATCTGGTAGTTGCCTTCCGGACCTTCGCGCAAGCTGCGGTAGGCGTTGCGCATGCCCTCGCGGTCTTCATCGGTCATCCCTTCAAAAAACGCGTCGAAAGACTCGTGAAAAGGCTTGGGCGGCAGGCCGTGCAGTTGGGCGGCGCGGGCCGAGCCGTAGAGCATGCCGCTGGGGATGTGCCAGTCCCAGGTGCCCAGTTGTGCCGAGTCCAGCGCCAGGTCAAGGCGTTCCTGGCTGTCCTTGAGCGCTTGTTCGGCGTTTTTGCGTTCGGTGGTGTCCAGAAAGGTGCTGATCAGGTAGGCCTCGCCCTCCAGCTCGACCTTTTGCGCGCTGAGGGTGCCGTCATGGATCTGCCCGTTGCTGGCGCAGAACTGCACTTCCATGGTGATCTGTTCACCTTTGCGCTGGGTAGCCTTGACCAGCGTTTCACGTTGTTCCGGGTCACGCCACAGGCCCAGTTCCAGGGTGGTGCGGCCGATGGCATCGGCTACCGGCCAGCCGAACAGCATTTCGAAATACTGGTTGGCCTCGCTGATCAGCCCGTCGGCCTGGCGGGTCAACAAGACCATGTTGGGGCACAGGTGAAACAGCGTGGCGAAACGTTTTTCGGAATGGCTCAGGGCGGTTTCCCGCTCGCGCTGTTGGGTGATTTCGCGGATCACCCCGATCATTCGGCGTCGGCCGGTTTTGTCCGGGGCCAGGCTGCCGCTGATTTCCAGCCAGTGCAGGCTGCCGTCCGGCCACTGGATACGGTGATGCATGGCCTGCTCGAATGGCTCGCCCGCCACCACGGCATGGAAGGCCCGTATCACCCGGGTGCGATCGGACGGTGCAAGCAGGTCCAGGTAATCCAGGTCCTGGGGCAGCGGTTGCCTGGGGTCAAAGCCGAACAGCGCCTGGGTGCCCCGCGACCAACTGATGCGGCCGGTGTCGATCTCCCAGCACCACGCACCCAGCCGCGCCGCGTTGAGCGCTGCCAGCAGTTGGGGCGCACTGTCCCAGCTTTGCTCGGCGTCCTTGGGGTCCAAGGCGTAGATGCGGGGCAGGGGTGGCACGGAATCGACGGGGTTGCGCATTATTCGAGGGCCTTGGCTCAATGGGCGTTCGGCGCGGTTTGGTTCAGGCCTTGAGGCCGCACGGTTTCATGCCGGTATCCCTGGCAGATCGACCTGTGCATCCAATAGGCTCATGAAAGCCCGCGCAGCGTTCGACAGCGTCCTTTCGGTGTGCACGATATAGCCTAGCTGGCGACTGAGCTGTATGCCCGGTAAAGCGATACTTGCCACCTGATCATCGAGCATAGTCCGTGGCAGCACGCTCCAGGCCAGGCCGATGGAGACCATCATCTTGATAGTTTCCAGATAGTTAGTGCTCATTGCGATGTTCGGCGTCAGGCCCTGGGCCTCGAACAGACGGCTGACGATATGGTGGGTAAAGGTATTGCCGCCGGGAAACACGGCCGGGTGGCGGGCGATGTCGGCCAGGTTGACGCTGCCGTTACTGATGAGGCTGTGCTCCGGCGCCACCACGAAATCCAGCGGGTCATCCCACACCGGCGTGGCCTTCACCACGTGGTGCGGGTCGGGTGCCAGGGTGATCACCGCCACTTCGGCACGCCCATGCAGGATTTCTTCGTAGGCCACTTCTGAATCGAGAAACTGGATATCCAGCGCGACATTGGGATATTCACGGGTGAACGTGCGCAGGATCGGCGGCAAGCGGTGCAGGCCGATATGATGGCTGGTGGCCAGCGTCAGCCGTCCGCTCACCTCGCCGGTCAGGTTGGTGAGGGCGCGACGCGTATCGTCCAGCACGTTGAGAATCTGATAAGCGCGCGGCAGCAAGGCCCGCCCGGCTTCGGTCAAACCCACTTCGCGGCCCAGGCGATCGAACAGGCGCACCTTCAATTGTTGTTCCAGCCCGGCGATACGTTTGCTGATGGCCGGTTGCGTCAGGTGCAGGCGTTCACCGGCGCCGGAGAAACTGCCGGTTTCGGCGATGGCAATAAAGGCATTGAGGTTGGCCAAGTCCATTTATGTATTCCAGTTGGTAATCCAAAGCATAAAAAATATGAATTTGAGTTATTTAATGTAGCGCCATACCATCAGCCTCACAAGCCAAAGGGTTATTGAATGTCTCAAGACCCGGGGCATAGAAAGACCGCTGATGAGGACCGACTGATGGCCGGCAAAACGCTTTACGACAAGCTTTGGGATTCCCATGAAGTGAAACGGCGCGACGATGGCTCGTCGCTGATCTATATCGACCGTCACATCATCCATGAAGTGACCTCGCCCCAAGCGTTCGAAGGCCTGCGACTGGCCGGGCGCAAGCCTTGGCGCGTCGATTCCATCATTGCCACCCCGGATCACAACGTGCCGACCACCCCCGAGCGCAAGGGCGGTATCGACGCTATTGCCGACCAGGTCTCGCGTTTGCAGGTGCAGACCCTCGACGACTATTGCGACGAATATGGCATCACCGAATTCAAGATGAATGACGTGCGTCAAGGCATCGTGCATGTGATCGGCCCGGAGCAGGGCGCCACCTTGCCCGGCATGACCGTGGTCTGCGGCGACTCCCACACCTCCACCCACGGCGCCTTCGGCGCTCTGGCCCATGGCATCGGCACTTCCGAGGTGGAGCATGTGTTCGCCACCCAGTGCCTGGTCGCCAAGAAAATGAAGAACATGTTGGTACGCGTTGAGGGCAAGCTGCCGTTCGGCGTGACCGCCAAGGACATCGTACTGGCCGTGATCGGCAAGATCGGCACCGCCGGCGGTAACGGCCATGCCATCGAGTTCGCCGGCAGCGCCATTCGTGATCTGTCCATCGAAGGCCGCATGACCATCTGCAACATGTCCATCGAAGCCGGTGCCCGCGTGGGCATGGTGGCAGCGGACGAAAAGACCGTTGAATACGTAAAAGGCCGTCCATTCGCTCCGCAAGGTGCCGATTGGGATGCCGCTGTCGAAGCCTGGAAAGACCTGGTCTCCGACGCCGATGCGGTGTTCGACACCGTGGTTGAGCTCGACGCGGCCCAGATCAAGCCGCAAGTCAGCTGGGGTACCTCGCCGGAAATGGTGCTGGCCGTCGACCAGAACGTGCCGGACCCGGCCAAGGAAACCGACCTGGTCAAGCGTGGCTCCATCGAGCGCGCGTTGAAGTACATGGGCTTGCAGGCCAACCAGGCGATCACCGATATCCAGTTGGACCGTGTGTTCATTGGCTCCTGCACCAATTCGCGGATCGAAGACCTGCGTGCTGCGGCCGTGATCGCCAAGGGCCGCAAAGTGGCCTCGACCATCAAGCAGGCCATCGTGGTGCCGGGCTCGGGCCTGGTCAAAGCGCAAGCCGAGGCGGAAGGCCTGGACAAGATTTTCCTCGAGGCCGGTTTTGAATGGCGTGAGCCGGGGTGCTCCATGTGCCTGGCGATGAACCCGGACCGCCTGGAGTCGGGCGAGCATTGCGCGTCGACCTCCAACCGTAACTTCGAAGGGCGTCAGGGCGCCGGTGGGCGTACCCACCTGGTCAGCCCGGCCATGGCTGCTGCGGCCGCCGTCAACGGTCGTTTCATCGACGTTCGCGAATTGATCTGAGGAATACCCGATGCGTGCTTTTACCCAACACACCGGCCTTGTCGCCCCTTTGGATCGTGCCAACGTCGACACTGACCAGATCATCCCCAAGCAGTTCTTGAAGTCGATCAAGCGTACCGGCTTCGGCCCCAACCTGTTCGACGAGTGGCGCTACCTGGACGTGGGCTACGCCTACCAGGACAACTCCAAGCGCCCGCTGAACAAGGATTTCGTGCTCAACGCCCAGCGCTACCAAGGCGCCAGCGTGTTGTTGGCCCGGGAAAACTTCGGTTGCGGCTCCAGCCGTGAACACGCGCCTTGGGCCCTGGAAGAATACGGCTTTCGCAGCATCATCGCGCCGAGTTACGCCGACATCTTCTTCAACAACAGCTTCAAGAACGGCCTGTTGCCGATCATCTTGAGCGATGCCGAAGTGGATGAGCTGTTCAAGCAGGTGGAGGCCGAGGAGGGCTACCAACTGACCGTTGACCTGGCCGCGCAAACCGTGACCCGTCCGGATGGCAAGGTTTACCACTTCGAGGTCGACGCCTTCCGCAAGCATTGCCTGCTTAACGGCCTGGATGACATCGGCCTGACCTTGCAGGACGGCGACGCGATTGCAGCGTTTGAGGCCAGGCACCGGGCCAGCCAGCCTTGGTTGTTTCGCGACGCGTAAACCGCTGTAGGCAGGACCGCCGCCATCGGGAGCAAGCCCCCTCCCACATTTTGAAGGTGTTCACAAAACAAAATGTGGGAGGGGGCTTGCTCCCGATGAGGCCAGAACCAACACCCCAAGGTCCATTGAGGAACCCCCCATGACCACCACCGCCCACACCCAAGTCGTGCAAAAACAATTCGGCGAGCAAGCCTCGGCCTACCTGAGCAGTGCCGTGCACGCCCAAGGCACCGAGTTCGCGCTGCTGCAGGCCGAACTGGCCGGGCAGGGCAGTGCACGCCTGCTGGACCTGGGGTGTGGCGCCGGTCATGTGAGCTTCAACGTGGCGCCGCTGGTCCAGGAAGTGGTGGCCTACGACCTGTCCCAGCCGATGCTCGAGGTGGTCGCCGCCGCTGCGAAAGACCGGGGCCTGGCCAATATCCGTACCGTACACGGCGCCGCTGAACGCTTGCCGTTTGCCGACGGCGAGTTCGACTTCGTGTTCAGTCGTTACTCGGCGCACCACTGGAGCGACCTGGGCCTGGCCCTGCGTGAAGTGCGTCGGGTGCTCAAGCCGGGTGGCGTGGCGGCGTTTGTCGACGTCTTGTCACCGGGCAGCCCGCTGTTGGACACTTACCTGCAAACCGTCGAAGTGCTGCGCGACACCAGCCACGTGCGCGATTACTCCGCCGCCGAATGGATGCGCCAGCTGAGCGAAGCCGGTTTGCATGTACGCAATAGCAGTCGCCAGCGCCTGCGACTGGAATACACCTCCTGGGTCGAGCGCATGCGCACGCCGCAGGCCTTGCGCGCCGCGATCCTTGAGCTGCAGCAGGCAATGGGCCAGGAAGTGCGCGATTACTTCGAAATTCAAGCCGACGGCACCTTCAGCACCGATGTGCTGGTGGTATGGGCCGAACGCTGATCAATTTTCCCCGACCTGCCTGCGGGCGGGTCGCTTGATGAAATGAGGAACCCATGAGCAAGCAGATTCTGATTCTCCCTGGCGACGGTATTGGTCCGGAAATCATGGCCGAAGCGGTCAAGGTTCTGGAACTGGCCAACACCAAGTACAGCCTGGGCTTCGAATTGAGCCACGACGTGATCGGCGGTGCCGCCATCGACAAGCACGGCGTGCCGCTGGCTGACGAGACCCTGGAGCGTGCTCGCGCTGCCGACGCCGTGTTGCTCGGCGCCGTCGGTGGCCCGAAGTGGGACAAGATCGAGCGTGACATCCGCCCTGAGCGCGGCCTGCTGAAAATCCGCGCGCAACTGGGCCTGTTCGGCAACCTGCGCCCGGCGATCCTCTACCCACAACTGGCCGATGCGTCGAGCCTGAAGCCGGAAGTGGTATCGGGCCTGGATATCCTGATCGTGCGTGAGCTGACTGGCGGTATCTACTTTGGCTCGCCACGCGGCGTGCGCGAACTGGACAATGGTGAGCGCCAGGCCTACGACACGCTGCCGTACAGCGAGAGCGAAATCCGCCGTATCGCCCGCGTCGGCTTCGACATGGCCCGCGTGCGCGGCAAGAAGGTCTGCTCGGTGGACAAGGCCAACGTCCTGGCGTCCAGCCAGCTGTGGCGTGAGATCGTCGAAGAAGTGGCCAAGGACTACCCGGATGTCGAGCTGAGCCACATGTACGTCGACAACGCCGCCATGCAACTGGTGCGCGCACCCAAGCAGTTCGACGTGATCGTCACCGACAACCTGTTCGGCGACATCCTGTCCGACCAGGCGTCGATGCTCACCGGTTCCATCGGCATGCTGCCGTCGGCGTCCCTGGACACCCATAACAAGGGCATGTATGAGCCGTGCCACGGTTCGGCGCCGGACATCGCGGGCCAGGGCATTGCCAACCCGCTGGCAACCATTTTGTCGGTGTCGATGATGCTGCGTTACAGCTTCAACCTGGCTGATGCGGCAGACGCAATCGAGAAAGCCGTGAGCCTGGTGCTGGATCAGGGCTTGCGTACCGGCGACATCTGGTCGCAGGGTTGCACCAGGGTTGGCACGCAAGAAATGGGCGACGCAGTAGTCGCCGCGCTGCGGAATCTGTAATCTCTCGGGCCCACTTGCAGTTGTTGCTGCAAGGCGGCCCACTTTTTAACAAGGTGTAGTTGCGATGAAACGTGTAGGTCTGATCGGTTGGCGCGGTATGGTCGGTTCCGTGCTCATGCAGCGGATGCTGGAAGAGCAGGATTTCGATCTTATTGAGCCGGTGTTTTTCACCACGTCGAACGTGGGTGGCCAAGGGCCGTCCGTGGGCAAGGATATTGCCCCGCTCAAGGACGCCTACAGCATTGAAGAGCTGAAGACCCTCGACGTGATTTTGACCTGCCAAGGCGGCGACTACACCAGTGAAGTCTTCCCCAAGCTGCGCGAAGCCGGCTGGCAGGGTTACTGGATCGACGCCGCGTCGAGCCTGCGCATGCAGGACGACGCCGTGATCATCCTGGATCCGGTGAACCGCAAGGTCATCGACCAGCAGTTGGATGCCGGCACCAAGAACTACGTCGGTGGCAACTGCACCGTCAGCCTGATGCTGATGGGCCTGGGTGGCTTGTTCGAAGCGGGCCTGGTCGAGTGGATGAGCGCCATGACCTATCAGGCGGCCTCCGGTGCCGGCGCGCAGAACATGCGTGAACTGATCAAGCAGATGGGCGCCACCCACGCTGCGGTCGCCGATCAACTGGCAGACCCTGCCAGTGCGATTCTCGACATTGACCGTCGCGTCGCCGAAGCCATGCGCAGCGATGCCTACCCGACCGAGAATTTCGGCGTGCCGCTGGCCGGTAGCCTGATCCCGTGGATCGACAAGGAACTGCCGAACGGCCAGAGCCGTGAAGAGTGGAAGGCCCAGGCCGAAACCAACAAGATCCTGGGTCGCTTCAAGAGCCCGATCCCGGTGGATGGCATCTGCGTGCGCATCGGCGCCATGCGTTGCCACAGCCAGGCGCTGACCATCAAGCTGAACAAAGACGTGCCGATCGCGGATATCGAAGCGCTGATCAGCCAGCACAACCCATGGGTCAAGCTGGTGCCGAACAACCGCGATATCAGCATGCAGGAGCTGAGCCCGACCAAAGTGACCGGCACCCTGAATGTACCGGTGGGGCGTCTGCGCAAGCTGAACATGGGCAGCCAGTTCCTTGGTGCGTTCACCGTCGGCGACCAACTGCTGTGGGGCGCGGCCGAACCGCTGCGTCGCATGCTGCGGATCCTGCTGGAGCGTTGATCGTTTGCTGCTGTTGAAGAACCCCGCGCTGGTGACAGTCGCGGGGTTTTTTATGGTTCTTGCGGGCCTTATCGGGAGCGAGCCCCCTCCCACAATTTTGATGGGTGAGCACACTCACTGTGGGAGGGGGCTTGCCCCCGATAGGGCCATTAGTCACACCGCAACCCCCAGTTTAATTGCCTCACCCCAAGCCACCCGGTAAAGTGCCGCTCCCCCCGCAATGCCCGAGGCAGCCCCCATGACCCAGACCTTTGAAATTGCCGTGATCGGCGCCACCGGCATCGTCGGTGAAGCCTTGGTGCAGATTCTCGAGGAGCTGGATTTTCCGGTAGGCACCTTGTATCTGCTGGCGGGCAGCAACTCCGCCGGCGCATCGGTACCGTTTCGCGGCAAGAACGTGCGGGTCAGGGAGGTCGATGAGTTCGACTTCAACAAGGCGCAGCTGGCGTTCTTTGCGGCCGGCCCGGCCGTCACCCTGAGTTTCGCTCCGCGCGCCACGGCGGCAGGCTGCGCGGTGATCGACCTGTCCGGGGCCTTGCCGGCCGATCAGGCGCCTCAAGTCGTGCCGCAAGCGAATGCGCATGTCCTGGAGGGTTTGAAAAAGCCCTTCCAGCTCGGCAGCCCGAGCCCGTCGGCGACGAACCTGGCGGTAGTGCTCGCACCGTTGCGCGACGTGCTGGACATTCAGCGCGTCAGCGTTACCGCCAGCCTGGCCGTATCTGCCCTGGGCCGCGAGGCCGTCAGCGAGCTGGCCCGGCAGACCGCCGAGCTGCTGAATGTGCGTCCGCTGGAGCCGCAGTTTTTTGATCGACAAATGGCCTTCAACCTGTTGGCGCAAGTCGGCACCCCGGATACCCAAGGTCATACCGCTCTGGAGAAACGCCTCGTACACGAGCTGCGAGCGGTACTGGAAACCCCTTTGCTGAAGATTTCCGCAACCTGCGTTCAAGCCCCGGTGTTTTTTGGCGATAGCCTGACTGTGTCGTTGCAGCTGGGCGCACCGGTCGACCTGGCCGTCGTCAATCGTGTACTGGACGCAGCGTCTGGAATCGAGCTGGTGGAGGAGGGTGACTACCCGACGGCGGTAGGCGATGCCGTCGGCCAGGATGTGGTGTACGTAGGACGGGTTCGCGCAGGCGTGGACGACCCTGCGGAACTAAATCTGTGGCTGACGTCAGATAACGTACGCAAGGGCTCGGCCCTCTACGCCGTAGAACTGGCGCAGTTGTTGATAAAACGCCTTGTGTAAAAGATACTTGGCGGCAATTTGTAGATTGATTCTAACTAAGCGCTATGCTTGGCCCGAAGCGCAATAGAAGTGCGTCGGTGACCTATCGGCTCGCCATGCCTTATGGCAGCGGTTACCAACCTTCTCGCAGGCCGGGGAGTGTTCAAAACAAAGGATGAGGCTATGGTTCAAGTTCGCAAACTGGTGTTAGCAATAGCGGCCGCCTCGGCGCTGTCCTCCGGTATGGCGCAGGCGCTGCAGCTTGGGGAGATGACCCTCAAGTCGAAGTTGAACCAGCCGTTGTCGGTGGAAATCGAATTGCTCGATGTCGGTGGCCTCACGGCTTCCGAGATCACGCCGAGCCTGGCATCGTCCCAGGCGTTTGTGGATGCCGGCGTGGATCGCCAGGCGTTTCTCGATGACCTGACGTTCACCCCGGTGGTCAACCCTAGCGGTCGCAGTGTCGTGCGTGTCACGTCCAGCAAGCCGCTGCCGGACTCCTACATCCGTTTCCTGTTGCAGGTGCAATGGCCTAACGGCCGCTTGATGCGTGATTACAGTGTGCTGCTCGACCCGGCCAAGTTTGATCAGCCGGCGCCGGTCGCCAGTGCACCCGCCCCGCGCTTGAGCGCACCGGCAGGCGCTGCGCCCGCTGCCAGAAAGCCCGCCCAGTACACGACCACGTCCCGCGACACTTTGTGGGAAATCGCCGAAAAGAGCCGTAATGGCGCGTCGGTCCAGCAAACGATGCTGGCGATCCAGGCGCTCAACCCCGATGCCTTTATCGATGGCAATATCAACCGCCTGAAAACCGGCCAGGTCCTGCGCCTGCCCGATCGCGTGCAAGCGACCAGCCTGCCGCAACCCAAAGCCATCGCAGAAGTGCGTGCGCAAAACGCGGCGTGGCGGGAGGGGCGTCGTACCGCGAGCCGTCAAGCCACCGGCAAGCCCCAGCTGGACGCCACCAAGCGCACCCAGGCGGGCAAAGCGCCATCGAGCACCACAGGCAAGGACAACTTGAGCCTGGTCTCGGCCGAGTCCGCGAAAAAAGGTGCCAAGGGTAAAGCGGGTGACAACCGCGGCCTGAGCGACAAGCTGGCGATGACCCAGGAAGAACTGGATACCACCCGCCGTGACAACGCCGAGCTGAAAAGCCGTGCGGCGGACCTGCAAAGCCAGTTGGACAAGCTGCAAAAGCTGATTCAACTGAAAAATGATCAATTGGCGCGTTTGCAGGCTGAAAAGGCTGACCCGGCCGCGCCTGCGCCGGCGGTAATGCCGGCGCAGTTGCCCGGCGAGCCCGCCGCTGCTCCGGCGCAGCCTGCGGCGCCCACGGCCGCCGTGACCCCGGCGCCTGAGGCGGCCAAGCCTGAAGCCAGCAAGCCTGGCACGGCACCCGCCAGCGCCGATGGAGCTTTCAACGATCTGCTGACCAACCCGATTGTGCTTGGCGTAGTGGGTGGTGCGGCAGGTTTGCTGGTGTTGCTGCTCCTGCTGCTGTGGGCACGTCATCGCAATGCCCGGCGCGAAGAAGAAAAGCACCTGCGCATGGCGCGGGCCTTGGCGGAAGAGCCGGTGTTCGCTTCGAATATCGACCAGGACCTGCCGCCTGACAGCTTCGAAGGTCTGGAAGTACCACCGCCGAGCGTCAAGCTGGCTCCAGCCCCAGCCCCAGCGGTTGAGCCTGTTGTCGCGCCGACGGTGGCGTCCGTGCTGGCCCCGCTGGCCGTGGCCGTGGCCCCGGAAAACTCCAGCGATGCGTTGGCCCAGGCCCAATCCCATATCGATCGCGGCCATCTGAACCAGGCCGCCGACATACTGGAGCAGGCGATCAAGCATGAGCCCAAGCGCAGCGATCTGCGTTTGAAACTGATGGAAGTCTACGGCCTGCAGGGTGACAAGGACGGTTTCGTCACCCAAGAGCGTCAACTGGTGGCCAATGGTCAAAACCACGCCCAGGTCGAGCAGCTCAAGAGCCGCTTCCCGGCCATGGCCGTGCTGGCGGCGGGCGTCAGTGCTGCCGTCGCGGCGGCGGCCCTGGATGCCCAGTACGTCAAGGATCTGCTGGAAGACAAGCCAACCCCAGCTCCCGAGCCAGAGCCGTTCGACACGGATTTTGACTTGAGCCTGGACGACCTGGAAGCGGCATCGCCGGCCGAGGTCAAGGCTGATCAACAGACGTTCGAGGCGCTGCTGCAACAGCAGACTGAAGCCAAGAGCAATGCGGACGATCTGTCGGACTTCGACCTGGATCTGCAGCTTGATCCGCCAGCCTCGCAGGCCGATGAAGATTTCCTTTCCGGCCTTGAAGACTCCATGAAGGACGTGCCGGCGGTCGAGCCTCCGACCCTCACGGCCGGCGCATTGGACGATTTCGAGCTGCCGGAAGACTTCGACCTGTCCCTGGAGAATGAACCTGCTGGCGCTGCGGCGACCAAGCCCGATGCCTTTGCAACTGAGCTGGGCGACGTCAACGCCGAGCTTGATCGCCTGTCCCAGACCTTGGAGCACCCGCCGATCGAGCCTTCCTTCACGGAGCAGGATGCGGCTTTGGGCAGTGATGAGCCTGAGTATGACTTCCTCTCCGGCACCAACGAGGTCGCGACCAAGCTGGACTTGGCCCAGGCATATATCGACATGGGCGATGCGGACGGCGCACGGGACATTCTGTCCGAAGTGCTCACCGAAGGTGATGAAGCCCAACGCGGTGAAGCCAAGGAAATGCTCGGGCGACTGGCCTGATCCGATCGCTGGCTTTTGCGGCTGAAGGCACTCGTTCCTTGATCGCAAAAAAAGCGCCTGGCGCGGGCCTGCTTCCTTATAATGGCGGCCTTTGCGCAACTCATCGGGCTCTCAGTTCTTGGCAAATATAGATAACGCGGCCGCCGAAATGGCGGCCGCAGGCTTTCATCGCATCGCCTTGGGCGTGGAATACAAAGGTTCGCGTTATCGCGGCTGGCAGCGCCAGGCCTCCGGTGTGCTGACCGTGCAGGAAACCTTGGAAAACGCTTTGTCGAAGGTCGCCGACTCGCCGGTGTCGCTGATGTGCGCCGGGCGTACCGACGCCGGTGTACACGCTTGCGGCCAGGTGGTGCACTTCGACACCCAGGCCGAGCGCTCGATGAAGGCGTGGGTAATGGGCGCCAATATCAATTTGCCCCATGACATCAGTGTCAGTTGGGCCAAGGTCATGCCTGCGCACTTCCATGCGCGCTTCAAGGCCATCGCTCGGCGCTACCGTTATGTGATCTACAACGATCAGATCCGCCCGGCGCACCTCAACGAAGAAATTACCTGGAACCATCGCCCGCTCGATACCGAGCGTATGGCCGAGGCTGCGCAACATCTGGTCGGCGTGCATGATTTCAGCGCTTTCCGGGCGGGACAGTGCCAGGCCAAGTCGCCGATCAAGGAAGTTCATCACCTGCGGGTGACGCGGCACGGCAAGATGATCGTGCTGGATATCCGTGCCGGCGCCTTTCTGCACCATATGGTGCGCAACATTGCCGGCGTGCTGATGACCATTGGTGCCGGTGAGCGCCCGGTGGAGTGGGCCAAGGAAGTGCTGGACAGTCGTATTCGTCGCACCGGAGGGGTAACCGCGCATCCGTTCGGCCTGTACCTGGTGGGTGTGGAGTACCGTGACGAATTCGAATTGCCGGAGCGTTTCATCGGGCCGCACTTCCTCACAGGCTTCAGCGAACTTGGCGGCTGACGCCCGGAAAAGCTTTTGTTAACATCCGGGACTTTCTCGGTCCAACCCTGAGGTTTCCACGACATGTCAGCCGTTCGCAGCAAGATTTGCGGGATTACCCGCATAGAAGACGCGCTGGCGGCAGTCGAGGCGGGGGCCGATGCCATCGGTTTTGTGTTTTACGCCAAGAGCCCGAGGGCAGTGAATGTACTGCAGGCGCGGGCGATCATCGCTGCGCTGCCGCCATTTGTGACCACGGTGGGGTTGTTCGTCAACGCCAGCCGTTGCGAACTCAACGAGACCCTGGATGCCGTGCCGCTGGACATGCTGCAGTTTCACGGTGACGAAAGCCCGGACGAATGCGAGAGCTACCAGCGCCCTTATATCAAGGCGCTGCGCGTCAAGGCCGGGGATGACATCGCAGCTGCGTGTGCCGCCTATACCGGCGCGCGCGGGATTCTCCTGGACACCTATGTTGAAGGCGTGCCCGGCGGGACCGGTGAAGCATTCGACTGGTCGCTGATTCCTGAAGGGCTGAGCAAGCCGATTATCCTGGCCGGAGGGCTCAATCCCGCGAATGTCGGGGCGGCAATCGAGCAGGTTCGGCCCTATGCCGTGGATGTCAGTGGCGGCGTGGAGCAGGGCAAGGGCATCAAGGATCACAGCAAGATTCGCGCATTCATGCAGGCTGTGCGCAACAGCAGTGGCGGGATGTGACGGCTGGCAGTCTGCCGCCGTCCATAACTACCACTGTGTAAAACAGCCCGGCGCCGCCTGTGGGTGGCCCGGAAATGAAGTGGCAACCCTGCACTGGCAGGTTGTCTGGAAGGCTGAGGATACAGGCCGGAAATGGCAGGTCGAGCGTCTGACCCCGTCCAGTCTGTGTCATCGCCACATATGAATTTAGCTCAAGGGCATACGCGGGGCTGTGTTCAAGCCACCGGTACTGGAGAAAGAAAGCATGAGCAACTGGTTAGTAGACAAACTGATCCCTTCGATCATGCGTTCCGAGGTGAAGAAAAGCTCGGTTCCTGAAGGTCTGTGGCACAAATGCCCGTCCTGCGACGCGGTGTTGTACCGTCCCGAGCTGGAAAAGACCCTGGACGTTTGCCCCAAGTGCAACCACCACATGCGTATTGGCGCTCGCGCCCGCATCGATATCTTCCTGGACGCCGATGGTCGTGCCGAGCTGGGTGCAGACCTGGAGCCGGTTGACCGTCTCAAGTTCCGCGACGGCAAGAAGTACAAGGACCGCCTGACCGCTGCGCAGAAGCAGACCGGTGAGAAAGACGCATTGGTTTCCGTCAGCGGTAAGCTGCTGGGCATGCCGGTGGTCGTTTCGGCCTTCGAATTCTCCTTCATGGGCGGCTCCATGGGCGCCATCGTTGGCGAGCGCTTTGTTCGTGCCGCCAACTATGCCCTGGAAAATCGCTGCCCGATGATCTGCTTCGCCGCCTCGGGTGGTGCACGCATGCAGGAAGCCCTGATTTCCCTGATGCAAATGGCCAAGACCTCGGCGGTGCTGGCGCGTCTGCGTGAAGAAGGTCTCCCGTTCATCTCCGTGCTGACCGACCCGGTCTACGGCGGTGTATCCGCCAGCCTGGCGATGCTGGGTGACGTGATCGTCGCAGAACCCAAGGCCTTGATCGGGTTTGCCGGCCCGCGCGTTATCGAGCAGACCGTACGCGAAAAACTGCCGGAAGGCTTCCAGCGCAGTGAGTTCCTGCTGGAGCACGGTGCGATCGACCTGATCATCCCGCGCGGTGAACTGCGTCCACGCCTGGGCAACCTGCTGGCACAAATGATGGGCCTGCCGACGCCAGTGTACGTCGCGCCTAAAGTTGAACCTGTCGTGGTTCCGCCGGTGCCGGCAAACCTATGACCCAGCGTACCCTGGGCGAATGGCTCGCCTACCTTGAGCAGTTGCATCCGTCCGCCATCGACATGGGCCTGGAGCGCTCGCAACAGGTAGCGGGCCGCCTGGGGTTGGGCCGGCCGGCACCGCGTGTGATCACGGTGACCGGCACCAACGGCAAAGGCTCTACCTGTGCCTTTGTCGCGGCGTTGCTGCAAGCTCAAGGGCTGAAGGTCGGCGTGTACAGCTCGCCACACTTGCTGCGTTACAACGAGCGGGTGCAGATCGAGGGTGTCGAAGCCACTGACGAGCAGCTCTGCGAAGCGTTCGCTGCGCTGGATGCGGGGCGTGGCGAGATTTCCCTGACCTATTTCGAGATGGGCACCCTGGCGGCGTTCTGGCTGTTCGAGCGTGCGCAGTTGGATGTGGTGGTCCTCGAGGTTGGCCTGGGTGGGCGTCTGGACACGGTCAACGTGGTGGATGCCGACCTGGCGCTGGTGACCAGCATTGGCGTGGATCACGCCGATTACCTGGGTAACACCCGCGAGTCCGTGGCCTTTGAGAAGGCCGGGATCTTCCGCCAGGGCAAACCTGCCCTGTGCGGTGACCTGGACCCACCGCATACCTTGCTGGACAAGGTGCGTGAGCTGGATTGTCCGTTTTTCCTGCGTGGCCGTGAATTCAATCTCGAAGTAGGTGCTGAGCATTGGCAGTGGCGCGGGCGTGATGCGCGGGGTCAAGCCGTAGAGCTGCGCGACCTGCCGCTGCTGAACTTGCCGATGGAAAACGCAGCCCTCGCGCTGCAGGCCTATCTCTTGCTGGATCTGCCCTGGGATGCCCGGCAGATCGCCGAGACCTTGCGGGCGACCCGTGTGGTCGGGCGTCTGGATCGTCGTGCGTTCGACTGGGAGGGTAAGCGCCTTAACCTGCTGCTGGATGTGGGGCATAACCCGCATGCGGCGCAATACCTGGCGCAGCGTCTGGCGCGTGATCTGCCTGCCGGTCGTCGCCTGGCGGTGTTCGGGCTGTTGGCCGACAAGGATCTGGACGGTGTGGTTGCGCCTTTGTTGGACAGCGTCCAGGCTTGGGCGGTAGCGCCGCTGGATACCCCGCGCAGCCGTCCGGCCAACGAATTGGCGGTCGCGTTGCAGAACCTTGGCGCGCCAGTGGCGTCGTATGCAAGCGTCACTGCCGCGCTCGAAGCGCAATGTGCGGTGGCTACGGCCGAGGACGAGATTCTGTTGTTCGGATCATTTTATTGTGTTGCCGAGGCGCTCGAGTGGTTGTCCCGGCGCTCCACGGAGGAAGCTGCACATGGCATTACTGGATAGCGCATACAAGCAGCGAATGGTTGGAGCCCTGGTGCTGGTAGCGTTGGCGGTGATTTTCCTGCCGATGCTGTTTTCCCGTCAGGATGAAGAGCGTCAGGTGGTTATCGAGGCGCCCGCTGCGCCGCAGGCGCCGGTGATGCCGCAGGTTCAGGTCGAACCGGTGGTGGTGCCGGAGCCGCAGGCGTTGCCTGAAGAAGAGCCCGTGCCGAGCGACGCTGAGGTGGCGGCTCAACAGGCGCCGACACAGCAGGCACCGACCATGCCGGTACAGCCAAGCGTGCCCGTGGCCAAGCCGGCACCGGCTCCAGCGGCGCCCGTGGTGGCGGCCAAGCCTGCTGCGCCTGCGCCGGCACCCAAGCCGGTTGTGCCGCAGCCTGCCGCACCCGGCAAACCGGATGTGGGCCAGAGCCGTATCGATCCGAATGGCTTGCCGGTCAGTTGGTCGATTCAAGTGGCCAGCCTGGGCAATCGTGAAGGCGCCGACGCCTTGCAGAAGAAGCTGCGCAGCCAAGGCTATAACGCCTATATCCGTAGCGCCGACGGCAAGAATCGCGTGTTTATCGGCCCGCTGATCGAGCGCGCCGAGGCGGATCGCCTGCGCGACCTGCTGGACCGCCAGCAGAACCTCAAGGGGTTCGTCACCCGTTTCCAGCCTGAGCGCGGCTGATTACGGCTGGAAATGCAGTCAAGTGTGGGAGGGGGCTTGTTCCCGATAGTGGTGTGTCAGTTCAGATTTTTTGACTGACCCAGCGCCATCGGGAGCAAGCCCCCTCCCACAGTGCTTTTGGGGCGGGGTTGAAATGCGGCCTTTGCATCACCAACTATTGTTTTGCAAAGCACGCGCAATCACCGCTTACCGATAGCCCGACGCTCTGCTAAAATGCGCCGCCTTATCCGTATGTAGGCTGCACTGTGGCATTTACCTGGGTTGATTGGGCGATCGTTGCAATCGTCGCCATCTCCGCTTTGATCAGTCTGAGCCGCGGCTTCGTAAAAGAAGCATTGTCGTTGCTGACCTGGATCATCGCAGGAGTCGTAGCCTGGATGTTCGGCGGTTCATTGTCGGTCTACCTGGCCGGATACATCGAGACACCTTCGGCTCGCGTCATCGCGGGCTGCGCCATCATGTTCATCGCCACGCTGCTGGTGGGAGCAATGGTCAATTATCTTATTGGCGAGTTGATACGTGTCACCGGCCTCTCCGGGACCGATCGATTTCTCGGCATGGCCTTCGGTGCCGCGCGTGGCGCGTTGCTGGTGGTCGTGGCGGTCGGGCTGTTGAGCCTGGGGCCGGTACAGCAGGATTCGTGGTGGCAGGAGTCGGTACTCGTGCCAAAATTTCTATTGGTTGCAGATTGGTCCAAGAACCTCATATTGGGGTGGAGCAGTCAGTGGCTGGCCAGCGGAATCAGCGTACCCGCTGATCTTCCGTTCAAGGAGCACCTCTTACCGGCCAAAACGCCTCAGTAAGTTGTGTTCAGTCAAGATTCATTAAGTAGGGGTTGCGTCGCATGTGTGGCATCGTCGGTATCGTCGGTAAGTCGAACGTCAATCAGGCGCTGTATGACGCGCTAACCGTCCTCCAGCACCGCGGCCAGGACGCTGCCGGTATTGTGACCAGCCATGACGGCCGGTTATTCCTGCGCAAGGACAATGGCCTGGTGCGTGACGTGTTTCACCAGCGTCACATGCAGCGCCTCGTTGGGCACATGGGCATTGGCCATGTGCGTTACCCGACGGCCGGTAGCTCGACTTCGGCCGAAGCTCAACCGTTCTACGTCAACTCGCCATACGGCATTACGCTGGCGCACAACGGTAACCTGACCAACGTCGAGCAACTGGCCAAGGAGATCTACGAATCTGACCTGCGCCACGTCAACACCAGCTCTGACTCGGAAGTGTTGCTCAACGTGTTCGCTCACGAGCTGGCCCAGCGCGGCAAGCTGCAGCCGACCGAAGAAGACGTGTTCGCCGCCGTCACCGACGTGCACAACCGTTGTGTCGGTGGTTATGCGGTCGTGGCCATGGTCACCGGTTATGGCATCGTCGGTTTCCGCGACCCCCATGGTATCCGTCCGATCGTATTCGGCCAGCGTCATACCGACGAAGGCGTCGAGTACATGATCGCTTCCGAAAGCGTGTCCCTGGACGTGCTGGGCTTCACCCTGATCCGCGACCTGGCACCGGGCGAAGCGGTGTACATCACCGAAGATGGCAAGCTGCACACCCGCCAGTGCGCGGTTGCCCCGAAACTCACTCCGTGCATCTTCGAACACGTCTACCTGGCGCGCCCGGATTCGATCATCGATGGCGTTTCGGTTTACAAGGCACGCCTGCGCATGGGCGAGAAGCTGGCCGAGAAGATCCTGCGTGAGCGTCCTGAGCACGACATCGACGTGGTCATCCCGATTCCCGATACCAGCCGTACCGCTGCGCTGGAGTTGGCCAACCACCTGGGCGTCAAGTTCCGCGAAGGTTTTGTGAAGAACCGCTACATCGGCCGTACCTTCATCATGCCGGGGCAGGCGGCGCGCAAGAAGTCGGTGCGCCAGAAGCTCAACGCCATCGAGCTGGAGTTCCGCGGCAAGAACGTCATGCTGGTGGATGACTCCATCGTGCGTGGCACCACCTGCAAGCAGATCATCCAGATGGCCCGCGAAGCCGGTGCGAAGAACGTGTACTTCTGTTCCGCTGCGCCAGCCGTGCGTTACCCGAACGTGTACGGTATCGACATGCCGAGCGCTCACGAGTTGATCGCCCATAACCGCACCACCCAGGATGTGGCTGACCTGATCGGCGCCGACTGGCTGATCTACCAGGACCTGCCGGACCTGATCGAAGCGGTTGGCGGTGGCAAGATCAAGATCGAGCAGTTCGACTGTGCCGTGTTCGACGGCAAGTACGTGACCGGTGATGTCGACGAGGCTTACCTGAACAAGATCGAGCAGGCGCGTAACGACTCCTCGAAGATCAAGACCCAGGCGGTCAGTGCGATCATCGATCTGTACAACAACTGAGTAGACACCGGCCCTGAGGGGCCGGTTTTGTATCTTAAATAAAGCATTGAGTAAGGAGTCGCAGCATGAGTCAGGAATGGGATGCCGGTCGGTTGGACAGCGACCTCGATGGCGTAGCTTTCGATACCCTGGCTGTGCGCGCCGGTCAGCACCGCACCCCGGAAGGTGAGCACGGTGACCCGATGTTCTTTACCTCCAGCTACGTATTCCGCACGGCTGCCGACGCGGCTGCGCGTTTTGCCGGTGAAGTGCCGGGCAATGTGTATTCGCGTTATACCAACCCGACCGTCCGTGCGTTCGAAGAGCGTATCGCGGCGCTGGAAGGTGCCGAGCAGGCGGTGGCCACGGCGACTGGCATGGCCGCCATCCTGGCGGTGGTGATGAGCCTGTGCAGTGCCGGCGACCACGTGCTGGTATCACGCAGTGTGTTTGGTTCGACCATCAGCCTGTTCGAAAAGTACTTCAAGCGCTTCGGTATCGAAGTGGACTACGTGCCTCTGGCGGACCTGTCCGGTTGGGATGCGGCGATCAAGCCCAACACCAAACTGCTGTTCGTCGAGTCGCCATCCAACCCGCTGGCCGAGTTGGTGGACATTGCCGCGTTGTCCGAGGTGGCGCATGCCAAGGGCGCGATGCTGGTAGTCGACAACTGCTTCTGTACCCCGGCGTTGCAGCGGCCGTTGAAACTGGGCGCGGACATCGTCGTGCATTCGGCCACCAAGTTTATCGATGGCCAAGGCCGTTGCATGGGTGGCGTGGTAGCGGGGCGCAGTGAGCAGATGAAAGAAGTGGTGGGCTTCTTGCGCACCGCTGGCCCGACCCTGAGTCCTTTCAACGCCTGGATCTTCCTCAAGGGCCTGGAAACCCTCAATCTGCGCATGAAGGCCCATTGTGCCAACGCCCAGGCCCTGGCCGAGTGGCTGGAGCAGCAGGCAGGGATCGAGAAGGTGCATTACGCCGGCCTCAAGAGCCACCCGCAGCACGAGTTGGCCCAGCGCCAGCAGCGTGGTTTCGGCGCCGTGGTGAGCTTCGAAGTGAAGGGCGGCAAAGAGGGCGCCTGGCGCTTTATCGATGCCACGCGCCTGATCTCCATCACTGCGAACCTGGGTGACAGCAAAACGACTATTACTCATCCGAGCACCACCTCCCACGGCCGCCTGGCGCCGCAGGAGCGTGAGGCGGCGGGCATCCGTGACAGCCTGATTCGCATCGCGGTGGGCCTGGAAGACGTGGCCGACCTGCAGGCGGACCTGGCTCGCGGGCTGGCAGCCTTGTGATCGAGTGGTCCATGGAAGCCGCGGTCGCCAGTAATGGGCGTGTCGCGCTGGTCACCGGCGCGGCGCGGGGAATCGGCCTCGGGATCGCCGCCTGGCTGATCAGCGAGGGCTGGCAGGTGGTCTTGACCGATCTGGACCGCGAGCGTGGGTCCAAGGTGTCCAAGGTGCTGGGCGAAAATGCCTGGTTTATCAGCATGGACGTGGCTGACGAGAAACAGGTCGCCCAGGGTGTCGCCGAGGTGTTGGGGCAGTTTGGTCGCCTGGACGCGTTGGTGTGCAACGCGGCGGTCGCCGACCCGCGCAATAGCACGCTGGAAAGCCTGGATCTGGCGTATTGGAATCGTGTGCTGGCGGTAAACCTCAGTGGGCCGATGTTGTTGGCCAAGCATTGCGCGCCGTACCTGCGTGCCCATGGTGGCGCCATCGTCAACCTGGCATCGACCCGGGCGCGTCAATCCGAACCGGACACCGAGGCCTATGCGGCGAGCAAGGGTGGCCTGCTGGCGCTGACTCACGCTTTGGCGATGAGCCTGGGGCCGGAAGTGCGAGTCAATGCCGTCAGCCCAGGCTGGATCGATGCGCGTGATCCTGCCGCACGGCGTGCCGAGCCCCTGACCGATGCCGACCATGCTCAACATCCGGCGGGCCGGGTCGGTACGGTGGAGGATGTGGCGGCGATGGTCGCGTGGCTGCTGTCGCGCCAGGCGGGGTTCGTTACCGGGCAGGAGTTTGTGGTGGATGGCGGTATGAGCAAGAAGATGATTTATAGCGAGTAGGGCAGGTGGCCGGCTTGAAGTAATTTTGTCTTTTTCAGAAAAACTTCAAGCGGGCTATTGACTTAGGTCCGTTACCTGCGTAAATTTCGCGGCCTCAACGAAGCAAAGGGTGATTAGCTCAGCTGGGAGAGCATCTGCCTTACAAGCAGAGGGTCGGCGGTTCGATCCCGTCATCACCCACCACTTCTTGAGAGTTTTGCCTTGGGGCAAGACGCAACGTTAAAGGTTGCACCGACGCGCAGCGGTAGTTCAGTCGGTTAGAATACCGGCCTGTCACGCCGGGGGTCGCGGGTTCGAGTCCCGTCCGCTGCGCCATATTTTCCAGGTCCGATGTGTCGGGCTTGAGATCGAACAGCCAAGGCTGATTGATCAGATGTTCCAAGACAGTTGAGGTTTTGCCTTGGCTGGTCAAGCGATACGCAGCGGTAGTTCAGTCGGTTAGAATACCGGCCTGTCACGCCGGGGGTCGCGGGTTCGAGTCCCGTCCGCTGCGCCATATCTGCCTCAAGGCCCACTGAACGCCTTGAAGCACAAAGAAAGCCTCTGGCTACTTTGATCCGATAGCAAAGACCCTGGTCGAAAGACCGGGGTTTTTTGTTTCTGCGATTTGGAAAACTGCCCGAAGAGCCGGCGAGCCGGCTCTCACTGTGCTGTCAGAACCCCAGCTTATCCCGCAGCCCGTAGTACCAGGCCCCGAGTGCCGCAAACGGCGTGCGCAGTAGTTGTCCGCCCGGAAATGGGTAGTGCGGCAGGTCGGCAAACGCATCAAAACGCTCTGCCTGGCCTTTCAATGCCTCGGCCAATACCTTGCCTGCCAGGTGCGTGTACGTCACCCCATGGCCGCTGCAGCCCTGGGAATAGTAGATGTTGTCGCCCAGGCGCCCGACCTGCGGCAGTCGGGAGAGTGTCAGCAGGAAATTGCCGGTCCAGGCGTAGTCGATTTTCACATCCTTGAGCTGCGGAAAGGCCTTGAGCATCTTCGGTCGGATGATCGCTTCGATGTTCGCCGGATCGCGTGCTCCATACACCACGCCGCCGCCGAAGATCAGGCGCTTGTCGCGGGTGAGACGGTAATAGTCGAGCAGGTAGTTGCAGTCTTCTACGCAGTAGTCCTGCGGCAGCAGTGTCTTCGCCAGCTCATCGCCCAGTGGTGCCGTGGTGATGACTTGAGTGCCGCAGGGCATCGACTTGGCCGCCAGCTCCGGCACCAGGTTCCCCAGATAGGCGTTACCCGCGACAATGATGAATTTGGCCCTGACCTTGCCCTCGGCGGTATGCACTACCGGGTTGGCGCCGCGCTCGATGCGCACCGCCGCCGACTGTTCATAAATGACGCCCCCCAGGGACTCGACGGCCGCAGCTTCTCCCAATGCAAGGTTGAGTGGGTGGATATGCCCGCCACTCATGTCCAGCATGCCACCCACATAGTTGTCACAGGCCACCACGTCGCGAATGCGGCGTTCGTCCAGCAATTCCAGCTGAGTGTGGCCGAAGCGTTCCCACAGGCGCTTCTGCGACTCCAGATGAGCCATGTGCTTGCTGTTGAGTGCGGCGAACACGCCGCCGTCCTTCAAGTCGCACTGGATCTGATACTTGGCCACGCGCTCGCGAATGATCTTGCCGCCTTCGAATGCCATTTGTCCCAGCAACTGGGCTTGCCTGGGGCCGACACTGCGCTCGATCACATCGATGTCACGGCTATAGCTGTTGACGATTTGCCCGCCATTACGACCCGAGGCGCCGAACCCCACTTTGGCGGCCTCCAGCACCGTCACGCGAAAACCGTTTTCCAGCAGGAACAGCGCGCTGGAAAGACCGGTGTAGCCGGCGCCGATCACGCATACATCGGTTTCGACTTCGCCTTGCAACGTCGGACGAGGCGGGACCGCATTGGCGGACGCTGCGTAATACGACTGGGGGTAGGGGGTGTTCGCCATCCTGGAACCTCTGTTTTATATTTTTTACGAGTGCTCCGATCCTACCTGAGTTGAAAATTGCCTGCCAGCCACCGAAAAACCATGGGCATACCCGCCGCAAATAAAAAATTCGCATATTCATAGGGTTAGCTGCAAAAAAGATGTTGACACCCCTCCGGAATTCCGTAGAATGCCGCCTCACAGCAGGCACGTAGCTCAGTTGGTTAGAGCACCACCTTGACATGGTGGGGGTCGTTGGTTCGAGTCCAATCGCGCCTACCAAACAAAATCCGCTCTGCTGGGCGGTCTGGAAGGGCTCACCGAAAGGTGAGCCCTTTTTTGTTGTCCGCGATTTGCACAGCGCTCGCAAACACCCACCTCAGAACGCCAGTTCGCGCCCGTCTCCAGGTACTCGATCAATGATTGGGGAATTCGACAGCGGCATATATGAATCAGGCGCTACCGGGTACGCCCTTGGAATCAACCAGGGCTGGTCTTGATACTGGGCACGACGGTCGGATTACCCGCATAACCTGCACCGCTATACGGATCCCTATGCCCCGTGTGTGCGAGGTCGTCAGCAGAAAAGCTGCGCCACCCCTAGCAGGCAGATAATCTGGACGACCACCTGGCAGCGGATCTCGCCCAACGTCGCTGTTGCCTTACTCATTTGCCCGGCATACATATCGGCTAGCCTCTTGATCGGTACTGGCGCTGTGGATTTTGCCCAGATACAGCACTGCATTATTGAGTGTAGGCGCTGATCCAGAATTTTCACGACTGAATTCGACTCTCGGCCATGGAGGTGTCGCCGGGGCTGAACGACTGGACCACGCCAGGTAAACCGGCGCCGATCACCCACAAAAATTATTGGTTTGCAGCAACAATTTTTCTTGTTGGACACCCCCCGGCCCAAGCGGCAAAGATGCCGCCACTGTCGCTCGACCTTCCAGGTCAACAATAAAAAAACCTAGCCGACTGCACGCCACTTTCATGCTGTGAGCCCTTTGCTCACATCCTGCTGTAATGGCGCCGCAGCGCGCACTAAAGGACCTCTCCGCCATGCAAACAGTTGTGAACTTATGGCCGTTGATCGGCGTACTCGTCATCGTGGTCGGCTTTGTATTGCGCTTCAATCCGCTGTTGGTGGTCACCGCCGCCGCCATCGCCACCGGGCTCGCCGCCCAATTCCCGCTGGAAAAAATACTGACTTCCATGGGGGATGGCTTCCTTCAGACCCGCGCCCTGCAATTGATTCTGTTATTACCGCTGGCGGTGATCGGCTTGTTGGAGCGCCATGGCTTGCGCCTGCATGCGCAAAACTGGATCGCCCGCTTCGAACGTGCCACGGTCGGGCGTTTGCTGATCATGTATCTGTTTGTGCGTGAGTCCACGGCGGCCATGGGGCTGACCAGCCTGGGTGGCCATCCGCAAATGGTACGGCCACTCTTGGCGCCGATGGCCGAAGGCGCAGCGGAAAAACGCTTTGGCAAGTTACCGGACAAGCTGCGCCACAAGGTTCTGGCCATGTGCGCCGCCACCGACAACGTCGGGTTGTTTTTTGGTGAGGACATCTTTGTCGCCTTCGGTGCGATTGCGTTGATGCACACCTTTTTGCTGGGTTCGGGAATTGATGTGGAACCGTTGCACATTGCGGTGTGGGGCATCCCGACGGCGATCTGCGCCTTCATCATTCATGCGATCCGGCTCCATCGCTTCGATCGACGACTGACCCGCGAGATGAGCCCCGCTGGTGTCCCGGTGGAGGCCGCTCAATGATCATTTCCATTCAATACCTTTACTGGCTGGCGGGTGTCCTGTTGCTGATCACCGCGGGCATGATCCTGCTCGACCGTACCCACCCCAAGCGTTGGTCCAGCGCAGTGTTCTGGCTGTTGTTTGCCGTGCCGTTCCTGGCAGGGGAGCGCCTGCCCTCGGTGGTCATCGGCGTCGGAGTGGTGGTGATGGCGTTGATCGCGGGTCTGGGCGGCGTTGGCCGTGGCCAGCACGCCGAGCTGCACGACAAGGCTTCCCGCGCCAGTGCCGGGCGCCTGGGCCACAAGCTGTTTATCCCGGCGTTGGCCATACCGCTGACCACGGTGATCGGCTCGGTATTGCTCAAGCACACCGAAGTTGGCGGTGTACCGCTGCTGGACCCGAAGAATACAACCTTTGTCTCCCTGGGCATCGGCTGCCTGATTGCGCTTGGCCTGGCCTGCTGGCTGACCCGTGATACGCCGGTACAAGCCTTGCGTGAATCGCGCCGTCTGACCGAAGCCCTAGGCTGGGCCATGGTATTGCCGCAGATGCTGGCAATGCTCGGGTTGCTGTTCAACGAGGCCGGGGTAGGCACTGCGGTCGCCCACGTCACTACCACCTATATCAACCTGGATTACAAGTGGGTGGCGGTGATGGTTTATGTGCTGGGCATGGCCTTGTTTACCGTGATCATGGGCAATGGGTTTGCCGCGTTCCCTGTCATGACCGGCGGTGTCGGCGTGCCGGTACTGGTGGGAATTTACGGCGGCAACCCGGCGGTGATGGCCGCCATCGGTATGTTTTCCGGCTACTGCGGAACGCTGATGACGCCGATGGCGGCCAACTTCAATATCGTTCCGGCGGCTTTACTGGAGTTGCCCGATAAAAATGCGGTGATCAAGGCGCAGATACCGACTGCATTGATGATGCTTCTGGTCAATATCGTGCTGCTTTACCTGTTGATGTGAGACCACTATGCAAATTGTGCTGCTGGCGGGCTTCGAGCCTTTTGATAACGACCGGGTGAACCCCTCGTGGGAGGCCGTGCGCCAGTTGGATGGCGTGCTGTTGAGCGAGAATGTGCAGATAGTTGCGCGTTGCTTGCCCTGCGCATTTGCCACCGCTGCCGAGAGCCTGCTCCGGTTGATCCACGAACTGCACCCGGTCATGGTCATCGCCACGGGCTTGGGCTCTGGGCGTAGCGATATTTCCATCGAGCGTATTGCGATCAACGTTAACGATGCGCGCATTCCCGACAATCTGGGGGCGCAGCCGATTGATACGCCAGTGCTGGACGGCGGCCCGGCTGCGTACTTCTCGACATTGCCGATCAAGAGCATGGTCAGGGCGGTGCGCGAGGCGGGTATTGCGGCCTCGGTTTCGCAGACAGCGGGGACGTTTGTGTGCAACCAGGTGTTTTATCGGTTGCAGCATGCACTGGCGGGGTCTGCGGTGCGCAGTGGGTTTATTCATGTACCGGGCCTGCCTGAATCGGGCGAGCCGTCGATGGCGTTATCGACGGTAGTGGAGGGGCTGCGTGTTGCGGTTTCGGCAGCCTGGCAAACCCACGTCGACATCGTGCTGGGCGGTGGTCAGGTAAGCTGACGACGGGCTTTCCCTCAGACCTCACGGCCAGGGAAAAACAACTCAAAGCACGTCACGCCATCTTCACTGCTCACGCGGTATCGCCCGTTATGCAAGTGCATGATGGTTGCCACGATCGACAGCCCCAGTCCGTTGGACTGGGACGACCGTTCGCGGGATTCATCAACCCGGTAAAACCGTTCGAACAAGCGAGGCAGATGCTCGGCGGGAATGGTCTGGCCGTGGTTGCTCACCTTCAGATGGATGCCCGCGTCATCAGGGATCGCCTGGATGCTCAGTTCCGAGCCCGGCGCGCCGTACTTGATGGCGTTGGCGCACAGGTTCGCCAAGGCACGCCGCAGCAGCATCGGTTCAGCCCAGATCACCCCTTCGCCCGCAGCAACAATGGGCATGTGCACATCACCGGCCAGCCCTTCGAAGTAATCTGCGATGCGTTCCACTTCATCCGCCGCGCTCAACTCCTGACGTTGGCGCTGCGCGCTGGCGGGGTCGGTGCGAGCCAGAAACAGCATGTTGTCGAGCATCCGTGCCAGGCGCTCAAGCTCTTCGACATTGGAGGCCAGCAGTTGTTGATAGCTTTCAATACTGCGGCCTTGTTGCAGGGCCACCTGGGTTTCTCCCAGCAAATTGTTGATCGGTGTGCGCAGTTCATGCGCCATATCGGTAGACACCTGGCCCAACTGCACAAAGCCTTTGGCCAGTCTTTCGAGCATGGTGTTGAAGGCATCGATCATGGGCAGCAGTTCTTTCGGCGTGCCGTGGCTATCGAGCCGTTCGGCCAGGTTGCCCACGCCGATGCCTTGAGTGTGCCTGGCCAGGCGACGTAACGGCAGCAGGCCACGATGCACGAGCAGGTAACCCACCACCGCGAGGATGATCGCGGCGATGCTTGCCAGGATAAACACGTTCAAGCGATAGCTGGCGAGCATGCTGGTGCGTTCGGTCATCAGGCGCCCGGTGGTGACCTGCAGGCTGCCAAGGTCTCCCGAGTCGATCGACGCAGCGACGGTGGCGAAGGGCACGCCATTTACACCGGGCAGATGGTGCACGTCGGCGAAGCCCAGCTCGCGGTCTTTGGGCGCCGGGGGCACGGACGGTATTTCAATGTTTCCCGGGTTGACCAGCAGCAAGGGCTTCTGGCCAGGTGCTGCGATGCTCAGCACCGACTCGCTGTTGCCCAGCATGTTCTGGAACAGCTCCGGCTTGGTCTTGATCAGGTCCAGGGTGTTGCTGTCGTTGAGTAGTTTGCGCAGTTGGTCGGCGCGATAGATCAGCGAAGCGTCGTCACGCTTGATCAGTTCACGTTCCAGCTCGCGGTAAAGCGCTACGCCTAACGTGGCGAGCAGGGCGAAGGCGAGCAAGGCGAAGATCAGCGCCAGGCGCAGGGTCAGTGAATAATGGCGACGGTTGCTCATGGCTGGGTATCGAAGCGGTAGCCGATGCCCCGCACGCTGTGAATCAGTTTGAGCTGGAACGGATCATCGATTTTCAAGCGCAGGCGCCGTACGGCAACGTCCACCACGTTGGTGTCACTGTCGAAGTTCATGTCCCACACCCGCGAGGCAATCATCGAGCGTGATAACACCTGGTCTTGATGAGTCGCGAACAGGTGCAGCAGGGCAAACTCTTTATTGGTCAGCGTAATGCGCGTACCGGCGCGGGTGACACGGCGTTTCAGGACGTCAATTTGCAGGTCGGCGATTTGCAGCTGTTCTTCTTCGCGACTGGGGCCGCGGCGGGTCAGGGTGCGCAGGCGCGCCACCAGCTCGGCGAACGAGAAGGGCTTGATCAGATAGTCATCGGCGCCCAGCTCCAGGCCCTTGATGCGGTCGGCAATGTCATCGCGGGCGGTGAGAAACAGCACCGGCGTATCGGCTTCCTTGCGCAGGCGGCGCAGCACTTCCCAACCGTCCATTTTCGGCATCATCACATCCAGCACGATCACATCGAATGGCGCTTCCAGCGCTTGATGCAGTCCATCGACACCGTCACGGGCGAGGCTCACCGAGTAACCCAACTCCCGCAGTCCGTTGAGCAGGTAGTTGCCGGCCTTGGGTTCGTCTTCGACTACGAGGATATTCATGGCAGGTGCCTTGGTTCGATGTGTGGCGCAAGTGTAGCCCGATCAATTCTCACTGGCACAACCGATGCCTTGCACCTGGTAGTCGAGTACGTGTTCGCGGCCCTGATGGTCCAGGTAGTTGAGACGAGCGGGGACAATGCCGCACTGCCCGTAGGTGTCGGTGCTCGATAACACTTTGTCGATGTCCAGGTGAACGAAGAAGCCGGTTTTGTCGTGGATCACGTTTGTTGCAGGGGCAGTGTCGGCGGCGAATGCCGAACCGGTGGCGAGCAAGGTGGCAAAGCCGAGGGTAAACAGTTTCATGATGGTGTCTCTTTCCAAGGGATGGCTGCCAGGTTCCGGCAGTGAGTTCACGGTAACCAGGCACCCCGAACAGCCAACCAACAGAATCATGACAAGTTTGTAATGAAGTGCCTGAGGCTCGAAGGTTTCGAGGATCAGAGAGGTGATTTTTGGGGCGCGTAACGTTTCAGGCCGGGGGGGATGGGCGGCCTGCCGCTTTATTTCGAGGTTGCGATGCAATCGCGTGATCCGTAGATTGCATCGGGGTCAGCCAATGTTCGCCAATAGAAGGAAAACCAGCAGTGTCCGCTCCAGGCCCCTCCTTACTGACCCAACGCTACCGTGCCTTTCTGTTCGATATGGATGGGACCCTGCTCAATTCCATTGCCGCTGCCGAACGTGTGTGGAGCCGCTGGGCGACGCGGCATGGCTTGGAGGTCGAGGCGTTCCTCGCCACGATCCATGGTGCCAGGGCCATCGATACCATCACCCGCCAGGCGTTGCCGGGCATTGATCCGGAGGTCGAAGCGCAGTGGATCACCGAGGCTGAAATCGACGATGTGCAGGGTGTTGTGGCAATTCCCGGTGCAGTCGAGTTTCTGAACAGTCTGCCAAGCGATCGATGGGCGCTGGTGACCTCGGCACCCAAGGCGTTGGCATTGCGTCGGTTGGAGGCGGCGGGCATTGCTGCGCCCGTAGTATTGGTGACGGCCGAAGATGTCGCGCGCGGCAAACCTGACCCCGCCTGTTATGTGCTCGGCGCGCAGCGCTTGGGCGTGCCGGTACAGGATTGTCTGGTGTTCGAGGATGCTGCCGTAGGGATCCGAGCTGGGGAGGCTGCGGGAGCGGATGTGATGGTGGTCACCTCAACGCACCTCACGCCCCTGGCGACAGCGCATGCTTGCATAGCAGGGTATGAGGGATTAGAAGCCCGGTGTGATGCTGACGGCTGGTTGTCTTTGAGGCCGTTGGCAAGGTGATCTGAATACACCGAGTCGGTCATCGGCCTCGGTGGTCTTCACACAGGTCGGTTGACGCTTGTAACCGGCTGCTTCTCATTCCCTGGCGGGAGAGCACCATTTCCCTGAGTATCTCGTTGGCGAGCCGGGCAATGGCTTCAGTGCCGCGATAGTGCGCGCGCACGATTCCGGTAATCGCAAAGTGGTCGGTTTCCGGGCCGCTGAGAATGGCTGAAAGGGTGCCGTCAGCATGCAGCGTGCAGGTCACCGTGTAGCTGGGCAGGCGTGCCGCCAGCGCTTGTTCGATTTGAGATTTGCTGAGGGTGTCCATCGGCTTTTAGCACCTTTCACTGTCCGCGCCAGCCCAAGCATAGGTGCTACTGTGGGTCTGTAAATACCGGCAATCTGCTAGCGTGGCAACGTCAGCGTGTGGTTTTTCGATACTCACGATGGGCCGCGCGTTGGCACAACTTGCGCAAAACAGTCTTTTGGATCGGCCTGATGCAAAACACCAGCAAGTAGCCACAGAGCAGTAACGCCAGTTCCAGCGAAGAGTGAGTGCCGGGATCGCTGACGCGGTCAATTTCGAACCTCAGGCCATATCCGGCAGCCAGAAAAACCAGCCCTATCAACAGAGTGATCATCCAGGATCTGGAAATAAGCGGCGGCGTTGCTCGATGCCTCATCGACGTGCTCCTGAATGCACACAGACAGATGGCAGGGTGATTGTCAGAAGGTTCGGCTACGAATAACGCCGCAAGTTCCAGGCTTTATGACAGTTTTATCTCACCGCGAGGGAAATGCAGGAGGCGCGCTGAACGCGTAAGCATACGCGAGCAGGCTGAATGGGTTTTCGCCAGCCGTCACTGTGAACGAAAAGGCTGGCTACTCGGGGCGCTTCAAGGCGTCTGGTTTTTGTCCGGCGCGGTGAGGCCGGCCTGGATGCGCTGATAAATCTCCTCACGATGCACGGCGACGTCCTTGGGAGCGTTGATGCCGATTCGAACTTGCTGGCCGCTGACGCCCAGGATGGTGATCGTAATGTTATCACCGATGTTTATGCTTTCACCGACTTTGCGGGTGAGTATAAGCATGGACTTCTCCTTGATTACTTTTAAGGACACATGTTCCAGACAGGGTAGGTGTCAGATGTGTGTAGCTTACTGCTAAGCGCTTCCCTGTGACTGCCTCTTTTAGGACGCATAGAGGCGACATTAATTCCCATGGCGGCATCATACAGGTCTGCGGTACATCATTCGCATTGTTTAAGCCAACGTTTATGACGGCCAGAATAGACAGTGAATGGTAAAGTTGCCTCTTTATCCTCAAAGGAGCAGGGCAGTGCGTAAAGTAGCGATGGGAATTGCGGTGTTGGCATTGACCGGTTGCGGTGAAGGCAAACCTGTCGATGCCCCCAAGGCCAAGCCTGCCGTGACCGAAAGCCAGCCACAAACCGGCGCGATTGCCGCTCAGGAATGGGATGTGTGGGTAGGCCCGCCGGATCACAAACTGCAGGCGATCACCGACCTGACCGCGTGGTTGCTGGAACACGGCTTCAGTTTTTATATTGTGAAAGTGGACGGTAAGGACGAGGTGTTTCTGGGGCCGTTCGCCAGCAAAGCTGAGGCCGAAGCCAAGCAGGCACTGCTGACTGAAAAGCTGGCCCGCGCCAAGAAGAACGACACCGAGTCGCAAGTCATCGAGCACAAGGCCGCGCCATAGTAGGCGGGCTGGGCGGGAATACCGCCCACGTTCAACTGCAGGCTTTCAAGTTCACCGGGCCGACAAATTCATTGCCGCGGCCCATCACGCAGGCAACTGTCTGGTTACGCTGGCGCTCCCAGGTCTGTACCGGATAGGTCTTGTTCCAGGCTTCGTACAGCTGGCGATCCTGTTTTGACAGGCGTAACCCGTATTGTTTGCTCATATAAAAATACGTGCGTGCGATCATTCCGCGAATCGACGGTCGTGGCATGACCTTCTTGGCCTTGAAGTCCACTTGGGTCAGGCATGAGCCGTATTGCCCGCTTTGCACTGGCAGCCAGCCGAAGCTGAAGTTGTTACGGTCGCCATTCACTTCGCCGATACTCGGCACCAGGTTGTGCAGGTCCGCCTCGGCCCGCTTGAACACATCATCGTGGCGCGTGCAGTTTTTTCTCCCGCCATTTTGCCAGCATTGGCGCTGATGCCCAATTTGCCAGGCCGGTACAATATGTTCCCACTCAATACGCGCGGCGCGGTTGGCATTTTTGCGTGGGATGTAACCACAGGCTTTCAGGTCCACCCGGTTACCGGTGTATTTGCAGCCGCAATAAAATTCGGTGGATTGCGGAGCGTAGAGCTTCCAGGCGATTTTCTTGGCTTCGCTGAAGGTTCTAGGGGCTTGGGCGTTGGCGGTGAGGGCAAAAAACAGGCAGCACACAGCGATAAAACGGACACTCATTCAATCAATCTTCCTTCGGCACAACCCAGAAAATCTGCACGCCACCGTCATCCCGATAGGCGAGGGTGACGTTATCGTTTTCGGCGATCTCTTCCAGCAGGCGCTCCCACTCATCCACAGGCTCTTCCGGCAGACGGAAGATCAACGCTGCCTTGGCTTTTTGGGCGTTGGTTGAATTGATGATTTTTTGCACGCGCAGCGCCAGGCGTTCGTAGGCGTCTGGCGGTGTGGGCGCTGCGGAAGAGGACTTTGCCACAGAGAATTCCTTGATATTCTGTACGCACATACAGTATTTAACTGTGGGCGTTTTCGCAACTACTTAAAATTCAAGAGGTTCTGGAAGGCGGGGTATCCAAGGTTCCAGTGGTCTATCGGTCGGCCAATTTACGGATGCGGTACACGCAGCGGCGACCGCCACGCAGTAAATGCTCTTCACGCGTCACCTGGCCCCAGCCCTGCATCAGCATTTGAAATTGCGACAGTTCTGATGCGCAGAATCCTTGGCATTTGGTTGCGGCGGCGCAAATCGGGCAATGGTCCTCAATCAATAAAAAATCATCACCATCGCTCTCAACCCGTGCCATATAGCCTTCCGCATCTCGCGCATTGGCCAGTCGCTTGACGCGTTCGGCCAAGGAACTCGCCGATGCCAGTTGCGCTTGATACTCGGCTAATTGTTGCGAGCCGCGTAGTTCGATGACTTGATCTATGCCCCCCTGGCCAAACAACAGCGTCACCGATTCGATGATTTGCACGGTGAGTTGGGCGTGCGTATCGGGAAATCGCGCATGACCGGAATCAGTCAACTGCCATAGCTGTTTGGGGCGACCAACGCCTGAGCGTGAGACCACGCTATCGACCAAGCCTTGTTCGACCAACTTGACCATTTGTTGGCGCACCGCTTCGGATGTCACCCCCAGCACCTTTGACAAATCCGCCGTACTGCATGTGCCGTGGGTTTTAAGGTGTCTCAAGAGATGTTCGGATGAGCGCGAAGTCGAGTTATCCAGGCTTTCGTTTGCGTACGTCATTGTGGGCTCAATAATATTGAAACTGTTAGCTTGCTTATTAAGGCATCTCCCGCGACAGGCTTCAAGCCCGCGCTCTTGGTAGCTGTGGGAAAGACATATGGATGCTCAAAGAACACTTAGACACTGGGAAAACAACGGGCAACTGACGTTATGACAGCGTCATTCCGATGCTGTCGGTGGCGCTGGTTTCTCGGGGTAGGGCGGGGGGATTTTTATCGCGGGGCCTACGAGTGGGTAGAGGCAGACGTATCTGCCTCTACCGCGCTGTCACCAGGAATCAGTATTCCCAGAACATCCGTTGCAGTTCCTTGCTGTCCTGGGTCTTGGTCAGGGCAACCATTGCCAGGATGCGGGCTTTCTGTGGGTTCAGGTCAAGGGCGGCGACCCAGTCGTATTTGTCGTCCGGCTGTTCGGCGTTACGCAGAACCATGCCGCCGGCGTTGACGTGGGAGGAGCGAATGATCTGCACGCCTTGCTTGCGCAGTTCCACCAGCGCTGGCACGACCTTGGACGATACCGAACCATTACCGGTACCGGCGTGGATGATGGCCTTGGCGCCAGCCTGGGCCAATGCTTTGTAGGCGGTATCGCTTACGTTGCCGTAGCCGTAGGCAATTTCAACGTCAGGCAGGCTCTTGATGGTCTTGATGTCGAATTCCGAATCCATGGTGTGGCGCTTGGCTGGCAGGCGGAACCAGTAGGATTTGCCTTCCACTACCATGCCCAGCGGGCCCCAAGGGCTCTTGAACGCTTCGGTTTTGATGTTGATCATTTTGCTGACGTCGCGACCCGATTGGATCTCGTCGTTCATGGTCACCAGCACGCCCTTGCCACGCGCATCTTTGCTGCCGGCCACGGCCACGGCGTTGTACAGGTTAAGCATGCCGTCCGCGGACATCGCGGTACCTGGGCGCATGGAGCCGACCACCACGATTGGCTTGTCGGTTTTTTCCACCAGGTTCAGGAAGTAGGCGGTTTCTTCGAGGGTATCGGTACCGTGGGTGATCACGATGCCGTCAACGTCCTTGCTGTCGGCCAGTTCGGCCACGCGGCGGCCCAGTTGCAGCAGGTTTTCGTTGTTGATGCTTTCGGAGGCGATCTGCATCACTTGTTCGCCACGCACGTTGGCGATCTGGGAGAGCTCGGGAACGCCGGCGATCAGTTGTTCGATACCGACTTTGGCTGCCTGATAGGTGGCGCTGTTGGCGGCACTGGCGCCAGCGCCGGCGATGGTACCGCCGGTGGCGAGGATCACCACGTTGGACAGTTTGGTCTTGGTTTCAACTTCTTTAGCGTGGGCGGCAACAGGGAACAGCAGCAGAAGGGCGAGGGCGCCCGGAACAAAGTTCTTCAATGCAGATTTCATTATTTTTCTCTCTGGTTTTTGATGAGTGCGGTGGCAGTTTCATCCAGAACACCCGGGCGACTCTGAACGCCTCGGGTGCTGAGAAAGAGCAGGATTTGTACCAGGCGGATTGTGCGCAGGGATATAAATTAACGTATTGATTTAGAACAACTTAATTTGAATTTTTGACGGTGCGAAAAGGGCGTTTGTCCGGCTTTCCGAACAGTGCGTGGGTATTTCGTTCGGTTGTCCGAAAAAGATGACGGAATATTCCTGGCTCCCGCATGACCTTGGTGTAACAGCCTGTCGTTTCGGCGCAGGACCTGGTGAGGCGATGTTCAAACACATCCTCAGGGAGCGTAACTGCGGCGCTGAGGACCTTGGATGAAAGACGGTTTACCCCGTTGACAAACCTCGACAAGGTTCTCATAGTTTGAATAACGCAAACGTTTGCGAGATGTTTCACGAAGCGCTTCTGGTGTGTCGTGACCGCTCGTTTCAGCCCCCCGGGTGGGGCGGCTGCCGAACAGGGTTTCGGTGCAAGCGTTGCTCACAATAATCATAAGATCGGAGTGAACCCATGAAGCTGCCATTTGCTGGACGCCTTCTTGCTGTCGCTGTGCTTGCCGCCGCATCCGCTGCCCTGCCTCTCTCCTCTGCATTTGCCGATGATGCCGCCGCCAAACCCAAGGTCGGCCTGGTCATGAAGTCCCTCGCCAATGAATTTTTCGTCACGATGCAGGACGGTGCCAAGGACTACCAGAAAGCCCACGCCGCCGACTTCGACATGATCACCAACGGCATCAAGAACGAAACCGATACCAGCGCGCAGATCGATATCGTCAACCAGATGATCCTCGCCAAGGTTAACGCCATCGTGATTGCTCCTGCCGACTCCAAGGCGCTGGTTACCGTGCTGAAGAAGGCTTCGGACGCGGGCATCAAGGTCGTCAACATTGATAACCGCCTGGACCCTGACGTCCTGAAAAGCAAAAACCTCGACATTCCGTTCGTAGGCCCGGACAACCGCAAAGGCGCCAAGCTGGTAGGCGATTACCTGGCCAAGCACCTGACCTCGGGTGACAAAGTCGCGATCATCGAAGGCGTACCCACCACCACCAATGCCCAGCAGCGCACCGCAGGCTTCAAGGATGCGATGGACGCTGCCGGTATGAAGATCGTTTCCACCCAGTCCGGCAACTGGGAAATCGACCAGGGCCAGAAAGTGGCGTCCGCCATGTTGAGCGAACACCCAGACCTCAAGGCACTGCTGGCCGGCAATGACAACATGGCGCTGGGCGCTGTGTCTGCGGTACGTGCCGCAGGCAAGACTGGCAAAGTGCAGGTGGTCGGCTATGACAACATCGAAGCCATCAAGCCGATGCTGCAAGACGGCCGTGTACTGGCGACCGCCGACCAGGCTGCTGCCCAGCAAGCCGTGTTCGGTATCCAGAACGCGCTCAAGCTGGTCAAGGGTGAGAAAGTCGATGCCAAAGACGGCGTGATCGAAACCCCTGTCGAACTCGTCCTCAAGAAGTAATCCTGGCAGTACCCAACAGCGTCCGCTCGTCCTGAGCGGGCGCCTGGAGATTTTCCTATGTCATCTTCCGCCCCGAACGCTGTCCTCTCGGTCAGCGGTATCGGCAAAACCTATGCCCAACCGGTTCTGGCCGACATCACCCTGACGCTCAATCGCGGGGAAGTGCTGGCGCTGACCGGTGAAAACGGTGCAGGTAAAAGCACGCTGTCGAAGATTATCGGCGGGTTGGTCACGCCGACCACCGGGCACATGCAGTTCAACGGTCAGGATTACCGCCCGGCCAGCCGTACCCAGGCCGAAGAGCTGGGCGTGCGCATGGTCATGCAGGAACTCAACTTGCTGCCGACGCTGACCGTGGCCGAAAACCTGTTCCTGGATAACCTGCCCAGCCGGTGCGGCTGGATCAGCCGCAAGCAACTGCGCACGGCCGCAATCGAAGCCATGGCCCAGGTTGGCCTGGACGCCATCGACCCGGATACACTCGTCGGCAGCCTGGGTATCGGGCATCAACAAATGGTCGAGATTGCGCGCAACCTGATCGGCGATTGCCATGTGCTGATCCTCGACGAGCCCACGGCCATGCTCACCGCGCGTGAAGTCGAGATGCTGTTCGAGCAAATCACCCGCTTGCAGGCTCGCGGCGTGGCGATCATCTACATTTCGCACCGGCTCGAGGAACTGGCCCGTGTTGCCCAGCGCATTGCGGTACTGCGTGATGGCAAGCTGGTCTGCGTCGAGCCGATGGCCAACTACAACAGCGAGCAACTGGTCACCCTGATGGTGGGCCGTGAGTTGGGTGAGCAGATTGACCTGGGCCCGCGGACCATTGGTGGTCCCGCCTTGACCGTGAAAGGGCTGACCCGTTCGGACAAGGTTCGCGATGTGTCCTTTGAAGTGCGCGCCGGCGAAATCTATGGCATCTCCGGCTTGATCGGCGCCGGCCGCACTGAGCTGTTGCGCCTGATCTTTGGTGCCGACCTGGCCGACAGCGGCACCATTGCCCTGGGCTCGCCTGCCCAGGTAGTGAGCATTCGTTCGCCAGTGGACGCGGTGGGGCATGGGATTGCCTTGATCACCGAGGACCGCAAAGGTGAAGGTTTGCTGCTGACCCAATCCATCAGCGCCAACATCGCGCTGGGCAACATGCCCAAGATTTCCGGTGGTGGCGTGGTGAACAACCGTGACGAAACCGCCTTGGCCAAGCGTCAGGTAGATGCCATGCGCATCCGCAGCTCCAGCCCGGCGCAATTGGTCAGCGAGCTGTCGGGTGGCAACCAGCAGAAAGTCGTGATTGGTCGCTGGCTGGAGCGCGATTGTGCGGTGATGCTGTTCGACGAACCGACCCGTGGCATCGACGTTGGTGCCAAGTTCGACATCTATGCCTTGCTGGGCGAGCTGACTCGCCAGGGCAAGGCGCTGGTGGTGGTGTCCAGCGATCTGCGAGAGCTGATGCTGATCTGTGATCGGATCGGCGTGCTCTCCGCCGGACGCCTGATCGAAACCTTCGAGCGCGACAGCTGGACCCAGGACGAGCTGCTTGCCGCCGCCTTTGCCGGCTATCAAAAACGTGATGCGCTGCTCAACGATGCAGTGCTTAGGGATACCCCATGAAAACAACAACTTCCCCCGGCAAAACCGGCGGTAACTTCTACGGCCTGGGTACCTACCTGGGCCTGGCCGGTGCCTTGCTGGCGATGATTGCGCTGTTCTCGGTGCTCAGCGACCACTTCCTGTCCTATGACACCTTCAGCACCCTGGCCAACCAGATTCCGGACCTGATGGTGCTGGCGGTGGGCATGACCTTCATCCTGATCATCGGCGGTATCGACCTGTCGGTGGGCTCGGTGCTGGCGTTGGCCGCATCGGCGGTCAGCGTGGCGATTCTCGGCTGGGGCTGGAGCGTGTTGCCGGCCGCCATACTCGGCATGGGTTGCGCGGCGCTGGCCGGCACTATCACCGGCTCGATCACCGTGGCCTGGCGGATTCCGTCGTTCATCGTCTCGCTCGGTGTGCTGGAAATGGCGCGGGGCGTGGCCTATCAGATGACCGGCTCGCGCACCGCTTACATCGGTGACTCGTTTGCCTGGTTATCCAACCCGATTGCCTTTGGTATTTCTCCGTCGTTCATCATTGCGTTGCTGGTGATCATCGCGGCGCAACTGGTGTTGACCCGTACGGTATTCGGTCGTTACCTCATTGGTATCGGCACAAACGAGGAGGCTGTGCGTCTGGCGGGGATCAATCCCAAGCCCTACAAAATCCTGGTATTCAGCCTGATGGGGTTGTTGGCCGGTGTTGCGGCGTTGTTCCAGATCTCGCGCCTTGAAGCGGCAGACCCGAACGCCGGTTCCGGCCTGGAGCTGCAAGTGATCGCCGCTGTGGTGATCGGCGGTACCAGCCTGATGGGTGGGCGCGGTTCGGTCATCAGTACCTTTTTCGGGGTGTTGATTATTTCGGTGCTGGCGGCTGGCCTTGCGCAGATCGGTGCTACGGAACCCACTAAACGCATCATTACCGGTGCTGTCATTGTGATTGCCGTGGTCCTCGATACCTATCGCAGCCAGCGCGCCAGTCGGCGGGGCTGAACCATGGCAACGATCAAGGATGTGGCGGCGCTTGCGGGTATTTCCTATACCACGGTGTCCCATGTGGTGAACAAGACGCGCCCGGTCAGCGAGCCGGTACGTGTCAAAGTCGAGGCGGCGATCAAGCAGTTGGACTACGTGCCCAGCGCCGTTGCGCGCTCGCTCAAGGCCAAGACCACGGCCACCATTGGCTTGCTGGTGCCCAATAGCCTCAACCCGTACTTTGCGGAGCTGGCGCGGGGCATCGAGGATTACTGCGAGCGCAATGGCTATTGCGTGATTCTCTGCAACTCCGACGACGACGCTGAAAAACAGCGCAGTTATTTGCGCGTGTTGCTGGAAAAACGCGTCGACGGCTTGATCGTGACGTCCGTGGGCGGCGATGACAGTGGTCTTGCCGCCGGCTTGAGTGCGGTGCGCACGCCCATGGTGATTGTCGACCGGGCGTTGGATGGCATTGATGTCGATCTGGTACGCATCGATCACGAAGAGGGCGCTTATCTCGCCACCCGCCACCTGCTGGAACTGGGGCATCGGGACATCGCCTGTATCGGTGGTCCGGTGCATACCCGGGTAGCACAGATGCGTCTGGCGGGTTACCAGCGCGCGTTGCGCGAGGCGGGCGTCGAAGTGTCGGCCAGCCGTATCCTGGTAAGTGACTTCACCAGCACCGGAGGTTATGCCGCAGCCGTGCAGTTGTTGTCGGGAAACCCGCCCAGTGCGATTTTCGCCAGCAACGATATGATTGGTTTTGGCGTGCTGCGCGCCGCCGCGGAGCGCAATCTGCGTGTGCCGGGCGAACTGTCGGTGATCGGTTTCGATGACATTCAGATGGGGCGCTATGTCTACCCCGCGCTGACGACGGTCGGGCAGTCGATCCTGCAATTGGGCGAGACGGCGGCCGAATTATTACTGCAACGAATAGCAACCCCCCAACTGCCGATCGATCAACGCATCGTGACGCCCAGCATTGTTTTGCGTGAGTCGACCGCGCCATTGGCCGATGTGTTCGCCCAATACCGCTGAACCGAATTGATGAGTACTGATGTATGCCAGCAAAAGTAGTGGTAATAGGCAGCTTGAACATGGACCTGGTCACCCGCGCCAGTCGTTTGCCACGTGCCGGTGAAACCCTGATCGGCCAGACGTTTTCCACCGTTCCCGGCGGCAAGGGCGCGAACCAGGCCGTCGCAGCGGCCCGCCTGGGGGCGGATGTCGCGATGGTCGGTTGCGTCGGCACTGACGCCTACGGCAGCCAATTGCGGGAAGCGCTGCTGGTGGAGGGGGTCGATTGCCAGGCGGTCAGTGCCGTGGAAGGCTCCAGCGGTGTGGCGTTGATCGTGGTGGATGACAGCAGCCAGAACGCCATTGTGATTGTGGCGGGCAGCAACGACCAGTTGACGCCAGCGTCTCTGAAAAGCTGCGACGCGGTGTTACAGGCGGCAGATGTGATCATCTGTCAGCTTGAGGTGCCGATGGATACCGTTGGGCAGGCGCTCAAGCGGGGGCGTGAGCTGGGCAAGACAGTCATTCTCAACCCCGCCCCGGCAAGCGCACCGTTGCCTGCCGAGTGGTATAGCTCGATCGATTACCTGATCCCAAATGAAAGTGAGGCCACTGCCCTCAGCGGTGTGACGGTTGACTCGCTCGACAGCGCCAAGGTCGCCGCGACCGCGCTGATCAAGGCGGGGGCGGGCAAGGTCATCATCACCCTTGGAGCCCAGGGAGCACTGTTTGCCGACGGCAAAGGCTTCGAACACTGGGTGGCGCCGAAGGTCAAGGCGGTCGATACCACGGCCGCTGGCGATACCTTTGTCGGTGGCTTTGCCGCCGCGCTGGCCGCAGGCAAGAGCGAGGCCGAGGCGATCCGTTTCGGCCAGGTGGCGGCGGCGTTGTCAGTGACCCGTGCCGGTGCTCAGCCATCCATTCCTACACTGCAAGACGTACAAGGTTTTGTGCCCTCATGAAAAAGACACCTTTGCTGAATATCGCCCTGTCGCGGGTCATCGCATCGCTGGGCCATGGTGACATCCTGGTTATCGGTGATGCGGGTCTGCCGGTGCCTCCCGGCGTGGAGCTGATCGACCTGGCGCTGACCCAGGGTATTCCGGATTTCATCAGCACCTTGCGCATCGTGCTGAGCGAAATGCAGGTTGAAAGCCACGTGCTGGCGGAGGAAATCCTGCTTAAACAACCGCCTGCACTGGGCGAGCTTGATAGGCTCGCAGAGCAGGCGGCGCTGGGTGAAAGGCGCCTGCTCAGCCATGACCAATTCAAGCAACTGAGCCGCAATGCCCGTGCGGTCGTGCGCACGGGCGAGTGCCAACCTTATTGCAATATCGCGCTGGTGTCCGGCGTAACGTTCTAGCGTCCCCCCTTATGACAAGGAGTGTTTTATGCATACCCTGAAAAACCTGTTCCGGAGTGTTCTGCTTTTGTCCGCGCTCACTGCTGCAAGCGCCCAAGCGGCGGAAAAAATCGACCTGATCATCGACACCGACCCGGGGGCCGATGATGTGGTGGCGTTGCTGTTTGCCATGGCCTCGCCGGAGGAGTTGAAGATTCGTGCGCTGACCACCGTCGCCGGTAATGTGCGCCTGGACAAGACCTCTCGCAATGCGCGCCTGGCACGTGAGTGGGCCGGGCGCGAAGATATTCCGGTGTACGCAGGTGCGCCAAAACCGCTGCTGCGCACACCGATCTACGCAGAGAATATTCATGGCAAGGAAGGGATTTCCGGCGTCACCGTGCACGAGCCCAAGAAGGGCCTGGCCGAAGGCAATGCCGTTGACTACCTGATCAAGACCCTGAGCAGCGCCGCGCCGCACAGCATCACCATCGCCATGCTTGGCCCACAGACCAACCTGGCGCTGGCGTTGACCCAGGCGCCGGAAATCACCCAGGGCATCAAGGAAGTCGTTGTGATGGGCGGCGCGCATTTCAATGGCGGTAATATTACGCCCGTGGCCGAGTTCAACCTGTTCGCCGATCCGGTCGCGGCTGAGATCGTGCTCAAAAGTGGTGTGAAGCTGACTTACCTGCCGCTGGACGTAACTCATAAGGTCCTCACCAGCGATGCCCGTCTTAAAAAGATTGCCGACCTGAATAACAACGCGAGCAAGGTGGTCAGCGCCATTCTGAATGAGTATGTCAAAGGCGATATGGAGCACTACGGGATTCCGGGTGGTCCGGTCCATGATGCTACCGTGGTGGCGTACCTGCTCAAGCCTTCGCTGTTCAGCGGGCGCGAGGCCAATATGGTCGTAGACAGCCGTGAGGGCCCCACCTTCGGCCAGACCATCGTCGACTGGTACGACGGCCTCAAGCAGCCGAAGAATGTATTCTGGGTCGAGAACGGCGACGCCCAGGGCTTTTTCGATCTGCTGACCGAGCGCCTGGCGCGTCTGAAGTAGGGTGCTTGACCCGGTCGACGTTCGTCGTCCGGTCCTTAATCGCGCGTTTGCGCCCCCATGTAGTCGGCCGGGTATTTCTCGAATACCTGGCCGATGAACGCTTGTGCCGCCTGTGTGCCCAGTTCCTTGACCAGCAGGTCTATACCAATGATCGCCAGTTCTTCAGCGCTTCCAGGGCTGTAGGAGCTTTGGCCTTGGGGCCACTTGGCTTTGATATCGGCTTGGAGCGTTACGGTGGTCATGGAAATCTCACGGGCTGAAAATACGGGGCAATGCACTGGAAAGCGGTTCCAGCGGGCGCAGTTAAGCATTTTGCAGGGCATTTGGCACTGCTACTTAGGCATGAGGGAGGGGGCTGTGCGACACTGGCGCCCTGTTTAACGGCCGGGAAACTGCGCGTGCAAATCGATTTGAACAAGCCCGATAACCTTACGCTGGAGGCTGTGCGCCAACTGCTTGGCAGCGCCAGTGACGATGAACATACCCAATTGCGGGTCAGCAAGGCGGGCATCGCCTACATCTCGTCAGGGGTGGTCGGAGGGGCTGAGGTTGATGGCCTGCTGTTTCGCCTGGAGACCTGGGCCAAAGGGTCCGGCTATGTCGGCATCGTGGCGGCCAGCGATGAAGTCTGGGTCATGCAGATTTTCAACGCACTCAAACAGAACTGGCCAAAACCAGCGTCCGACTATATCGATATCTACTGAATACGTTCATATCTAGTCACGATTGACCGGGCGCCTGCCGGCTGTGAGTCAGGCAGACTTGCGCGCAGGCGGTTAACGTCTTGAAACCAATCGCCTTGACTGCTGTCGCACGATCTCTGTCCATTTTTTATCATAGGAGGCTTCATGCCTTGGAAGCTCGCATCATTCGGTACTTTGTTGGCAGCACTCGCGTTGGCGGGTTGCAGCACCCCAGGTGCCTCTGAGCCAGGCAAAGATGCCACCGTGACCGATGCCGGTCATAGCCGCTGTGAGTCGAAGGCCGCCGAGTTCGCGATCGGCCAGAAAGCCTCGCCGCAACTGCTGGAACAGGCGCGTACGCGTGCCGGCGCGCAGAACGCACGTATCCTCAAGCCCAACGATATGATCACGCTGGAGTATCGCTCCGATCGCTTGAACCTGAACACCGACGACAACCTGGTGATCACGCGGGTCAATTGCGGCTGATAGCGCCTCTTTTGTAGCGCCCATAAAAAACCCCGTCACATGGACGGGGTTTTTTTAGCTCAGCGGGGAATTACTCGCCGCGAACTTGTGCAGCTTGCATACCCTTTTGGCCTTTCTCAGCCACGAAGGAAACGGTTTGGCCTTCTTTCAGGCTTTTGAAACCGTCGCTTTCGATAGCTTTGAAGTGTACGAACAGGTCGTCACCGCCACCTTGAGGAGTGATGAAGCCGAAGCCTTTTTCATCGTTGAACCATTTAACGGTGCCGGTTTGGCGATTAGACATGGTGTATCTCCAAGAAACATATATTTTCAGTAGTACTGTGCTGCTCAGGCCAACTGGGCACACCGAGCTATCATAGTCGAAATGTTCGACTTGGGAGCCCCCCCAAGGCACTGTTTGCTCATCAATAGCGCTGCATTGCGGGTTTGGATCGGCTGAAAGCCCCGATTTACGGGGCTTTGGCTCGAAATATCAACTGATAAAAAAAGCCGTAAAAGCTGCGTATTTTGTGAGAAATGGCAGTTTTTGGGCTGTTTTGCTCAGCGCAAAGCAGTGGTGTCAGTGGAAAATCTTACTTTTTCTTCACGACTTTGCAGGACGAAATTGCCGCGACGGCTTTGTTTTTAAGCTCCGGGCTGGCGTTCTGGTTGGTCATGAGTTCCTTGATTTCGGCGGTGCTCAATTCTGCGTTGATCTTGTCAGCGCCGCATTCGCAGTGAGTCTTTGCGGTTTTGGCATCCACATTCTGGCTGGCTGCCGCGCTGCAGTCATTAATAAAGCTGTCCCGTGCGCCCGCTGGCCAGTTCGAGGGGGCTGCTGCCTGCGCGCCGAGCGAAAGGAGGGTCAGGGAGGCAGCGAGGGCGAGGCTGGAGGTAAAACGCATCATGAAATGCTCCTGGGGTTTGAGGACGAACGGCAATTCTCAGTGGGTTTGAGGGGTAGCGTACAGCTCAAGTTCACTTTCGTGACCATAAAGCCTGGAATTTGCTATTGCATGAAGAGGCGCCAGCACGATGACCGTTCATCTGTGATAGCATCCGCCTCCTGGCTATTCCAAGGCGCGCCATTTGCCGCCTCGCCATGTCTTTTTAGCTCACTCCAGTCACTCTGGTTCGATTATCGGTTGGCCGAAAGGCTCCTGCCGCTGTAAGGCAGGCGTTCATCACTGAACGGCCTGGTGTTGGATCTTGTACTGGCTCATCCCAACCCACGTGACCTTTGGTAGGGGTCACCACTAGGAGAGGAGGCGCCATGCCAACTATTACTCTTCCCGACGGCAGTCAACGTTCATTCGATCATTCGGTTTCCGTAGCCGAGGTCGCCGCATCCATTGGTGCGGGCCTTGCCAAGGCCACCGTGGCCGGCAAGGTCGACGGCAAGCTGGTTGACGCCAGCGACCTGATCACCCGCGATGCCAGCCTGCAAATCATCACGCCCAAGGATCAAGAGGGGCTGGAGATCATTCGCCACTCTTGCGCACACTTGATTGGCCATGCGGTCAAGCAACTGTATCCGACCGCGAAGATGGTCATCGGCCCGGTCATCGACGAAGGCTTCTATTACGATATCGCCTACGAGCGTCCTTTTACTCCGGACGACCTCGCGGCCATCGAGCAGCGCATGCATGCGCTGATTGAAAAAGATTACGACGTGATCAAAAAGGTCACGCCGCGCGCCGAAGTGATCGAGGTGTTCACTGCCCGTGGCGAAGACTACAAGCTGCGCCTGGTCGAAGACATGCCGGACGAGCAGGCCATGGGCCTGTACTACCACGAAGAATACGTCGACATGTGCCGTGGTCCGCATGTGCCGAACACGCGCTTCCTGAAGTCGTTCAAGCTGACCAAGTTGTCCGGCGCCTACTGGCGTGGTGATGCGAAGAACGAGCAGCTGCAGCGGATCTACGGCACTGCGTGGGCTGACAAGAAGCAGCTGGCAGCCTACATCCAGCGCATCGAAGAAGCCGAAAAACGCGATCACCGCAAGATCGGCAAGCGCCTGAACCTGTTCCACCTCCAGGAAGAAGCGCCGGGCATGGTGTTCTGGCACCCGAACGGCTGGACTCTGTATCAGGTGCTTGAACAGTACATGCGCAAGGTCCAGCGCGAAAACGGCTACCTGGAGATCAAGACGCCTCAGGTCGTTGATCGCAGCCTGTGGGAGAAATCCGGGCACTGGGCCAACTATGCCGACAACATGTTCACCACCCAGTCGGAAAACCGCGACTACGCCATCAAGCCGATGAACTGCCCTTGCCACGTGCAGGTGTTCAACCAGGGCCTGAAGAGCTACCGCGAGCTGCCGATGCGCCTGGCGGAGTTTGGTGCCTGCCACCGTAACGAGCCCTCGGGTGCGCTGCACGGCATCATGCGTGTGCGCGGCTTCACTCAGGATGACGCCCATATCTTCTGCACCGAAGAGCAGATGCAGGCGGAATCCGCCGCGTTCATCAAGCTGACCATGGACGTTTATCGCGATTTCGGCTTTACCGAAGTCGAGATGAAGCTGTCCACTCGTCCGGAAAAACGCGTCGGTTCCGACGAGCTGTGGGATCGCGCAGAGTCGGCACTGGCCGCAGCGCTCGACAGTGCGGGGCTTGCGTACGATCTGCAGCCGGGTGAGGGCGCGTTCTACGGTCCGAAGATCGAGTTCTCGCTGAAAGATTGCCTTGGTCGCGTCTGGCAGTGTGGTACCCTGCAGCTCGATTTTAACCTGCCGATCCGTCTGGGCGCCGAATACGTCTCCGAAGACAACAGCCGTAAACACCCGGTTATGTTGCACCGGGCGATCCTCGGTTCGTTCGAACGGTTCGTCGGGATCCTGATCGAGCACTACGAGGGTGCGTTCCCGGCGTGGCTTGCTCCGACCCAGGCAGTGATCATGAATATCACTGATAAACAGGCAGATTTTGCCGCTGAAGTTGAAAAAACTCTCAACGAAAGCGGGTTTCGTGCCAAGTCCGACTTGAGAAATGAAAAGATCGGCTTTAAAATCCGCGAGCATACCTTGCTCAAGGTTCCCTATCTTTTGGTTATTGGAGACAGGGAAGTCGAGATGCAGACTGTCGCTGTGCGTACTCGTGAAGGTGCTGACCTGGGCTCGATGCCCGTCGCCCAGTTCGCTGAGTTCCTCGCGCAAGCGGTTTCCCGGCGTGGTCGCCCAGATTCGGAGTAATTATTATTAAGCGTGAAATGAGACAAGATAAACGAGCTGCACCGAAAGCCCCGATCAACGAGAATATCTCGGCACGCGAGGTTCGGTTAATTGGCGCTGACGGCGAGCAGATTGGCATCGTCTCTATTGATGAAGCGCTTCGTATCGCTGAAGAGTCCAAATTGGACCTGGTGGAAATCTCCGCCGACGCAGTCCCGCCTGTTTGCCGGGTGATGGACTACGGCAAGTCGATCTTCGAAAAGAAGAAGCAGATTGCTGCGGCGAAGAAGAACCAGAAGCAGATTCAAGTAAAAGAAATCAAGTTTCGTCCAGGGACGGAGGAAGGGGATTACCAGGTAAAACTGCGCAACCTGGTACGTTTCCTGAGTGATGGGGACAGGGCCAAGGTATCCTTGCGATTCCGCGGCCGTGAGATGGCCCACCAGGAGCTGGGGATGGAACTCCTCAAGCGGGTTGAACAAGACCTGCTCGAGTACGGTTCGGTCGAACAGCATCCTAAGATGGAAGGACGCCAGCTGATCATGGTCATCGCCCCGAAAAAGAAGAAGTAATCAACAGGGCACGGCAGGCCTTCTGATTATGTTTATCAACTGAATGCGGAGTATCCGAACATGCCAAAGATGAAGACTAAAAGTGGTGCTGCTAAGCGGTTTCTGAAAACTGCTAACGGTATCAAGCACAAGCACGCTTTCAAGAGCCACATCCTGACCAAAATGTCGACCAAGCGTAAGCGTCAACTGCGCGGTAGCAGCTTGCTGCATCCGTCTGACGTGGCAAAAGTCGAGCGCATGCTGCGCCTTCGTTAATTTTTGGATCAAGAATAGAGGAAGTAACTCATGGCTCGTGTAAAGCGTGGCGTCATTGCCCGTAAGCGTCACAAAAAAATTCTGAAACTTGCTAAAGGCTACTACGGCGCGCGTTCACGCGTATTCCGTGTTGCCAAGCAAGCGGTAATCAAGGCAGGCCAATACGCCTACCGTGACCGTCGTCAGAAAAAACGTCAGTTCCGCGCTCTGTGGATCGCTCGTATCAATGCTGGTGCTCGTGTTAACGGTCTGTCCTACAGCCGTTTCATCGCTGGCCTGAAAAAAGCGTCCATCGAAATCGACCGTAAGGTTCTGGCTGAACTGGCCGTGAACGAAAAAGCGGTGTTTGCTGCGATTGTCGAGAAAGCTAAAGCCACCTTGGCTTAAGTACCCCCGACAGTCACCCTGGGCTGCTCCTGCAACCCAAGGTGGTAAACGTCTTAAATAGGGGAAGAGCCTTCAAGCTCTTCCCCTATTTTGTATCTGGAGTCTGTACATGGAAAACCTGGACGCGCTCGTCGCTCAAGCTCTTGAGGCTGTGCAAAGCGCTGAAGATATCAATGCCCTGGAGCAAATCCGGGTTCACTACCTTGGCAAGAAGGGTGAATTGACTCAGGTGATGAAGACCCTGGGAAATTTGCCGGCTGAAGAGCGCCCACAAGTCGGTGCGCTGATCAACGTCGCCAAGGAGCGTGTCACAGAGGTTCTCAATGCGCGCAAGGCGTCGCTCGAAGAGGCTGACCTTGCAGCCAAGCTCGCGGCCGAGTCCATTGACGTAACCTTGTCTGGCCGTGGCCAGGCCTCGGGCGGTCTGCATCCGATCACCCGGACTCTGGAACGTATCGAACAGTTCTTCACCCATATCGGCTACGGCATTGCCGAAGGTCCTGAGGTCGAAGACGACTATCACAACTTCGAGGCGCTCAACATCCCAGGCCATCACCCGGCCCGGTCGATGCACGACACCTTCTATTTCAACGCGAACATGCTGTTGCGCACCCATACCTCGCCGGTACAGGTCCGCACCATGGAAGCGAACAAACCGCCGATCCGCATCGTCTGCCCAGGCCGTGTGTACCGTAGCGACTCGGATATCACCCACTCGCCGATGTTCCACCAGGTCGAAGGCCTGCTGGTCGATCGCGACATCAATTTCGCCGACCTCAAAGGCACTATCGAAGAGTTCCTGCGGGTGTTCTTCGAGAAAGAGCTGGCGGTGCGCTTCCGTCCTTCGTTCTTCCCGTTCACAGAGCCATCCGCCGAAGTTGATATGGAATGCGTGATGTGCAGCGGCAAAGGCTGCCGCGTCTGCAAGCAGACCGGCTGGCTGGAAGTGATGGGCTGCGGCATGGTGCACCCTAACGTGCTGCGTATGTCCGGGATCGACCCGGAAGAGTTCTCGGGCTTTGCCTTCGGCATGGGCGTTGAGCGTCTGGCCATGCTGCGTTACGGCGTGAACGACTTGCGTCTGTTCTTCGACAACGACTTGCGGTTCCTCGCGCAATTTCGCTAGTCGTAACGAATCTTTAGGAGAGCAGGATGAAATTCAGTGAACAATGGCTGCGTGGCTGGGTAAGCCCGCAGGTAGATCGCGACGAGCTGGTTGCCCGTCTGTCGATGGCCGGCCTTGAGGTCGATAGTGTGACGCCGGCCGCCGGTGTTTTCAGCGGCGTGGTGGTGGGCGAGGTGTTGAGCACCGAGCAGCATCCCGATGCCGACAAATTGCGTGTGTGCCAGGTCAGCAATGGCGCCGAAACCTTCCAGGTCGTGTGCGGGGCACCGAATGTGCGCCCGGGCCTGAAGATTCCGTTCGCGATGATCGGTGCTCAATTGCCCGGCGACTTCAAGATCAAGAAGGCCAAACTGCGCGGTGTCGAGTCCAACGGCATGCTGTGCTCCCAGGCTGAACTGCAGGTGGGCGAGGGCAATGATGGCCTGATGGAACTGCCGGCTGATGCGCCGGTGGGCCAGGACATCCGCGTTTACCTGGAGCTGGAAGATGCCAGCATCGAGGTCGACCTGACTCCGAACCGTGGCGACTGCCTGTCCCTGGCGGGCCTGGCGCGTGAAGTCGGCGCGTTGTACAACGCACCCGTCACGCGCCCGGTTGTAACCCCGGTAGCGGCAGTGCACGACGAAGTGCGTTCCATTGAAGTGCTGGCGCCAAACGCTTGCCCACGTTACCTGGGGCGTGTGGTCCGTAACGTCGACCTGTCCAAGCCAACCCCATTGTGGATGGTTGAGCGTCTGCGCCGTGCCGACGTGCGCAGTATTGATGCTGCCGTCGACATCACCAACTACGTGATGCTGGAGTTGGGCCAGCCGCTGCACGCCTTCGATCTCGCCGAAATCAACGGTGGTATCCGCGTACGCATGGCTGAGGAAGGCGAAAAGCTGGTTCTGCTCGACGGCCAGGAAGTTGCCTTGCGTGCCGATACCCTGGTCATCGCTGACCATTCCCGCGCCCTGGCGATTGCCGGCGTGATGGGGGGCGAGCACAGCGGCGTGTCTGCGACCACTCGCGATGTTTTCCTGGAAAGCGCGTTCTTCGATCAGATTGCTATCGCTGGCAAGGCGCGTTCCTACGGCCTGCACACCGACGCTTCGCATCGCTACGAGCGTGGCGTGGACTGGAAGCTGGCCCGTGAAGCCATGGAGCGTGCTACTGGCCTGCTGCTGGAAATCACCGGAGGCGAAGCCGGTCCGATCACTGAAACCGTCAGTGAGCAGCACCTACCTTCTGTTGCGCCGATCACCCTGCGTGCCAAAAGCGTTGAACAGATGCTTGGCCTGGTCATTGACCCCGCTGAAATCGAGCAACTGTTGTCGGCCCTCGGCCTGGGCATTTCCTCGAGTGGGGAAGGCCAGTGGCGCGTTGAAGTGCCGAGCCATCGCTTCGATATCAGCCTGGAAGTTGACCTGATCGAAGAACTGGCCCGCCTGTACGGTTACAACCGCTTGCCGGTTCGTTATCCGCAAGCACGCCTGGCGCCGCAACCCAAGGCCGAGGCGCGTGCGCACCTGCCTGAGCTGCGTCGTCTGCTGGTCGCCCGTGGCTATCAGGAGGCGGTAACCTACAGCTTCATCGATCCGAAACAGTTCGAACTGTTCAACCCAGGTGTTGAACCGCTGCTGCTGGCTAACCCGATCTCCAACGACATGGCGGCCATGCGTTCGTCGCTGTGGCCGGGTCTGGTGAAAGCACTTTCGCACAACCTGAACCGTCAGCAAGATCGCGTGCGCATGTTTGAAAGCGGCTTGCGGTTTGTGGGGCAACTGGACGGGCTGAAGCAAGAGCCGATGCTGGCCGGTGTCGTCTGCGGTAGTCGCTTGCCGGAAGGCTGGGCGCAAGGCCGCGATGCCGTGGACTTCTTCGACGTTAAAGCTGATGTGGAAGCGGTATTGGGCTTCGCCGGTGCACTGGACGACTTTACGTTCGTGCCAGGCAGCCACCCGGCGTTGCACCCAGGCCAGACCGCGCGTATCGAGCGAGAAGGGCGCCTGGTGGGCTTCCTGGGTGCCATTCACCCCGAGCTGTCGAAAACCCTGGGCCTTGATCGTCCGGTCTTCGTGTTCGAGCTGGTCCTGGCTGAAGTGGCTTCGGGCAAAATGCCTAAATTCAGCGAGTTGTCGCGCTTCCCTGAAGTGCGCCGCGACCTGGCCCTGATCGCTGACCGTGAAGTCGCCGCCACTGCCGTTCTGGATGTAATCCGTGAAAATGCAGGGGAATGGCTGACAGACCTCAGGCTATTTGACGTCTATCAGGGTAAAGGTATTGATCCGCATAGAAAAAGCCTTGCAGTTGGCTTGACCTGGCAGCATCCATCGCGCACTCTTAATGACGATGAGGTGAATACCACGACACAAAATATCCTCACCTCGCTCGAACAAAGGTTGAACGCCACGTTAAGGAAGTGACGTATGGGGGCTTTGACGAAAGCTGAGATGGCGGAACGTCTGTACGAAGAGCTGGGTCTGAACAAGCGCGAGGCCAAGGAATTGGTCGAGCTGTTTTTTGAAGAAATCAGGCACGCTCTGGAAGACAATGAGCAGGTCAAGCTGTCCGGTTTCGGCAATTTTGACCTGCGGGACAAACGCCAGCGGCCTGGCCGCAATCCAAAAACGGGAGAAGAAATCCCGATCACGGCTCGCCGTGTGGTCACCTTTCGTCCAGGGCAGAAGTTGAAGGCCCGAGTTGAGGCTTATGCTGGAACCAAGTCATAACGACGAGCTACCCGTCATCCCAGGCAAACGCTACTTCACCATTGGTGAAGTCAGCGAGCTCTGTGCGGTAAAACCGCACGTGTTGCGCTATTGGGAGCAGGAGTTTCCTCAACTCAACCCCGTCAAACGCACCGGGAACCGTCGGTATTATCAGCGCCAGGACGTGCTGATGATCCGACAGATCCGTGCCTTGCTGTACGACCAGGGGTTCACCATCAGCGGCGCGCGTCAGCGTATGTCCGGTGATGAAGCCAAAGACGACACCACCCAATACAAGCAACTGATCCGCCAGATGATCTCCGAACTCGAAGATGTGCTGGTGGTTTTGAAGAAATAATTCCGGCTTTTAAAATACTTCCACATTTCAAAAGCTTGCGGTATATTCCTCATCGCTTCGTTGCGAAGCGAACCCAGTAACACGCCTAGTCGGGGCGTAGCGCAGTCCGGTAGCGCACTAGCATGGGGTGCTAGGGGTCGAGTGTTCGAATCACTCCGTCCCGACCATATATTTCAATGATTTAGGCCAATGTTCACAGCATTGGCCTTTTTCATGTGCGTGACATTTGCGTGACTTGTCCAATTTTCACGCCTGCTTCCTCTTCAAAATTGTCAGGACCGGTCCTCGCGAATCGGTTGCTGATACCATGTTCGCAGCTTCGATCAGATGCCCGAGCTCAGCGCCCGAGTAACGACTGGTGATGCTGCCGTTCTTGTGTCCAAGCAGTGCCTTGCGGTCTTCCTCGGTTACGCCCGCTGCACGCAGTCGGCGGCCAAACGTGTGTTTGAGATCATGGGTCCTTATGGATGCATACCCAGGGTGAGCGGGGCGAAGGTTTTCCTCCTGCCAGAGTTTCGCCGCTCTCACCCGTGCCTTCTTCCAGGCCGAGTCGTTCATACGGTGCGTCGCGGTTCCGTTGTATGGGAAAACCCATTCCTTGCTGATACCGCGCTGCTTTTCAATGATCGACCTGGCCACGCTATTCAGCACCACCAGGGTTTCCCGCGAGCGCTTGAACCAGTACCAAGCTCGGGCAACGCGCGGCACGCTGTAGCTGTCGCCCAGGCGCTGCAGTTTGATGAATGCCACCGGCATCTTGCCGTTATCGTCGCTGAATGCCTGCTCGAACTGAGCCTGCATTGTCTGTGTCATGGCCTTGGCCCCTGTAGATGAAGACGTAGGCGAACCAGAGGGTGGCGATCATGGCGTCACCCGGCGCGCCCACTGGGCGTACGGACCGTGCTCCGTATTCGTATGGGTGGCCATCCAGATCGCTATCCATATGCCATCCCTTCAACTCAAGGCCTTTTGTTTTCGTCCATTGAATGTATGGCGCAGGGTCTTCGCCACCGCCGAAGCTTGGAATATCGAGGTGATACCACTAGCCGCCCTTGTCACGCTCTACGGCAGCCGGCTGGTTCAGACATGACTGCTCCTTTGCTGCTATAGCGGCTGACTTTAAAGGGGGAGGGAATTTTCAAAAGTTGTACGTGGTCTAGGTTGTTGTACAACTATTTCTGGTAGCATTCACTTCGTACCACAGGTGCTCAGACCATGATCAACAATGACGATCTTCGATTTGAATCACACAAACATCTGCTCGAAATTGATGCCTCAGTAGCCGAATTGATGAAGCTCGTTGCCTCCCGAAAGACGGCAGGCGTCGAATGGGTTCAAGCGATCGCTCGTTACGATGCTGCTCACTCCAAGTGGGTGAAGTTTCTTCTGGATGCGGCAATTTCGAATAAGTCTTAACAGACCACATAACGAGATTTCACAACCGTCAGGCAGGTCGGTCACGGGGCCGCTGAGGTAATCCCGCTTCACGAAAAGTGCTTGCCGGGCGATGCCCGGGAGGTGGTTAGGTTTAGAGAGTCGGCTACAGTTCGAAGATGATCCCTAAGGACAGATCTATGACATGCTTTATTTGCGGCGAAAAAGCGCTCGCAACCGATGTTGGCAAGGATTACGAAGAAAGAATTTGTCAAAAATGCGGGCACTATCGAATCACGAGCGCGGCGCTCAGTCTGCTGAGGTCTCGCGATTGGAGCTTCGATGAGGAGTTGGTCAGAGCTTGGCTTGAGCAGCAAAAGCGTCGTGGATTTATACCTACCATAGATGATCACCAGGCAAGTCGATTGATCCGCGTTTAGACCGCCTCATCCTGGCCCTCAGTCATCCGCACTCAACAGTGCAAAGAAAGCTTCAATTTTGTTTTCTGTAGGCATGGGGTAGTCCTTGCCGGGCCATGCCCGGGCGGTGGAGTGGGGGGGGGGGGGGCGACGATATTTGCCGACGTTATGCACCACCTGTTGGGAGTTTTTCCCAGAGGAGCAATGCATGGCACATCTCACAGAGTGGTTGATGTTACTCAGTGCGTTAATCAGCCTGGCAACTGAAATCCTTCGGTGTCGGAGCGGCAGCAAGCGGAAGGAATGATAAAAAGCGGTAAGAAGATGGGCCTCCCCTGAACGGGAGGCCCATTCTTTCGTCTATCCGGCAGTCAGATAATCGAGCGTAGCGCCATGATGGTCTCGGGGGGATCCTCGAACAGGTCCGGGTTGAAGTGTGGCAATTCTCCGATGCCTTCGTAATGTGTGATCAATATCCCTTCGGGGCAGAGACGCTCCGCTGCTCGTAACAAAATTGAGTTGGAAGAGGCCTGACGCAGACTTCCCGAGACAGCGAGCAAACGCGCCATTTCAACACCGTTCGTGGTTTAGGAGTCGCTGGAGTTTGGCACGAGAGCTTGGTCGGGTCAGGCGTAAACTTTCCATTCGCGGTAGGCGTCGCGGCCGCTGCCGTTCCGGGAGATGAACGCTGGGCCCTCTATTTGGTTTATTTAATTAACTAGCTGTCGGTTTTAGATGCCGGGAACGGCCTCGTCAATGTTGAGTCAGCCTGATTTTTAATGATCTGATGTCGCCTAAAATTGCAAGGTTTGCGAGCTTATGAGGAGGGGCGCCGGAGTCAAGGCGAGTCAGTCGGTTTGATCTGCTGCAGAAAATAATTAATTGACGTAACTAATTTGAACAGCTAATTTCGCCTCAACAAAACGGTAGACGCGCCAAAAAACCGAGGCGCCGCATGCCGGTATCGATCCGGATCGGCAACTGGCGAATGTTCGCCGCTAGCTTGCCGTTTGCCTGACTGTTGAAGGAGCTGAAATGAACATCGCCGATCTGGTCGCTATCGATGTGCACACCCATGCCGAGTTCTCCTGTCATGAACCGGATGATGACTATCGCATCGAGTTCGAAGACGCCAAACGCAAATACTTCAAATCCGGTTCACCACCCCCCATCGACGAAACCATTGCTTATTACCGTGAGCGCAAGCTTGGCCTGGTGATGTTCACCGTGGACTGGGAGTTCGAGATCGGGCGCAGGCGGGTGCCCAACGAAGAGGTGGCTCGTGCCGCTCAGGACAACGCTGACATGATGATGGCGTTCGCCAGTGTGGATCCCCATAAAGGAAAAATGGGGGTTCGGGAAATGCGCCGTCTGATCGAGGACTTCGGCATCAAGGGGTTCAAGTTTCATCCGACCTGCCAGGGTTTTTTCCCGAACGATCGCATGGTCTATCAACTGTACGAGGTCATTGCGGAATATGGCTTGCCGGCCATTTTCCACAGTGGCCATTCAGGTGTCGGCAGTGGCATGCCGGGGGGAGGAGGGTTGCGCTTGAAATACTCCAACCCTATGCACCTGGACGATGTCGCAGCGGACTTCCCCGAGATGAAAATCATCCTGGCGCACCCCTCATGGCCTTGGCAGGATGAGGCACTGTCGGTGTGCCTGCACAAACCGAATGTCTACATCGACCTGTCGGGGTGGTCGCCCAAGTACTTCCCACCTCAGTTGGTGCAGTACGCCAATACCTTGCTGAAACATAAGATGTTGTTTGGTTCTGACTATCCGTTGATTACCCCGGATCGCTGGATGAAGGATTTCACCCAGGCCGGTTTTAAAGAGGAAGTCCATGCTTTGATTCTGAAAGAGAATGCGATCAAGGTGCTCGGCCTTGGGTGACGGCATTTTTTCAGCAAAGCCATCTCATCCACGAATGCCGCCATCGACAGCGTTTTTGACTTCAATGGCTTTAGGCAGCAGGCGGTTCTGGCAGACAAATCCCCATGTCAGGTCCTTTCAAAACGATTGGCAGGGCGCGCCAAACCGAGGTTTTCACGCAGGGTAGAGCCGGTGTATTCGGTGCGGAAAAGGCCACGCCGTTGCAGTTCGGGCACCACCCACCGGGCGAAATCTTCAAGCCCGCCCGGCAGGTGCGGTACCAGGATATTGAAACCATCGGCCGCGTTGTTTTCGAACCAGTGCTGCAGCTCATCGGCGATCTGCCCAGGTGTGCCAATCACGCTGTAATGCCCGCGGCCACCGGCAATGCGCCGGCCCAGTTGCGCCAGGGTCAGGTGCTCGCGACTGGCTAGCTCGCTGAGCAGTTGCTGACGGCTGCGCTGGCCGCTGTCGGTCAAGGGCAGCTCGGGTAGTGGCCCGTCGAGGGGGTAGCCCGACAGGTCAAAATTGCCCAGCATGCGCCCCAGTAATGCCACGCCGACTTGCGGCTCGACCAGCGCCTGGAATGCCTCGAATTTCGCCTGCGCCTGGGCTTCGGTCTGCCCGACCACGACAAACATGCCCGGCATGATTTTCAGCGAATCTTGCGCACGCCCGTAGCTTTCCAGGCGCCCTTTGAGGTCGGCGTAAAATGCCTGGGCCTGTTCCAGTGACGTCTGCGCGGTAAACACCACCTCGGCGGTTTGCGCCGCCAACTCACGACCGGTTTCTGATGAGCCCGCCTGCACAATCACGGGCTGGCCCTGTGGCGAGCGCGCCACATTCAGTGGGCCTTTGACGCGAAAGTGCTCGCCGACGTGATCCAGCACATGCCGCTTCGCCGGGTCGTAGTAGGTGCCGCTGGCCTTGTCGCGCACGAAGGCATCGTCTTCCCAACTGTCCCACAGCCCGGTCACCACCTGATGGAATTCCCGGGCACGGCTGTAGCGTTCAGCGTGGCCCAGATGTTCGTCGCGGCCGAAATTCTGCGCCTCGGCGGCAGCGTCGGAGGTCACCAGGTTCCAGCCCGCCCGCCCATTGGACAAGTGATCCAACGAGGCGAATTTACGCGCCACATGGTAGGGCTCGTTGTACGTGGTGGTCGCTGTCGCGATCAGGCCGATGTGGTCGGTCACGGCACTCAGCGCCGACAGCAAGGTCAGCGGCTCAAAATGGTCCGAACGCGCCATGTGACTGGCAATCTCGCCCGCGGCCGCTGCAATGCTGTCAGCCACGAACAAGGCATCGAATTTTGCCGCTTCGGCCACGCGTGCCAAATGTTTGTATTGGGCGAAATCCAGCCCGGCATTGGCCGGTACATCCGGGTGACGCCAGGCGGCGACGTGGTGACCGGTGGCCATGAGAAAGGCGCCGAGCTTCAGTTGACGGCTCATGCTCAGAAGTCCTTGCGCAGTTGCACGCCGAAGTAACGTTCATCGTCACGGGGCACGGCGCGGTAGATGTAGTTGCCACCGCTGGCCAGCAGCGGCGAGTAGGACTTGTCGGCAAGGTTCTTGGCGAGGAGGGCCACGCGCCAGCCATGGCTGTAGTCGGCCAGGGCGACGCTGGCATTCCAGATCCCGTAGGCGCCTTGTCGGGTGTCGACGTTCTGGCTGATGTCGTACTGCACTTCGCTCTGCCAGCTGTAGTCGGTGCCCAGTTCGATATCCAGGCCGTTGTCCAAGGGGATGGTGTAGTCGGCGCGGACGTAGCTTTTCCAGTCCGGGCTGAAGGGTAGTGGCTTGCCGTTGACGTTGCAGGTTGCCGCTGCGCCGGCCGGGCAGGCGAACTCATCGATGCGCGCACGGGTATACGCCAGGGCGCCGGAGAGTTTGAGCTGTTGGGTGGCCTGCAAGGCGTAATCCAGCTCGACACCTTCAGTGCTGACGCTGCCGGCGTTGATCAAGCGTGTCACGACCTGGCCGGCAACCGTGTCAAAGAAGTTGGCCTGATAGTTGTCGTAGTCGCTGTGAAACACCGCCAGGTTGGTCGTCAGGCGGTTGTTCCAGGCCGTGGCCTTGACCCCGGCTTCCCAGGTGTTGGAGGTTTCTGGCTTGAGCGCGCTGGTGTCACGCGGTTGCATATTGAAAAACACGTTGTACGCCGGGCCTTTGTAGCCGCGCGAGTAAGTCAGGTAACTGGTGAGGTTGTCGCTGATGTCGTACTGCACGCCCAGGCGGCCGGACCATCCATCCTCGTTCACCGAGCCCGAACTGGACGTGGCAGGTTGAATCCCGCTGACCGTGGTGGCCGAGGTGGAGACACGACGGTGAGCATATTTCAGCTCGTCGTGGGTGTAGCGCAGTCCGGCGATGCCGCGAAAGCGCGAGGTGAAGTTCAGCGTGGTCTCGCCGAATACCGCGCTGCTGTCGCTGGTGGTGCTGTAGTCGGCGACGCCACGGTCGGTGCGCGACGGAGTCGTCAGTGTACGCTGATAGGTTTCTTCATCCTTGCCGTGCATGTAGAACAGGCCACCGACGTATTCAAGAAACTCACCTTTGGGTGAGGCCAGGCGCAGTTCCTGTGAGTATTGATCGAACGCCAGCTCGCCTTTGTCGGCGGTGCCGGGGAACGTGGCAGTCACCGTGCCCAGGCGGTCACCGTCCTGGTACTGAGTGTTATCCCAGCCGCGCCACGCGGTGATCGAGGTCAGGGTGTAGTCGCCAAGGTTCCAGTCCAATTGGGCCGAAAGCCCCTTGTTGGTGTCTTCCACATGGCTGCGGGTGTCGGTGTTGATGTCGCGGTTGTCGCCGGAAGCGCGCACCGGCGCCAGCGCGTTGGCGAACGCCGGGGTCAGGGACTTGCTCACCACGCCGTTTGGCGCGTCGTCGTGGGACTGCATGTAGTCGGCGATCAGGGTCAATTTCACGTCGTCGTTGGGGGTAAATTCCAACTTGCCGCGGATGCCCTTGTGGTTGTAACCGTTTACTTCTTGCCCGTTATGCTTGTTGTCGACATTACCGTCGTAGCTGCCGAACAAGGTGCTGATCGACCCCTTGAGCACATCCGGCACCAGGCTGCCGCCGATGCCGAAACGGGTGCGGCTTTCGTTGCCGCTGTACCAGGACTGGTCGATATAGCCGTGGGGTTCGGCGCTGGGCGCTTTACTGGTGATGTTCAGCACACCGGCCGACGCGTTTTTACCGAACAGTGTGCCTTGCGGGCCGCGCAGCACTTCGACGCGCTCCAGATCCAGCAAGTCCAGGGTGGCCTGGCCGGGGCGGGCGTAGACCACGCCGTCGATCACCGTAGCCACCGTCGGCTCGACACCGGGGGAGGTGGAGATGGTGCCCACGCCGCGCACGAATAGCGAGGTGTCCTTGTTCGAGGCGCCGGTGCGGAAGTTCAGCGACGGTACCTGCTGGGCGATACTGGCCACACCGTTGCGGTTGTCACGCTCCAGTTGTTCGCCATCCAGCACGGAGACGGCCACTGGGACTTTCTGCAGCGATTCTTCACGGCGAGTGGCAGTGACGGTCACGGCGTTGAGCGTCGATTCCTGCTCGTCGGCCGCAAATGCGCCCGGCAAGGGCAGCATGGTGAGGCCGGCGAGAAACAGCAGTTGAGAGTGTCTTGGAAAGTTGTACATGCTTTGCCCGCTCAAAAAATGCCCTGGACCGTTACCGTTCTACGACGGTAACGCCTGTGAAATCGTCTTTGGCATTCGCTCGAGCGAGTAGCAGACATTGCGCTTTGTTAGCGCTAACATCGGCATTATTGTTGGGCGCGTTTTAGAACGTCAAATATTTAAAAATTAGCCCTATATTCTTTTTGGTTTTTATCAGGATGGCCTTGTGAGCGAAGAGAAACCGCGTAAACGTCGTGGCGCAGGGCGCGTTACCCTCAACACCGTCGCCCGGCAGGCAGGCGTGTCGGCGATCACCGTGTCACGCTATTTCAACCAGCCGGAGCAAGTCTCGGTGGAGCGCCGCGAACGCATTGCCGAGGTGGTGGCCGAGTTGGGTTACGTGCCCAACCTGGTTGCTGGCGGGCTGGCGTCGGCTCGAGGGCGCATCGTGGCGATGGTGATCCCGAATATTTCCGGGCCGATCTTCGCCAATACTCTACAGGGGGTCAGCGACACCCTCGCTCAGCATGGTTATCAGCTCTTGTTGGCGTCGAGTTACTTCAGTGCCGAGCAGGAGGAGCGGGCAGTGCGCGCATTCCTCGGTTGGTCGCCGGCGGCGCTGGTGCTGACGAGCCGTTTTCACAGTGCCGGCACCGAAAAGATGATCGCTGACGTCGATATTCCAGTGGTGGAAACCTGGGATTACGTGCCCGAGCGCGAACCGTTACAGATCGGCTTCTCCCATTACGAAGTGGGCGTCACCGCTGCGCGTTACCTGCACGGCCAGGGCTACCGCCGCATCGCTTTTGTACAGAACAGCGCCATCGGTGACTTCAGTGCGATGGAGCGAGGTGAAGGGTTTGCCGCGACGCTGATCGAGCTGGGCGTGCAACCCAGAGTCTTTACCCCCGATGCCGGCAGCGCTCCGTTCGAAGCCGGCAAGCAGGCAATGGACGCGCTCATGCGCCACGCCACGCCGCCGGATGCAATCTTCTTTGCCAATGACAACCTGGCCGCCGGTGGATTGCTCGCCGGTCAGCGCGCCGGTGTGAACATCCCCCAGGACTGCGCGGTGCTGGGTTTCGGCGATTACCCGTTCGCCGAAATGCTGTTGCCCAGCCTGAGTACGATCAAGCCGCCCGCATTGGAGATAGGTGTTCTGGCTGCGACCCGCGTGCTGGAAAGTCTCGGCGTACTGCCGGTTGAACATGAGGTGCAACGATTGAGTCGGTTGGAGTGCCACTTGATCGAACGCGAAAGCACGCGAGTATCACCAGGACTCAGATCATCCATAAAACATTCTTAATATGAATAAAGATTTTTATAAATAATAAAATTAGAGAATATTAGCTTATACCAAAACAGCATTATATTTTTGAAATCCATTCCGTTATGTTTGGACTCAACAGCCTACCCCTGACCCCGGATGGTACCCAGCGTGATTCAGATTCCGCGCACCATGCCAGGGTGATCAACCCCTGAGCCCGCAGCGAATCGTTGGAAGGGAGCTCAACCCATGTTGCTGATTCAACCCCCTCGCCACACCTAGCCCAAACCGCCGAAACACCTTCTGACACCGCGCCGTCACCACGACGGCGTGTCTGCCCGACTTCGCGATTTGGAAATGCTGGAGTGGATATGAAACAAGTCTTGCAACCCACCGCCGCGCTGGCACTGGCCATGCTGGCCAACGCTGCACAAGCCCAGGACGACAGTACCCTGTCCACGGTGGTCGTCACCGGCAACCGTGGCGCCGAGCAGCGCACGGTCACCAGCAGCCCGGTGCCTATCGATGTGCTCAGCGCCCAGCAGTTGCAGAGCACCGGCAAGCCCGGCCTGATGGAAGCCCTGAGTGCGGTCATTCCGTCGCTCACCCTGCCGGAAAAAACCGGCTGGGACGCCAGCGGCATTGCCCGTGCGCCCAATCTGCGTGGCCTGAGCGCCGCCGAGGTGCTGGTGCTGGTCAATGGTAAGCGCCGCCATACCAGCGCCACGTTGAACATCAACGGTATCAACACGGGGGCGGCGCCGGCCGATCTCGACCTGATCCCCATCAGTGCCATCGACCATGTGGAAGTGCTGCGCGACGGCGCCGCCGCCCAGTACGGTTCCGATGCCATTGCCGGCGTGATCAACGTGATTCTCAAGGCCGACACCAGCGGCACCTCGGTCACCAACATCGGCCAGGGTTACGACGGCAAGAAGCAGACCGTGCAGCAAAGCCTCAACAAAGGCTTCGAGATCGGTGACGGCGGTATCCTGCAACTGGCGCTGGATGCGCGCAGCCAGAATGACGACAACAAAGCCAGCGCCAACGGCTACACCTATGAGCAGGCGTATGGCCTGGCGGGCAAGGCTACTTATGGCGGCTACGGCACGCCCAAGACCAACCTGCTGACCCTGGGCTACAACGCCGAGCTGCCGGTCGATGACAGCCTCAGCCTGTACTCCTTCACCACCTATTCGCGGCGCAAGGCCGAGCAGGGCCAGAACTTTCGCCTGCCGACCATCACCAACACCATCACCACCGGGCCCAATGGTTACCCGGCCGGTTACACGCCTACCTGGTACATCGACGAGGACGATTTCCAGGCGGCCTTCGGCGGCAAGGGCAGCGTCGGTGAGTGGAACTGGGACTTGTCCACCACCTACGGGCGCAACGAAGCGGAGCAGGGCACCACGCATAACCAGAACCCGTCCCTGGGTGAAGCCACGCCGAACAGCTTCACCTCCGGCACCTGGGTTTCCACCGAGCTGACCACCAACCTCGACTTCAAGCGCGGTTTCGATATCGGCCTGCAAAAGCCGCTTGATCTGTCCTACGGCTTCGAGCATCGACGCGACACGTATGAGGTGCAGGCCGGTGACTACGCCTCCTATGCCAACGGCGGCTACTGCGTGGCGCCGGGTAATTGCGCCTCGTCGGGGGCCCAGGTCACCAACGGTATTTCGCCGGCGGAAGAAAGCAGCGCCTCGCGCAACAGCCTGGCCAGTTACGTCGATGTGGGGTTCAACCCGCTGCCGGACTGGTACGTCGGCACGGCCTTTCGTTATGAGCATTACAACGAAGGCGTGGGCGCCACCCGCAGCGGCAAGTTGACCACCCGCTACGATTTCACGCCGCAACTGGCCGTGCGGGCCACGGTCAGCAATGGCTTTCGTGCGCCGTCCCTGGCCAACAGCCTGTTCAGTGCGCGTTCCACCACATACGGCGTGGTTGATGGTGTGTATCAATCGATCAACTACGGCGTATTGCCGGTGGGCTCGGCGGCGGCCAAAGCCCTCGGCGCGCAGGATCTCAAGCCCGAGCGCTCGACCAACTTCAGTCTCGGTTTCACCTTCACGCCCTCCGACCGCTTGAACTTCACCGCCGATGCCTACGTGATCAACTTGCGCGACCGCATCACCCTCACCGGCACCTTGCTCGGCCCCGAAGTCACCCAGGTGTTGCAGAACAACGGCATCAATTCCACGTCCGGCGGCCAGTACTTCATCAACGGTGCCGACACCCGTACCAAGGGGCTCGACCTGGTGGGCAACTACAACCAGGACCTCGGCCAATTCGGTGCGTTGAAATGGACGGCGGCGTTCAACTGGAACCAGACCCGGATCCTCAATTACCAGGCATCCACCACCATTCTGGGCACCGCCTACGATTTGATGGATCGACAGGCCCGCAACCTGATCACCGGTGTGCAACCCAATACCAAGCTGATCCTGGGCGGCGACTGGAGCATCGACCGTTTCAACCTCAACCTGGCGTTGACCCGCTACGGGTCGTACAAGGAGGTCAACTCCTCGGCCAATCGTGACCTCGACCGGATCTACAACGCCCGCTGGATCACCGACCTCGACCTTGGCTACAACCTCACCAAAGCCCTGAACATCGCCGTCGGTGCCAAGAACCTGTTCGACCTCTACCCCAAGAAACAAGGCGTGCCGAGCAGCACCATGCTCGCCAGCTACGGCACCTATTCGCCCTACGGTTTTACCGGCGGGTACTACTACACCCGTTTGACCTACGCCTTCTAACGCCTGCACGAGCGAGGAACAGAACATGCCGATCGTCGCCAAATCCTATGACCTGATTGATCAGGCCGGCCCGGTTCGCCAGGCCCGCGTCACCCCGCCGATCAAGGCCCTGCAGGTGGTGCCCGCCCGGCATCCCTGGCGCTGGGCCGGGTCGATATTCGCCGCATTGGTGCTATTCGCCATTGTGCATTCCCTGGCCACCAACCCGCGTTGGGAGTGGGGGGTGTTCGGCCAGTGGTTCTTCTCGCCGTCGGTGCTGCGCGGCTTGGGCCAGACCTTGCTGCTGACGCTGCTCAGTACTGTGTTCAGCGTCATCCTCGGCACCGCGCTGGCGTTGGCGCGGCTGTCGGGGTCGCCGCTGCTGGCGGCGTTGGCCTGGGGCTACATCTGGTTCTTCCGCTCGATACCGGCACTGCTGGTGCTGATCATCCTCTACAACTTCGCCTATCTGTATGACCACATCGTGCTCGGTGTGCCGTTCACCGAGGTGGTGTTCGCCGAGTGGTCGACGGTGGATGTGCTCAGCCAATTCACCGTAGCGGTACTGGGCTTGAGCCTGATGCAGGCGGCCTATGCGGCGGAGATCATTCGCGGCGGCCTGATCGGTGTCGACGCCGGCCAGCATGAGGCGGCGGCAGCCCTGGGCCTGCCCGCCTCGCGGCGCATCTTTCGCATTATCCTGCCCCAGGCGCTGCGCTCGATCCTGCCGTCGGGTTTCAACGAAATCATCGGCCTGGTCAAGGGCACTTCCATCGTTTACGTGCTGGCCTTGCCCGAGCTGTTCTACACCGTGCAGGTCATCTACAACCGCACCCAGGCGGTCATCCCGCTGCTGATCGTGGCGACCGTGTGGTACCTGATCATCACCACCGTGCTCACCAGCGCCCAGTACTACGTCGAGCGCCACTTTGCCCGTGGCACCGCGCGCGTATTGCCGCCCACGCCGCTGCAACGCGTGCGCGGCTGGTTCAAGGAGAAAACCCATGGCTGAGGCACGCGCCGGGCGCATTCAGATCCAGGGCGTGGGCAAGCGCTTTGGCCACCAGCAGGTCTTGCGGGATATCGACCTGACCATCGACCCGGGCAAAGTCACGGTGATCCTCGGGCCCTCCGGCTCGGGCAAATCCACGTTGCTGCGCACCATCAACCATCTGGAGAAGATCGACAGCGGGCATATCACCATCGATGGTGAATACGTCGGCTATCGACGCCAGGGCGACCTGCTGTTTGAGCTCAAGGAGCGCGAGATTCTCAAGCGTCGTATCGACGTCGGTTTCGTGTTCCAGAACTTCAACCTGTTCCCGCACCTCACCGCCTGGGAAAACATCGCCGAAGCGCCCCTGGCCCATAAACGCTGGAGCAAGACCGAGGCGCCGGCCAAGGCGGCCGCGATGCTGGCCAAGGTCGGCCTGGCGGACAAGGCCGATGCCTACCCACGCCAGCTCTCCGGCGGCCAGCAACAGCGGGTCGCCATTGCGCGAGCCTTGGCGCTGGACCCCAAGGTGCTGCTGTTCGATGAGCCGACTTCGGCACTCGACCCGGAACTGGTGGGCGAAGTGCTCGATGTGATCAAGGGCCTGACCCAACTGGGCGTGACCCTGGTGATCGTCACCCACGAGATCGGTTTTGCCCGCGAAGTGGCCGACCACGTGGTGTTTCTCTGCGACGGTCAACTGATCGAAGAAGGCCCGCCCGAACAGATCTTCCGCCAACCCCGACATCCCCGCACCGTGGCCTTTCTCGGCAAAGTGCTTTAGTTCAAGGAGTGACTGCCCATGCTCATCCACACCGCCCGCCTGGCCTTGCTGACGCTCGCCGTCGGCACCGCGCATAGCGCTTATGCCGTGCAACAGGTCGACCTCAGCCCCGACCGCGTGCGCATTCATGCGCCGCGTAATGAAGCCGCCATCGCGCAGATCCCGCCGGGCTTCAAGTTCGCCCAGCCGGGCAAGTTCACGGTGGCCGTGTCCGGCGTGGCCGGGCCACCCCTGGCGCTGCTGGCCAATGACGACAAGACCACCATCGGCAGCGAAGCCGACACCGCGCAGTTGGTCGCTGACAGCTTGGGCCTGCAGCTCAATCTGGTGCAGACCAGTTGGGAAGACTGGCCCCTGGGTGTCAGCTCGGGCAAATACGACGCGGTGATCAGCAACGTCACCGTGACCGAGGCGCGCAAGAAGCGTTTTGACTTCGCTACATATCGCCAGGATGTGCTCGGTTTTTATGTGAAGAGCACCAGCCAGATCAGCCAGATCAAGCAGGCCTCGGACATTGCCGGGCTGAAGATCATTGTCGGCTCCGGTACCAACCAGGAAAAAGTCCTGCTGGCCTGGAACGAAGCCAATGAAAAGGCCGGCATCAAGCCTGCGTTGTTGCAGTACTTCGACGACCAGGCCGCCGCCCAGTTGGCGGTGCAGTCGGGGCGCAGCGATGCGTTGTTCGGGCCCAATTCGGTGTATGCCTATTCGGCGGCGATCACCGGCGGCATCAAGCGTGTCGGCACTGTGAATGGCGGCTGGCCGCTGCAGGCGGATATCGCCGTGACCACCCGCAAGGACAACGGTCTGGTCAAGCCGATCCACACTGCGTTGGAGGGCGCCATTGCCGGTGGTCAATACGAACAGGTGCTGCAACGTTGGGGCCTGGATGTGGAGCGTGTCGACCAGTCGCGGATCAACCCACCGGGCCTGCCGGACTAGGAGCAACGACATGGGACTGACACGACGTGAAGCACTCTCGACGATTGCTGCAATAGGCGGCGAGCACGCCGTCAAGGATGCCCTGGCGGTATTGGGCCTGGGGCCTTCGTCGCACCGCCGGCCGCAACCCCTGAAACTCAACGCAGGCTTGGGGCAGGGCACCCGCGTGCTGGTGCTCGGTGCCGGTATCGCCGGGCTGGTCAGCGCCCTGGAACTGAGCCGCGCCGGGTTCAGCGTGCAAGTGCTGGAAGCTCGCGAGCGAGTCGGCGGGCGCACCTGGACAATCCGTAACGGCGACCGCGTGGACTACCTGGACGGCCGTACGCAAACCGCCGCCTTTGACCAGGGCCACTACTTCAATGCGGGGCCGGCGCGGATTCCCAGCCAGCATCGCACGATACTCGACTATTGCAGCGAGCTGGGGGTGGCGCTGGAAGTGCTGGTCAACAGCAGCCATGGCGCCCAGGTGCGACCGGACCTGCAACAGCCGGCGTTCACGGTGGGCCAGGCGATCAACGACACGCGTGGACACCTGTCCGGTTTGCTGGCCAAGGCGGTGCAACGCGATGCCCTCGATGATGTCTTGAGCGGCGAAGAACGCACCCGGTTGCTGGCGTTCTTGCAGGTGTATGGCGACTTGTCCCAAGAGCTGGCGTTCGAAGGCACGCTTCGTTCAGGCCACCTGGACTCACCGGCCCATCCCGGCGCCTTGCCCGCCAGCCGCAATCCGCTGGCGCTGGAGCGGCTGCTGCACCCCGAACTCTGGGGCGCGTTGTTGCACACTGAATTTCCGGAATTCTCGGCCACCATGTTCCAGCCCGTGGGCGGCATGGACCGCATCACCGAGGCGTTCTACCAGCGCGTGAGTGGGCAGGTGCAGCTGGGCGCCCAGGTGCGGCAGATCCGCCAGCTTGAAGACGGTGTGGCGGTGACCTACCACGACTCGCGCAGCGGGCGCGAACAGGTGGTGCGGGCTGATTATCTGGTCTCGACCTTGCCGCTGCCGCTCCTGGCCAGGCTCGATACCGACTTCAGCGCGCCGATCAAGGCCGCCTTGCGCAGCACGCGCAGTGACCAGGCGACCAAGGTGGCGTGGCAATCCCCGCGCTTCTGGGAGACCGATTACCGCACCTACGGCGGCCTCTCGTGGATCGAACACCCGGCGCGCCTGCTGTGGTATCCGAGCAACGACCTCAATACCCGCGAAGGTGTGCTGGTGGCCGGTTACGTGACCGGGGAGGGCGCCGACGTATTTGGCGCACAGCCGTTGGCCCAGCAGTACGCCACCTCCAGGGACGCCGTGGAGTGGCTGCATCCGGGTTACTCCAGGCACCTGCGCCACCCGCTGGCGGTGTCGTGGGAGCAGATCCCCTACAGCGAAGGCCCCTGGCTGCAACGCGAACACTTCCCGGCCGACGCCAGCGCCTTGCTGGAGCAACCCCACGGCCGTGTGTATTTCGCAGGTGACGGCCTGGTGCAGAGCGGCGTGGGTATCTGGCAGGAATCGGCGGCCAACTCGGCGCGGCATGTGGTCGGGCAACTGGCTGAACAGGTGACTCATCAACGACAGATGGCGGCAGTGGCCGCTTCATAAGGAGCAACACCATGAGCGACAGCATTCAACGCACCGGTCTCGGTGATTTCCCGATCTCGCAGACCGTCACCGTCCCCGCGTCGGCGAGCCTGGTGTTTGTCAGCGGTACCTTGCCGGACCTGGTCGATCCGAACGTCCCGGCCGCCTACGGCAATACCGAAATACAGACGGTCTCGGTGTTCAACAAAATCCGCAGGATCTTGCGCCAGCAAGACCTCGACCTGGGCGATATCGTGCAACTGCGCGTCTTTCTGGTGGGCGCCGAGGAAACCGCCGGGAAGTTGGATTTCGCCGGGCTGCAGCGCGGCTACACGCAATTTTTCGGCACGCCGGAGCAGCCCAACAAACCGACGCGCACCGCGTTGCAAGTGGTGGCCTTGCCGTTGCCCGGTGCGCTGGTAGAAGTGGAGGCGATTGCCGCGCGGACGGCATGATTCCATTCGCTATTCACGGCTCTGTGCAGGGCCGTGACGCATCAGACCTTGTCTGTTGCGCCCTGGTTTTTGTTGAACCCGCCATGCTTGCGATACCAGGCCACGGTGTCAGAAAGGGTCTGCTCCAGCCCTCGAAACCTCAGGCCCAGCTCTTGTTCACTCTTGCGAGGGTTGAAGCCGGTGCGGTGCTCCTCTCTTACCAATAGGCGCACCGTCGCCATGCTCAGCAAAACCGGCTTGCCGGTCAGGCGCGCATACACTTCCTGCACCGCCGCTAAAAGGTAGAGCACGGGCAGTGGCAGTTGCCGGGCAGGGGTTTTGACCTCGGCGATCCGGCCCAGGGCAGGCACCAACTGGCGCATGGTCAGGTTACGACCGGCCGCGAGGTAGCGCTCGCCTCGTCGTCCGTTTTGCGCCGCGGCAATCAGAGCCCAGGCCACATCACGGGCATCGACGACGGAGAAGGTGCCGGGGATCAGCCCGGGCAACTTGCCGTTGACGACATCCTTGACCAATTGTCCCGAGGAGGTCGGGCCGATATCACCCGGGCCCCACATCCAGCCCGGTAGGACCATGCAGGCATGCATCTGGGGATGCGTTTCAAGAAAGGTCAAAACCACACGGTCGGCGAGGATCTTGCTGCGGTAGTAGTCGTCCGCATCGGCTTCGGCGCGCAGGCATGTCTCATCGATAGCGCAGCCTGGGGCGCCGTCGAGCACGGCAATCGATGAGGTATGCACAAACCGGCGGACCCCCGCTCGGTAAGCCTGGTCAAGCAGGTCTCGCGTACCGGCGACATTGATTTTTTCGAGTGCTTCCCAATGGCTGCCGCCCTTGTAGTTGTCGCGAAAGAACGCTGCCGTATGAAACACCGTATCGCAGCCGCGCAACGAGGGGGCGAACGCGTCGATGTCGGCCATGTCGCCAACCACTAGTTGCACCGTGGGGAGGTCTTTGAACTGCTGCTCACCTTTGGCTTTTGAGCGGACAAGCGCTTTGACGGCGTAGCCACGTGCGACCAGTTCCCGCACCAGGTTGTTTCCCAGCAAGCCGGTTGATCCCGTAACGAATACGTTGCGCATCACCGCGTGTTCTGCGTCATGGTCGAGGCCCTTGGTCATACATTTCATTCCAGTCGTTTCGAAGGGCGGTAGATATACCGCTGAGGCCACGCCTGAAAAACAGCGACTGCTGCATAATGGCTTTGCATATTTGCAGACCATGGAGGACCAGGGGTATGGCGGTGCAGGCAAATTGGGATGATCTTCGTCTGCTGTTGGCCGTCTCGCGGCGTGGCAGTTTTCTGCAGGCGGGCCAGTTGCTGGGTATCGCGGCGTCCACCGTGTCCCGTCGCCTGACCCAGCTGGAAGCGGCCCTCGGTGAGCCGCTGGTGGAGCGAGGTGTTGAAGGGTGTTGGTTGACTTCGCGTGGCCAATCCCTGGTGGAAGTCGCCCTGGCTGCGGAGGAGGGCTTGCGGCGTCAAACGGCGGTGGACCTGTCCGGGGAGCACACAGCGCTACAGGGCAGTGTCCTGGTCAGTGCCGGTGAAGGGTTTTCTGCTGGTGTGCTGGAGGCCGCACGGCGTTTTACGGCGCTGCATCCGTGCTGCTCCGTGGAGTTACAGGTCACCGCCGAGTTTCACAAGATCGTCCGTGGCGTGGCGGATATCGCGATCCGCACCGTGCACCTGGGCGAGCCATCGCTGATCTATCGGCCCATCGGCAAGCTTGCCTACGGCGTCTTCGCGGATGCCGGCTACCTGAAGCGATCGCCACCGGTGACCCTGGAGACGGCGGTCAATATCGCCTTGCTGCCTCCGCTGGATATGTTGCCGCAAATGCGTGCCGCAAAGGCCGCGGGCCTGGACCGTGCGCAAATCAGCGTGAACTCGTTTGCCGTGCAGCTGGAGTCGGTGCGCCAGGGGATGGGCGTGGCTGTCCTGCCGCGTATCCTGGCCAAAGACCTGAGCGAGCTGTTCCCCGAGCTAGAACTTCCCGATATGGAGGTCTATCTGGTCACCCGGCCCCAAGCGTTGAAGCAGGCGCAGATCCGATGTTTCTTCGGCATCCTGGAGCAGGTATTGCTCGAGCTTTTTCATGATTTGCCGCAGCAAAGCGGCCCACCAGGGCCGCGAACATCGACCTACCAGAGCGCGATGTCATAGGTGAGGTAGAGGCGGTTGCTGTCGCGGCCCCGGGAGAATTCAGAGCGATAGACGTAGTTGCGCAGGCGCACCCCCAATCCCTTGAACGTGCCGGCTTGCACCACGTAGGCCAGTTCGGTATCACGCTCCCACTCCTTGACCGTCGTCGCGGACTTGCCGTCGTCGCCGCTCAGGTAGCGTGTCGAAAAGGTCAGGCCGGGCACACCGGCAGCCGCGAAGTTGTAGCCGTAGCTGAGCATCCAGGTCTTCTCGTCTTCCTCGATGAATTTGCCGATACCGGCGTTGCTGAACGAGTACACGGTTGCGCCGCTGATGTAGGGCAACCCGGCATCCCCGTGTAGGGCCTGATAGCCGCCGCCGAGTGTATGGCCGGCGATGGCGTAGGATAACTGGCCGCTGAGCATGTCATTGTCGATTTTGCCGGCGTAGGCAGAGCCGCTATCAACGCTATTGAAGTAGCGCAGGTCGCTGGTCAGCACGCCACCGGCCAATGGCAGGTCGTACTGGATGCCCGCGAAGTTCTGCCGGTAGAAGTTCTCGAGTTCCCCGTAGAAATAGCTCAAGCGAATGTTTTTACCCCATTTGTACTCGGCCCCGGCGTAGTTGAAATCCCCCGACTTTGCCCCGCTGTAGCCATCCGGCACGATCGGCACGCTGTTGGTGGAGTCGCGTAGTTTGAAGTGGTCCAGGTGCCCGCCGGTGACGCTCAGGTTCTCGATGTCGTTACTGCTCACTTGAGTGCCCTGGTAGGTCTGGGGCAGCAAGCGTGCATCGTTGTAAATCAGCACCGGGGTTTTGGGGAGCAAGGTGCCGTACTTGACGGTGGTTTTGGCGAACCGGGCTTTTGCGGTAGCGCCGGCGCTGGCAAATTCGCCGGCCGCCCGCCCGTCATCGTGCACCGGCATCAGCCCGGTGCCGCTGCGGCCGCGGCCTGAATCGAGCCTTACACCATACAGGCCCAGGGCATCCACGCCGAAGCCGAGAGTGCCGGCGGTAAACCCGGACTGATAATCCAGCAGGAAGCCCTGGGCCCATTCCGTGCGTTCGCTCTTTGCGGTTCTTGCGGCGCGTGCGCTCATGCCGTGCTCGTCACGGAAGTTCTCGTTGAAATACACATTGCGCAGCTGCAACTTGAGCTTGCTTTCATCAATAAAGCCTTCGGCATTGGCACCGGTGAAGGGCACCAGGCCCAATGCGCAAAACAGAGCCCGACGGGTATACACAGGGTTCATGGCAACTCTCTCATTGTTGTTATTGGGGGGCAGGGCAGCACGCGCCGCTTGAGCGAGGCGCGTTGGACGGCAGCAGTGGCGTTGGGGAATCAGATGAACAGGCTGATGGCGCCGGTCAGCAGGGCTAGCGCGGTGACGACCAGGGAGGTCAGCACCGCCCACTTGACGGTGGCTTTCTGGAAGTCACCGATATCGCGATCCACCATGCCCACCAGCAGCAGGGTCGAGGCCACCAATGGGCTCATCAGGTGCACGGGTTGCCCCAGGATCGAGGCACGTGCGATTTCGACCGGGTCGATGCCATAAGCGGCGGCGGCATTGGCCAGGATCGGCACCACGCCAAAATAGTAGGCGTCATTGGACAGCACGAAGGTCAGCGGCATGCTGGTGATCGCCACCACCAGTGGGAACAGGTGGCCCCAGGACGGCGGGATCCAGTCGACCAGTGTCTGGGCCAGGGCGTCGACCATCTTGGTGCCGGAAAAGATCCCGGCAAAAATCCCGGCGGCGAATACCAGCAGCACCACCGTCATGGCATTGCCCGAGTGCGCCAGGATGCGTTCTTTCTGAATGTCCAATTGCGGGTAGTTGATCATCAGTGCGAGCACAAAGCCGATCAGAAACAGGATCGCAGAGTGCATCAGCCCCATCACCAGGGCCGCCATCACCGCAATCACCAAGGCCAGGTTGACGTACGCCAGCTTCGGGCGCTTGTGCGGCGTGTCCTCAAGAATCGCGTTGATATAGCAATTGCCGCCACCGCTTTGCAGTTGCACGTTACCGATGCGCTTGCGCTCGGCTCGCCCGAGTAGAAAGGCCGTGAACACCACCCACAGGGCGCCGCCGATCATGGTCGGCAGCAGCGGTACGAAGTATTCGCCGGCATCCAGGCCCAGCGCGGCGATCGCCCGTGTTGCGGGGCCGCCCCAGGGTGTCATGCCGCTCATGATGCTCAGCGACAGCATGGAGATGGTCGCCAGGATCATCGGGTTCATGCCGATGCGTTTGTACAGGGGCAGCATGGCCGCGCAGGTAATCATGTAGGTCGTGGTGCCGTCGCCGTCGAGTGCCACCAGCAACGACAGCAGGGCGGTACCCACCGCGATCTTCATCGGGTCTCCGTTGACCCGTTTGAGGATCTTGCGGATCAGCGGGTCAAACAGGCCTGCATCGATCATCAGGCCGAAAAACAGGATCGCAAACAGTAGCAAGGCGGCAGATGGTGCGACCATTTTCAGGCCATCGAGCATCATCTTGCCGGTGGTGCCGCCGAAACCGCCGATCACCGCGAAGACGATAGGTACCACGGTGAGCGCGACGATCGGCGACAAGCGCTTCGTCATGATGAGGACGGTGAATACGACCACCATGGCCAAGCCAAGGAAAGCAAGCATAGGACGATTCTCTTGTTGTTATCGTAATAATGGCTGACGCCGAGGCGCACGAGCCCTGGCCCGCCGGGCGGGCAAAGGCGCCTGGCGGGGGAGGGAGTCAAGTCAGGAGGGGCGTTGCCCGGGGAGTACTAAGCGCGTTTGGGGACTTTCAAGTCTTCCCAGGCTTCTACCGGTGCCGCAGAGGGTTTGGCGTCGAGCATCCGGTGCAGCGTTTCGCGATCGCAGGCATTTTCCGACAGCGACATCACCACCGTCGCGACGGCGTTGCTGGCCAGGCTGGTCAGGGCTCGCGCTTCAGACATGAAGCGGTCGATGCCGATCAGCAACGCCAGGCCGGCCAATGGGATGTCGTGAATGACCGTCAGGGTCGAGGCCAGTGCGACGAACCCGCTGCCGGTGACGCCCGCAGCGCCCTTGGAGGACAGCAGCATGATTGCCAGCATGGTGATGATCTGCGTCAGGCTCAGGTCGATATTGCAGGCCTGGGCAATGAAGATCGCCGCCAACGACAGGTAGATCGCAGTGCCGTCCAGGTTGAACGAGTAGCCGGTGGGCAATACCAGGCCCACGACGCCTTTTTTGCAACCCAGCGCTTCGAGCTTCTCCAGCATGCGCGGCATGACCGGCTCGGTGGAGGAGGTGCCCAGCACCACCAGGAACTCTTCGCGGCAGTAGCGCAGCAGTTTCCACAGGCTGAAACCGTTGGCGCGGCAAATGCTGCCCAGTACCACGAACACGAAGAAACCGCAGGCGATGTACAAGGTCATGATCAGCTTGGCCAGCGAGCCCAGCGACGTGATGCCGTACTGGCCGACGGTGAACGCCAAGGCACCGAAGGCGCCGATCGGAGCGAAACGCATCAGGTAGGCGAAGATCTTGAACACCATCTGCGAGGCGGCTTCGAGCACGTCGAGCACCGGCTTGCCACGCTCGCCCAGTGACGACAAGGCAAAGCCGGACAACACCGCAATAAACAGCACCGGCAGCACTTCACCCTTGCTGAAGGCGCCGATAAACGTCTCCGGGATGATATGCATGAAAAATTCCACCACCCCAAGCTTGGCGGCCGACTCGGTGTATTGGGTCAAGCCTTTGGTGCTCAGCTGGCTGGGATCGATGTTCATGCCCGCGCCCGGCTGGAACACAAATACCGCCACCAGGCCGATCAGCAGGCTGATCACCGTCAAGCCCAGGAACAACAGCAGGGTCTTGCTGAGCAGGCGTCCGAGCGAGCGTTTATCGCTCATCCCGGCGATGCCCGTGACGATGGTGCAGAACACCACGGGCGCAATCATCATCTTGATCAGCTTGATGAATGCATCACCCAGCGGTTTGAGTGCAATGGCTTGCTGGGCCCAGAAATGCCCGACCACGATGCCCAGTACCACGGCGCAGAGAATCTGGAAGTAGAGCGATTTAACAACTTTCATGGCATCACCCATTTTTTAGAATTGTGCGGATGCAAAAAATGCCAACGACCGCCGGAATTATCCGGCGAGGCGCTGTGAATCTGTGGCGTAGACGTAGCCGGAAAAAAGCCTGCGCGCAGTACGAACGACGGATGCCTGGATTGTCTCACTGTTGAGCCCGGTGTAGGACAATACGACATCAATCCCGCCGCTGGGGTGCTCGATACGCACCGCTTGAGGGCGCGGCGTACTGATCCCGCCGAGCATCTGCGCAACGATGCTGCCTTCTACCACGCAGGCGGTGGCCAGGCCAATCGAGCCGGTAATGGCCAGGGCCCGGTGACAGTTGTGCGGCATGAAATAGCGAACCTGGATCGTACCGCCGGCTTTGGCAGGCGAGACCAGTACCGGCTTGGGAATCACTTTGTGGCTGACATCGCCCAGGCCCATGGCCTGGCCGGCTTGCAGTCGCAATGACTCAAGGCGCCGCAGGAAGTCTTTATCGGCGTCCAGTTCCGCCGGGCTTTCATCACCGCGCTTGCCCAGTTGGCCAGCCTCGATCAGCACCATCGGCATCGCCATATCGATGCAGGTGACGGCAATACCGTCGATCACATCCTGCGTGTTGCCGGTGGGGAAGAGCTTGCCGGTCTTGCTGCCGGCCGCATCGAGGAACGTCAGTTGCACCGGTGCTGCGGTGCCCGGCACGCCGTCGATGGCGGTGTCGCCCTCGTAACTGACGTTGCCATCCGGTGTGTACACCTGCGAATGGATAAGGGTCCCGGTGTTCACATTGCGAATACGTACTCGGGTGCGCCCCGGCGTGCCTTTGACCAGGCCCTGTTCGATGGCGAAAGGGCCGACGGCGCACAGCATGTTGCCGCAGTTGGGCGCGCTGTCGACGCGGCGTTGCGAAACCATGACTTGAACGAACAGGTAATCAACGTCCGCATCGGGATGCAGTGAGGGGCTGACAATCGCGACCTTGCTGGTTTGGGGGCTGCCGCCACCAATGCCATCGATCTCCAGCTCGTGGCCGGAACCCATCAGGTTGAGCAGCAGCTCGTCACGGGCCTCAATCGCTGCCGGCAAATCCCAGGCTAGAAATACCGGGCCTTTGGAGGTGCCACCACGCATCAGCACACAGGGAATTCTTTGCATGATACTGACTCTTGTTGATCAATCGAGTTAATTGATGCTCTGCGAACAAGAGTCTCAAGCTTTAAAAGATCTATCAAATGCAAAAATTGACGAGATTGTTGCGTTTTACGAATGATAAATTTACGCTGGATTTTCTTTTCGAACCTTGCAGCGGATGAGGCATAACGTGGACTATGAGCTTAACGACATTCGATCTTTCGTGAAGATCGCCGAACTTGGCAGTTTTCACGAGGCTGCCGATGCCCTGCACCTGTCCCAACCCGCACTCAGCCGCCGGATCAAAAAGCTCGAAGAGGGCTTGGGCACCGCGTTGCTCGATCGCACCACGCGCAAGGTCAGCCTCACCAGCGTCGGCCGCGACTTCCTACCCAAGGCACGCCGCCTGCTGGACGACTTCGACGAGTCGATTCTCAATATCCGTGAACTCGCCGAACGCCAGATCGGCCGGGTCACCCTGGCGTGCATCCCGACGGCTGCTTTCTATTTCCTGCCCTCGGTGATTCGTCTGTACAACGAACGCTACCCAAAAATCCGCATCCGCCTGCTGGACTTGAGCGCCAACGAGGGGCTTGAAGCGGTCCTGCGTGGGGAAGCTGATTTCGGTATCAACATGATGAGTGGACAGCACCCGGACATCGAGTTCGTGCCCTTGGTCAGCGAACCGTTTGTGTTGGCCTGCCGGCGTGATCATGAGTTGGCCAAGCGCAGTGCGGTCACCTGGTCTGAATTGAGCGATTACCGCCTGATCGGCGTCGGGCGCCTGAGCGGCAACCGCATGCTGCTCGATCATGCCTTGTCTGGCTTGAGCTGGCGGCCGCAGTGGTTCTACGAAGTCCAGCATCTGTCGACCTCGCTGGGCCTGGTGGAGGCTGGGTTGGGGGTGTCGGCGATGCCGAGCCTGGCCATGCCGGCCGAGGACCATCCCACCTTGGTCAGCGTCCCGTTGATCGAGCCGGTGGTGAACCGCTCGTTGGGTCTGGTCTACCGCCGTGGGGCATCGCTTTCGCCGGCGGCGGAAAAATTCGTGTCGATATTGCTTGAGCAATGGCCGCAATAAGCCATTGACCGTCTGGTCGGCTGACGCGGTGTTAATAAGAATGTTTTTTGATTGCACCGCGCCGTTGTGGAATAGTACCCGCCGTTTTCCCCGGCCTGCCTGGGCGGGGTGTGTCAACGCCGAGGTGCTTCATGCGATTACTGCGCTCCATTGCGACCCTTGCCGCCTGTCTCCTGGCGTTCTCTTCAAGCGTGTTATGCGCCGCTCCCATCGACCTCAATGACGGCCAGCACGCCGTGCATCTGCCGGATGCGCCCAAGCGCGTGGTGGTACTGGAGTTTTCCTTTCTCGACAGCCTGGCGGCAGTCGACGTCACGCCTGTCGGGGCGGCGGATGATGGCGACGCCAACCGCGTGTTGCCCAAGGTGCGCCAGGCCATCGGCCAGTGGACGTCCGTGGGCTTGCGCTCGCAGCCGAGCATCGAGGAAATCGCCAGGCTCAAGCCTGACCTGATCATCGCCGACCTGAACCGCCACCAGGCGCTGTATAGCGACCTCTCCAGTATCGCACCGACCTTGCTGCTGCCCTCGCGCGGTGAGGATTACCAGGGCAGCCTCAAGTCCGCCGAACTGATCGGCAAGGCGTTGGGCAAGAGCCCGCAGATGCAGGCGCGTATCGCGCAAAACCGTGAGCACCTGAAGGCGATTGCACAGCAGATCCCCGCCGGCGCCAGTGTGCTGTTCGGCGTTGCGCGTGAAGACAGTTTTTCCGTGCACGGCCCGGACTCCTATGCCGGCAGCGTATTGCAAGCCATCGGCCTGAAAGTCCCGTCGGTACGTGCCAAGGCGGCGCCGACGGAGTTTGTCAGCCTGGAGCAACTGCTGGCGCTGGATCCGGGCTGGTTGCTGGTCGGCCATTACCGCCGCCCGAGCATCGTCGACGCCTGGAGCAAGCAACCGCTGTGGCAGGTGCTTGGCGCGGTGCGCAACCAGCATGTGGCTGAAGTGGACGGTGACAGTTGGGCGCGCAATCGAGGGGTATTGGCCTCCGAGCAAATCGCCGAAGACGCCCTGGCGATTCTCAAGGGCGGCAAAGCCGTACTGAGCCAATAACCGTGCAGCGCAGTTTAGCCGCCGCCGGCATCGTGCTGTTGGGAGGCGGTTTGTTCTGGCTTTCGCTGTACAGCTGGTCGCCGTTTGTGATCACCCCGGCGGATGCGTGGAATGGCCTGGTGCACCAAGGTCATTCGGGCGGCAACATGGCTTATATCGTCGCCCAACTGCGGGTGCCGCGTGCGGTGTGCGCGGCGTTGGTGGGTGCCTGCCTGGGCTTGGCGGGGGCATTGATGCAAGGCATCACGCGTAACCGCCTGGCCTCGCCGTCTCTGTTCGGCGTTACCGCCGGGGCGGCGCTGGGCTTGGCGTTGTTTTCCACCGGCCTGGTGGCGCCACTCTTTGCCGGTGGCGCTTTGTTGATGACGTGCGTAGGGGGCGCGCTGGCCTGGGTCACGGTGTTCAGCCTCGGCGGCGCCTGGTCGCCCACCACGTCCCAAGGGCGCCTGGTGTTGGCCGGAGTGGCCGTGGCGGCGTTATGCGCGGCGTTGACGCGGCTCACGGTGATTCTGGTCGAGGCCCAGGCGCAAAGTGTCCTCAACTGGCTGGCCGGCTCCCTGGCCAACGTGGGCACCGCGCAGGTGCAACTGCTCTGGCCCTGCACCCTGGTCGGCGGCCTGTGGGCGTTGTGGTGCGCGCCGCGCTTGAACTTGATCAACCTGGGCGAGGAGGCCGCCCGCTCGTTGGGCGTGGGCATCGCCAGCCTGCGCCTGCAGGTCTTCGTCGCCAGTCTGTTGTTAGTGGGTGCCAGTGTCTGCGCCGTCGGCCCCATCGGGTTCGTCGGCCTGATTGCGCCCAATATCGTGCGGCAGTTTCTCGGTAACGACTATCGCTGGCTGATCCCGCTGAGTGCCGCCCTGGGCGCAGTGATTGTGCTCGGCGCCGACCTGCTCAGCCGCGCCGTGGCGTTCCCCGTGGAAACCCCGGCCGGGGTCGTCACCGCGTTGATCGGTGCGCCATTCTTTCTCTTTCTCGCCAGGCGCGCCCTATGACTCGGCCACGCTTTCGCCTTTGGCTGCTGGCGGGCCTGTTGCTGCTGGTGACGTTTGTCAGCCTCAGCGCCGGCACCCGGTGGCTCACGCCCGAAACGGTAGTGGAACGCCTGTTGGCCCACGACGCCGTCGATTTTGAAGTGTGGAACCACCGCCTGCCGCGTAGCCTGATCGCGATCCTTGCCGGCTGCGCTTTCGGCCTGGCAGGCGCGATAGTGCAGGGGGTGATACGCAACCCGCTGGCCTCGCCGGAGATTCTCGGGGTGACCCAGGGCGCAGGGTTGGCGCTCACCGTGGCGATCATCACCTGGCCGCAATTGCCGATTGGCTGGCTGCCACTGGTGGCGTGCCTGGGTGGGGCGGCCGGGGCTTTGCTGTTGGCGTTGTACAACAGCGGGGTGAGTTTTTCCGGGGTGCGCTTTGCGCTGTCCGGGGTGGCGATTGCGGTGACCTTGTCCAGCATCACCGAGTTCCTGATCCTGTCCCACCCGCTGGATATCAACACCGCATTGCTCGCGCTCACCGGCAGCCTGTGGAGCCGCAACTGGCACCATGTGGGGTTGGTGTTGCCATTTCTCGTATTGATCCCGCTGGGGTTGTGCCTGGCCAAGCCACTGAACCTGATCGCGCTCGGTGATGAGGCGGCGCATAGCCTGGGCACCGCGTTGAACCGCACGCGCGGGTGGGCGATGGCCTGCGCAGTGATGCTCACCAGCCTGGGAGTCGGCGTGATCGGGCCGATCGGTTTCATTGGGCTGGTGGCGCCGCATATGGCGCGGCGCCTGGTGGGCGGGCATCACCACTACCTGATGCCGGCGGCGATGTTGATCGGCGCGTTGCTGCTGGTGCTCGCCGATACCCTCGGACGCACCTTGATCGCTCCCAGCGAGATCCCGGCAGGGGTGCTCACGGCGGTGATCGGCGCGCCCTATTTTCTTTGGTTACTGGCACGCTTCAAGGGCTGATGACATGAGTATTCTGAAGGCACACCAGCTCGATATCGGTTATGGCGCGACGCGCATCGTGCAAGGTTTGTCGTTCGCGCCGCCGGCGGGCAAGGTCACGGCGTTGATCGGTCCTAACGGCTGCGGCAAGTCCACCTTGCTCAAAGCCTTCGCGCGTATCCTCAAGCCAACCCAGGGCGAACTGACCCTGGAGGGGCAGCCCTATGCCAGCTTGTCCGCGCGGCAACTGGCGCGGCAGATCGCGTTCCTGCCACAGGTGTTGCCCGTGCCGGAGGGGGTCAGCGTGCGGCAGTTGGTTGCCTATGGTCGCAGCCCGCATAACTCGCTGTGGGGGCGCCTGAGCGGCAATGACCAGTCCCACGTGACCCAGGCCCTGCAGCGCCTGGAGCTGGACACCCTGGCCGAGCGTGCCTTGGCCGACTTGTCGGGCGGCCAACGCCAGCGCGCCTGGCTGGCGATGGTGCTGGCACAGAATGCGCCGGTGGTGCTGCTCGACGAACCCACCACCTATCTCGACATCAGCCATCAAGTCGAACTGCTGGACTTGATGGGCGAACTGGCTGCCGAAGGCAAGACCGTCATCACCGTGCTGCACGACATCAACCAGGCCTGTCGCTACGCCGATCATCTGGCGGTGATGCACGGCGGCAGGTTGGTGGCCGATGGCGCGCCAGCAGCGGTGATCAGTGCCGAGTTGATGCACCAGGTGTTCGATGTGCATGTGCAGATCATCAATGAGCCGGTGGCAGGTACACCCATGTGCGTGGTGCAGAGGAGCGCACGCACGCATTGATGCTCGGCCCCCTCAACCGGCCGGGGGCTTGCACACCAGCGCCTGGCGCTCATAGTTCAGCGCCTTGTTCTGCGGTGGCAGCGCGTAGCTTGCAGTGCATTGCTCTTCACCCCACTTGATGATCAAGGTGCCGTGATCCTGCTCCACCAATGCCAGGGCGTTGCCGTTCGGATCGGCGATCGCCAGTTGCTTGCCTTGGGTATCTTCCAGCGACGCGCCAAACGCCAGCGGTTGGTGCTGGGCATCGAACAACTCGAACAGTACCCGCCGTCCGGTGGTGCCGCTGTAGTGCGCCACGACGATGGCGCCACGGCGCGGCACCAATTGTTGCGTGGCATTGCTGATTTCGACATCGCCACCCAGGTCTCGGGTGTCCAGGCTCACCCAGTTCACCCGGTAGGGTTGGGCCGTGGGGATCACCGCATAGCCGTTGTAGCCGGTTTCGACGCCGCTGTAGCTGCCGATTTTTGCCCCGCTGATACCGGGCACTTCGGCCAGCGCGAAGGTTTCACTGACGGTCTGCCCCAGGTTGATCCCGCCCGCGTGGGCCACTACGGAGCCTGCGAGGTTGAGGTTCTGCGAGTTGTAGCCCTGGCCCTGGCTGTAACCCAGGCTGACGTCCGCTACCGAGGTCCGGCTGTTGATGTTCACCGAGCCCGAATCGCCGCTGGTGTCGCTGTGGCCGGCTTGCACCGAATAAAAGGTGTCGCTGGTGTCGGCGACGTAGCCGTTGATCCCGGCTTGGGTGGTGGTGTCGCCGCGGTTGCTGCTGGTGGTGACGAACGCTCGTGGCGCACGCGGCTGGCTGCCCAGCGGGAAGGAGATGGACAGGTTCACTTGGGTGTCATCGCTGGGTTCGCCCCAGGTGACGATTTGCTTGGTACGCGTGACGCCGAGGTTGTAAGTCACATCGCCCCAGTTGCTGGTATAGCCGGCAGAAAAACTCTGGGAGCCGCCACGGTTCCAATAGCGCTGATCGCTGGCGTTCACGTAGAGGCTGCCGTATTCACGATGACGCCCGAGGCTTTGGTTGATCGTCAGGTCGGTGCGGGTCTTGGAGTGGCCGGTGCGTACACGTGCGCCTTCGCTGATGTCTTCGACGTGGTCGGTGAAGCTGCGGTAGCCCTCGGTGGAGTAGCGGTAGGCTGCCAAGGTGAAGTTGGTGTCGGTGCCGGCAAAGGTCTTGGCATACAGCGCGCGCACGCTGTTGCCCTGGGTGGTTTGCCCCCGGGCCTTGCTCGATGAGTGTGTGACATCCAGCGATACCGCGCCCAGTGCGGTGTTTTTGCCGGCTCCCAGAGACAGCGCGTTGTACGCCTCGCTGGCTTGTACACCGACGATGCCGCTCAGGCTGCTGGTCAAGCCATATGCCACGGTGCTGCTGACAAATCGGGGAGTCGCCAGGCCCTCGGCATTGCTCTTGAACGTGCCCGCCGAGACGCTGTACTTGACCTGGCCTTCACGCACCATGATCGGCAGGCTGGAAAACGCCTGCATCGTCACGCGGCGGCTGCCGTCAGCTTCGATCACGGTGATTTGCAAATCACCGTTGGAACCGCTGGGGTAGATGTCGTTGATCTCGAACGGGCCCGGCGCGACGTTGGCGGTGTAGAGGATGTAGTCGTTCTGGCGGATTTCCACGGTCGCGTTGGTCTGGGCCACGCCACGGATCACCGGCGCATAGCCGCGCTCGCTGTCGGCGCGCATGCCTTCATCCGAGGCCAGTTTCACGCCGCGATAGCGCACGCTGTCGAACAGGTCGGTATCGGAGAAAATCTCACCGGCGCTGAACTGGCCTTTGATCGCCGTCACGTCATGCTGCACGTAGGTACGGTTGCTGGTGAAGGTGTTCGAGCGCGCGGTGCCACCACTGAAATTCGACTCGTTGCGCAGGCGCCAGGCACCCAGGTTGATGCCGTTGCGCAAGCCCAGGTTATGGTTGACGCGGGTTTGATAGTCGCCGGCCGTGCGGCTGCTGTTGAGTTGGTAGTTGATGAACGCCGCCGGCACGCCGTCATCCCATAACTGCGGGTCGACATAGCCACGCAGGCCACGTTGCATAGCTATCTGTGGAATGCTTGCCATCATGCGCAGGCGGCTGCTGTCGTACCGCACGCTGGCGTCTTCGATCAACTGCGCCAGTGAGTAGCAGGGCGCGGGATGTTCAGGGTCGATTTTGCCTTGAGCCTGCAGGCGAGCCATGTCGATTCCCAGTTGCTTGAGCAGGTCGAGGGTCAGGCACGCTTCGACCTGGCCGTTTTGCGGGTTGCGCAGGAAGTCGATATCACGCCGCCCGACCAGCACTTCGTTGCTGAACAGGTCCACCCGGTAATTGCCCGGAAGCACACTGTTGGCCGCGAGCAATTGCTGCAGGTCGACCGCCTGCCCACCTTGTAAAAACGTGGTATTGAAGGCTTCGGTGGCCTCATCGGCCATCACCCAGGCTGGCAAGCTGGCGGCGATCGCCAACGACAGTGTCTTGAATTTCAGTGCGCAACGCACGGGCCTGTTGCTGGAAAGAGAAGACATGCGAAGACCTTTGACGTCCCCCGGCAGCGAACAGGCAGGCACGCAAATGCGCACCCGGCATTCGCCTGGGGGTTAGAGAGCAGGCTTAAGGGGCCAGTCGTGATTCAGTGGCGTGTGCAGGGGCCGAAACGCCGCTTGAAAGGGGCGTGGTGTAGTGATTCTGCGCGCCGTAGTCATTGATGCTGTAGAACGACAATTGCACCGGGCCGCTGGTGGGCAGGGCACCGAGCGCAAATTGCTTGTGCTCGCCGGGCGCGATCATGGTGGAGTCGCTCGCCAGTTGCGCCTGCACTTTGATGTCGGCCATCGACACGTGATACAGCGTCGGGTTTTTCACGCTCAGCAGCGTCTGCGCGCCTTGCCGGACCAATGTCCATTCAAGCTGTGCCGGGGCTTGCAAGGCACTGCCGGGCAACCCGGCAGGCCGGTAGAAAATCTTGATGCGTTGGCGGATGGCCAACTGCAAGGTGTTCTCGGCCTCACTGGCCTTGGGGATTTCCTGGACGTTGAGCCACACCACCGACTCGCGGTCCGTGGGCATGCCGGTGCCTTCATACAGCACGCGCAGCAGTTGCTGTTCCTTGGCAAACACGCGGGCCAGGGGCGGCGTGACCGCAAAGGGCGCACGGCTGGCGCCGGCGTCATTCATGTCGACCCAGGATTGCACCAATACATCCTGGTTACCGTTACGCACAGTGATGTTGGCTTCCTTGTGGTCGCCATCGAAGACGATGCGGGTGGCGTTCAGTGAAATGCTGGCGCCGGCCTGGGTCGCCATAAGCATGCCCAGCAGCCCCAGGCATGCGGCAATCGAACGAGGCAGCATGAGGTTTATCCAGTGTGATCAGAAGGAATGGCGAGGCCGCAGGGCCTCGCACGTCGGGTGCCGGGGCGCCGATTATTCGTATTGCAGGATGAACGGCAGGGTTGCATCACCACGACCGGCAACGGCCGAGCCGGCGGCTGCGGTGGTCACGTAGGCGGCTGCGAAGCTCAAGGTGGCGTCGCCGCCTTCGGAACCTTGGCCGTGAATGGTGCTTTCAATGCGCGCCGTGGACGGCGAGCTGAGATCGATCAGCGCGCCGTTGCTGTCGAGCAGGGCGATACCGACGTTTTTCGCCGAAGCGGAGCCGGCGTTCAGCGCCAGGACTTTCTTGCCGGTGACCAGGCCCGAACCGCCGTTGTTGGCGTCAAAGATCATCGCGACCTTGGTGCCTGCGTTGCAGTTGACGTTCAGGTTGAAGTCTTTGGCGGTCACGCGACCGGCAGCCGGGTTTTCTGCGGTGCCCATGTCCTTGATCGAAACGTTGCCCATGTCGACCGAAATGGTGCGGTCGGAGTTGGCGCCGTCCACCGAGCATGCATCGTTGTTGATCACGCCGGTGAAGGTGATTTTGCCGCTGCCACCCAGGGTTGGAGTGGGGGTTACCGGGTCTGCGGCGAATGCACTGCCGGAAGCGGCGATAATGGCCGAGGCGATAACAGCCAGGGAAAACTTCTTCATGATGATGTCCGTAAGTGTTAGTTGGGAAATGCTGTTGTTGAACTGCCCGCAAAGAGTAAGGGGCAGTGGCAGGCGGGCAAATAAGACGATTCTTATAAGTGGCACGAGGGGCGGCAAGTTTGCGCGGGTTGAACAGCTTTTAGGCCCGTAAATAAAGGGCAAAGCCATTATCCAGGAATGGCTTGCAAGTGCTTGTTAGTTGAAAATGTTGCGGGCCAGGCAATAAGCCAACAAGTCTTGGTCGCTGCTCACTTCAAGTTTGCGCATGGCTGAAATCTTTTGCGCGCTGATGGTTTTGGAACTTCGGTTCTGGCAGCGTGCAATATCACTCACGCTCATGCCGGCAATAAATAAGCGCAAGATTTCGAACTCTTTGGGTGACAACGTGGAAACGCGTTCGTCGATCGCCGTCAGCGTCTCGATCACCGAGGTCTTCGGCGGCTCCAGGCTGTGATAGGCGCCTTGTTGCGCAATGGCTTTGAGCGCCAGTTGAATCTCGGTGTGCAATTGGCTTTTCTGGATGATGCCGACCACGCCCAGTTCCTGCAGGCGGGTGAGGATCAGGTGATTGGAAATCATCGTCAGGATCAGGACCTGCACCTGCGGGAAATGCCGTTTCAGGTACTCCACCAGTTTCAGCCCGTCACCGTAGGGCGAGTCGCCCGGCATGTTGTAGTCGGTGATCACGATGTCGACCACCTGGCGTTGCAGCAACTCGATCAAGCCCGCCGAACAGACAGCCTCGCCCACGACCGCAAAGCGCGTATCACGCTCCACCAGTTCGCGTACACCGAGCAGCACGATCGGGTGATCGTCCGCGATAACCACGTTGAATGTTTTCATAAGGGGCCGTCCGTAGTGCCAGTTCAAGTGAGTGAAGTGTGCCCAGGCTGGAGCGTCTCCAGGATGGCCGACATTCGCTGCATGACCGCCTTCACGTTGAGTACCAGTGCGGTATTGAGGCTGCTGCTGTTGAGTGCACTTTCCAGTTCGATGCAGGCCTGGGACAGCGCCAGTGCCTGCACCGCGCCCAGGGCACCGGCGACTGAATGCAGGCGCTGCCCGAGGCTGTGCGCATCACGTTGCTCAAGGGCTGCGCCGATCTGCTGCAGGTCTTGGCGCAACGTGCTGATGAACAGGGGGCGCATCGTGTCCGACAGTTGCACGCGGTCATCGAAAACCGCGACGGCGCGCTCCGGCGGCGGCTTGGCCTGGCAAAACTTGATCAACTGCGCACGCAAGGTTTGCAGGCTCAAGGGTTTGACGATCCAGGCGTTCATGCCCACCGCCAGGCAGCGCACGCCTTCTTCGCGCATTGCGTTGGCGGTCACGCCGATGATCGGCAACTGCGGATCATGCTCGCGCAGCTTCCTGGCCAGTTCATAACCGTTCATCAACGGCATATTCACATCGGTCAGTACCAGGTCGAAGACCTGCGGTTGCCACAGTTGCAACGCCTGCTCACCGTTGACGGCCAGGGTCACCGAGCAACCCAGCGCCTCTAGCTGTTCCTTGATGATCGCCTGGTTGACCGGGTTGTCCTCGGCGACCAGGATGCGCAACCCCAAATGACCGGCGCTGCGCGGCTGTGCCGCTGCGGGTTGCTCATACTTGCCGTGCTGCGCCAGTGACACGGTGGCGGCGAGGGTGCGCACATCATGCAAATCGACTACCCAGCCTTGCGCCGTATGCAGTGGCGGGCTGTGTGCGCCCGGCAGGCAGAGTACACGTGGGCCGGTCCAGGGGCAGGGGGGCTCGCTGGGCAGCAGGTCGACCAGCACCGCGTGGCGGCTGTCTTTTTCCTGGATGGCCGCCGCCAGGTCGGCCGCAATGCCCAGGCGATTGAGCCAGTCACTCATCGACTGTGCCAGTTCGCGCACCGGTGCCTGCACGTACACCGGCGTGGGGCTCGGTTCGATCACTGGCGGGTGGGGCAGTGCCCCGCTGCACAAGGGCAGGCGGATTTTCAGCGTAAAACTGCTACCCAGGCCCGGCTCGCTGACCAGCCTGATTTCACCGCCCATCATCTGCGCCAGCCACCGGCATATCGGCAGCCCCAGGCCGGCGCCACCTTCGCTGGCCGTATCCGGTGCCTGGTAGAACAGGTCGAACAGCTTGGCCTGCTGTGCCTCGGGGATGCCGACGCCGGAGTCGGTGACTTGCCATTCCAGATCGACGCTGTCGCTGTCGCGCCCGATCACCCTGGCACGAATGACCACACGGCCGGTGTCGGTGAACTTGATGGCGTTGCTCACCAGGTTGTTGAGGATCTGGCGGATGCGCATCGGGTCGCCCATTACGCAGTCAGGCAACTGCGGGTCGATGCAGCTGTAGAGCTGCAAGCCCTTGCGCTGGGCGAACGCGGTGTAGGTGTGCAGCGTGTCTTCGAGTATGTCCAGGGGGCAGAAGTCCATGGCTTCTATCGCCATTTGCCCGGACTCGATCTTCGAGACATCCAGCACATCGCTGATCAGTTGGAATAGCGTGGCTGACGAGCGCTGGATGGTGTGCAGGTAGGTTTGCTGGTGCGGGTCCAGGTCGGTCAGGCCGAGTAACTCAAGGGTGCCCAGCACGCCATACAACGGCGTGCGGATTTCATGGCTCATGGTTGCCAGGAACAGCGTCTTGGCTTCGTTGGCGGTGTCGGCGGCGTGACGTGCCTCCTCCAATGATTGCGCATCTTCGATGTGCCGGGTGATGTCGTTGAACGCGTACAAACGCACGTCTTCGGCCTGATAGCGGGTCGACACGAAGCCGATTTGCAGGTGCCGGCCTTCGATCTCCAGATGCGTCTCGCCATGCTCGGCTGGGTCATGTTGACCGGCCATGGCCGCCACCAGGCGGGCGGTGCCCGGCCATTGCTGGGCGCGCTGGTTTTCGATCAGTACCTTGCCGTCGCTGCGTCGCACCACGCACAGCCCGGTGGGGGCGGTGTCGATGATGACGCGGCTGAACGCCATGCTTTCGGCAATGCGTTCATGGGCCAGGCGCGCTGGCGCGATGACCTGGCGTCGATACCAACGGCTGCCGGCCCAACCCAGGGTGATCAGGCTGGCCAGCAGCAGCGCCAGGGTACTCAGCGGCCATACGGCGGAGTGGAAGAAGTGCGAGTAGTTCAGGCCATAGACCGCGCTCCACGGCTGGTCGCCTGCGTGGGTGATCTTGAATTGAAAGCCATTGGCGGTGAAATGCACGCCATCACTGAGTGACGCCGGTGTCGGAGGCCCGATCAACCGCTCGCCGTCCGGCGCAATCAGCGTGAAGCGATCAAACGCCGAGTGATCGAGGGCACGCTGTACGTCGTCGACCTGCGACAGATCGAGCAAGGTGCCGACTACCGTCTGGCCCTGGCTTTCGAGTGGCAGGCCGATATAGGCCAGCAAGTGTTCGGGCTCGGGTCCGGTGTGCCAATACACGCGATCCTGCTCGAGCGGTTGCGGCGTTTGCGTGAGGATCTGTTGCACCGCATTGACCAACGTCACCAGATTGCCGGTTTCCTCGGTGCCTTCCCTTCGCTGGTAGCCCACCGACGGAATGGTGATGGTGTAGTTCGCCTGGCGGTTGGACAGAAAGGTTTGCGGCGCCTCGTACGGCGACGAGGACCAGAAAGCGCTGTAGTAGCTGGTCAGGTGCGCGCCCAAGGCAAAAATCGCCGGCCTGGCGGCGACACCCACCTGCTGCTCATCGAACTTGACGCTGAACGGCACCGAAAACGAATACTTCTGGCCTTCGTACAGCGTGCGGCGATTGTCGACCATACGGCTTTTCAGACTGACCTGGACGTGGGTGGCGCGTAGCAGTTCGGCCTGGATGCCCGGATGGGTCAGGCTCTTGAGGTAGGTTTGCTGCTCCGCGAGGTTTTCCATCAGGCGCGTGAAGTGAAAGCGCGTCGCGCCGTAGCGGGTTTCGATGCCTCGTTGCAGTGACCAGTAATTGGTGAGGACCAGCAGCAACGCGATTCCAATCAGTACCATCAGGCCTTTGTTCAGGCGCGCAGAGCTACGGGTAAAGGCTTCGAGGATCGCGTTGTTGTGCTTCATCAGGAGGGTCCACAGGCGCAGGATAGATCGGCACTGGAGGGCGCTTGCTCTTTAATAAAGCGCAAATGATCCGGGGCCGCCAGCTAGTGAGATGTCGCGGGGCCATCATTGTTCAGTAGTTGCTGAAATTGGTCTGAAGACACCGCGTGAGAAATCAGGAAACCTTGCACCTGATTGCAGTCGATCTTGCGTAACAGGGCCAGTTGCTGGGGTGTTTCCACGCCTTCGGCGACCACCGTCAGGCCGAGCTTGCGGCCCAGTGCGATGATGCTCGCCAAGGCCTGGGCGATGCCTTCGTTGTCGTGACTGCCTTGCACCAGGGCCTGGTCGATCTTCAGTTCGGTGAAGGGCGTGGACACCAGGTTCAGGTACGAGCTGTAGCCTTTGCCGAAATCGTCCTGGGACAGCCCGAAGCCCTTGATACGCAGGCGGCACGCCCCGGCATAGAAGTTACTGATGTCCTGCGGTACCGAGCACTCCATCAGTTCGAAGCAAATCATTCCCGGGATCCCGTTGTAGTGCAGCACGAACTCCAGCAGGCGGTCGGCCAGGTCATGGCTGTTGAGCAGGTGGGTGGGCAAATTGATCGACACGGGTATTTCATAACCGCGCTGGCGCCAACGCTCCTGGGCATGGATGGCTTGCTTGAGGACCACCCACAACAGGCGTTCCTCCAGCTCGAATGCCTTGATCGCCGGCAGGAACGCGGCTGGCAATAGCACGCCTTGCTCAGGGTGCATCCAGCGCACCAGGGCCTCGGCGGCGACGATACGGCCGTTGGCCAGGGACTTTTTCGGTTGGAACCAGGCCTGGAGCTGGCCGTTGCCCATGGCCTGGACCAGCGTGTGGCGGTCGATATCCAGGTACTCGGTCAGGGCGGGAGAGGGCCGGTGTACCTTGGTCTTGAGTTGCTCCACCAGGCTGCGCAGGGCGTCGACGGCGACCGGTTTGGAGATCAGTCCGATCACCTCGACATCGAGGTTTTTCGCCACCAGGCTGGCCGCCATCAGCATGCGCCGCGAAGCCGCGCTCATGATCGCCAGCGCCGGCTTGCAGCGCAGGTTGGCCAGGCACTGGATAAATTGCACACCGTCCATGCCGGGCATCAGCAGGTCGGTCAGTACCAGATCAAAATCCCGCTGGCGCAGACGCTCCAGCGCTTGTTTGCCATCCTCGGCGGTTTCGAGGCTGAAATCCCCCAACTCGCTGAGCAGGTGCTGCAGGTAGATGTGCTGCAGGGGGTGGTCCTCGACGATCAAAATACTAAGGGGCTTCATGGGTGGTCCGTGCATAAGGTGCCAGGGCGTTCAATAGCGCCCGCAACGCAAAGGGTTTGACCAGGCAATGGTTCATGCCGGCGGCCAGGCACAGGTCGGCTTCGCCGCGCATGGCGTTGGCAGTGGCCCCGATAATCGGTAGCCTGCAGCCCTGGCGCCGCAATTCGCGCGCCAGCTCATAGCCGTTGATGTGGGGCATGTTGACGTCGCTCAGCACCACGTCGAAATGCCCGGCGCTGTACAACTGCAGCGCCTCCTGGCCGTCGGCCGCCAGTTCCACCGTGCAGCCGAGTTCTTCGAGTTGGTCGCGCAATATCAGTTGGTTGATGATGTTGTCCTCGGCCACCAACAGGTGCAGGTTGAGGGCGTCCACGTCGCTCTGGCGTGTCGGCTCATCGCTGCGGGCCACCCACAGCCCCTGGGCCTGGCTGACAGCCTGATGGATGGCACCGAGGTGGTTGAGGTTGACGTGCCACGCGCCGCTGTCAGCTTCTACGGTGGTGCTGGCGTGACTGCTGACATGGATCACCGGCCCCGGCCAGTCGGGTGCCAGCAGGGGGTCGACGCTGCCGGGGTGCAATTGCAGCAGCAGGTTGTGGTCGGGCAGGTTCGGCAGGCCGGGCTGGGCGCGTGCGCCCCAGCGACGCAGCCAGCCGCTGATCGCGTGGGCGAGTTCCGGAATGGGCGAGGCGACGTAGACGGTGTCGGCTAGTAATGCGCTCAGCGGCAGGGTGGGCGCCTCTTCCAGCGGCAGCGTGAGGCTGAAGCTGCTCCCCAGGCCCAGCTCGCTGACCATGCGCAGCGAGCCGTTCATCAGCTCGGTCAGGCGTTGGCAAATCGGCAGGCCCAACCCGGTGCCGGCCACCACATTGGTGTTGCCTTCGCTCTGGTAAAACGGCTCGAAAATCATCGCCTGGTCTTCCTGGGCGATGCCTTTGCCGGTGTCCGAGACTTGCCACAACACACTGGACCGCTCGCCGTCGCGGCCGAGCACCTTGACTCGCAGCACCACGCGCCCGTAATCGGTGAACTTCACCGCGTTATTGAGCAGGTTGTTGAGGATCTGGCGGATACGCGTCACATCGCCGATCAACCGTTCGGGCAACTTGGGGTCCAAGCAGGCGTACAACTGCAAACCCTTGCCTTGGGCGGCTGCGGCATAGCCCTGGATGATTTCGTGCACCAGGTCCAATGGCGAGAACTCGCTCATCTCCAGTGCCAACTGCCCGGCCTCGATCTTGGACACGTCAAGCACATCGCAGATCAGTTGCAGCAATGTGGCGGACGAGCCTTCGATGGCCTGCAGGTAGTCTTTTTGCTGGGCATCCAGTTGGGTTCGGGCCAACAGCTCCAGGGTGCCCAGCACACCGTACAGGGGCGTGCGGATCTCATGACTCATAGTCGCCAGGAACAGGGTTTTCGCGGCGTTGGCGGCGTCCGCCGATTGCCTGGCCTCTTCCAGTGCAGCCTCGACCTGCTTGCGCGCGCTGAGGTCGCTGAAGGCACAAAACAGCACGTCTTCACCCTTGTAGCGGGTCGGCGCGCTGCTCAAGTACAGATGCCGGCCGTCGACGGTTTCAAAGTAGTCGCTGCGTTCGCAAGGCTCGCCGGCAAAGGCTTGCTCGATCCAGCCGTCGCGCAGGGCTTCGCGCTCCGGGCCGTTGCCGAGCCACTGCTGGGCCAGGGTGTTTTCCAGCACCACCTGGCCATCGGTACGGCGCAGTACACACAAGGCGACGGGCGCGGTCTGGATGACGTCGCGGCCAAAGGCTTCGCTCTCGATCAGGGCCTGGATGCGATGGATCGACGGGATGATGAAGCGCTGGTCAACCCGGCGCATCACCAGCCAGATCAGCGTGAGGCTGAACAGGCAGAACAACAATGAACCGAGCAGTTGTTTCCACAGACCGGTGACCACCGCGCGCAGATCAATGGAATACATCAGTTGCCAGTCGGAGGATTTCAAATGCTTGCGGATCACCAAGTGGTCGGGTAGCCAGCCATTGCCGACAAATCCGAAAAAACTGTCTTCGCCCGGCTTGAGGCGCTGTTGGCTCAGCCGTGTATCGGCACTGTTAGTGAAGACCAGCATGCCTTGGGAGTTGAGCATCATGAACTCGCCGGCACTCTGGTCGCTGAGCGTCGAGGAGACCTCGCGGCTCTCCATCTCCAGGCCCAGCCAACCTGAATTGACATCGCGCTCGTCCAGGCGGATGAACACGTACAGGTGCGAGTGGTGCTCGGTCCTGTCACTCAGCCATAGCTCGCCGAGGGTGCTCGGGTCACGATATTGCAGGGCCTTGAGGCGGTTGAGCATGCACTTGGACGTCGGCAGCACCTGTGCGGTCGAGTTGTAGAGGCGGGTCACCTGCGGGCTGGGGCCGGCGTTCACGTAGAGCAGGTTGAGTTGCCGGGCCTTCAGGTAGTCGCGCATGCGTGCGGTCAGCCAGATGCTCCATTGGTTGCCAGGGATATCGCCCAGTTGCAGATGTTCTTCTTCCGGGGACGGCGGATAGATCCGTGACTGTTTGCGCACCGCCGACAGGCTGAGGCTTTCCAGCAGGGCCTCGCGATTGGTGAAAAAAGTATGTGCCTCGGCGATGGCACTGCTCATGTAGCCGCGTCGTTGGGAGATATCGTTGTTGAAGGTGGACAACAGGAAGGTATAGACGCCGCTCAAGATACCAATCAGTAACACGGTGGCAAACGTACGAAGCAGCCTTCTGGCTGCTTCGGGTCGGGAGAGGACGGGGTTGATCTGGAGCAGATAACTTTTCAATCGCATCGACAGAGAGTAGTGGCAGATCGCTGCCAGTGGCATAAGACGATCCTTAAAGTCGCCGGCTACTTGTAGAACATGTCGACCACCACCGCCGCCTCGAAAGCCCCGGGAATCGGCAGGGTGCGCCAGCTCAAGTCCGCACGGAAATCATTGCGCGCCTGGCCGGAACCCATCAGCGTCTGCAAGGTGAACCAGTCATTGAACGGCAAACGCAGATCGCTTTCGGCACGCGACAACGAGATGCCGACCGAGCTGTTGTTGGCCGGCACCAGCAATCCGTTGATCACACTGCCGCCGCCCGGGGTGGTGGCGAAACGTGCGTTGACGGTGTAGGGCGTGTCGCAGGCTTTGCGCAGGCTCAGGTTGAAATTCGCGGTGCTGGCCACCGCGCCGATCTGCGCCGTGCGCGAAGGCGTGGGGAAGTTGACCACGCTGGGGGTGATAGTCAGCTCGGGCGCGCAGGGCACGAAACGGATGTCGTTCATACCGGTGACGATGTAGTTAAGGTTGCTGTTGGGGTTGGTGTTCTGTCCACGTACCCCGTCGAGTTGAAATACGCGGTATTTGGCCAGGGTGCTGGCCTGACCATTGGGCGGTGTCTTGCCATATTTCTCGATGAACACACTGAAGTTCAGGGTGAAGCGCGCCTTGTCCCAACCGGTGCAGTTGGACAAGTTGCAGCCATGGTCCGAGAAGAAGCCGGTACCGACCTTGCCGGTGCTTTGGGTGATTGGTGTGTTGTTGTAGCGAATACCCACACGGATACCTTGGCCGATGCTGACACTGGCCGGGTTGACGTAGAAATACACTTCTTCGCGGCCGTGGTTGCGGTCATCCTTGCACAGTACATTCGTGGAGCGTGGGCCTGACTCCCAGATGATTGTGCCATCCGGCGCGTCGGCCGCCACCGCCAGCGAGGTACCCAGGGGGTTGATGTCCTCGTACGCGCCGCTGCCATCTTCCACGCAGGCCAGGGCATGGCTGGTGGCGGGCAGCGCGGCGCAGCCCCACAGCAAGAATGGGAGAACACGTTTGATGAGTGACATAGGTGCCAATACCCCGCGATGGATCAGTTGAGCGCCGCGCGGTGGCGGGCCTGCAAACCGATGTCGTTGATTTCGGTGAAGTGAAGGGTGGTGCCTTTGGGCAAAACGCCCGGCGTGGTCAAAGTGATGCTTTCGTGGGGCTTGAGCAGCAGATAATCGCTGAGCGCCTGGGTGTCGGTGTGCACGTTCACCAACGACAGGTGAAACGCGCTGGGATTACTCACGGTGATGCTCTTCGCGTCGTGGCGGCTCCACACCAACTGCTGCAACGCTTCGGTCGAGCCGCCTTCGAGCGTGGGCGGTCGGTAGAACAGCTTGAGGCGTTGGCGGATCGCAAATTGCACGCTGCCGGGCTCTTTCGGCTTGAGCGGGACCTCCATGAAGTTGAGCCAGAACAACGATTCACGATCGCTGGGCAGTCCGGCGCCTGCGTAGAGCACCCGCAGCCGGTGATGCTCCCCTGGCCCCAGTTTTACCAGCGGCTCGGTGGCGGCAAACGGCACATCGCGGTTGGCGGTTTCATCTTCGGCGGTGATCCAGGTTTGCACCACCACGTCTTGTGACGCCTGGTTGACCACGTTGATGCCGGCGGCCTTGTCCTGGCCGAAGTAAATCAGCCGTGTACCTTCGATTTTCAGCGCGGCGCGGGCCGGTGGCGCCAGGGCCAGCAACGCACCGGCGATCAGCAGGATTCGCAAAAGGGGCATCAACACAATCAATTCCATCGGGCATTTGCAGACGCAGACCATGGTAGAGGCAAGCCGGCGGCAGGGCTTTCAGGCGATTCTTAAAAGTGCGCTCGCGCTGCGTCTGCCGTTTCAGAATCGCCTTAAAGTCATAGCCGGGTGCCGACCGTTACCGTATTCACCGTTGAATGATCGACGTGGATGCCCAACTGTCAGGTTTACCCTATGTCTAATAAAGCGCTACGCCTTCTGATTGCCGATACCGACCTGCTGCAACGGATCAAGATCGAGAAAATGCTTAACCAGTTGGGTTATCACCGTATTGCGCCCATCAGTTCATTCGACGAACTGCAGGGGCTGACACGTTCGGTGGGGGTAGCGTTCGACCTGTTGATCATCAACACCGCGCTGGTGCATTCGCGAGAAGTCAACCTGCTCAAGTACTGCCACGACAACCCGCTGATCCGCCACACCCTGATCTATGACGGGCAATGCGCATTGAGCTCGGTGGTGTCGGTGTCGGTCAGCCAGACCCTGCACCTGTCCCTGTCGCAGTCGCCCGACTTCAACTCGCTGCGCCGCTGCATGGAAATCGTCGACCCCGCCCACAGCCCTCCCGTGGTTGAACGCCCCACGTTGCGAGCGGTAGACACGCGAAACCCGCAATCGCCGATAAGACTGCGCCCCCATGACCACGGCGATTCGGCGGTGGTGGCGTGTGCGGTGGGGTTGACGCCCAAGCGGTAAGGGGGGCCACCCTTTTTGCGGAAGATCGCGTAGAGGGCGCCTGACGGGAAATAGACTGCGCAAGGCGACCCTCGGCGGGAGGGTCGCCCCCTCCATCACTTGTCCTTGCGGGCATCCATGGTCTTTTGGTGCTCGGCCAAAAACGGCTGCTCTGCCGGGTCGAAGCGGTCGATCCCGGCGGTGAAGCGGTGCCAGTACGGATACAACGGCTGGCGCCGGGTGACGGCTTCGATGCGCGAAGACTGCGCCTCGGTGAGTTTCAATTCAGTGGCGGCGAGGTTGTCGCGCAGGTGCTCTTCGGTGCGGGCGCCGACGATCAGCGCGGTGATGCCGGGGCGGTCCTTGAGCCAGGCCAGGCAGGTGCGCGCCACCGACACACCCAGCTCATCGCCGACGGCCGCGAGGGTTTCGATGATATCCAGGGCGCGCTCGCGGTCATGCACATAGGGTTCCGGCCAGTCGCTGCCTTGGCGTGTATTGGCTGGCGGGTTTTGCCCGCGTCGGGTCGAGCCGGTCAGCAGACCTTCGCCCATCGGGCCCCACACCAGGGTGCCGACGGACTGGTCAAGCGCCAGGGGCAGCAACTCGTACTCGGCCTCACGGGATTCCGGGGTGTAGTAGATCTGTTGGGTGAGGGGCTTGAGCATGCCGTGCAGCTCGGCTTTGCCCAGGGTTTTCATCATCTGCCAGGCGGTGAAGTTGCTGGTGCCGAAGTAGCGGATCTTCCCCGAACCGACTAACAGCCGCAGCGCTTCAAGGGTCTCTTCGATGGGCGTCAGGCCATCCCAATTGTGCAATTGGTAGAGGTCGATGTGATCGGTGCCCAGGCGCTTCAAACTGGCCTCACACGCGCGGATCAGATGGTAGCGCGAGGCGCCGGAGTTGTTCGGATTATTGTCCACGGGGCTGCGGCCCTTGGTGGCCAGCAGGATATCGTTGCGCTTGTCACCCAAGGCTTTGCCCACCACTTCCTCGGCCAGGCCGTGGGAGTAGAGGTCAGCGGTGTCGACCATGTTGACCCCGGCCTCGAACGCGATGTCGAACATGCGCCTGGCCTGGGGCACATCCACCGCGCCGCATTTTGCAAACTCGGCGCGACCGCCGAACGGCACGGTGCCGAGGATGATTTCAGATACCAGCAGGCCGCTATGGCCCAGTTGTCGGTATTGCATGTCGCCTCCTACCTAACGTTGCACGTGAAGGTGTGAACGACGTGAGGGGCGATAGTTTGAATTTTTTCATGAAAACTTTGTGCGGCTGCCGCACCATGTCCGCCAACCGGATCAAGAGGAACACCCTGTCCATGAGCGCACTGATAGAAACCCGCGCCCTCACGCGCCAGGACGAGCGTCGCCAGGCGATTTTGCTGCAACCCACCGACTTCAGCTTGAACCGCGCCGACCGCGTGTCGATCACCGGTTCCTCAGGCTCCGGCAAAAGCGTATTCCTGCGCGCACTGGCCCTGCTGGACGCGCCCAGCTCCGGGCAGATCCTGTGGAACGGTCAACCGATTGCTAACTCAGAGATTCCCCATTACCGCAGCCATATCAGCTACCTGTCCCAGCGCCCGGCGTTGATCGAGGGGACTGTGGAGGACAACCTGCGCTTCCCGTTCAGCCTCAAGACCCTGCGCAAGCGCAGCTTCGATCGGCAAGCCGTGATCACGTTGCTGGAGCATGCCGGTAAGCAACCGGACTTCCTGACTAAAAACGCCGGCGATCTGTCGGGGGGCGAAGCCCAGGTGGTGTCGTTGATCCGCACCCTGCAATTGAACCCCGAAGTGCTGTTGCTGGATGAACCCACCGCCGCCCTCGACCCCACGTCCTCCCGGGATGTCGAAGCGCTGATCGATGCCTGGTACGCCGCCGATAAGGCCCGCGCCTACCTCTGGGTCTCCCACGACCTGGAGCAGGCCCGGCGCATGAGCGACCTGCATTTGCAGATGAGTGCCGGTGTTCTGAGCGGAGTCGCCCAGCCATGAATTATCAAAACCTGACCGCACTGGACATGGGCATCGCCGCCTCGCTGATCCTGATCAACGGCGCCTTGTCGCTGTTGTTGCGCCTGGGCCTGGAGCGCCAGTTGCTGTGGGCCGCCGTGCGCACGGTGGTGCAGTTGATGGCCATCGGGTACCTGCTGGGCTGGGTATTCGAGTTTGCCTACTGGTACGTGGTACTGCCGTTGATGTGTGCGATGACCTTGATCGCCGGCATCTCGGCGGCGGGACGTGGGCGACGCACTTATCGCGGGCAGCGGGTCGACAGCATCGTGTCGGTCTGGGGCAGTTCGTGGCTGGTGACGGCGGTGGGCCTGTTCGCGGTGATCCGTATCCACCCCTGGTATGAACCGCAATATGCGATCCCGATCCTCGGCATGATCCTGGGCAATACGCTGACCGGCGTGTCGTTGGGCATTGAGCGCATGACCCAGGAGCTGACCTCGGGGCGCAATACCATCGAGATGATCCTGGCCCTGGGCGGCTCACGCTGGGAAGCCGCCCAGGAGGCGATCCGCCAGGCCGTGCGGGCGGGGATGATCCCCACGCTGAACCAGATGACCGTGGTCGGTATCGTCAGCCTGCCGGGCATGATGACCGGCCAGGTGTTGGCGGGGGAGAGCCCGCTGGACGCGGTGCGCTACCAGATCGTGATCATGTTCCTGATCGCCGCATCATCGGCGCTGGGCACGGTCGGTGCAGTGCTGCTCACCTACCAGCGGTTGTTTTCCGCCAGCCACCGGTTTCTGCGTGACCGGCTGGAGGAGCGCTGAGCACCCTCGCGGTATTGTTTCATGCTGTGAAATGCTGGATTGTAAATCCTGGTGATTCCAACGATTTGCACTGCGGTGGAACATGACCGGCGTCGAAACCCCCACCTTTGGAGCGTCTCAATGTCCCAGCCTGCGATCAAACTGTATGGTTTCCCGTTGTCCGGCCACTCGCATCGGGTCGAGTTGATGCTGTCCCTGCTGGGGCTGCCCATGGAATTCATCCTGGTGGACCTCAAGCACGGCGCGCACAAAACCGCGGAATTTCTGACTGAGGTCAACAGCTTCGGACAGGTCCCGGCGATTGATGACAACGGCATGGTGCTGGCGGACTCCAACGCCATCCTGGTCTACCTGGCCGCCACCTACGGCAAAGGCCAATGGCTGCCGAGCGATCCGGTGGGGCAGGCTCGCGTACAACGCTGGCTCTCGGCCGCGGCCGGCCCCTTGCATGTAGGGCCGGCGTCGGCGCGCCTGGCCGTGGTGTTTGGTGCCGAGATCGACACCGCCAATGCCATCGCGCGCTCCCACGCCTTGCTCAAACTGGTGGAACAGCAACTCAGCCAGACGCGGTTTCTTGTCGGTGAGCAACCGACCATCGCCGATATCGCGTTTTACTCCTACGTGGCTCACGCGCCGGAAGGCAATGTGTCGCTGGCCGACTACCCTAAAGTGCGGGCCTGGCTCGCCGGCATCGAGGCGTTGCCGGGCTTTGTCGGCATGCCTCGCACGGTAGCGGGCCTGCAAACACCGTAACGTCCACAAGGGGCGCCGATGGACCGATTTCATGAGATGCAGGTGTTTCTGGCGGTGGCCGAGGAGGAGGGCTTCGCCGCCGCCGCACGCCGCCTGAATACCTCACCGCCCAGCGTGACCCGGGCCATCGCCGCCATGGAGGCGCGCATCGGTACCCAATTGCTGGCGCGTACCACACGCAGCCTGCATTTGACGGAGGCCGGCCAGCGTTACCTGGAAGACTGCCGACGCATCCTGGCCGAACTGGATGAGGCCGAAGAGGCGGCGGCAGGCAGTTACTCCAGCCCTTGCGGGCATTTGACGGTGACCGCGCCGGTACTGTTCGGCGAGCGGTATGTGGCGCCGGTGCTGGGGGATTACCTGGATCGTTTTCCGCTGGTGACGCTCAACGCGTTGCTGGTCGACCGTGTGGTGAACCTGGCCGATGAAGGTGTTGATGTGGCCGTACGCATCGGTCATCTGTACGAGCCGGGGCAACAGGCAATCAAAGTCGGCGAGGTACGCCGGGTGGTCTGTGCGGCGCCGGCCTTTCTCGATCAACACGGGCGGCCTCGGCATCCCGCCCAATTGCGTGACTTCAAGATCGTCACCTCGTCCGCCAGCCAACGGGTGCACGAGTGGGCGTTTTTCGACCAGGGCCAGCCGGTGACGGTGCCTATCGAACCGCGCCTGGTGGTCACGGCGAATAACGCGGCGATCAACCTGGCGTGCCTGGGCTGGGGCGCGACCCAGGTGTTGTCCTATCAAATCGCGGCGCAGGTGGCGGCGGGCGAGCTGGAGATTGTGCTGGAGGCGTTCGAACCGGCACCGCTGCCGATCCAGGTAGTGTTTCAGCAGAGTGCCCGCGTACCGGCCAAAGTCAGCACCTTCGTGGATTTCCTCAGCCAGCGGCTGGGCCAGGACGCCGCGCTGAACCCGGCGATGACGCGGCGCGGCTGATGGAGCGTTATCGCGATATGCAGCTGTTTGCCGCGTTGGCCGGGCACACGAGCCTGGCCGCGGCGGCACGTGCAACCTGTGTCTCCGCGCCGACACTGGTACGTGCGGTGGCGCGGCTGGAGGCACGGTTGCGCGTGCCGTTGCTGCTGCGCAGTACCCAGGGTGTGCGCTTGACCGACGCGGGCCAGGCGTACCTGGCCGATTGTGTGCGCTTGCTGGCGGCCGTGGATGCTGCTGAAGCTTCGGCCAAGGGCTTGCAGACTGAGGCTCAAGGCAACCTGCGGGTGTTTCTGCCGTTTCTGTTCAGTCGCTACGTGATGGCGCCGGTATTGGCCGCTTACATGGAGCGTTATCCCGACGTGCACCTGAAAGCGTGCTATCACGATTACTACCCGAACCTGCATGAAGAAGGTCTGGATGTAGCGATCCTTGTCGGCCACTTGCCCAACTCGTCGCTGATCGCACGGTCGGTGGGGCAGGTGCGGCATATCCTGTGCGCCAGCCCCGACTACCTTGCAACCCACGGCGAACCCCAGCACCCGGACGATCTCAAGCAGCATCGGCTGATAGCCGGAGGCGACCGGGTGGCTTGGGATTTCCACGGCTACCAGCTCAAGGCCCGTGCCCGCCTGGGTTGCACCACGGTGCAGGGCGCGATCAATGCCGCCGTGCATGGGGCGGGGCTGATCCGCTGCCTGAGTTACCCGGCGCACGAGCATTTGCGCAGTGGGCAGCTGCGTCGGGTATTGGCCGGTTACGAACAGCCGCCACTGCCCGTGCAGGTGGTGTATCGCGAAGGCCGCAACGCACCGATGCGCGTGCGCAGTTTTGTCGAGCACTGTGTGGCGCAGCTGCGTGAGCATCCTGCATTTCAGTGAGTGTAATAGTGGATTGCCTGACGTGGTTATTCGCACACGGGCTGTCAGGGCGCAGCATAGGGCTCTCCAGCATGAGGTGCTCAGCATGAACCCCATCGAACCATCCCTCCGGCAGACATCCCCCTGGCATGCCGGCGAACGTTACCTGCAAGCAGCGGTTGGCGTGGCCGACCGCATGGCCGTGGTCGGGCCCAAGGTGATTCGCGATCACCTGCCGGAACAACACCGGGACTTCTATCCCTTGTTGCCGTACCTGGTACTGGGCGTGGTGGACGAGCAGGGCATTCCCTGGGCGACGATGCTTGAAGGCGCCCCCGGCTTTGCCCACTCGCCGGACCCGCAGACCTTGCAGATCGACAGCCTGCCGTCCACCGGCGACCCGGCCCGCACGGCACTGCACGTCGGCGCCTCGGTGGGCCTGCTGGGGATCGACCTCAACACCCGCCGCCGCAACCGCATGAACGGCCGAATCGAGGTGCTTGATCACGATGGCTTCTCGGTCGACGTCGTGCACACCTATGGCAACTGCCCCAAGTACATCCAGTTGCGCCCGGTCGACGCGATTGCACGTAAACCCGGCACGCAGGTTGAGCGTCTTGACGGCCTGGATGACGCGGCGCAAATGATGATTCGCAGCGCCGACACCTTCTTCGTCGCCAGCTACGTCGAAGTGGACGGCCAGCGTTCGGTGGACGTTTCGCATCGGGGCGGTAACACCGGTTTTGTGCGGGTCGAGGGCAACGTGCTGACCATCCCTGACTTTGCCGGCAACCTGTTCTTCAACACCCTGGGCAACCTACAGGTCAACCCGGTGGCGGGCCTGTTGTTCATCGACTTCGAGTCGGGAGAGGTGCTGCATCTGGCCGGGCGCACCTCGCTGATCCTGGAGGGGCCCGAAGTGGCCCGCTTCGAAGGCGCACAACGGTTATGGACGGTGACGGTGGAACAGGTGATACGTCGCCCAGCGGCACTGGCCCTGCGCTGGCATAGCGGGCCCTTGTAGTGAGCGGGCTCGCCCCGCGCTGGGCGGCGCAGCCGCCCCAATAAGTCCGCTGCGTTGTTTCAGAGAGACCGAGGCGCTTGGGTTTGGGGCCGCTTCGCAGCCCAGCGCGGGACAAGCCCGCTCACTACGGGCCGGTTTTAGAAGCGGGCACGCAACCCATCACCCGAGCGCCGAACGCTTGTAGTGAGCGGGCTCGCCCCGCTGGGTGGCGCAGCCGCCCCAACAAGAACGCCGCGTTGTTTCAGTGAGACCGAGGTGTCTGGGTTTGGGGCCGCTGCGCAGCCCAGCGCGGGGCAAGCCCGCTCACTACGGGCCGGTTTCAGAGCCAGGCGGCATCCCATAATGAATAGTCCCCGACCCGCTCTACCAAACCCGCGCGCAGCGGGTTGGCAACGATATAGCGCGCCATTGTGCGTACATCGTCTTCTACACGCACAGCCCTATCGTAATAGCCTGGTTGCCAGACGCGTTCTTTGCTTTGGCGATACCTGTTGATTGTCAGCGTACTGCGTGACTTGATACGACGAACGACGTCGGCCAGCGTTTGCTGTTTCAACTCAAACAGCCAATGGATATGGTCAGGCATGATGACCCAGGCCATGGAGTCGACCAAACCAAGTTCATGAACCTGCCGGAGCTCGGCAACCAGCAGGCGACCCAGAAACAGGTCGGTAAAAAACTGCTGGCGTTGGTGAACGACGATGGTGATGAGGTAGCTACGCCCATGTTCCGAGTAGCGACCGTGACGCAGGCGGTGGGTTTGGGGTGTGGGGCGCAATCCGTTGCTCCTGAGAGAGTCCTTCAGAGCATTAACGCTAGCTTGTGGTTTACTCGAGCCTGCACCACTTGGTCACTGGATATGTTTGGGAACGGTGCTATTGCTGACCTTCAGTTCGCTCAATACCGAATCATCACCGACTTGAGCTCGGTGTAATCCTCGATAAATGCACTGCCAAACTCGCGGCCTACCCCCGAGGATCGATTCCCCCCAAACGGCACCGCCGGGTCGAGCAGTGTGTGCATATTCACCCACACCGTGCCCGCCTGGATGGCCGGTACCATGCGCAGGGCTTTGCCCAGGTCATGGGTCCACAGGCTGGCGCTGAGGCCGAAGGGGCTGTTGTTCATCAGGGCGAGCAGTTCGTCTTCGCTGTCGTAGGGCAGGAAGGTGGCGATAGGGCCGAAGGTTTCTTCATTGAGCAGGGTGTCGTTGATATTGTTGGCCAGGATCACCGTGGGTTCGACGTAGCAACCGGGGCGATCGAGCAGGGTGCCGCCATGGATGATTGTGTTGTGCTCTGCGCGGGCCTGGGTGAAGTAACCGAGCAGTTTGAGTTGGTGCTGGCGGTGGGTCACCGGGCCGAATTCGGTGCGTTCGTTCAGGGGCGAGCCGATGGTCAGGCGGCGCAGGCGCTGGCTGAGTTTTTCCAGTACCACGTCGATCTGCGAGCGATGCACGAAGAAGCGTTCGGCCGCCGCGCAGATTTGCCCGGAGTGCAGAAACCCGGCCTCGATGATGCCCTCCACCGCTTTGTCCACGTCCACATCGGGCAGGAACCCGGCAGCGTTCTTGCCGCCCAGCTCCAGGGTCGTGCGGGTCAAGCCTGCCCCCATGGCGCTGCGGCCCACGGCGATGCCGGTGGGCACCGAGCCGGTGAACGACACCTTGTGGGTGCCGGGGTGTTCCACCAGGCCCTTGCCGACGTGGCCACCCCCGGTCAGCACATTGAGCACGCCCGCCGGCAACCCGGCTTCGATGGCCAGCTCAGCGATGCGCAGCAGGGTCAGCGGTGTGAATTCGCTGGGTTTGATGATGATGCTGCAACCGCACACCAGCGCCGAAGCGAGTTTCCAGATGGCGATCATGGTCGAGAAATTCCACGGCACGATGCCCACCACCACACCCACCGGTTCGCGCAGGGTGAAGGCGGTGTAGCGCTCGCCATTGAAGGAAGGCAGCGATGGCGTGATCGTCTGGCCGCTGATCTTGGTGGCCCAACCGGCGTAATAACGCAGGAAGTGCGCGGCCTGGTCGACCTCGAAGGCGCGCGCAATCTGGATGATCTTGCCTGACTGGCAGGTTTCGATCTGCGCCAGTTCTTCGCGGTTGTGTTCCAGCAGGTCGGCGAGTTTCAGCAACACATTGCCGCGTGTCGCCGGTGCGGTCTGGGACCACCGCGCAAAGCCGCGGGTGGCGGAGCTGACGGCGGCGTCGATATCCGCAAGGTCCGCGTCGGCAACCTGGGCGATGACCTGGCCGGTGGCAGGATTGGTCACGGCCAGTGTCTGGTCGGCATGGCTCGGCACGTTGATGCCGTCGATGAACAACCCATGGCGGCGACGCAGAAAAGCTTCGACCTGAGGCAGCAGCGGGATATCGCTCATGAAAGATTCCTGGCAGTTCACTGAGAAAAACCGAGGGTAACCAACGGCTATCGAGGTGGCTTGACTGTGCCTGCCAGGTTTTATGCCTGTGCCTGCCGAACTTGTGAAAAGTACAACCTTGCCTGTGGAACGTGCATTTTGCGCCCGGGCCATGCGGTCGATACTGGCCCTGCATCCAGCGTCGCTCCTCGATCCGGAGCGTGTGCCGGACCTCCAATAATAAGCAGGGCCATCCATGAAAAAGCCAAACCCACTGCTCGAAGACCTCAAGCCCCTCCTGCCCGCCATCGCCGCGAATGCGGTGCGCGCTGAACAACTGCGCCAAGTGCCGGATGAAAATATCGCCTTGCTCAAAAGCATCGGCCTGCACCGTGCTTTTCAGCCCAAGGCATTTGGTGGCCTGGAGCTGTCGCTGCCCGAATTCGCCGACTGCATCGCCTTGCTCGCCGGCAGCTGCGCCAGCACCGCCTGGGCCATGAGCTTGCTGTGTACCCACAGTCACCAGTTGGCGCTGTTCTCGGCGAAGTTGCAGCAGGAGATCTGGGGCGAGAACCCGGATGCCACGTCCAGCAGCAGTATCGCGCCGTTCGGGCGGGTGACGGAGGGCGAGGGCGGTGTGTATTTCAGTGGCGAGATGGGCTGGAGCAGTGGCTGTGACCATGGCGAGTGGGCGATTGTCGGCTGCCGCCGCGAGAACGCCGAAGGCACCCAGGATTACTGCTTCGCGGTGCTGCCGCGCAGCGACTACCAGATCCGTGATGACTGGTACGCCGCCGGTATGAAAGGCAGCGGCACCAAGACCTTGCTCATCGACAACGCCTGGGTGCCCGAACACCGTATCCAGAAGGCCAAGGACATGATGGAAGGCAAATCCGCAGGTTTTGGTCTCTACCCCGACAGTCAGATTTTCTATGCACCGTATCGGCCGTACTTCGCCAGCGGTTTTTCCACCGTCAGCCTCGGCGTGGCCGAACGCATGCTGGAGGTGTTCCGTGAAAAAACCAAAAACCGCGTGCGCGCCTACACCGGTGCCGCAGTGGGCGCCGCCACCCCGGCGTTGATGCGCCTGGCCGAGTCCACGCACCAGGTGGCTGCTGCCCGCGCCTTCCTTGAAAAAACCTGGCAGGAGCATGCCGAACACAGCGCGGCGCAGCGTTACCCGAGCCGCCAAACCCTGGCGTTCTGGCGTACCAACCAAGCCTACGCGACTAAAATGTGCATTGAGGCAGTCGATCGCCTGTTTGCTGCAGCGGGGGGTAATGCCTGGTTTGAGTACAACGAAATGCAGCGCCTGTTCCGCGATTCCCATATGACCGGCGCCCATGCCTACACCGATTACGATGTCTGCGCGCAAATCCTCGGCCGTGAGCTGATGGGGCTTGCGCCGGACCCGAGCATGGTGTGACACGTTCTTCACTCATAACGATGAGGGTGCCCCACGGGACGCGCCCGGGAGTCTTGCATGTCTGACAACTGCCTTTTCGACCCACGGGCCTTTCGCCGCGCCCTGGGCAACTTCGCCACCGGTGTGACCGTGGTCACCGCGGCCACCGCCTCCGGGCGCAAGGTCGGCGTGACCGCCAACAGCTTCAACTCGGTGTCCCTCGACCCACCGCTGGTGCTGTGGAGCATCGACAAACGTTCCAATAGCCATGAAGTGTTCGAGGAGGCCAGCCACTTCGCAGTGAACGTACTGGCGGCAGACCAGGTACACCTGTCCAATAATTTTGCGCGCCCCCGTGAAGACCGTTTTGCCCTGATCGAGTACGAACCGGGCGAGGGTGGTTCGCCGGTATTCGCCGATTGCAGTGCACGCTTTCACTGTGAGAAATACCAGCAGGTGGACGGTGGCGACCACTGGATCATGATCGGCAAGGTGGTGGCTTTCGATGACTTCGGCCGTGCGCCGCTGCTCTATCACCAAGGTGCATATGCAGAAGTCCGGGCGCTGCGTCCGTGCGCGCCCGAGGAAGTTCAGAAGGGGACGGCGACCACCAACTGACTGTAGACATTGGTGCCGTTGCCACCGACCTGGTTGCCGCCGGTCTCTGCCCCCTTGTTGGGTTTATACAGGCCCAGCAGGGGGGTGATGATCAGGTGCTCGTTGACTGCCCACTCGGCGTACAGGTCCAGCTCGCGGCCATCCAGGTTGAGTTGGCCACGGGTGCTGACGGTGTTGTAGTCGAAAAACAGTGCGCCGAGGGTGACGTTGTCCAGCGGCTTGACCTTGAGTGCCACGTGTTGCACCGCCGTATTGGTGTTGTACGGCCCGGAGTAGTTGCCCGCCACTTCGCCTTGTACCCAGGTGCCGTAGCCTCGGTTGAAGCCTGAGAACATACCGTCCCAGTTTTTCGAATAACGCGCGTAGCGATACGTCAGGTCGGGTGACCACGGCAGGTCGGCGAAGGTGTAGCCGGCTTCGGCGTAGCCGGCGTTTTCCTGGCTGTCGCGGCGGTCCTGGCGGGCCAGTTCGAAGGCGAAATGTGCATGCTCGATACCGGCATTGCCGGTGCCGCGCAGGCTGTAGAGGTTCATGCCTTTGCGTTGGCGTTGTACATCGCTGGCGAAGCGTTCATCCACATCGATTCCGTGAAGATAGGTGAGCCCCAGGGTGCCCGGCGCGGCGCTGTATTCCAGGGTGCCGGCGGCCATTTCGGTCATGGCCTGGGCCGGGTTATCGGATTTGATCCACATCAGGCTGCCATGCACGCCCTCCTTGCCGCCCAGGCGGATCACGGCGGTCTTGTCGAAGGCATGGCGCGCCGCGATGTAGTAGGCGCCGCCCCGGTTGAACTCACCATCACCCACGCCTTTGCCCAGATTGGGCCCGTCGTCGTTGACGATAAAACCGTCGCCCAGGGTGATGACCTGTCGGCCGAACGACAGGTCCACGCCGTCTTTGCCCAGGGCCGGGAACAGGTCGCCGGAGCGCCAGCCGGCAAAGGCTTCGTCAAACTTGGTGGTGCGTTCCTGGCCGGTGGTGACGCCGGAGGCATCGCCGTCGCCCCAGGTACCGGAACTCACCAGGTTGGCAGTGCCATACACCCCGCCAAAGCTGCCCAGGCTCTGGTTCACGCTCAGGCCATACTTGATGAAAGCCTCTCGCCAGGTGGAACCGCCGCTGCGCCCGTCGTAGTTCTTCGGGCTGTTGAACATGCCGTAGACGGCAAGGAAATTGCCGGTGACCTGGGTGTCGGCATTGGCGTACAACTCGATGGCGCAGGCTTTGCCCGCCAGCAAGGTGATGCCCAGCACGACCGCCTGGCGCAGGCGACGATTTTTCAGGGTGTGCTCCATTGTTATTGCCCCCATCTTGGTTAAGAGTGAGGGCGCATTAGGGCGAGCGCCGGGTGTTGAAGTCTTTCATTTGCGTGCCAGGGAATTGACCCTGGCCGCCAGACCCTGCGCCGTGGCAGGGAGCAACAAAACCGGCGGCACACAGGGGCAAGACGAGCAACTCGGGTGGGGCGCAGAGTGCCGATACATTAAAAAAACCGTTTTCGAGGGCCCCACCATGTCGAGCAACGACCCACTCACCGCGCACCTCAACCGGGGTACGGTAGGTTTTCCCACCGCGTTGGCCAGCACCATCGGCCTGATCATGGCGAGCCCCGTGATACTCACCGCAACCATGGGGTTCGGCATCGGCGGCAGTGCGTTTGCCCTGGCGATGCTGATCGCGGTGGTCATGATGCTGGCCCAGGCGACCACCTTCGCCGAAGCCGCCGCGATCCTGCCCACCACCGGTTCGGTGTACGACTACATCAACTGCGGCATGGGGCGTTTTTTTGCGATCACCGGCACCTTGTCGGCCTACCTCATCGTGCATGTGTTCGCCGGCACCGCCGAGACCATCCTCTCCGGGGTCATGGCCTTGGTGAATTTCGAACACCTCAATACCCTGGCCGAATCCGCTGGCGGTTCATGGCTGCTCGGCGTGGGCTTCGTGATGGTCTTCGGCGTGCTGAATGCCTTCGGCGTCAGCGCGTTCGGCCGTGCGGAAATCATCCTCACCTTTGGCATGTGGACCACCCTGATGGTGTTCGGCGTGCTCGGCCTGATCGCCGCCCCGGCGGTGCAGTTGGACGGCTGGTTCGGCGCCTCGTTGGTGGGCACGGACCTGATCACGGTGCTGTCACTGGTGGGCATGGCGATGTTCATGTTCGTCGGCTGCGAGTTCGTCACACCCCTGGCGCCGGACCTGCGCCAATCGGCCAAAGTGATGCCCCGTGCGATGATGCTGGGGCTGATGGGGGTGGCCACCTGCATGTTCATCTACGGTGCGGCGATGAAGCGCCAAGTGGAAAACGTGGTGCTGGATGCGGCGTCCGGCCTGCATCTGCTGGACACCCCCATGGCCATTCCCAAATTCGCCGAGCAGGTGATGGGGCAGGTCGGCCCACTGTGGCTGGGCATCGGCTTTCTGTTTGCCGGGGCGGCGACCATCAATACCCTGATGGCGGGTGTGCCGCGCATCCTCTACGGCATGGCGGTGGACGGTGCGCTGCCCAAGGTCTTCACCTACCTGCACCCGCGCTTCAAGACGCCGCTGCTGTGCATCCTGGTGGCGATGCTGATTCCCTGCCTGCACGCACTGTACCTGGGCGGTAACACCGACAACATCATGCACCTGGTACTGGCGGCGGTGTGTGCGTGGAGCTTTGCCTACCTGCTGGTGACGGTATCGGTGGTGATCCTGCGCATTCGTCGCCCGGATTTGCCGCGTGCCTACCGTTCGCCATGGTTTCCGTTGCCGCAGATCGTATCGAGTATCGGCATCCTGTTGGGCATGTGGTTTATCACACCGCCCGGCATGCACCCGGCGGACATTTATGTGCCATTTGGCGTGATGCTGGGCGTGACGGCGGCGTATGCATTGTTCTGGACCCTCGTGGTGCAGAAGGTCAACCCCTTCAAGCCGGCCTCCGTGGAGGAGGTGCTGGCCAAGGAATTCAGCAATGAACCGGGGCATCTCCATGACGGCTATGGCGACTTTGCGGCAAAAACTGTTTGAGCTGTTGCGCGCCGACCGCGCCCCGAGCGGCTATCGGCCAGGGGTGACCCTGGCGCATTTGCGACGCAATCTTGGGCTGGCCACACTCGAAGTGGACGGCTTCGCGTTTGAGATCGTCGAGCGCACCGAGGCGCAGCTGTTGATGCACTTGGTCATGACCGAATTTGTCCTGCAAGTCCCCGCTGGGGCAGGCGGCGCTGGGAGTTTTGAGGTGCAGCATGGAGGCGCGATTCGCCGCACTGGTCTTCGTGTGCGGCGCCGCTGCGGCGACCCGGCGCTGGGCCGTGAGTTGCAGGCGCGGTTGCACGCCGACGAGGCGCTGTACCAGGCCCTGATGCCACTGGATTTCAAGCGTTTGCGCCTTGAACTGCGCGACCGGCAATGGACCGTGCGGCTGGAACATATGGGTGGCAGTGAAGTGGTCAATCGAATGCCGGCGTTTCGGCGTTATATCGCCCTGAGCCCGGTACAACGCGGGCATTTGCTCGCGACGTTGGCCGGGTTGCCACGGGTGTTATCGAACCTCTGATTGGCATCATTAGTGCTTCTGCAATGGCAGACAGGTTGTTGTTGCGCGCATATAGATAACATGTTAACTATTGCGCCAGAACAACAAAAAGAAGCCATTGCGGAGACACCCCATGAGCATCCCACAGCATGCACACGACGGACTCGACAGCTGGAACAGCGAACTGCGCGCCGCGTGCGGCCACTTCGATACCGAACTGGCCTTCAACCGCTCGCTGTTCATCGGCGAAATCCATAACCTGCCACGTGGCCTGGCTATCCTGCGCACCAATGCTGGGCTGATCACGCGCCCGGCGCACCACGCCGACCACGACAACGACCAGGAGTGTTTCCTGGTCAGCCAGCGCAGCGGTTACTCGCAAATCGTCCAGAACGGCCAGACCCTGCAACTGGCCCCCGGCGAGATGCTGCTGATGGATTCGGTGGGCTCTATTGAAATCACCCCCTTCGGCCTGATTGAACATGCCTCGCTGTCTCTCGCGCGCGCCGAGGTCTGCAAACACGTGGGCGGTGATGCACGTGCCTTTGGCAAGATCTCCTCGACCAAGGCCTGTGGGCGCATGCTGCACGTGCTGATGGACCAACTGTGCAAGGACGACACCGAAGACGGCGGGGGTGAAGTCGAGGCGTTGCAAGCGGCGTTCGTCTCGCTGCTGGGCTCGGCCCTGGAGCAGGGCGATGAGTGCTGCGAAGGCGTGGCGGCGCTGCACGGCAACAACCTGCGCAGCTATGTGCAGAAGGTGATTGATGAGTCACTCAGCCAGCCGGGCCTGAGCCCGATCGGACTGGCCAATCGGCTCAACATTTCCGTGCGCCAGTTGTACCGGTTGTTTGAAGAACAGGACGACAGTGTCTGCCGTTATATCCAGCGGGCGCGGCTCAAGCGCAGTGCGGACGATTTGACTAACCCGTTCCTGCGCAGCGAGTCGATCACCTCGATTGCCTACAAGTGGGGCTTTACCGATTCGGCGCACTTCAGCCGATCGTTCAAGAAGCAGTTTGAGGTGTCGCCGAAGGATTTCAGATCAAGCCGGATGCAGGCGGTGGGAGCATAAAGACATTCGCCAAAACAAACTCGATCCCATGTGGGAGGGGGCTTGCTCCCACATTCGAATCGCATTTCAGACCTCCGGCAAGGTCGAGCCACCATCTACCACCAGGGTCTGCCCGGTGATATAGCTGGCCAGATCCGAGGCCAGGAACAGCATGGCCCCGGCAATATCCGCCGCCACACCCAGGCGCCCCAGGGGTACGCGACGGGCGATGCTGTCAGTCACCGAAGCGTCGCCCAGATTACCCATCGCCGCAGTGGCGATCATGCCGGGCTCCACGCCATTGACCCGCACGTTCAGCGGTGCCAGCTCCAGCGCGGCATTGCGGATAAAACCGTTGACCCCGGCCTTGGACGCCGCGTAATGACTCAGCCCCGGGTAGCCGACGCGATTGCCGGTGACGGACGACGTGACCAGCACACAGCCCCGGCCTTGTGCGCGGAACATCGGCAACGCCGCCTGGGTCAGCCAGAACAGCGCCGACAGGTTGACCGCCAAGGTGCGCTGCAGCAGTGCCGGGGTGATGTCTTCCAGGGCGGTCAATGGAAAATACCCGGCGTTGTGCACCACGGTATCCAGCCGGGGCAGCGCCTGGACGCAGTCCCGCACCGCCTCGGCCTCCGCCAGGTCCACACCCAGCGCTTGGACGTCATAACCCTGCGTGCACAGTGTCGCGGCCACTGCCTGGGCCTGCGCCAGCAGGCGGTCGGCAATCACCACCCGTGCGCCGCGCCGGGCAAAAGCCTCGACGATGCCACACCCGATGCCTTGGGCGCCGCCGGTGACCAGCACTACTTGCCCGCTGAATTCCAGGTCATTCATGGGCGCTCTCCAAGTGTGCGAAGGCCAGCGTGGGAACGTCGACGATGCTGGAACCACCGTCGGCCACCACGGTGGCACCGGTCATGATCGAGGCATCGCTGGACGCCAGGAAGCGGCACACCTTGGCGATTTCCTCCGGCTGGGCGGCCCGTCGCAAAGGGACGTCGGTGCATACGCGGGCATAGGCCTGCTGCAAGGTATCGCCATAAGCGTCCATCAACGCTTGCATCTCCGCATCGGCCATGGGCGTGTGTACCCAGCCCGGGCACACCGCGTTCACCCGCACGCCGTACGGCCCGTAATCGCGCGCGAGGGAGCGATTGAGCCCGAGCAACGCATGTTTGGCCGTGGTGTAGCCGCACACTTCAGGCCCTGCGGCCAACGAGGCGATGGAGCCGATCAGCACGATGTTGCCCGTGCTCGCCTGCAGCAACGGCAAACAGGCGCGGGCACTGTAGAACGCGCTGTCGAGGTTACTGCGCAGGGCGTCTGCCCAAGTGGCGGGGCGGGTCTGGGTCGCGCTGCCCAGGCCATGGCCACCGGCACAGGCCAGCAGCACGTCGAGTCGCCCGTACTGCTCACGGATCTGCTGGATAAAGCCGTCCCAGGTGTCCGGGCAGGCGGCGTCGCCCACCAGGATCAGCCCACCGGTTTCGCGTGCCACCTGCTCCAGCGGCTCACGACGCCGGCCGACCAGCACCAGGCGTGCGCCGTCCTCGGCATACATGCGCGCGCAGGCCGCGCCGATGCCGCTGCCGGCGCCGGTGATCAGCACCGTGCGCGGCTCAGTCACGGGGGTATTCCGTGTGGTTGAGGACCTGGCAGTACGAGCTGACCGGGAAGTTCGACAGCGCATCGAACGACGTCCCGGCATAGCCGAAAATCTTGCCGTCGCTGCGGTGCTGTTGCAGATCAATCAGCACCAGGCCGAGGGTGGGCACGATCTTCTCCTGCCATACAAACAGGTACAACTGCTCGGCGATCTTGTAGTAATGGCAGCGGTCGGTGTCGCACAGGCCTTGCTCCACGCCCTTGAGGCACTGCCACGCGTAGAAGCGCTCGTTGAGGTAGATGTGCTCATAGACTTCGCTGGGGCTGTAGCGATATTGGTTGCGCAGCCCCACCAGCTCGGCGGTAGGTGCGTGCAGGCAATGACCGTCCTGCCAGGGGCGGTCGAGGCTGCCGTGGAGGAAGTCGACCTGCACCGAGGTCAGCGGTTTGCCGGCCAGGGCACGATGGTAAAGGCCTTCCTGGGTCTGCTGTGGACTGGGCAGGCTGCCGATCACGGCCGTGAACGACGCTCCCGCAACATCCAGCACCAGGCTGATCGACCAGCTTTGCCCGGCTTCGTGCTTGATGAAATCCACCAGGTACAGCCCTGGGCGGATCGAGGTGGCGCGGTAGGGCGCGCTGCCGCTGGAGTGCCCATCGGCGGCATGCCAGGCCAGGCGCTCCGGCTCGAAACGGTGCTCAATCTGCCAGCCATTGGCGAAGTGCAGGGTGAAGGTCTGGCCGGCCAGCTCGGCCAGGTTCGGCAGGATAAAGGCGTGCGGGGCGAAGCCGTCGGCCAGCGCGCCGACGGTGATCCAATCGGTAGAACTCGTCATGGCAACGCCTCCTTACACGACGGCGAAGTAGTGTTTGACGAAACTCTCGCTGACCACTTCCCACAACACCGGCGTGCCCTTGGTCACGAACCAGCTGTCTCCGGCCTTGTAGCGCGCCGACTGGCCGGTGGATTCATCGGTCAGGATCACCTCGCCGGTCAGGAGGGTGGCTTGTTCGGCGAACGGGTAGATCATGCGGAACTTGCCTTGGGTCGTGCCGAAATAGGCGCTGCTGACGGGGTCGGTCGGCGCGCCGAATGTCATCTTGCCGAAGGCGCGTACTTCGCCTTCGAGAATCTGCGAGCCGAGGTCGGCCACACTGCCCCAGGCGTCGAGTGCCGATAGCTGGACGTCGTGTTTGAGGGTGGTAAGGGTCATGGCAGTTGCTCCTGATGAGTAAAAAGGGGGATTAGCGGCGCCCGTTCCAGTAACCGGAAAGTTGGTGCCAGGATTTGCCCGCCGTCAGCAGCAATGGGCGGATAGCGTCCTTGCCGATGATGGTGGGGCGATGAATGGAGCTGACCAGGTCATAGCGCGCCGAGCCTTCGCTCATGCCTTCGGCCAAAACCTTGCAGATGATGTGGCTGGGCGTTACGCCAAAGCCTGAGTAGCCCTGCACGAAAAACGCATTGCTGCGCCCCGGCAAGGTGCCGATCTGCGGAAACAGGTTGGGGCTGCACGCCATCGGGCCGCCCCAGGCCAGGTCGATTTTCACGTCCTTGAGGTAGGGGAAAATCTTCAGCATCAGGTGCCGGTTCCAGGCCTTGAGGTCGCCGGGAATATGTTCCACCAGCGGGGTGGCGGCGCCGAACAGCAGGCGGTTCTCGTTGGTCACGCGGTAGTAGTCGATCACCGGGCGGATGTCGCTGTAGGCCCCGCGAATCGGGCTGATGCGCTGGATCAACTCTTCGGGCAACGGCTCGGTCATCATCTGGAACGCGTAGGTGTTGATGGTCGAGCGATGCAGCTCCGGTTCCAGCTTGTTGAGGAAACTGTCGCAGGCCCACAACAACTTGCTGGCGCGCACCGAACCGCGCCCGGTACGCACGGTGATGCGCTCGCCATAGCGGACTTCCAGCGCCGGGCTGTTCTCGAAAATCCGTACGCCATGGCCGGCCAGGGCGGTGGCTTCGCCCAGCAGCAGGTTCAGCGAGTGCACATGCCCGCCGCCCATGTGCAGCAGGGCGCTCGTGTAGGCGGTGGAGCCGATGATCTGTTGCACATCGCTGCCGCCGAGAAAGCGGATCTCGTGCTGGCTGTTGATCGACTTGAAGTCTTTTTCCCAGGCACGCAGGGTTTTTTCCTGGCGGGCGTTGAAGCCCATGTAGCCGTAGCCGTGGCAGAAATCCGCATCGATGTTGTACTTGGCGATACGGTTCTTGATGATGTCGGCACCCAGGTCGCTGATCTCGAACACTTGGCGCAGGCCGTCTTCGCCGACATCCTTTTTGATCTTCTCCAGGTCGTGGCCGATGCCGGCCATGATCTGCCCGCCGTTGCGGCCAGTGCCACCGAAGCCCAGATAGCGGGCCTCCAGCACGACGATGTTGGTGATGCCTTTTTCCGCCAGTTCCAGGGCCGTGTTGATGCCGGAGAAACCGCCGCCGATCACCACCACATCGGCGTCGATATCCTGTTCCAGGGTGGGGAAGCTGAGGTTGTATTTCTTGGTCGCGGTGTAATACGTCGGGGTTTCGATGTTGATCATGGCGTAGCCTGAAAAAGTGAAGGAAGGCTCTAAAGCGGATGCCTCCATTAGGGCCCCAGACGGGATGGAAGTCTTGACGCTGCGTGCCCAGGCATTTGATTCAGAGCGCCACGGGCGGTGCGATCAACAAGTTATAGCGCGCTCGTCGGCAGGGAATGCTAGAGTTTCGTTAAATTATTAACTAAATACCTCGTGACCCTGATCCCTATGTCCAAACCTCGCCAGTCCCTGACCTTGACCCTGCTGCAAGCCCGCGAAGCCGCAATGAGTTTCTTCCGCCCGTCCTTGAATGAGCACGGCCTGACCGAACAGCAATGGCGGATCATCCGCATCCTTGAGCAATATGGTGAGCTGGAGATTTACCAGTTGGCGGAACTGGCCTGCATCCTCAAACCGAGCATGACCGGCGTGCTGGTGCGCATGGAAGCCGCCGGCATGGTGCACCGGCGCAAAGCCGAGCAGGACCAGCGCCGCGTACTGGTGACGCTGGCCGACAAGGGCAAAGCGAGTTTCGAGTCCATGAGCCAGTGCATGGAGGCCAACTATCAGCGCTTGCAGGATCAGTTGGGCGAAGAGAAATTCGAGGCCCTGTTGGGGCTGCTGGAAGACTTGAAGAACATCAACCTCAAGCGCTGAATCATTGCCCCTCCCACTGAGGAGCAAAATGTGGGAGGGGGCAAGTCGAGTCGTCGCACCGCCCCTCCCCACACGGGATTATCAGTACACCCCGCCAAGCGTTGCGACCGCTGGAATGCTTTTGAATTTTCCGGCCAACGCCTGCAACCCGCGCATCAACACCGTGGTATCCACCCCCACCGCCACAAACGTAGCGCCCAGTTCGATATAGCGTCGCGCCAGGCGTTCATCGGCACTGAGAATTCCCGCCGCTTTACCTGCCCGCACGATGCGGACGATGGCGTCTTCGATCGCCGCCTGCACCTCAGGGTGCCCAGGATTGCCCCGATGCCCCATCGATGCGCTCAAGTCCGCCGGGCCGATAAATACACCGTCGACTCCGTCGACGGCGGCAATCGCGTCCAGATTGGCCAGGCCCTCGCGGTTTTCGATCTGCACCAACAGGCACATTTGCTCATCGGCTTTGTCGAGGTAGTCGGGGATGCTGTTCCAGCGTGACGCCCGGGCCAAGGCACTGCCGACCCCGCGAATACCCTGAGGCGGGTAGCGCATGGCGCGTACCAGTTCCCGGGCCTGGGCGGCACTTTCCACCATCGGCACCAGTAACGTCTGGGCGCCGATATCCAGTAGCTGCTTGATCAGCGCGCTGTCACCGATCACCGGGCGAATCAACGCCTGGCCAGGGTAGGGCGCCACGGCCTGCAACTGACCGAGCATGCCCTGCAAGGGGTTGGGCGCGTGTTCGCCGTCGATCAACAGCCAGTCGAAACCGGCGTTGGCGGCCAGTTCCGCGCAGTAGGCGTCGGCGAGGCCGAGCCATAGGCCGATCTGTACTTCGCCGTTGAGCAAGCGGTGTTTGAAGCGGTTGACGGGCATGTCCATGGCAATCCTCCAGGGCTCAGACGAAACGGCAGGCAATCGACCCGAGCAGGTCGTAGTCGACATGAAAGGTATCGCCAGGGTTGGCCGCCACCGGCCGGGTAAAGGAGCCCCCCAGGATGACTTGCCCAGGCAGCAGCGTAACGTCGTACGGCGCCAGTTTGTTGGCCAGCCACGCCACCCCCTTGGCCGGGTGGTTGAGCACCGCCGCCGATACGCCGGATTCCTCGATCACGCCATTGCGGTACAGCACCGCCGGCACCTTGCGCAGGTCGATCTCGGTGGGGCGCACGGCGCGGCCGCCAAGTACCACACCGGCATTCGCGGCGTTGTCGGAAATGGTGTCGAACACCTTGCGGGTCGTGTGGGTGTGGGGGTCGACCTGCTGGATGCGTGCATCGATGATCTCCAGGGCCGGGATCACCCACTCGGTGGCGTCGAGTACATCGAACACCGTGCAGTTCGGGCCTTTGAGGGGCTTGCCGAGGATGAATGCCAGTTCGACCTCCACCCGCGGCACGATGAAGCGTTCGAAGGGGATGTCACTGCCTTCGTCGAAAAACATGTCATCGAGCAGCGCACCGTAGTCGGGCTCGGTGATGTTCGACGACACCTGCATGGCGCGCGAAGTCAGGCCGATCTTGTGGCCCTTCAAGGTGCGCCCGTCCTTGATCTTCTGCGCGACCCAGGCGCGCTGGATCGCGTAGGCATCCTCGATCGTGATGCCCGGGTAGTCGAGGGAAAACTGGCGTAGCTGTTCACGGCTGCGTTCGGCTTGGTCCAGGCGGTTGGCCGCCTCGAGGATTTGCTGGGAGTCGAGCATGGCAACGGTCTCTAGTGTGGGTTGACGATGGCGGCGTGGGTGCGCAGCACCAGCAGGCCGCCGAAGGCGATAAACAGGGCGAGTCCATACAGGGCCAGGCTGGCGCTCTGGGTGGCGTCGCGCATCCAGCCGATCAGGTAGGGCGCGAGGAACGCGGCGATGCTGCCGAACGAGCTGATCATGGCAATGCCGGCAGCCTGGGTGGTGTTGGACAGAAACGCCGGCGGCAACTGCCAGAACATCGGCAGGGCCGCACTGGCGCCCATGCCGGCCACCACCAACCCGCTCATCACCAGCAACGGGTTGCCCGGCGCCAGGCCGGCGACGGCAATGCCGACGGCAGCCATCAGCAGCGGTATGCACAGGTGCCAGCGGCGCTCGCGATGACGGTCGGAAGACCGCCCGCAGCCGATCATGAAACAGCAGCCCGCCAGATACGGCACGGCACTCAACAAGCCGACCTGGCTGTCGCGGCCAATACCGGCGCCGTGGATCAGGGTGGGCATCCAGAACGCGAGGGTGTTCACCGCGAGCATCACTGCGAAATACACTGCCACCAGCAGCCACACTTGACGGTCACGCAGGATGCCGCCGAATGAGGTGATGGTCTTGCGCTGTTCTTCGCTGCTGAGTTGGGCACGCAGTTGTTGTTTTTGCTCAAGCGTCAGCCAGTTCACCGAATCGAAACCCTCCGGCAACCACTTGAGTACCACCAGCCCGAGGAGCACCACCGGCGCGCCTTCGATCAGGAACATCCACTGCCAGCCGCGCAGGCTGCCTACGTCGTGGAAATTTTCCAGGATGGCACCGGAAATCGGCCCACCCAGGACTCCGGCCATGGGCACCGCAATCGCAAACAGCGCGGTGACCTGAGCGCGACGGCGCGCCGGATACCAGCGGTTGAGAAACACCAGGATGCCCGGGAAAAACCCCGCCTCGGCCACCCCCAGCAGAAAACGCAGCACATAGAAGCCACGGGCACTCTCGACCCACAACATGCCGGTGGACAAAAGCCCCCACACGATCATCAGGCTGGCGATCCAGCGCCTCGGGCCAACCCTGTCCAGTGCCATGTTGCTCGGCACGCCGAACAGCGCGTAGGCGATAAAGAACAGCCCGGCGCCGAAGCCATAGACCGTATCGCTGAAGTGCAGGTCGCTGCTCATCTGCATCTTGGCAAAACCGATGTTGATGCGGTCCAGATGGGCGAACAGGTAACACACCAGCAACAGCGGCATCAGACGCCAGGTGACTAAACGATGGGTGCGGTCGTGCTCGGCCAGTACGCGGCCGGCAGTGGAATGGGCTGTGCTCATGATGTTGTACTTTTTATTTGTAGGAGCGAGCTTGCTCGCGAAAAACCTCAACAAAACGCAATGCCCCTGGTTACCCACGGTGCTTGTGGGATCTTCGCGAGCAAGCTCGCTCCTGCAAGGACTGCGTCCGTTTCAGTTCGCCGGGTTGTTCAGGAACGCATGCACGTTGTTCTGCTTGAAGTTGAGCTGTGGGTGCAGCTCGACCATCTCGAACGACAGCGCCAGCAAGCGCTGCGCCTGCAGCTCGGCGAAGTGCGCGGTGATCAGCGCAAAGACCGCCTCGGCCACCGCCTGGCGCGTGGCCAAGTCGCGGCCGTGGCCAACCTTGAGCGTCATGTGCACAAAGGCGTAGTCGTGCTTGCCATCGGCCATGCGCCAGGTGTCCAGGCGTACACCCCGGCTGCGGATACCGCCAAGGGGAAACACGCCACTGTCTCCCAGCACGCGATGGACTTTTTCAAACAGGCCGGGCAGGTCTGCCTGTTGTTCGAGGTTGTCGGTGTACTCGGCGATAAAGTGCGGCATGGCTTGCTCCCAGGTTTACAGCGGGAAAATCGCGTTGATCTGGCCGGTGCCCGAGCTGCCGAACGGCGGCGTGATGATCTCGGCGGGCTGGGCATATTCCGGTCCGCCCAGCAGGCCCAGGAGCATGGCGGTGTCGTGCATCTTGCCTTCGCCGAAGCAGTGTTCGGCGTAATCGGGCAACATCGCGCAGAACTCCTTGAAGCGGCCTTGCTTCCACATTTCCACGACATGCAGGTCCATCTGCTTGTCGAATTCGCGGGTCCAGTTGTGGATATTCGCTTCGGCCTCGCGGTCGTCCGAGAAACGGTGCGACAGCGAGCCGGAGGCCAGCACCAGGACCTTGCGGTCACTCTTTTCGATGGCTCGGCGCACGGCGGCGCCGAACGTGAAGCTGTCCTCCAGGCGATGCCAGGCGCACCAGGCGGCGATGGAAATGACCTGGAGTTTTTCAGCCTCCGGCACGTCCATGTGCATGTAGCGCATGGGCACCAGCGTGCCGTATTCCAGTTCCAGGCTGGGGATGTTATGGGCCATGCTGCGCACACCGGCCAGGTTGGCCTCGGCGGCGATCAGCTCTCCCAGCTCAGGGCAGCCGGGGTAGGCGTAGTCCATGTTCTTGATGAAGTGCGGCAGCTCGTTGCTGGTGTAGGTCCCCTGGAACTGTGCGCCGCAGTTGACGTGATACCCACTGTTGACCAGCCAGTGCACGTCGAATACCACGGCGGTGTCGGCGCCCAATGCTCGAGCGCGACGGCCGATTTCCTTATGGCCGGCAATCGCCGCTTCGCGACAGCCATGATGTTTGCCGGGCAGTTCCGACAGGTACATCGACGGTACGTGGCAGATTTTCGCTGCCAGAACTACTTCGCCCATGATGATTCTCCTGAGTCATTATTCTTGTTGGAGTGCAAACGTCGGTGGCTATACGCCCCAACGCGGGATGTGATGGCTGCCCATGGAAATGCACACGTTCTTGATCTCGGCAAACACTTCAAAGCTGTACTGACCGCCTTCGCGGCCGGTGCCGGAGCCTTTGACCCCGCCGAACGGCTGGCGCAGGTCCCGCACATTCTGGCTGTTGATAAATACCATGCCGGCCTCGATTCCGTGCGCCAGGCGATGGGCCTTGCCGATATCCTGGGTCCAGATGTAAGAGGCCAGGCCGTATTCGGTATCGTTGGCCAGTTGCAGCGCCTCGGCCTCATCCTTGAAGGGAATCAGGCACACCACCGGGCCGAAGATTTCTTCCTGGGCGATGCGCATCTTGTTGTGCACATCGGCAAAGACGGTCGGCTGGATAAACTGGCCTTTGCTCAAATGCGCAGGCAAGTTGGCCGGACGCTCCAGGCCTCCGGCGAGCAGGGTGGCACCTTCTTCGAGGCCGATCCGGATGTAGCCGGTGACCTTGTCATAATGCGCCTGGGTGATCATCGAGCCGACCTGGGTCTTCGGGTCTTGAGGGTCACCGACGATCAAGCGCTTGGCACGAGCGGCAAACTCGGCGACGAATTGCGGGTAGACGCTTTCCTGGATAAAGATCCGGCTGCCGGCGGTGCAACGTTCGCCGTTCAGGGAAAAGATGGTGAAGAGCGCGGCGTCGAGGGCACGTTCAAGGTCGGCATCTTCAAAGATCAGTACTGGCGACTTGCCGCCCAGCTCCATGGAGTACTTTTTCAGGCCGGCGGTCTGCATGATTTTCCTGCCGGTGGCGGTGCCCCCGGTAAAGGAAATCGCGCGCACGTCCGGGTGGCGCACCAGCGCATCGCCGGCAGTCGCGCCATAACCCTGGATCACATTGAGCACGCCGTTGGGAATCCCGGCTTCCACCGCCAGGCGTCCGAGTTCATTGGCGGTCAGCGGTGACAGCTCCGACATCTTCAACACCGCCGTATTGCCCAGCGCCAGACACGGTGCGGTCTTCCAGGTGGCGGTCATGAACGGCACGTTCCACGGCGACACCAGCCCGCACACGCCTACCGGTTGGTAGAGGGTGTAATTGAGCATCTGATCGTCGACGGGGTAGCTATGGCCGTCCATGCGTGTGCAGACCTCGGCGAAGAAGTCGAAGTTATGCGAAGCGCGTGGGATCAGCACGTTCCGGGTCTGGTGGATCGGCAGGCCGGTGTCGAGGGTTTCCAGCTCGGCCAGGCGCGGCACGTTCTGCTCGATCAATTCGCCGAGCTTGCGCATCAACCGGGCGCGCTCCTTGGCCGGGGTGTTGGCCCACTTGGGGAACGCCTCTTTGGCGGCCGCCACCGCTTGGGCGACCTCTGCGGCCCCGCCACTGGCGACTTCGCCAATGGCCTCGCCGGTGGCCGGGTTGTAGTTGATGAAGGTGTCTTTGCTTTCGACCTCACGGCCGTTGATCCAATGTTTGATCATGCGGTTCACGCCTCTTTCCGGGCGGAGAAAAAGTCCGCCTCGCTGACAATTCGGTTGACCAGGCGGCCTACGCCTTCGACTTCCACCACCACTTCATCGCCTGGCACTACGTCGGCCAGGCCCTCGGGCGTGCCGGTGGCGATCATGTCGCCGGGCTGCAGGGTCATGAAGCTGGACAGGTATTCGATCAGGTAGGGAATATCGAAAATCATGTCGCGGGTATTGCCGGTCTGGCGCAGTTCACCGTTGATCCAGGTGCGCAGGGTCAGGTTGCCGGGGTCGGGCACGTCGGCCACATCGACGATCCACGGGCCGACCGGCGTGGTGGCGTCGCGGTTTTTCACGCGCAGGTTGGGGCGGTAGTAGTTTTCCAGGTAGTCGCGGATCGCATAGTCGTTGCACACCGTGTAGCCCGCGAGATAGTCCAGGGCGTCGGCGCGCTTGACGTTGCGTGCGGTCTTGCCGATGACCGCTACCAGCTCGCACTCGTAGTGCATGTAGGCGATGTTGTCCGGGCGCCAGGTGACCTCACGATGGCCGGTGTAGGTACCCACGGACTTGATGAATACCAGGGGTTCGATCGGCGGCTTGAAGGCCAGCTCGGCGGCGTGGTCGGCGTAGTTCAGGCCGAGGGCGAACATGGTGCCGGTAGCCGGCGGCAGCCATTGCACCTGATCTTCCTCGACCCGGCGGCCATCGTTCAGGCGCACGCTGTTATCGGCCTCGACCTGGACGGCGTGGGTTTGACCTTCAAAGCGGATGCGGGCGTGTCTCATGCTTGATTCTCCGCTTGGACATGGCTGACCAGGTGGCCCACGCCCTCGATCTCGACTTCAACCCGGTCGCCTGGCTGCACATCCACACGGCCTTGCGGGGTGCCGGTGATCAGCACATCGCCCGGGTACAGGGTCATGAACTCGCTGATCTCGGCGATCAATTGCGCAATGTCCCGCACCCAGTTGGACGTGGAGTTTTCCTGGCGCAGCTCACCGTTGACCCAGAGTTTGAGACTCAACTGATTGGGGTTGGCGATTTGATCCCGTGGCACCACCTGCGGCCCCAAGGCACAGAAGCCATCGCGGCATTTGGCTTTGACGGCAGGGCGGTAGTAACTGTCTTCCGGCAAGCTGAACTCATTGACCACCACATACCCGGCCACATGGGTCATGGCGTTTTCCAGGCTGACGCGGCTGGCAGGTCGGCCGATCACCACACCCAGCGCAGGCCCCGGTTGCAGGCGCTCTCCTGCGGGATGCAGGACGACACCGTCGTGCTCATTGCGCGTATTGGGGGTTTTGATGAACAGCACCGGTTTGGACGGCGGCTTCTGGTAGGGCGCCTGTTCGAAGGCGGCGAGATGCTGGTCCAGCAGGCCCTGGTAGTTCAGCGCAACGCCGAACAGGGTGCCGCTGGCAACATCATGCAGGGTACGGCTCATGCGTTTCTCCTGACGGTGGCGACGGCTGCATCGGCCGTTCGTTAATTTGTTAACGTTATAATTAATATGTTAACTACCGTCAAGCGTGGCAAGATCCAGTGACCGCTCAATAACAAGAAGAGAGCAGTGTGAAGCCGATTCCCAACATCAATATCGGGCAGGTCTACGACCAGCGTTACAGCGATGCAGAGGTGCATTACGACAAGCTCGCCAACCTGGCGGGATTTTTCGGGCGCAACATGCCCGTGCATCGGCATGACCGGTTTTTCCAGGTGCATTACGTGAAAAGTGGTGCGGTGCGGGTGTATCTGGATGACCGCCAGTACGTCGAGTCGGGGCCGATGTTTTTCCTCACGCCGCCCACGGTGCCCCATGCCTTTGTCACTGAAGCCGATGCCGATGGGCATGTGTTGACGGTGCGCCAGCAATTGGTCTGGGCCTTGATGGAAGCCGACCCCAGCCTGGCTTCAGGTGCCGCCTGCGTCACGTTGACGGAGGATGCCCAAGGGCTGGATCAACTGTTTGAAGCCTTGAGCAGCGAGATCAACGCCGATTGGGCAGGGCGCGCCGCAGCGCTGGATAGCCTGACCCGCCTGATCATGATTCGCCTGCTGCGGCTGTGCGCCCACTCGCTGCCGGCGCGCCCGACGCGGCATGAGGACCTGCGCATCTTCCATCGCTTCAACGAACTGATCGAAGCCCACTATTTGGAGCACTGGCCATTGGCGCGTTACGCCGAGGGGATCGGCGTCACCGAAGCGCGCCTCAATGAGGTCTGTCGGCGCCTGGCCGACCTGCCGTCCAAGCGCCTGATCCTGGAGCGCCTGATGCAGGAAGCCAAGCGCCTGTTGCTGTTTACCGGCAGCTCCGCCAATGAAATCTGCTATCAGCTGGGGTTCAAGGACCCGGCCTATTTCAGCCGGTTTTTTCTTCGTTACGCACAGCTGACACCGAGGGAATACCGGTTGCGGCAGTCGGGTTTGCGTTGACGCTCCACGCGCCATGCCCAGCGCGGCGAAAGTCCATCAGCTCATCAGGCGCCAACCATCCATTTGGCCAGGCCATGGCGGCCACTGACGCCCAACTTGGCGGCGGCACGCTTGAGGTACGTTTCGATCGAGCTGTTTTTCACGCTGAGTTTTTCCGCCATTTGCGGCACAGTGCCGCCGGTCAACAGGCCAAGGCAGACTTCCTGCTCCCGGGCGGAGAGGGTGATGTCACTGAGCGACAAGCGCTTGTAGAACTCACGCTGCAACTGTGACTGCTCCATCAGGTTGTGGCTCGGCTCGGCCTCGGTGTCGGGTGCCTGGCGCAGAAGTTGCGCATGCCGCTCCATCAGCGGTAGCAAGGTGTCTGACAGACTCTTGAGAAACGACAATTCGGCCAGGGAAAATCCACGCTGGGTCGCTTGGCGATACAGTGAAATCACGCAGCGCCGATTGCCCTGGCGCGACACCAGGTTGCACTGGTGCGAGGTGCCCAGCGGGTGGGTGCTGTCGGCCTTGGCCTTCAACTGGATCAGCAGCGGGTCTTGCATGCGCAGCATCTCGCGCAGCAGCGGATGATCCTTGAGCGGCTGCAGGGGCTGGGGCGCGCACAGGTCTTGTTGCAGGCCGGCGCTGCCCAGCAACGTGATATCCAGCACGTTGTCGCGCAGTTCATCGAGGGTCCATTCACTCAGGTCCACCAAGTGAATCGGTACCCACTTGTCCAACAGGTGCAGCATGTTGGCGGCGAAGTTCGTGTGGCCGCTGTTGGAAATCAACTCACCCAATTCAGCATAGAAATGCGGGTTTTCCGTGTTGCCAATACTACGGGGCAGACTCATAGCCATCTCATCCTTGATGTCGAAAACCGTCAACGGACGCCCCGGGTCTGGAGGGACGTGCCGTACTCCTTGAACGCAGCTCGGAGTTCGAGATTTTATTTAGCCATAGCGAATTGTCCTACGTATGTAGCGGAAACGAGGGACACAACCTGCCATAAAAACGGTGTCATTAATTCGACGTTTCTGAAGGTGTATTCCGACAGAAAAAAGCCGGAGGTGGTTTTTAGAGTTATTTAACTACTTGATATTTAAGTGAAATATTAATTTTAAATAGAAATTTTAGAAAAGTGGCATCGGCCGAATATGGCCAATGTCCTACACAGCTTTAATCGTTTCAGTAATGAACCATCAGCGAGGTCCGTTGGCGTGCAGGAATGTCCGGGTTTGGGGTGACAGACGTCCCCGGCCCTGCGTGCTCCAATCCGGACAATTCGTCGTAATGGACTTCCTGCGCGGCCAGTGTTGACCCCATGAGAAGGATCTTATGAAGTATCTCGACAGCCTGCCGGTCAGTTACCCCCTCACCGCCGCCCAACAAGACATCTGGCTCGACCAACTGCGGGTGGGCGACTCGCCGCTGTACAACATCGGCGGTTATGTCGATTTTGCGGGCCCGGTGGTGCCAGGTTTGATCCAGCGTGCCGTCGAGTTGCTGGTGGCCAAGCACGATGCGTTGCGTACGCAACTGCACAGCGATGGCAATGGCTTGCCCCGGCAAACCTTCGCCACCGCCTTGACGACCGAAGTGACGCTGCATGACTTCTCTGCGCTGCCCGACCCCAAGGCGGCGACCCAGGCCCTGATGCAGGCCACGATGTCTCGGCCCTACGCCATGACCGGCGAGCCGCTGTTTCGCTTTTTTTTGGTCAAGCTGGACGATGATCACTATCGCCTGGGCACTCAGGCGCATCACCTGATTCTCGACGGTTGGGGCTTTGGCCAGATGCTGCAATCCCTGGCTCGGCTGTACACCGACCTGCAGCACGGCCGGTCACCTGAGTTGCGAGCGCCGTCCTATATCGACTTCATCGAGGCTGACCTGCACTACCATCAATCCGCCCGCTACGCCCGTGACCGGGACTACTGGCTGGACAAATACCAACTGCTGCCCGAGCCGCTGCTCACCCCCCGGTTGAATACCCCGGCACCGAGCAACACCCTGCTGCAACCCTTCCCGGTATCGCTGCTCGATCGTATGGAACGCGTGGCCAACCATTACCAGGCCTCGGCGTTTCACGTGTTGCTGGCGGCGTTGTATGTGTATTTCACCCGCACCCATCAGCGTGATGACTGGGTGGTGGGGCTGCCGATTCTTAATCGTTCCAACGCACGGTTTCGTTCCACGGTGGGCTTGTTCACCCAGGTGAGTGCGGTGCGTTTTCAGTTCAGTGAGCAGTTGCCGTTCAGCGCACTGGTGCGCGGTGTGCGCGATCAGCTCAAGCGGGATTTTCGCCACCAGCGTTTCCCCTTGAGTGAAATGAACCGCGAACTGGGCCTGCGCCGCACCGATCGCGGCCAGTTGTTCGACCTGTCGGTGTCCTTCGAACAGGACGACCATGACCTGCGCTATGGCCAGGTCCAGGCCCGGGCGATCAAGGTCTCCAACCATCACGAACCGTTGCCGATCGCCATTCACCTGCGCAGCAACCGCTACCAGGACACGGCGTGCCTGCATTGCGTCTACAACGAGGCGTACTTCCAGCACGACGAGGTACAGGCGTTGGCGCAGCGCTTCACCTGGCTGCTGGAACAGGGGCTGGAAAACACCGAGTTGACGCTCGCGCAATTCTCATTGGTGACGCCGGCCGAACAGGCACAGCTGCAACGCTGGAATGCCACCGCGCAGCCCAACACCACGCCGCAGACCCTGCACCGGCGTATCGAAGCCCAGGTGGCACTTACGCCCCAGGCCGTCGCGGCGGTGTGCCAAGGGCGGCAACTGAGCTACCAGCAGCTCAACCAGCAGGCCAATGCGTTGGCCCATCAACTGTTGGCGCACGGTGTGGAGCCGGATGATCGCGTGGCGATCGTGGCCCGACGTGGCCTGGATACCTTGGTGGGGCTGCTGGCGATCCTCAAGTCCGGCGCCTGTTATGTGCCGATAGACCCGGCTCATCCCGCCGAGCGCCTGAACTACCTGTTGCACGACAGTGCCCCGGTGGCCGTGCTGACCCAGCACGCTCTGCTGCATCGGCTGCCAGCCCTGGACGTGCCGGTTCTGTTGCTTGATCGGCCGACGGTGCACTTGGGCGACAACCCGCGGGGGGCGGCCGGCGCGTCGAACCTGGCCTATGTGATCTACACCTCCGGTTCCACGGGGTTGCCCAAAGGCGTGATGGTCGAGCATCACACCCTGTCCAACCTGGTGGACTGGCATTGCCAGGCGTTCAAGCTACAGACCGGCAGCCACACCGCCAGCGTGGCCGGGTTCGGTTTTGACGCGATGGCCTGGGAGGTCTGGCCGGCGCTGTGTGTGGGCGCGACGCTGCACCTGCCACCGCCCCAGGAAGGGGCTGAAGACATTGATGCCTTGCTCGACTGGTGGCGTGCGCAACCTCTGGACGTATGCTTCCTGCCCACGCCGGTTGCCGAGTACGCCTTCAGCCAGCAGCTGGAACACCCGACCCTGCGCACCCTGTTGATTGGTGGCGACCGTCTGCGCACGTACAGCCGAGCGCAAACCTTCGAGGTGGTCAACAACTATGGCCCCACTGAAGCCACGGTGGTCGCCACCAGCGGGCGTGTCGAAGTGGGCCGGCCGCTGCATATCGGCGGGCCGATTGCCAATGCCCGCGTGTACCTGCTCGATGCGCAACAGCGCCAGGTGCCCGTCGGCGCGACGGGGGAGTTGTACGTTGGCGGTAAAGGCGTGGCGCGTGGCTATCTGAGCCGTCCCGAACTGAGTGCCGAGCGCTTTCTCGATAACCCTTTCGGCGAGGGTCGCCTCTACCGCACCGGCGACCTGGCGCGCTGGTTGCCTGATGGCAACCTTGAATACCTGGGGCGCAACGACGACCAGGTGAAAATCCGTGGCGTGCGTATTGAACTGGGGGAAATCGAATCTGCCCTGGCCATGCATCCGGCGGTTCAGGACGCGGTGGTGCTGTATCGCGAGGGGCAATTGCTGGCGTGGTTCGTTGCGCGGCATCCGGTCGATATCGACGCGTTGCGCGCGCATCTGCAAGGGTCGCTGCCTGACTACATGCTGCCCGCGGCCTACGTGAAGCTCGACGGGTTGCCCCTGACCGCCAATGGCAAGCTCGACCGTAAAGCGCTGCCTGCGCCGACCCAGGCTGCTTTCATCACGCGGTTGTTCGAGGCGCCGCATGAGGGCGTGGAAACCACCCTGGCGCAGATCTGGGCCGACCTTTTGCACGTGCAACAGGTCGGGCGTCACGACCACTTTTTCGAACTGGGCGGGCATTCATTGCTGGCGGTGCAACTGGTGCAGCGCATGCGCCAGGCCGGGTTGCGGGCCGATGTGCAGGTGCTGTTCGGCCAGCCGACCCTGGCGGCACTGGCGGCGGCGAGTGCCGGCAGTGACAGCGAGGTACCGGCCAACCGGATTGCAGCGCACTGCACCCAGATCACCCCGGAAATGCTCGCGCTGGCCGAGCTGGACCAGGCGAGTCTGGAGCGCATCGTTGCCGGTATTCCGGGAGGCGCCGCCAATGTGCAGGAAATCTACCCGCTGGCGCCGCTGCAGGAAGGCTTGCTCTACCACCACATCACCGACGAACACGACCCGTACCAGCAACACGCGATATTCAGCTTTGCCCGGCGCGAGCAGTTGGACGCGTTTGCCCAGGCCCTGCAACAGGTGATCGACCGCCACGACATCCTGCGCACCAGCCTGGTGTGGGAGGCCCTTGAGCAGCCGATGCAAGTGGTGTGGCGCCAGGCTCACTTGCGCGTCGAACCACTGCGTGAACAGTGTGAGCCCCTGGACTTGCGCCAGGCGCCGCTGATGGCCCTGGAGTATGCCGAAGACCCTCGGCAGCAAGGCTGGACGGCGAGGTTACGCTTCCATCACCTGGTCAATGACGCTACCTCGATGACGGTCCTGGCCAACGAAATCCGCGCCCACATGCTCGGTCAACAGGCGCAGCTTGCGCCGCCGGTGCCTTATCGCAACGTCGTGGCACAGAGTCGCTGTGCGGCGCAGCAGGCCGCCCACGAGGCGTTTTTTCGCGAGCGGTTGGCGGATGTCAGCGAGCCGACCCTGGCGTTCGGTCTACAGGAGCATCAGCTGGACCGCACTGAAATCGAAGCCTTCGAACGCTCGGTGACGGCCCCCCTCAACCGGCGTTTGCGGGCGCAGGCCAGTGCGCTGGGTGTGAGCGCCGCGAGCCTGTTCCACTTGGCGTGGGCCCAGGTGCTGGGTTGCGTATCCGGCCGCGATGACGTGGTGTTCGGTACGGTGCTGCTGGGCCGCTTGCAGGCGGGCGAGGGCGCTGACCGTGCACTGGGTATGTTTATCAATACCTTGCCGTTGCGGGCCTGCCTGGCCGGCAAGACCGTGGTCGAGGCGTTGGGCGACACCCATGCGCAACTGAGCGCCTTGCTCGTTCACGAGCAAGCGTCCCTGGCGTTGGCGCAACGTTGCAGCAGCGTGACGCCGCTATTCAACAGCCTGCTCAACTATCGGCATACCCCTGGCGACAAGGACTTTGACCTGGTGCCGGGCGTCGCCCTGGTCAGCAGTGAAGACATCGTCAGTTATCCGCTGATGATCAGCGTGGACGACACCGCGAGCGGTTTTCAGCTCAAGGCGATGGCGCCACGCGAGGTCGGCGCCGAGCGTTTGCTGGACTATCTCGACACCGTATTGAACGGGCTGGCGCAGGCACTTGAGCACGCCCCGCAAACGCTTTTGAGCGAGGTGCCGGTGTTACCCGCCAGCGAGTTGCGCAAGCTGTTGGTGGAGTTCAACCCCGGCAACATCGACTACCCTACGACTGTCACCCTGCAAGGGTTGTTTGAAGCCCATGCGCGACACACCCCGCAGGCCATTGCGGTGCAGGCCGATGCCGGCCAACTGACTTACCGCGAGCTCAACGAGCGCGCCAACCAATTGGCTTTTCACCTGCGCGAGCGTGGGGTGCAAGCGGATTCGCGGGTAGCGTTGTGCGTCGAGCGCGGATTGGAACTGGTCGTGGGCTTGCTGGCGATTCTCAAGGCCGGCGGCGCCTATGTGCCGCTGGACCCGGGCTTTCCAAGCGAACGCCTGGCCTACATGCTCAAAGACAGTCAACCCGTAGCGCTGCTGGTACACGCGGCTACGCGCGAGTTATTGGGTGAAGTCTCGCTCCCGGTCATCGACTTCGACCGTTGTGCCTGGAGCCACGCACCGACCGGCAACCCCTCGGTTCCCGGCCTGAGCGCCGCCAACCTGGCCTATGTGATGTATACCTCCGGCTCCACCGGCACGCCCAAGGGCGTCATGGTCGAGCATCGCGGCCTGTGCAACCTGATGCAGTGGGCTTGCCGATTGTGCCCGGACGCTGCGGGAGGCGCCTTGCTGCAAAGGGCTCCGTCCAGTTTTGATGGCTCGGTGTGGGAGCTGTTCTGGCCGTTGACCCATGGCATGCGCCTGGTGCTGGCACGCGTTGACGGTCATCGCGACCCGGCTTACCTGGCTGAGGTGATTCGCACGCAGCGCATCACCGTGATCCAATTTGTACCGGCCATGCTGCAGCAATTTCTCGAACTGGAAGCGTCGGCGTTGTGCAGCAGCCTCACCGACGTTTTTTGCGGCGGTGGTGAACTCACCGAAGCCTTGGCCCGCAGCGTCCGCGCGCGCTTGCCCCAGGTGCGCTTGCACAACGTCTATGGCCCCACTGAAGCCACGGTCGACAGCTGCATCTGGACCCTGCAACCCGATGCGCCGGTGCCTGCCCTGCAGTTGCCGATCGGGCGGGCCATCAGCAATACCCGCCTTTATGTGCTGGATCAGCACGACAGGCCGGTGCCGCTGGGTGTCAGCGGTCAACTGCATATCGGCGGCGTCGGCGTAGCACGAGGCTACCTGGGGCTGGAGCAAATGACCGCCGAGCGCTTTATCGACAGCCCGTTCGTACCCGGTGATCGGTTGTATCGCACTGGCGACCTGGTGCGTTACCTGCCGGACGGCAACCTGGTGTTCCTGGGGCGCAACGACTTCCAGGTCAAGCTGCGCGGCGTGCGCCTGGAGTTGGGCGAAATTGAAGCCTGCCTGGCGGCGCACCCGGCACTGCGTGAAGTGGCGGTGCTGATTCGCGATGAACGCCTGGTCGCCTATTTCACCCTGCGCGCCCCGGCGCCGAGCCTGGAGGCCTTGCGTGCCCATGTGCTGGAGCGATTGCCGGAATACATGGTGCCGGCCGCCTTTGTGCAATTGAGTGAGTTGCCCCTCAACCCCGCCGGCAAGCTCGACCGCAAGGCCCTGCCGGAGCCAGGGTTGGATGCCGTGGTCAGCCGTGCGTATGAGCCGCCGCAGGGCGAGGTGGAAACCGTGATGGCGGGCATCTGGGCCGACGTCTTGAAACTCGAGCGGGTAGGGCGCCACGACCATTTCTTTGAGCTGGGCGGGCATTCCTTATTGGCGGTGAGTCTGGTGGCACGCTTGCGCAAGGCCGGGTTGGAGGTGGATGCACGCAGCTTGTTCAGCCAGCCGACCCTGGCGCAACTGGCGGCCGGTACAACGGCCAGCGTGCAGCGCGTGGAAGCCCCCCAAACGGCCATCCCCCAGCTTAACCGTCGTCGCCGGATCTGAGTATTGGCATGTGGTGTGGGAGGGGGCTCCCGATAGCGGAGTGTCTACAGCTGATTCACCGCCATCGGGAGCAGGATGTCAGGTCGATGCTTTCAAGGAGTTATGCACTCGACAGAACGATCCACCGTGATCTTGGCAATCGCCAACAAGTGCCATACCGCTGAAGCTGCGCCCGCTCGGGGCTTTTCAATGGCTTTGCGCAATCTGGATATACCGTTTGTCGAATTTACCGCCATGTTTTTTAGGTGACTTCCTATTTTCTACGCGGAGTTCGTTCGTAGAAAAATCTTATATCTGAAAGTTGATAGTTTGTAAGGTGTTAATTTTACGAAATAATAGTTCGATGGTAAAAAACTTGGTTCATGGGTTTCCTATTTAAGCAATTATTGTGCTTCTGGTTTTTATGAGTGAAATTTCCTAATTTAATGTATTCATGTTCCTACGGTGAGGAGTTAAATATCTTGCATGTTTTTTTATGCTGGCTAAATTGTGATTGTCACTTTCAGTAAGTGGCCTCGCGCACGATTAAGGGTAAGGAGAGTTGAAATGAAAAATTCAGAGTTTGGAGAGGTTGTTTTCGACTTTGATAATGAATACGACTTTAATCCGTATGCTGGTAACGCAGGGGCGTCAGGAAGTCAGGGTGGTTGTGGTGGGAGCGGTGGATGTGGCGGTGGAGGCGGCTGTAATGGAGGAAGTGGTGGGTGTGGTGGATGCGGTCACAACTCGATTGTAGAGCAGCCACTTGTCTCCGAATAGGTTCAAATTACCCACTTGGCGGGGTTTCCTGGGCTACGCCTGAAACCCCCACGGGGGATCACGCAATGAATATTGCCATACCTAATTACCAGATTCTGAATTTCGAAACAGGAAGTCTAGTTGTTTCCGATATAGGGATTTCAAAGGTACATTCACAACCACTGTTAAAAGCCTTGCGACAGTTGCAATTGTCTCGTTTGATGACCAGGGATGAGTTGGATGAGGTACTCTCAGAAAATGGTTTGAGCGCAGGTGGTGCATTTGAGTTTTTAGAAAAAATAGTTCCTTTGCGGGCGATGGATGGCCTTTATTTTGAAAAGACCATAATCGTACATTCATGGGAAGGAAAAGAGGGTTTTGAGGACCTCTTCAGGCAAGGGGTGTCGGGAGTTATAGAGTTTAAAAGTTTTTCAGATGATGTGGTGAAAGCTGTCGCGGGCTCCAGATGTTTTATTGTTTTGCTCTGTCATTCTTATGATTATGAAAGTCTTAAGAGAATGCATTTTGAATTGGCGAAATTATCACCATTCAGTGCAATTAGTGTTTGTTGGCCGATGGGAGGTTTTTTTTGCATTGGGCAGCCTTACATTGCTGAGGTTGGAAATCCTTGTCATTTTTGTACCGTTGATAGGCTTGTTCATAACGAATCAGTTATGCGGGCAAAAAATAATTGGGCGTCTGCACTGGCATTTTGTAAAAACAACCACGTTAGCATGCCTTTTAAGAAGCTGAGCTTGTATCAAGAGTTAATTGTCGTTGGTGCAATTGTCAGGAGTATAAAGTTTTTTACTGAGAGCGGTGTGCTGCGTAAATACCATGATGATGTTTTGTGTGCCTCGTATCTGCAGTTAAGTGATGGCAGGATTTTCCAAGAGCCAGCTTCACATTGGTATCTGTGCGACTGCCTGGGGGGAGAGGTATGAAAAATATTCCACACGATTATTACCTCAGATTTTTAGATGCTTCAGTCTATGAGGCGGTTCTTGATTTTCATAGTAAGAGTAATTTTACCTTTCATGCGGCTTTCCAGCACTGCACCGGTCTCCATTCGTTGGACGAAAAGCATTTGGCCCAGTTAACCGGAAATGAATTGGTCCTTTATCCTGATATGGATCTGACGGTTGAGTTTAAAATATCTGATGAGGATAGGGCGAAATGCTTGTATAGAAACGAATCGTGTGAAAGCTTCTCGTCAGAGCCTTTGAGTTTTGAGGAAGTTGAAAAACTTGTGAGCCCACTTGTCTCAAGGAGCGTGGGAACACATAAGCGAGGGTATCCGAGTGGAGGCGCGCTTTACCCCGTTGAAGTATTTGTTTGTTCACTTACTGAGCTTGATAATGACTGGCCCGTCGCAGGGAGGACTCTACACTTGCTCCCTAACTCACGGAGGTTTGAAGTCATGCAGGCGACGGTCAAACTTGAGGATATCAAGGCAGCTTTATTGACTTCTGCTCGAGACATTGGCAGCCCAAGCGTGGCGCTTATTTATGCAGTCTATATTCCTAAGAACCTGTTCAAGTACAGGTATCGTGGGTATCGAATGGCGCTTATGGAGGTCGGTTCTATTTACATGCTTGTGGAGATTCAGGCTAAAAAGTTAGGGCTCGCATGCCGCCCTTGGTCGGCCTATACAGATTCTATGATATGTAAAGTGCTAGGGGTCAATCCAGCCTTATTCTTTCCTGTGTGTGTTCACTTGATAGGTAGGCAGCATGAAACTTGTTAACGCTATGCAAAAGCCGGATCTACCCGGTACATTACTTTTTCAACCTGCGTGTCTGTTCTCTTTACCACATTCCGTAGAAGTATCAGACTCCCTTTCAGTCAATGGATCAGGGGTGGGCGGAGGTTCGCACTCTATTAAAGCTGCCTTGGGGGAGTATTTTGAACGACGTCATTTTTACAGAGAAGTTTTCTCAGTAAAATCTGGGTTTCTTAATGAATCGTTGACGGTGACTGAAGTTGATAGTTTTATCGGTGCACTCACTCAGACGGCGTCAAGGCCGGTGTCTGTTGAGGAAATTGAAAAGCATCAGTTTTCATTGACTAAAGTGGTGAGAACTTCAGATTTTTCTGTGTGCTTTATCCCCACGATGTTCATTTCACTTTCTCCGTATGGGCTTGAAAAAGATAATTTTTTATATCCTTTAAGAGATACCTGTGGGTGCAGTTTTCATTGGCGTCTGGATTTCGCAATCTTGGGCTCAGTAAAAGAGTACCTTGAGCGACAATTTCTAGTAAGGTTTTGGTTGACAAAGCAATGTCGCTCACTGATTTCTCCCGATCAAGTTAGAAGTTTGCTGGCGGGGAGAAATGTCAAATATTTGTATGATGCGCTAGTGAATTCAGGTGAAGTTTCTGTTTTTGATATATCTGATATCCGTTTTCCTGGGGTTTGTGTGCTGGTCGTTTATGGCCAAAAAAAGACGAGTCACCATGTGAAGTATTGTGCGGGTATGTCCTATGCGGGTGAGGCTGCCGAAGCATTGGAAAAGTCACTGCTTGAGTTGTGGCAAACTTATCGATTCATGGATTTGTTTAAGGCAATCGAGGCTGATGAGGAAAAAGTGGAAGATGCGTACCTTCGATATTTTTTAAGTTGCAATAATTATAAGATATATGAGGAGGTAACCGGGGATGTGGCGATTGTTGATGATTCAGAAAAAACACCCTTGTCAGAATTTTCGTTGGAGGTTTTTCTCTCTGTGTTGAAAAATATTGATATATCGGGTTACTTTTATGTGAAGTGCTCGACGGTCAATGGTATTAACTGCGCTTTCAGCAAATATGTCTCGCCTGACCTATTTTTGCATATGAATAACTCAAAAAATATAAACTTAAATAATAAGTACTCTAAAGGCTTTGAGTCTTCAATATTGTCATTGCGTTTGGAGAGAATGGTGCCGTTTCCATGAGGTGAGTGATGAGACTCTACCCAATATTCAAGCCGTTTTTCTTGGCGATGCTTTTCATCAAGGAGCAGTTGAAGGAGCCTGTCGCGCTGCTCTGGATTGTGATATCTCCTGCGATTACCTTCTATTTGATAATGTACACTAAAGTCTCAAGTGATCAACTGTCGAGTGATTATTTGTCTGGAACTTCATGGTTCTACGCGTTCATTGCTTCGAGTGTGGCCCTGTTTGGGTTGGCGTTTTATATAGTGGGACGTAGAGAAAGCGGATTCTTGCGATCCTTTGTCTATGTAAAGCGTACGAAAATCATTTTTCTCACTGGGCAGCTATTAGCTCATTCATTTATGTCGGTAATCTATTGCTCTGTTTTTTATGTATTGACGCGAAGTCATTTTGGCTTGATGAGTCTGACAGAGTGGGTGGTTATCGTTGGACGTTTTTATATTTGTTTTTTGCTATTTTCCACGCCGTCACTCTTGTTGACGCTGATACCCATTGGTTTTCAAAATACGAGCACTGTTTTTTCAATATTTTCATTCGCGATGTTGGCGCTCGGTATCGGTAGTCTAAACTCCTCACATCCATTAGTTGAGACCATCGCCATTTTTAATCCTATGGGATGGGCGAATCGCATTATGTTGGTGGGGGTAGCTGAATCCTTACCTATGGTCACAGTGGTTGTTGGGTTGTTCATTTTTACAGGGGTATTAGTCTTTCGGTTTTTGCTAATCAACCCTGTTTGGAGTCGGTACTGATGAAGCGGCTGATCGTGAATGCGCTGGATATCAGCTATGCCCAGCATGTTTTATTCAAAAGCGCTTCTTTAGGCGTTGAGGCGGGTTCGATTTCAGGACTGTTGGGGCCTAATGGTTCAGGGAAAACCACATTTTTTGACGTGATCTGTCGCCTGAAAAAAAAAGATAGCGGTGAAATACATCATTCATTTTCCAAACTGCTTTACCTGTCGCAAATCATTGCGACGCCTCCTGTATTTCGCATGTTTGATGTTTTCAACATGATGATGATTTTTTGCGCTGATACACCGATCACCCAACGGTGTGCCTTGGAAAAAATTGAAAAGTGGAGCCCAGGCATTGCTGAGCGCTATTGCGAAATCTGGAAGAAAAAATCATCTCTTTGTAGTTACGGAGAGAAACGCTGGTTTTTTACGTTGTCCCTGTTGTCCGTTAACGCAGACCTCGTGATTCTGGATGAGCCAACGGCGGGGGTTGACCCGGAATTCCGTTACCACATCTGGAAGTGTTTGGAGGGGGCCGCAGCGGAAGGTGTTGCTGTACTCGTCTCGTCGCATAATGTCGATGAGATTGTCGCGCACTGCGATGATTTTTACATGCTGAGCCAACAGCGTTTTCATCGTTTTACCGATGCTGAAGGCTTCATGAGCAGGTATGGCGGCAGTACTTTGGATGAGGCATTTATTCACGCGGCGTCGGTATAAACGCCACACTGCCCCCCGAACGCTTCTGAAACAGCCGTTCGCCATTGTCCGGCTGGGTGGTGATGACCTGATGGTCCGCCCCCAAAAACGCCAGCGGCGTCGGGTCTTCCTTGGAATACTGGGCGACGATGATTGTGCGTTGCGGATCGAAGTCCTGGCCGCTGGTTTTTTTCAGCCAGGCCATGAACGCGGCACTGTCGCCCTGCCGCGGGAAGTCCTGGGTTTCGCTGACGTAGTAGAAGGGTTTGGCGCCGTTTTGCCTGCCGTTCTGCAAGTACATCGGCAGTTTGTTGTCCACTTCTACCAGCACCATCTGCCATTGGTTCCACGGCGCGGTTTTGACGGCCTCGGCTTGCACGTCTTCGGCGAAACGTGTTACGCCGCCGTTGCCGGTGGTCCAGGGGTAGATCACACCCAGTACCAACAGCAGCAAGCCTGCGGTGAAGCCGAAACCTTTTTGCCAGCGCGGCCAACGGGCCGGCTTTTTCTCCAGGCGCTCGCTCAACCACCAGGCGGCCAGCAACTGCGCAAACGGCACCAGCGGCAGCACGTAATAACTGCGGCGGCTGCCGCTGGCGGTGAAGAATACGAACAGCAGGCCCAGGCCCCACACCAGCCAGCGCACATTGGCTGGCGTCTGGCGCCAGTTGCGCACGGCCAGCCACAGGCCCAGCACCCAGCAAGGTGCCCAGGGCAGGGTGTAGACCGGCAGGTAGATCAGGTAGGTGTAGATCGGTCCCATATGGTCGAAGGGGTCGAAGAAGCGCACCACGTTTTCGCGAAACACCAGCTCCAGGCCGCTGGCGCCGTAGGTCGGTGCGCCGTAGAGGTGGGACAGTACAAACGGAATGGCGTAGAACGCTGCGGCGATGACGATGGCTGCCACCAGGCGCAGGTTGAGGTGGCGCTTGTAGCGGTGCTCACTGAGCAGGTGCGGCAACAGCACCAGGCCCGGCAGCACAAAACCGATCAAGCCTTTGAACAGCGAGGTTGCCGCCAGCAGCAGGAAGAACACGGTATAGCGTCCCAGGCGAGTGTCATCCGGCCCGCGCCAGTACCACCACACTGCCGCCAGCACGCCGCACACCGTCAGCACATCCGCCGTGGCCACGCGGGCCCAGAACAGGAAGTAGAACGTGGTCGCGAGCATCCAGCCGGCAATCAGCCCGGTGCCTTTGCGGAACAGGCGTTCACCGATCAGGTACACCAGCCAGATGCTCAACCAGGCCGAGATGACTGACGACAGGCGCAACGACCAAGGGCCCAGGCCCCCCATCAAGTTGGCAAAGCCGGTGATCAGCCAATAGGAGGGCAGGGGTTTGTCGTAATACGGCATGCCCTTGAGGTAGGGGTCGAAGTAATCGCCACTTTGCAGCATCTGCAAGGCGATGTTGGCCCAGCGGGTTTCCGGCCCCCACAGATCGCGTGCGCCCAATCCCAGCAGCAGGAGCAGGGCGGAAACGCTCAGCAGCAGCACCAGCGCGCCACGTTCGGTTTTCCAGAAATTCATCGGTTATTCCTGTGGCAGGCGCTGCATCAAGGTTGTTGTGGGTAAACGATCAGCAGCAGGTCGCCCTTGCGATAGCGTTTGCCACCGGGTGGCAATTGCCCTTCCTCGAGATGTTCACTGGTGTTCTTGACCCGCATCAGTACGCCGACCGAGCCTTGTTTACGTGCATCGGCCAACCAGCCCTGGACACTGGCCAGGTCGACCTTGCGGTGCACTGAATCGTCATAGCGCAGGCCGTAGCGCAACTCGCCTTCGGTGTCATAAATCATCACTTGCGGACGACGCAGGCGCCACGACAACGCCGACGCAGAGCCCAATTCGTTGCTCAGCAAAGCATGGGTTTGTTGCAATTCATCCAGATGCTCCGCCACGAACTGGTCGGGCATTTCGTTATCCGTGATCATCGCCGGCATGCCCGCCGGCAACAGCGCCACCAGCAAGCCAATGCCCAGGGCCGGCATCGCCCACAAGGTCAGCGGGCGCACCACTTGCAGCAGGTTGGCCAGAATCCAGCCCAGCAGCACGATGAAGGTCAGGGACAGGCTGAACATCTCGGCATGGCTGTTGCCGTACACCGGGTTGCTGACTTGCAGGTAGATCAGCGCCACCATCGCCGTCAGGCCGATCAGGGCGTTGACCACGCCATTGACCAGGATCGAACGTGTCTTGCCTTGCTTGACCAGGTCGATCAAGGCGTGGCCCATCAACAGGGCCAGGGGCAACAGGCACGGCATGATGTAGGTCGGCAGCTTGCCCTTGCTCAGGCTGAAAAAGGCTAGCGGCAGCAACATCCACAAGGCGAGGAAGGCAATCGCCGGCTGGCCTTTTTCCTTCCAGGTCTTGAGCAGCGTGGCCGGCAACAGCGCCGACCAAGGCAGGCACGCCACTACCATGATCGGCAGGAAGAACCAGATCGGGCGCGCATGCTGGGCGTTGTCGGCGGCGAAGCGGCGGATGTGCTCGTGCCAGAAGAAGAAGCGCCAGAAGTCAGGTTCCTGTACATGAACGGCCAATACCCAAGGCAAGCACACCAACGCGGCGACCAGCACCGCCAACGGGCCATAGCGCAACAGCTCGCCTACACGGCGCTGCCACACCAGGTATGGCACGGCGATCAGGACCGGCAACAGCCACGCCAGGAAACCCTTGGTCAGGAAGCCCATGCCACAGGCGACGCCCAGCAATGCCCAGGCACCGAGCCGCCCGCGAGTAGTGCGGCTGTCCAGGGCAAACCACAGGGCAACCAGGCTCAGGTTGACCCAGAACGTGAATTGGGGGTCGAGGTTGGAATAGCCCGCCTGGCCGGCCACCAGGCCAAAGCTCATGTAGAGCAGGGCGCAGGCGAAGCTCTTGCGTGGGTCATTCCACAGGCGGCGGGCGATCAAGTAGGCCAGCAACACACTCAGGGCCGTGGTGAGCACCGAGGCGATGCGTACACCAAACAGGTTTTCGCCAAACACGGCCTGGCCGATGGCGATCAGCCAATAACCGCCGGCCGGTTTTTCGAAATAACGCAACCCCATGAAGTGCGGCGATACCCAGTTGCCGCTCATGAGCATTTCCTGGCTCACCTGGCCGTAGCGGGTCTCGTCCGGAATCCACAGGCCGTGAAAACCCAGCGGCAACAAAAAGAAAATGGCGAAGCCGAGCAAAAACAGCGGCAGAGGTTTCAACCGGGTCATGAACACGTCGCTCCTTGACGTTTAATGGAGGGCCACGAGTGTAATGAATTCATAGAACAAAGCATCACAATGTTCACTAAGCGGTGGGAAAAAGTCATAACGTCCTTAACTAACGGGCGCGATTAAACATGCCAGAAGAGGGCTGTCGTTTGGCTGAACACAACAGGTGCGAATATGTAAAAAAGTGTGTTTAAAGTTGTTTCAGAGCCGCCGCCCATTCTTCGGTTTTCATCGAACCCACCGCCTTGAGCTTGCCGTTTGGCAAGACCTGTACAAACAGTGCGCTGCCATACTCGGCCGCATCGGCATGGGGGTAACCCAGCTCTGTCTGGAGATCGCTGATGCAGCCACTGTGGGTAACCACTACCAAGTTGCGGCCAGGCTCTTTATGAGGGAGCAACTCTTCGCCCATGGCTTTACCGCAGATGGCCGAAGGGGACGATAACAATGTGGCCTTGCCGAACATGAATTGTGCGGTCTGTGCGGTGCGCGTCGCGGGGCTGGCGAGCACATCGGTATTTTCCATGCCCAGGGTATTGAAGGCTTTGCCCAGGTTGGTCGCTTGTTGGGTGCCGTTGATCGTCAGGCCTTCGGCCGGTCCGAAACACGGGTTGCTGGAGCGATCGCAGCGTTCTTCATGGCGTACCAGTACGATCAGGTCGCCGTTGCGCCAACTGGCCAGGACCCCGGAGGTCACCAGGCGGTTGCCGACGCCAAGGTCAACAGGGGTTGTTGGCCAGAACAGGAAGCCGGCCAGCAGCAGGCCGATAATGGCGACACAGGCCAATGACAATCGAGCTTTTTTCCAGCGCTTTAACATTGCCCCATTGGATTGGGATTTGCTCAGGGTTACGTCAGCCACGCTGTTCACCATCGTCACTATTATTGTGTTGTAAAAAACAGGCGCAACTAATCGGCGGATGCCCGTCATGGAGCAAAAGCCTGTCACAGGGCTGCTGTCTTTTAGCTGAACACTTAGATATTAAGAAGAGTCGATGGCGGTAACTAAAAAGTTGCCGGCAGTTGACGCTTGGCGGGCAATTTAGAGAGGTGAGGGTGGGCAAGCAGTGAAATCCATGTGAAAAATTTGCGTGAGGCATGCAGGCAGCCGTTATTCTCGTTTGGAATCCTTCAAACGAGCGTTCTTATGTTGCAGGTGCAAGGTGTTCGCAAAAACTACGCCACGCCCCAAGGACCGCTGACGGTACTGGCCGGGGTGGACCTATGCCTGACTGAGCGTAGCAGCCTGGCGTTGATGGGCGAGTCGGGAAGTGGAAAAAGTACCTTGCTGCACCTGATAGCCGGCCTGGATCGCGTCGACGCGGGCAGTATTGAGGTCGGTGGATTGCGCCTGGAGCAACTCAGTGAAGGGCAACTGGCCCAGTGGCGTCGAACCGAAATCGGCCTGGTGTTCCAGCAATTCAACTTGATCGGCAGTTTGCGCGTGGAGGACAACCTGGCGTTCCAGGCGCGTCTGGCTGGGCGTTTTGATCCGCATTGGCAGGCGCAGTTGGTAGAGCGCCTGGGCCTGGGCGATTTGCTCAAGCGTTACCCCGAACAATTGTCCGGCGGCCAGCAACAACGGGTCGCGGTGGGACGCGCGCTGGCCTCTCGACCAGGCTTGCTGCTGGCCGATGAGCCGACCGGCAATCTGGATGAAGCCACCAGCGATGAGGTGCTGCAATTACTCCTGGACCTGCTGCGTGACAGCTCCACCAGCCTGTTGATGGTCACCCACAGCCCACGCATCGCTGCACGGCTCGAGCACCAGGTGGTGTTGCATCGCGGCCGCGTCGTGCCCGCGGACGCCCGTTGAGATGGCCGTGTTTTATTGGGCGTTGCGCGCACTGCTGAGCCATTGGCGGCGTCATCCCGTGCAGTTCTTCAGTGTGTTGACCGGCTTGTGGCTGGCCACTGCGTTACTGACTGGGGTGCAGGCGCTTAACAGCCAGGCGCGGGACAGCTATGCACGCGCCAGCCAACTGATCGGCGGCGAACCCCAGGCCAGTTTGAGCGCGTTGGACGGCGGCGGTTTTGCGCAGGCGCTGTTCGCCGAACTGCGCCGTGCCGGCTGGCCGGTTTCGCCGGTGGTGCAGGGGCGCGTGGTGCTCAAGGGGCATGAAAGCCAGCGCCTGCAGTTGATGGGCATTGAACCGTTGTCGTTGCCTGGCAGTGGTAGCGTGGCCGGGCAACACTTGAGCCAGGCGCAAATGCTCGCGTTCTTCGAGCCGCCGGGGCGCACCTGGATTGCCGCGCAAACCTTGCAGGCGCTCGGCTTGCACGAGGGCGCGCAGCCGCTGACGGCAGACGGGCAAGCGCTGCCGCCGTTACAGGTGCAGCCGGACATGGCCCCCGGCATGCTGCTGACCGATATCGGGTTTGCCCAACCGTTGCTGGCGATGCCCGGGCGACTCTCGCGTTTGCTGTTGGACAAGACCTTCGCCGCAACCCATCTCACGCCCCCGGTCCCATTGCAGCTCAAGCAAGGTGAAGACAACAACCTCGCACGCCTGACCGAGAGCTTTCACCTGAACCTCGACGCACTGGGTTTTTTGTCGTTTGTCGTGGGCTTGTTTATCGTCCACGCCGCCATCGGCCTGGCCCTGGAACAGCGCCGTGGCCTGCTGCGGACCTTGCGCGCCTGTGGGGTCAGCGCGCGGATGTTACTCGTCAGCCTTGGCGTGGAACTTGGCGTGCTGTCGTTATTCGGCGGTGTGCTGGGCGTTGCCAGCGGGTATCTGCTGGCCAGCCTGTTGCTGCCGGATGTGGCCGCCAGCTTGCGTGGGTTGTATGGCGCCGAAGTGGCAGGGCAACTGAGCCTGAGCCCGGCCTGGTGGTTGAGCGGGTTGGGCTTGAGCCTGATGGGGGCCTTGCTCGCGGGGGCCGGCAGCCTGTGGCGGGCGGCGCGCTTGCCACTGTTGGCATTGGCCAATGCCCAGGCCTGGCATGAGGCCCATGGGCGCTGGCTGCGACGCCAGGGTTGGGTCGCGGCGGCGACGCTGCTGATCGCACTGCTGGCGCTGTGGTTGGGTGACAGCCTGGCCGCCGGCTTTGTGCTGATGGCGGCCTTGCTGCTGGGCGCCGCGCTGGGGTTGCCGGTGCTGCTCAATGGGGTGCTGAAGGCCGTGCTGGGGCGCAGCCGTTCCGTGCTCGGCCAGTGGTTTCTCGCCGATTGTCGCCAGCAACTGCCGGCCTTGAGCCTGGCACTGATGGCATTGCTGTTGGCCCTGGCGGCGAACATCGGCGCGGGTTCCATGACCTCGGGGTTTCGCCATACCTTCAACAACTGGCTGGAACAACGCCTGACCGCCGAGCTGTACATCAACCCGCAAACCCCGGCCCAGGCTTCGCAACTGGGCACCTGGTTGGCGCAACAGACACTGGTACAGACGGTGCTGCCCACCTGGCAGGTCGCGGTGCAATTGCAAGGCTGGCCGGCGGATGTGTTCGGCGTGGTCGATGACCCGACCTATCGCCAGCACTGGCCGTTGCTGGAGGCGGTGAGCGAACCCTGGGACCACTTGCACCAGGACGACAGCCTGATGCTCAGCGAACAATTGGCGCGGCGCCTGCACGTGCAGTTGGGCGACGCCGTTGATATCCCCACGCCGCAGGGTCTGTGGTCACCCAAAGTGGTAGGGATCTACGCCGACTACGGCAACCCCAAGGGTCATGTGCTGGTCAACGCACAGCACCTGTTGGCGCATTGGCCGACGCTGTCGCCTGCACGCTTCAACCTGCGTGTGGCACCGCATAACGTGACGCCGCTGGTGCAGGCGGTGCAGCGCGAATTTGGCCTCGACGACAGCCGCATCGTTGACCAACAGCAACTCAAGGGCTGGTCCAGCCAGGTCTTCGAACGCACCTTCGCGGCGACCGCCGCGCTGAACAGCCTCACCCTGGGGGTGGCGGGCGTGGCGCTGTTCATCAGCCTGCTGACCCAGAGCCAAAGCCGCCTCGGCCAGCTCGCACCGTTGTGGGCGCTGGGGGTGACACGCAGGCAGCTGATGTTGCTCAACCTGGGCCAGACCTGGTTGCTGGCGGTACTCACGTTGATCCTGGCATTGCCCTTGGGGCTGCTGCTGGCGTGGTGCCTGGATGCAGTGATCAACGTGCAGGCGTTCGGCTGGCGCCTGCCGTTGCAGGTGTTCCCGGGGCAGCTCGCGCAGTTGCTCGGGCTGGCGCTGTTCGCGACCTTGCTGGCGTCGGCCTGGCCTCTGTGGCAGTTGTATCGCAGCCGCCCGGCGGACTTATTGAGGACCTTTGCCGATGAAGATTAAAGCGTGGGTTTGGGCGGCGTTGCTCCTGTTGAGTGCGTGCGATAAAGCCCCCGCGCCCGAAGAAAGTTTCGCCGGCCTGGGTAGCGATGCGGCGGATTTTGCCCAAGTGGTGCCCGGCAAAGTCTTCAGCTTTCCCGAGGACCACGGCCCCCACCCGGGCTTTCGCATCGAGTGGTGGTACGTCACCGCCAACCTCAAGGACGCGCAAGGCAACGTGTTCGGCGTGCAATGGACGCTGTTTCGCAACGCCTTGAAAGCAGGCCCCACCGAGCCGGGCTGGCACGACTCGACGATCTGGCTCGGCCACGCCGCCGTCACCTCCGCTACCCGGCATTACGCCGCCGAACGTTTCGCCCGTGGCGGCGTCGGCCAGGCGGGCGCCCAGGCCGTGCCGTTCAGCGCCTGGATCGACGACTGGAGCTTCGCCACCCGCCCTGGCGTGGCGAGCCCGCTGGCAGAGATGCAGCTCCAGGCCGGTGGTGCGCAATTCGCCTACGACCTGCACCTGACCAGCCAACGCCCGCTGGTGCTGCAAGGCGACAACGGCTACAGCCGCAAATCCGACCAGGGCCAAGCCTCTTACTACTACAGCCAACCGTTTTTCATGGCTGACGGCCGTGTCACCCTCGACGGCAAAACCTACCAGGTCAGTGGCCCCGCCTGGCTTGATCGCGAATGGAGCAGCCAGCCCCTGGCCCCCAGCCAGACCGGCTGGGATTGGTTCTCCCTGCACCTGGACCGAGGCGAACAGCTGATGGTGTTCCGCGTTCGACAAACAGACGGCGCGGGCTACCTGACCGGCACCTGGATCGATTCACAGGGCCGCACCCAGACCTTGCACAACGCCGATATCCAACTCACCCCGCTGAACACCACCCACATCGACGGGCGCCGGATTCCCACACGCTGGTCGCTGAAAATCCCCGGCAAACAGCTGGGTATCACCCTTGAAGCAGTCAACCCCAAGGCATGGATGAACCTGAGTATTCCGTACTGGGAAGGGCCGGTGAAGTTTGAGGGTGGGGCGGGGTACCTGGAGATGACCGGGTATTGAGTGAAGTCTCCTGCAAGATCGAAGGAAAGCCTCCTATGTTGCATTCATAAAAATACTGTACATCCATACAGTTTTATCCTGCAGTCCATCCCAGGTGACAGGACGTCACCCGTCACCTGAGCTTCAATTTTTTAACTATGGATGGATAAAAAATGAAATCGAAAAAAAGCCTGATCCTGGGCGCGGCCATGATGGCTGCCTGCTTCACCTCGGCCTCTGCCCTGGCCGACGTAACCCTTCCTAAACTGACCCCTGGTACGGTCAACCAAGCTGTGGTTGACGCGCTCAAACCTGGCGGCAAGATCGAGGCGGTACCGGTCTCGGCCGAGCTTCGGCAAAAACTGCTGGACGCGATGAAGGGCAAGGCCAAGGCGGTGACCAAGAACGCCAAAGCCGCACCGTTCAACACCGCCGTCGGCGAGTTGAAAAAGCCGAGCCAGGCTCAGCTGAAAAGCGCGGCCGTTGCCGATTTTGTACCGCTGTTTCCGACCCTGGACATCAACACCCTCTACACCATTGACCAAGTGCAGACGGGCCAGGATTTCACCTACCACTTCAACCTGCCGCAAAACGCGCGGGCGGTGGTGCAGTTGATCGACCAGAGCGCCGGTGCCGATATGTCGCTGAGCCTGTTCGTGGATGACGGCCAGGGCAACCCGCAGTTGGTGGCAACGTCCGACAACCCAGGCAGCGCCGATGAATACCTGACCGGCATCCTGCCGGCCGGTGATTACTACTGGTTCATGCTGGCCAAGACCGCCAACAACGCGCAGTTCAGTTTCGGTGTGGCGGTGGACACCAATATCGACGCCTTCGAACCCAACGACACCGCGCAAACTGCGTTTGTGTTGCCGGACTCGATGAACAAGGTCAGTGGCAACCTCGACAACGCCAGCGATGTCGATTATTTCGACTTCAAGGCCGTGCGTGGCCAGAGCGTGAGTATGTACCTGGCGGGCGATGAGAGCGGCAGCCGCAACCAGTGGATCTTCGACCGCTTCGACGGGGTGAATTGGGTGCCTGTACCGGCCGGTTCCACCTCTACCTACCCGAGCGTTGCGCCCGGCACCACGGTCAAGGTGCGGGTACGTGCCAACCCGGCCGTGGCGCAGGACCCGAGCAAGTATTACCAACTGAGCCTGGGTTCCACGCCCCGTCTGGATACGCACGACGTGAAGGGTGACAACATCGTGCGAGTGCCGGTGAGTGAGATGCCGCTGGCCACGCAAACCGCTCGCGTGCTGAACTGGTCGACCAAATGGTCGGACTCCACCGGTGCGCCGCTGCTCGGTGTCACCCCGGTGCTGCGCGTGGATAACCACTTCATCGACTTGAACTACCGCTGGGTGGACTACACCGCGACTACCAACAGCGCCGGCGTGTCCCAGGCTTCGGCCAACATCGGCACTTGCTTCGGTGATTACAGCACCGTGATCAACGACAGCAGCACCGGCGTTCCGTACAAGTGGGCGACCACCTATAACCAGGGTGGCTGGCGCATCGAGCTGGCCGAGTTCCCCGGTGTGGGCGTGGGCGGGAACAATGTGCAATACGTGAGCCTGGGGCATATCTGCACCCAGACCATTATTCACTGATCCAACGGCGTCAATCAGAGGGGGCAGCCTTGGCGGGCTGCCCCTTTTTTGTCATTCGGCGTTGAGTGCCAATTTCAGGGGCAGGCGCGCCAGGCTCGTGTTCGTCAACGAACCCAGGTACAACCAGTTGCCATATTCCCGCGCGGTGGTGATGGGCGAATAGTTGCCCGCACTGCCATCCTGCAGGTTGGCGATCACCTTGCCCTCGGTATCCAGCCCCAGCACAAAGGCTTTGCGCTCGACGGGCTTGGGCACCACCATCAGGGCACGCACCATCACTTTACGCAGTGAGGGATAGCCGGCGAAGGCATCCAGCAAAGGGTTGCGCGGTGAATACAGGGCAACCCAGAAGCGCTCGTGACCGTTGAAGCTGAGGTTGTCCGGCAGGCCGGGGAGGTTGTCGATAAACAGGTCGTGGCTGCCGCTGCGTTCGCCCTTGAGCCAATAGCGGCTGATGCGGTAGGCACCGGTCTCATTGACCAGCACGTAATTTTCGTCCGGGCCCAACGCCACGCCGTTGGCGAACTGCAGGTGATCGAGCAGCACTTCGGTGGTGCCGTGGCTGAAGTCATAACGCAGCAGGCGCCCGTCAGCGCCGTGCTCAATCACCGCTTCGCCATCCTGGCCGTAACCCCAGCGGCTCGACGCGTCGCTGAAGTAGGCATAACGTCCTTCGGCATCCACGACCACGTCATCGGTAAAACCCAATGGCACGCCGTTGGCGCTGGTGCTCAAGGTCGTGAGTTGGCGGGCGCCATCCAGGGCGAGCAGGCCCTTGATGCCATCGGCAATGATCAAGCGCCCATCCGGATGCAGCGCCATGCCCAGCGGTCGCCCACCGGTATTGGCCAGTACTTCCAGGGTCTGGCTGTCGGGCGCGGTACGAATGATCCTCCCGTCATGCAAGCCACTGATCAGCAAACCCTGGGCATCCAGCACCAAAGCCTCGGGCCCGGGTATGTTTTGTGCGCCGACTTTCTGGACATGCTTCAGCCGCTGGTTTTCGGCATACACCCCGTCTTTCAATGAAGGCGCCTTGGGCGGCGTCCAGTTGACCGGCTGGACTTTGGTCGGCATCAGCAGCAGAAAAGCGATCACCGCCAGAACCAGTACGAACAGCAGATGACGCAGTTTTTTGGGACGGGTACTCATGACGATTCCTGGTTGTCGTGGGGGGCCGGCTCCCAATGCAGGGTGCCGAACAGGTAGTCCATCAGCGGTAGCACGATGTTGAAATTACGCCCCTGCATCAATTCGCGGCGATGATGCAGGGCATGCAGCCGGTGCATCTGGCGCACCCATGGCAGGCGTGCGATGGGATGGGCAACGGGCAGGTGCTCGCAGGCGTGAAACACTTCGTAAAGTAAATACCCAAGGATCATGCAGGCGGCAAACAGCCCGGCGACGTTGGGGTTCAGTGGTTGAAGCAACCACCAGGCGGGGAGAGTGATGACCAGGCTGTGCAGCACGATCAGCCAGGCCGGGAACAGGATCACGCGCCAGTCCCTGGGGCTGCTGTAGGTCATGAAGCCGGGGGTGAAGAAACTGTGGTGATCGCCCGTATGGCGTGCGTAGAACAGCCGGGCGAAGGCGTGCTTGTGATGGCCCAGGTGACGGTGGACCAGGTAGATGCAGAGGTTGAAGAACACCAGCGTCAGCGGGACGGTCAGCCATTCAAGCGGGCTGATACGCTCGAGGGAGGCCCCGGCCAGGATGATGCAGAAAATGCCGTAGCCCAACACGAAACCGGCGTGCAGCCAGGGGTGGTAATGGCGGCTGACTCCGGCACGGTAGCGGGCGCGGAAGGCTTCGGTGGGATGGGCCATGGTGGGCAGCTCGGTGTTTTTTGTTGGAACGTCAGCTTAGTTGGTGCTCGAAATTGTGCGAGTTTTTGCAGGCGAAGTGATCTGAGTGTGCGAGGGGTGATTCATATCAGTGGGTCCCAGCGCTGCGACCAGTCACTTTCGACCTTGACCACCCCGCGCAACAATTCCAGCGCCTGTTGCAACACCGCCGAGTCCCGCGCCCGTGAATACACCAGGTAAGTCGGGAAACTGAACTCCGGCGCCTTGGGCACGCGTTGCATCACGCCGCTGTCCAGGTAGCTCTGCACGACGCGGGTGCGGAAGTAGCCGGCGCCGCCATTTTCCAGGATGTATTGCAGCGCCAGTGGCCCGAGGTTGAAGCTCAAGGCGGCACGCGCCTTGTCGGGCAGAGCGGCGTCGTGCTGCTGACGAAAGCCCGGGCCCCAGTCGATATACACGTATGGCGCAGGCTTGCTCACCAGTTGCACCAGGATCAGTTTCTCTTCCAGCACCTGCTCCACCTGCAAACCCGGCCAGTACTGCGGCTGGAATACCAGGGCGGCATCCAGCACGCCCAATTCCAGTTGACGCAGCAGGTAGTCGCCTTCGCGTACTTCGGTACGCAGCGCGTACCCCGGAATCTGTTCGCGCAGCACCCGCGCCCAGCCGAGCATCAACGGGGTGCACAGGCTGACCTCGCCACCGATATGCAGCACGTTGCGATAGCCGTCGGGCAACGGCAGGTCGCGCCGCGCCGCTTCCCAGGTTTGCAGCAACTGGTTGGCGTAAACCACAAACGCCTCGCCATCAGCGGTCAACCGCGCACCGGCGCGATTGCGCACGAACAGCGTGCTGCCCAACTGGCTCTCCAGGCTTTTGACCCGGGCGGTAATGGCGGTCTGGGTAACGTGCAACTTCTCGGCTGCGGCGGCCAGGCTGCCGCAGCGGGTGATTTCGAGGAAGGTGCGTGCCAGTTCGATGTCCATGAAGGCTCCCGGGAAAGAATGGGGGGCATTGTAGAACTGATCAGTGGCAGGTCAACGCACGCTGTCGTGGGGTTACTCCCAATGGCCAGTGTCGAGGCAACGCGCCGAAGGCGGCGGGTGCTTGCCATAAACCAGAAAATCCCCCAGCCAACGGGCCACACACCCATCGCTGCCGGATCGGGCCGTCTCCTTGAGCAGCAACTGCTCGACACCCGCAACGCCCGGTTCTCCCGGCCGGGTGTTGACCAGCACCATGCGTGCAACGCGCTCGGGAAACAGCGCGCCGTAACGATTGCCGAGCCGGGTGCCCTGGGCGTTGCCCAGATAATGCAGTTGGGCCTCGCCCAATTGTTCGCGCACATACTCCAGGTCTCGCGCGGCCTGTTCGATTGCGTTCGGGGTGTTGAGGTCGCGCAGGCTCAATTCGATCACATCATAGCGGTCGACCAGTGTGCGATAGGCCGGGGTGGCATAAGACTCCCAGCGGCTGGCCAACTGCTGGGCAAACGTGGTGCGCTTGGCGGTTTGCGGCTCGCCGGCCTGGATGAAGACCACGCCTTCACGGTTGAGCGGTTGCCGCGCACCGACGCGGGTGAGGTTCAGGCGCACACGGCCACGTGCGGGGGCGGCGTGGTCGCGCGGGACGCTCACCTGGCCGCATTGGGTGCGTTCAAGCACCTCGGGATCCAGTCGTTCAAAAGCCGGGAGGGGGCAGTCCAGCAGCCAGTCAATCGCGGTGGGCGCGATCAGCGGTTGCGCATGGGGCACCGCTGCCATCAGCCACAAGCACGCCCCCGCCAGGCTGGTTACAAGAACACTGGGTTTCATCGAGAGGTCCCGGGCAGCCATGTGATGGCGGCTTTTTTACCAAGGACCTGGGGTCATAAAATGTAGGCAGAGAAAACGGTTTGTGTAAGAAACAGGAGTTTCGTTTATCGGATATCTGTACTCCATCCGCCACCCAATGCTTTGTACAAGGCAATGCTGGCTTGCACGCGCGACAGCCGCAGTTGCACGTTCAAGTCCTGGGCGGCGTACAGCGTGCGTTGGGTTTCCAGAACCGTCAGCAGGTCTTCCGCGCCGGCCTGGTAGCGGCTTTGCGAGATCTGGAAGGCCGTCTGGGCCTGTTGCAGTTCTTCGGCTTGCCACTCGCGCTGCTGGTCCAGGCGCGTGATGCTGCTGAGGGCTTTTTCCACATCGGCAAAGCCGTTGATGATCGCGCCTCGGTAAGCCTGCAGCAGCTCATCCTGGCGCGCGCGGGCTTTGTCGCGTTCAGCGGTCAGACGGCCATGATTGAAAATCGGTGCGACCAACCCGGAGGTCAGGTTGTAGAACGGGCTGCGCAGGATCTCTTCTGCCTTGGACGACCCCGAGCCCAGGGTCGCGCCCAGGGTCACGGTGGGCAGCATCGCCGCGCGGGCCACCGTGATGTCGGCACTGGCCGCCGCCAGTTGCGCTTCCGCCTGGGCGAGATCGGGACGACGGCTCAATAGCTGGCTGGGCACCCCGGCGCCGATGGCCGGCCAAGTCAGGCTTTGGAACGCTTCGTTGCCCAGGTCCAGGGTTTGCACCGGCTGGCCGAGCAGCGCGGCGAGGGTAATCCGGGATTCCTCGGCCAGTTGTTGGATCAACGGCAACTGCCGCTGCTGGCTGGCCACCAGGCTTTTCTGCTGGGCCAGTTCCAGGGCGGTGGCGGAGCCGGCGTCAAAGCGGGTTTGCACAAGGTTCAGCACGTTGCGCGCATTCGCCAGGTTCAGCTCGGCGATCTGCAGGCGCTGGCGTGCGGCCAGGGTTTGCGCGTAGCGGTCGGCCACATTGCTGAGCAGCGTCAGTTCCACGGTGGCCTGGTCGAACTCACTGGCGCGCAGGGTGTACAGCGCACTGTCCCGGGCGGCGGCGCGGCCACCCCAGAAGTCCAGCTCATAACTGGCGGTGAGGTTGGCGCCGAAATTGTCCACGGTGTTATTGTTTTCGGTAGCATCCAGCGACGAGTTACCGCTGCCGTGCAGCAGTTTTTCACGGCTGGCGCTCAGGTTGAATTTAACTTCAGGCAACAACGGCGCCCCGGCTATTACGGCACTGGCCTGGGCCTGGCGCACCCGTGCCATGGCGGCGGCCACGTCGAAACTGTCACGGCGCGCCTGATCGATCAGCCGGTTGAGTGACACGCTGCCAAACTGCGTCCACCAACGCTGGTTGCTTGCTTGCGCGGCCTCACGTTCCGCGTACTGCCAGGCAGTCGGCGGCGCGATGCCGTTGTCCACAGCCGGCGGGTTGCCGGCGCAGGCGCTGAGCGCCAGGCACAGGCTGAGCACGGATAGCGGGAAGGGTTTATTCACTGGTCAACGCCTTAACCGGATCGAGCCGGGCTGCTTTACGGGCCGGCATAAAGCCGAATACGACACCGGTGACCAGCGCACAGCCAAACGCACCCGCCACCGCCACCAGGGAAAACTGCACCGCCACCTGCGCCAGCACCAACACGCCGCCCACCAGCAGCGCCAGGCCGATACCGCACAGGCCGCCGACCACCGAGAGCATCACCGCCTCGGTGAGGAACTGGCGCAGGATGTCGCGCTGGCGTGCACCGGTCGCCATGCGGATACCGATTTCACGGGTGCGTTCGCGCACGGTCATCAACATGATGTTCATCACGCCGATGCCACCCACCAGCAACGAAATGGCGGCAATCGAGCCCAGCATCAGCGACAGGGTGTTCTGCGTGCGGGCTTCGGCCTGGATCATGGCGGCGTTGTTGGTCAGGTGATAGTCGGGCTTGCCGTGGTGCAGCCGCTTGAGCAATTGGTCAATGGCCTGCTCGGCGTCGTGCACCCGGCTGGCGTCGGCGGCGGCGATCACCACGTATTCCGGGTTGTAGCTGCCAAACAGGCGGATGCTGGCGGCGGAGTAGGGGATGGCGATGCGGTCGTCACTGTCTTTGTTGCCGGAACTGGAGCCCTTCTCCTGAAGTACGCCCACCACTTGGAACGGCACGTTTTCGATCAGGATGTATTGGCCGATGGGGTTGATCAAACCTTTGAACAGCTTGTCGCGCACGCGGGCGCCGATCACCGCCACCGTGGCGGCGTTGCGTTCATCGGCTTCGGTGAAGTAGCTGCCTTCCACGACCGGCCAGTTGAAAATGCCCGGGAATTGCGTGTCGTTGCCGCCCACATAGGCCATGTAGTCAATATTGCCGAAGCGCACGCCGGCTTCAGCGCCGTTGACCGGCATGATGCGCTTGACCTGCGGCAGCGTGGCCAGCGCCGCCACGTCCTGCGGGGTAATGATGCCCAGCGGTGTACGCGGGTTCGGCGACGAACCACTGACATACAAAATGTTCGAGCCGAATGCGCCCATTTGCGCCATCACCTGGCGCTTGCTGCCTTCGCCCACCGCCAGCATCACCACCACCGAGGCGACGCCGATGATGATCCCCAGCAAGGTCAGGGCCGTGCGAAATCGGTTGATCCACATCACCCGCCACGCCGCCCGTACGGCGTCGAGCAGCTCGGCCTTCCAGGCGCCGTTGTGTTCGGCGCCGTCGGCCAGGCGCTGGCGCAGGTCCACCGCTTGCAGAGCGCCGGCCGTAAGAGTGGGGGCGGGGCTGTCGGCTTCGGCCGAGTCACTGATGATCAGGCCGTCGCGGATCTCGATGATACGGTTGGCGCGTGCGGCCACATCACGGTCGTGGGTGATCAGGATCACCACGTGACCCTGGCTCGCGAGCTCGTCCAGCAGGTTCATCACCTCGGCGCCGCTGTGGCTGTCGAGGGCGCCGGTGGGCTCGTCGGCGAGGATGATATGCCCGCCATTCATCAGTGCCCGGGCAATCGACACCCGTTGCTGCTGGCCACCGGAAAGCTGGTGCGGACGGTTGCCGGTACGCTCGGCCAGGCCCAGGCGAGTGAGCAGGGCATGGGCCCGCGCATGGCGTTCATCGGCACTGATACCGGCGTAGATCGCCGGCATCTCGACGTTTTCCTGGGCGGAACCCGACGGGATCAGGTGATAACCCTGAAACACAAACCCGAACGCCTCGCGGCGCAGCCAGGCCAAGGCGTCGCTGTCCAGGTGCGCGACATTTTCGCCGGCGAACAGGTACTCGCCTTCGGTGGGTCGGTCGAGGCAACCGAGGATATTCATCAACGTGGATTTACCGGAGCCGGACGCACCGACGATGGCGACGAATTCCCCGGCATGAATCGACAGGTCGATGCCGCGCAGCACATCGACTTGCGGGCTGTCACCGCCACCGTAGGATTTGCGGATGTGCTTGAGTTCGATCAGGGGCGTGCTCAACTCAGCCCCCGTTGCCGTCGGCCGGGCCGATCAACAGGTGCTCGCCTTCGCGCAAGCCGTCCAGCACCTCGACACGCAGGCGGTCGCTGATGCCCAGGCGGACTTCGCGGTCTTCGATAGCGCCGTTTTTCGCCACGACCCGGGCGATCTGCCGGTCGGCACTGGCGGTGCCTTGCAGGGCGGCAACGGGCACGGTCAGCGCATCCTTGACTTGGCCGGCGACGAAAAATACCTGGGCGGTCATCTCGGCCATCAGCGCGTTGTCGGCGTTGTCCACATCCAAAAGCACCGTATACAGCACCACACGGCCACTCCCGCTTTTGCTCGTGCTGCTGGGGCTGCCACCGCCCTGGCTGGTCTCATTGAGGGGCTTGGGCGGGATCGGCAGGATCTGTCGCACGGTGCTGGTCCAGCGTCGATTGCCGCCGCTCAGCGTGGTGAAGTAGGCCGTCATGCCGGGCTTGACGTGGCCGATGTCGGCTTCTGAAACCTCAGCCCACACCGTCATCGGCGACAGCTTGGCGATCCGCAGGATCAAGGGTGTTTGTTGCTGGGCATTGAGCGTCTGGCCGACGCGTGCGTCCACGGCGACCACGGTGCCATCCATCGGCGCGAAGATCCGCGTGTAACCCAACTCGGCTTCGTCGCTGCGCAGGCTGGCCTGGGCCTGGCGAATCTGTGCCTGGAACATCTCGACCCGCGCCTGGGTGGCACTCAGTTCGGCCTGGGCGGTTTGCACATCTTCCTCACGGGTGGCGTTGCCGGCGGCCAGGCGTTGCTGACGCTGGTACTTCTGGCGTGCCAGGGCATGCTGGGCTGTTTGTTCCTGCAACTGGGCCTTGAGGTTTTCGATGGCGTAGCGGCTGGCGTCGAGCTTGGCTTTTTGCGTGGACGGGTCGATCTCCACCAGCAGTTGGCCGGCCTTGACCTGATCACCGGCTTCTACGTGGATCTTCTGGATCTGCCCGGAAGCCTGGGCGCCAACGTCGACATAGCGTCGGGGTTGCAAGGTGCCGAGGGCGGTGACGCTGTTTTCGATACTGCCGCGGGTGACGGTGACGGTCGCGTAAGTGTCACGGCTCGGGGGAAGGGCCTGCCAGGCTGCGGCCGCGATGATGGGAATCAGGCACGCTGCGATAAGCAGGGCGCGTCGGGCAGGTCGAGGGCGTTTCATGCTTGTGTTCCAGCCAGTCAAGATCGGGGCGCAGTCGCGCAGAGCTGACAGTTAAACGAGGAAATTGGCCGGAGATTTAGCCGGTTACACAAGCAGTTACAGGTTCGGTGAAGAAAAAAAATGACCGTTGAGGCGAGAGCTGTTTAAAAGTAGATGAGAATTACTATAAATTGCACGCTCTCAAACTGCTATCACTGAACAGTCGCACTTGCCGGTGCGCGCACCTAATGCCGCCACGGGTCTGTCGGGAGTCATGTTGGAAAACTACTATCGCGAGCTGGTGTGTTTCCTCAACGCCAAGCTGGGCAACCGCCAGGTGGCCGAGGATGTGGTGCATGACGCGTATGTCCGGGTGTTGGAACGCTCCAGTGACACGCCGATCGAGCAGCCACGCGCGTTTCTGTACCGCACGGCACTGAACCTGGTGATCGACGGCCATCGACGCAATGCCCTGCGTCAGGCCGAACCCCTGGAGGTGCTGGACAGCGAAGAGCGTTTCGCCACGGACTCGCCGCACATCAGTCACGACCGCGGGCAGCGCCTGGAAATGCTCGAGCGTGCCCTGGCCGAATTGCCGGCCGCCTGCCGCGACAGCTTCCTGCTGCGCAAACTCGACGGCTTGTCTCACCTGCAAATCGCCGAGCGCCTGAACATTTCCCGCGCCCTGGTAGAAAAGCACATCGTCAATGCCATGAAGCATTGCCGGGTGCGAATGCGCGAGTGGGAAGCACACTGATCGCTGATCAGTTAAATTTTATTTCACTGTCCTCGTTTCCTATCAACACACGACCTGATGTGCGGGTCGCGAAGGTATTCCCGCCCCACCGCCAGGGGCTTATCCAGAGGACACTGGAATGACACAGGCAATTGCTTCGGCTGCGGTTCACGACCTGATCGGTATCGGTTTCGGCCCTTCGAACCTGGCGCTGGCCATCGCCCTGCAGGAGCGCGAAAAGGCCCAGGGCAAACTGGACGTACTGTTTCTCGACAAACAGGCCGACTATCGCTGGCACGGTAATACCCTGGTCACCCAGAGTGAGTTGCAGATCTCTTTCCTCAAAGACCTGGTGACCTTGCGCAACCCCACCAGCCCTTACTCTTTCGTCAATTACTTGAAAACCCACGACCGTTTGGTGGATTTCATCAACCTGGGCACCTTCTATCCGTGCCGCATGGAGTACAACGACTACCTGCGCTGGGTCGCCGGGCAGTTCCAGGCCCAGGCGCGCTACGGCGAAGAAGTGCTGGCGATCGAGCCGATCCTGCATCAGCAGCAGGTTGAAGCGCTGCGTGTGATTTCCCGCGATGCGGTGGGCGAGCAGCATGTACGCACCACCCGCAACGTGGTGGTCAGCCCTGGTGGCACCGCGCGCGTGCCCGAAGCGTTCAAGGGCCTCAAGGATGATGGCCGTGTCTTCCACCACTCTCACTACCTGGAGCGCATGGCCACCCAGCCGTGTGTCGAAGGCAAGGCGATGCGTGTTGCGATCATCGGCGGTGGCCAGAGTGCGGCCGAGGCGTTTATCGACTTGAACGACAGCTTCCCGTCGGTGCAGGTCGACATGATCCTGCGCGGTTCGGCACTCAAGCCCGCCGATGACAGCCCGTTCGTCAACGAAGTGTTTTCGCCGGCCTTTACCGACCTGGTGTTCCAGCAAGTCGGTGCCGAACGCGAGCGGCTGGTTGCCGAGTACCAGAACACCAACTACTCGGTGGTGGACCTGGACCTGATCGAGCGTATCTACGGCATCTTCTACCGCCAGAAAGTCTCCGGCATCGCCCGCCAGGCGTTCCGCCCCCTGACCGTGGTGGAGAAAGCCAGCGCCAGCGCGCTGGGCATTGAACTGATCCTGCGCGACAACGCCAGCGGCGTAACCAGCGTCAACCACTACGACGCGGTCATCCTCGCCACGGGGTATGAGCGCCAGCAGCACCGCGAACTGTTGGCGCCGTTGCAGGCCTATATGGGCGACTTCGAAGTGGCCCGCGATTACCGCATCATCACCGATGAACGTTGCAAGGCGGGCGTCTACATCCAGGGCTTCAGCCAGGCCAGCCATGGCTTGAGCGATACCTTGCTGTCGGTACTGCCGATTCGCGCGGACGAAATTGCGAGCTCGTTGTTCGAGCATGACCGCCATCGTGGCACAGGACGTTCGGTGCAGGATCTGCTCCTCGCCACCGCGAGCTGATCGTCTGCCGTAGGGGCGAGCACGCTCGCTCCTACAGACGGTACTGGCAACGCCGTCCGGCTCCTGATACTGTACAAAAAACCAGTATCGGTAGCCCTCCATGCAGTTGATCGAAAAACTCAGCATCCTCGCCGACGCCGCCAAGTACGACGCTTCCTGCGCCAGCAGTGGCGCGCCCAAGCGCAGTTCCGAAGGCAAGGCCGGGCTGGGTTCCACCGACGGCATGGGCATCTGCCACAGCTATACCCCGGATGGTCGCTGCGTGTCGTTGCTCAAGGTGTTGCTGACCAACTTCTGCCTCTACGACTGCCAGTATTGCGTCAACCGCCGCTCCAGCGACGTGCCCCGCGCACGCTTCAGCCCGGAGGAGGTGGTCACCCTGACCCTGGACTTCTACCGGCGCAATTGCGTCAGCGGGCTGTTTCTCAGTTCCGGCATCATCCGTTCGGCCGACTACACCATGGAACAGTTGGTGCGCGTGGCCAAGCTGCTGCGCGAAGAGCACGACTTTCGCGGCTATATCCACCTCAAGACCATTCCCGAAGCCGACCCGGCGCTGATCGCCGAAGCGGGGCGCTATGCGGATCGCTTGAGCGTGAATATCGAATTGCCCACCGATGCCAGCCTGCAAACCCTGGCACCGGAGAAACAGATCGGCTCGATCAAACAGGCGATGCGCACCATCTACACCGGCGAGCAGACTGTCCTCAACGAACCCCGGGCGCCGCGTTTTGCCCCGGCCGGGCAGAGCACGCAGATGATCGTCGGCGCCGATGACACTGACGACAGCACCATCCTGCATGGCGCCGAGGCGTTGTATGGCAACTTCAAGCTGCGCCGCGTTTATTACTCGGCGTTCAGCCCCATTCCGAACAGCCCGAAAAGCGTGCCCCTGGCCGCACCCCCGCTGATGCGCGAACACCGCTTGTACCAGGCCGACTTCCTGTTGCGCAGCTACGGTTTCAGCGCCAACGAGCTGTTTGAAGGCCCAGGCCACCTGGCGTTGGATATCGACCCCAAGCTGGCCTGGGCCCTGGACAACCGCGAAGTGTTCCCCTTGGACCTGAACCGCGCCGAACCCACGTTGATCGCCCGCATCCCCGGCATTGGCTTGCGCACCACCCAGCGCCTGGTGGACTTGCGACGTGAACGCAAGATCCGTTTCGAAGACCTGGCGCGCATGCGGTGCGTGCTGGCCAAGGCCAAGCCGTTCTTCATCACCAGTGACTATCACCCGCAACAGGCCGACAGCAGCAGTGTGCTGCTGCGTGAACAGTTGCGCGACCGTCCGCAGCCGCAACAAATGGGGTTATGGGGATGATCAGCCTGGAATGCGACAACCTGTTCAGCACCTGGCGCGAACAGGCGCGCTGGTTGCTCAGCCATCAGGTCGACCCGAGCCAGGTGAGCTGGGGCGAGGCGGAAGTGGCGGACCTGTTTGCCACCGATGAACCGATCCCTGCCGGGCTGGGGCCGTTTCAGGCGCGCATTCCCAAGGCACTGCTGGTGTTGCTGGAGTCGGCGGCCCGTTACCACGGCGACCAGCGCTGGAGCCTCTTGTACGAAGTGCTATGGCGAGTCAGCCATGGTGACCGTACGGCGATGCTGGCGGGGGACAAGTTGGGCAGCGAGTTGCAGCGGCGGATCAAGCAGGTGAGCCGTGAAGCCCATCACCTGCATGCCTTTGTACGGTTCATTGCACTGCCGGCCGAGGCGGGGCCGCAGTTGCCGGAGTACGTCGCCTGGCATGAGCCGGCCCATGACATTCTCGAGAGTGCCAGCCAGCATTTTATCGGACGCATGGGGCGCCATCGCTGGATGATCGCCACGCCTCTAGATGGGGTGTATTACGACGGTGAGCAGTTGATTCATCAACGCGAATGCCCCGAGGCGTGGCGGCAACTGGCGCAGACTGTCGAAGACCCGCACAGCGACATGTGGCTGACCTACTACAGCCATATCTTCAACCCGGCGCGCTTGAACCCCAAAGTCATGGAAGGGCACTTGCCGAGTCGGTTCTGGAAGAATCTGCCGGAGGGCAAATTGATACCGGGACTGATCAGCGAAGCGCGAACGGGCAAACAGAAGGACGGACAGGCCGCGCCGATCAGCACCCGCCCCGGCAAACGCATTGCCTTGTAGTGAGCGGGCTTGCCCCGCGCTGGGTGGCACAGCCGCCCCAAATCCGCTCACCTCGGTATTTCTGAAACACCACGGCGTCCTTGTTGGGGCGGCTTCGCCCCCCAGCGCGGGACAGGCCCTAATGCCAGTCAGTTAAGCGATAGAACGGACGATGAATAACTTGTGGGAGGGGGCTTGCTCCCGATGAGGGTGTGCCAGTCAGCAGTTTATCGACTGACGCACCCTCATCGGGAGCAAGCCCCCTCCCACAGTGACAGCGTTAAGCCTTAACTGACTGGCATTAGGACAAGCCCGCTCACTACATCAGGTCAGCTCGATGGCGGTGTTCTTCACCACCGCCAACTCCGGATGCGCCACCAACTTGTCGATGTGCAACTCATCGTTGTTCAACCAAGTCTCGGTCAGCACCCGGTAATGCTCCATATCGCGGCAGCGCATGCGCAGGCTGTAGTCGAACGGCCCGCTGATCAACTGGCATTCGAACACCTGAGGGCAGGCTTTGACGCAGGCCTCGAATGCCTTCTGCGCCGAGCGCCCGCTTTGATTGGACAAGGCTACCAGCACCAGCAGCGACAACCCCGGCGAGACCATCTGTACATCGATGATCGCCCCATACCCGCGAATCACCCCGCGTCGCTCCAGCTTGCGCACCCGTTCCAGGCAAGGCCTGGGCGTCAGGTGCACCAGCGACGAGAGCTTTTCGTAGGTGATGCGCCCCTGGTGACGCAACACATCGATGATCGCTTCATCGATGCGATCCAGCGCAGGGGAAGAATGGGGTCCGTTGGCCTTGGTATCCATGAGTTCACTTCAAACGGTTGGAAAGAAATTGCTGCAAGCGTTCGCTGCTGGGGTGATCGAGGATGTCGGCTCCGCCTTGTTCCTCGACCCGACCCTGGTGCAAAAACAGCACTTGGCTGGACACCTGGCGGGCAAAGCCCATTTCGTGGGTGACCATCAGCATGGTACGGCCTTCCTCGGCCAACGTCTGTATGACTTTGAGGACTTCTCCTACAAGTTCTGGGTCCAGCGCCGAGGTCGGTTCATCGAACAGAATGATCTCGGGTTCCATCGCCAGCGCCCGAGCAATGGCCACGCGTTGCTGCTGGCCACCCGACAGAAATGCTGGGTATTGATCTGCCACGCGGCTCGGCAGGCCGACTTTGTCCAGGTACAGACGCGCGCGTTGTTGCGCCTCGGCGGCGCTGACGCCCAGCACCCGGCGCGGGGCCATGGTGATGTTCTCCAGCACCGTCATGTGGCTCCACAGGTTGAAGTGCTGGAACACCATGGCCAGGCGTGTGCGCAGGTTTTGCAGTTGCGCCGGGTGGGGCGCGCGGGTGCCGGCGCGGCCGGGCTGCATTTTGAGGCTGATGCCGTCCAGGGTGATCACCCCGGCGTCCGGCTGTTCGAGAAAGTTGACGCACCGCAGCAGGGTGCTCTTGCCCGAGCCGCTGGCGCCGATCAGGCTGATCACGTCGCCGTTGCGGGCGTTGAGGGACACGCCCTTGAGCACTTCGTGTTCGCCGTAGCGTTTGTGGATGCCTTCGACTTGCAGCTTGATAGCCGCGGTTGCGGGTGTGGCAACGGGTACATCGAGCGGGTAAGTGGCCAGGGCCTGTGCGGACTGATTCATGGGTTAGCCTCGGGTAGAAACAAGGAAGCGCATCCAGCGACGTTCGGCCAGTCGAAACAGGCCCACCAGTGCAAAGGACAGCAGCATGTAGAGCAGAGCGGCGATGCCGAACGCCTGGAACGTCAGGAACGTCTCGGCATTCGCGTCGCGGGCCACCTTGAGGATGTCGGCGACGGTGGCGGTGAACGCCAGAGAGGTGGCGTGCAGCATCAGGATCATTTCGTTGCTGTAGGCCGGCAATGCGCGACGCAATGCCGCCGGCACCACCACAAACAGATTGAGCCGCCAGCCGTGCAGGCCATAGGCGCGGGCCGCTTCGATTTCACCGTAGGGAATATTGCGGATCGCCCCGGCGAAAATCTCCACGGTGTAGGCGCAAGTGTTGAGTACGAAGGCGAGCAGGGTGCAGTTCAGCGCATTGCGGAAAAACTGGTTGAGCAGCGCGTTGTCCTGCACCACTTCCAGGCTGTAAAGCCCGGTGTAGCAAATCAGCAGTTGGATATACAGCGGTGTGCCGCGAAACAGGTAGGTGTAGACCTCCACCGGCCATCGCAACCAGCAGTGCTCCGAAACGCGAGCCAGTGCCAAGGGTATCGACAGCGCAAAGCCCAGCACCACCGAGACAATAAACAGCCACAAGGTCATGGCCACGCCGGACAGGCCCGTGCCATCGCTGAACAGGTAGGCCAGGCCGTATTGCTGGAACAGTTCGATCATCGTGCCATCCCCTTGATGCCGAGGTTATAGCGTCGTTCGAGGCGCTTGAGGACGCGGTTGGACAAGGTGGTGATCACCAGATACACCAGGCCCGCGAGGATCAGGAAATACAACGGTTCGTTAGTGGTCTTGCCGGCGTTCTGGGCGGCCTTGACCAGATCCGACAAGCCGATGATCGACACCAGCGCCGTGGACTTGAGCAGCACCAGCCAGTTATTGCCCAGGCCTGGCAGGGCGAAGCGCATCAACTGCGGGAACAGCACCAGGTGAAAACGCTGCCAGCGGTTCAAGCCATAGGCGGTCGCGGCTTCCAACTGGCCGACCGGCACACTGAGGATCGCACCGCGAAAGTTTTCGGTGAAATACGCGCCGTAGATAAAGCCCAGGGTGATCACCCCGGCGGTGAACGGGTCGATTTCCAAGTAGTCCCAGCCGAACACTTCACTCAGGTCATTGAGCCACAGTTGCAAGCTGTAGAAAATCAGCAGGATCAGCACCAGGTCCGGCACGCTGCGGATCAGTGTGGTGTACAGCGTGGCCGGCACGCGCAGCCATCGGGCGCTGGACAGTTTGGCGCCGGCGGCAATCAGGCCGAGGGTGAGGCTCAAGGCCAGTGCCAGGAACGCCAGCTTGAGCGTCATCCACGCGCCTTGAGCCAGCATCGGGCCGTAGCCCTGCAGATTGAGGAATTCGTTCATGGGGGAGGTCTCTAAAGGGCCCGGACATACCCTCGTGGGAGCGGGCTTCTGTGGGAGGGGGCTTGCTCCCGATAGCGGTGGGTCAGTCAATGCATGTGTCGACTGGCATGTCCTCATCGGGGGCAAGCCCCCTCCCACATAAGCCTTCTCTCACAGGGTCGGGGTTGGCATCACTCGTGGTAGATGTCCTGATCGCCGAAGTACTTCTTCTGGATTTGCGCATAGGTGCCATCAGCCTGCACCGCGGCGATGCCTTTGTTGATCAGTTCACGCAACTGCTGATCGTTCTTGCGCAGGCCCATGGCGATATCCAGGGGCAGGGTCGGGTCCTTGAAGGCCGGGCCGGTCTTGAAGTCGGCGCCTTCGGGCTTGGACAGGAAGTTGAGCTGGGCTTCGAGCTTGTCGGTCAGGGTGGCATCGAGGCGACCGTTTTGCAGGTCGGCGTAGTTCTGCTCCTGGGACTGATACGCCTTGATCTGCGCCCCCAGCTTGGCCAACTGCGCACGGGCATAGGCTTCCTGCAGCGAGCCCTGCAGCACGCCCACTTGTTTGCCCTTCAATGATTGCGGGGTGTCGCCGAAGTCGGCGCTTTTGCGCGTGATCACCGAGGTCGGGCTGAGGAACAGCCGGTCGCTGAAGTCGATGACCTTCTCGCGGGCCGGGGTGACGGCCATGGACGACATGATTGCGTCGAACTTGCGCGCTCGCAGGGCCGGGATCATGCCGTCGAATTCGTTATGCACCCAGGTGCATTTGACCTCGAGCTTGGCGCAGATCGCGTTGCCCAATTCAATATCGAAGCCTTGCAGGCTGCCGTCGGCGGCGACGGACTCGAAGGGGGGATACTCGGGGAACACGCCGAAGCGGATTTCTTTCCAGTCTTGCGCATGGGCGGCGGTGGCGCACAGTGGCAACAGCAATGCAGCGAAGAGTGATCGCAGTGAAGTCATGGTGGAGTCCCTATATTTTGTAATTGATGTCAGGGGCGGTCATAAAGTTGAAACATCCTTCTCGTCGGCGCAGAGGATGCTCCATGGTGGTGCGTTTTTTGTGTCGTTTACCCCCTGCATAAAGCGCAAATTGCGCTGTTAAAAAGTGCAATGCAGCGGAATCGGCTGTTGCACGGGCTGAATCGGCTTGTCAAAGCTGAAATTCTGGCCTGCCTCGGGCGTGAAGCGGCAGGCCAGAGCGGTTTCAGGCGCGCTTTTTCTGCTGTGCCGCCGGTTGTTGGGCCAGCCGTGCGTACAGGTCTTTCGGGTCGGCCAGGTCCGGCACCAGCTCCAGCTCACGGCCAACATCCAGGGCCTTGGCCACATCCAGCACATAGCGCAGCGCCGAATAGTCTTCGATGGCAAAGCCTACCGAGTCGAACAGGGTGACCTGGCGCGCGTTCTCGCGGCCGGGCTGCCGGCCGTTGATCACCTGCCACAGTTCGGTGACCGGCGAATCCTGCGGCATTTGCTGGATCTCGCCTTCGATGCGGCTTTGCGGTTCGTACTCGACGATCACCCGGGCGCGCTCGACGATACGTCGGTCCAGCTCGGTCTTGCCCGGGCAATCGCCGCCCACGGCATTCAGGTGCATGCCCGGTTCGATCATGTCGTCGGTGAGAATGGTCGCGCAGGCCTTGTCGGCGGTCACGGTGGTGACGATGTCCGCACCTTTGACCGCTTCGGCCACGCTGCCGGCCAGGATCACCTTGATCGCCGGGAACGCCTTGAGGTTGGCGGCGAGTTTGGCGGTGGCCTGGGCGTCGATATCGAACAGGCGGATTTCATTGATGCCGAGCATGGCGTGGAACGCCACGGCCTGGAATTCACTTTGTGAGCCGTTGCCGATCAACGCCATGCTGCGGCTGTTGTCGCGAGCCAGGTAGCGGGCCACCAGCGCCGAAGTGGCGGCGGTGCGGATGGCGGTGGTCAGGGTCATTTCCGCGAGCAGCACCGGCTGGCCGGTATCCACATCGCCCAGGGCACCGAAGGCCATCACGGTGAGCAGGCCGGCCAGGGTGTTTTTCGGGTGGCCGTTGACGTATTTGAAGGCGTACAGCGAGGCGTCGGACACCGGCATCAACTCGATCACGCCGTCCGGCGAGTGGTTGGCCAGGCGTGCGCATTTTTCGAAATCCGGCCAGCGCAGGTAGTCGGCGCGGATGTACTCGGCCATTTCGCTGATGCAGGTGGGCAGGCCCTTCTGCGAGACCAGGTAGCAGAGGTCGTTGACGTCGATGTAACGGGTCATGGCAAGACTCCTTATTGAAATGAGGGGCGGGCAGGCAAGTGCACTTCCGCCAGCATGCAGCGGGCACTGCCGCCACCGATGCGTTCGATGTTGTCGATGTTCACCACCACGGGGCGCGTGTGGCGCTCCACGTGCTGGCGCTGTGTCGGTTGCAGCGCGCCCCAGGCGCTGGCGGACATCACCAGCAGCGGCTGGCCGTCACGGTCATGCACTTCGAGCATGTTGCCGGCGAAGGCTTCGAGCTGGTCGAAGTCGAGGCTGAGGATGTCTTTGCCGGTGTCGCGCAGGGAGCGTTCCAGGGCCTGGCGTTCGGTGGCGTCGGGCAGGGCCTGCAGGCACACCACCGAGAGGTCGCGACCGACGCTCATCATCACGTTGCTGTGGTAGATCGGCGCCTGGTGACGGTCCACGGCGTGGAACACGCACAGTCGGTAGTCGAGGCGTTCGGCGAACTGGCGCAGGGCGTCCTGGTGCGTGCGCCCGGAGTGGCAGGCGTAGCTGATGCGGTGCTGGCGGTCGAGCACCATGCTGCCGGTGCCTTCGAGGAAAATGTTCTGTTGTTCCAGGTGACTGAGGTCAATGGTGTGGTGGATTGCAAAACGCTGCTCCAGTATTTGCAGCACACCCTTGTCGCGCTCCAGCCGTCGGTTCTGGCCTTCCATCGGGTACAGCACCAGGCTGCCGTCGGCGTGGCTGCTCCACCAGTTATTCGGGAAAATCGAGTCGGGCGTGTGGGGCGCCGGCGTGTCCTGCACCACCAGTACCTCCACGCCATGCCGGCGCAGCGTATCGACATAACCGTCGAACTCTTCCAGCGCTTTGTGCTGCGCGCCTGACGGGTCGAGGGGTGGGCGCTGGAAGCGGTTGTTGATCGCGGTGTCCGGGTTGAAGGCAAAGCGCGCCGGGCGAATCATCAGGACGGTGTTGGTGGTTTGCATGGGGCACGAAATCCATGGGGTGAGCGTTGACGCTATTTTGTGCGTTGTGCTGGGTGAATCCCGGCTGAAACAACCAGGTGGCCCAGCCGGGAAAGCTGAAAGGCGGGGTGTGGCAGCCGAATCGGCTGTTGGATTGAAATGCGCTCAAACGGTGGGAGGGGCGGTGCGACATTGGTATTGTGGCGTCTGTCATAGTCGTGTCAGGCAGGGGGAATCATGTCTACCGCCGTTCGTCTCGCTCAAGCCTCAGATGCCGAAGGCATCAGCCAGGTCATCCTCGCCGCCTTGCACAGCAGCAATGCACGGGATTACCCGGCGGATGTGATCGCCCGCGTGGCGAGCAACTTCACACCGGATGCCGTGCTGGAGTTGCTCAAGCGCCGCGTGGTGCTGGTGGCGGTCCAGGATCAAATGATCGTCGCCACCGCTGCCCTCGACGCCAATGTGGTGCGCTCGGTGTTCGTCAACCCGGCACTGCAAGGGCAGGGCATTGGCCGGCTATTGATGATTGAAATCGAACTGCGTGCCCGCGAAGCCGGGGTGACGACCCTGAGTGTGCCGTCCTCGCTGACCGCCGAACCGTTCTACACCAAGCTGGGGTTTCATACGGTGCGCGACGTTTACCACGGCAACGAGCGCACGCTGGTGATGGAGAAAACCCTGTTATCACGCCACCCCATCGGGCCGTACCGTGACCGTCAGCACCGCGCACAGGTGATCGCGTTGTGGCAGGAGGCGTTTGGCTATGACACTGCGCATAACCTGCCGAGCCTGGCGATCGATAAGAAGCTGGCGGTCAATGATGGGTTGTTCTTCGTCGCGACAGACAAAAAGGCCGTGATTGGGACTGTGCTTGCCGGCTACGACGGCCATCGTGGTTGGCTGTATTCGGTGGCGGTGCACGCGGACTATCGGCGTCATGGCCTGGGATCGTCGCTGGTGCGCCATGCGGAGCAGGCGTTGACGGCGTTGGGCTGCATGAAGATCAACCTGCAGATCACCGGCGGTAATGATGCGGTGGTGGGGTTCTACGAGGCGTTGGGGTATGGGGTGGAACCGAGGATCAGCATGGGCAAGAAGATTGCCGGGAATATTCCCCAATCCTGAAGACCTTGGAGATCAAAAATGTGGGAGGGGGTTTGTTTGCCCCCTCCCACATTTATTTTGCAGCGCAGCTTAGACCTTGACGATCCAACCTTCTGGCGCTTCAACATCACCGGTCTGCACACCGGTCAGCTCTTTGTAGAGCTTCTGGGTGATCGGGCCGACTTCGGTCTCGCTGTGGAACACATGCAGCTTGCCGTTGTACTGGATACCGCCGATGGGCGAGATCACGGCGGCGGTACCGCAGGCACCGGCTTCCTTGAACTGATCCAGCTTGTCGATGAACACCTCGCCCTCGACCACTTCCAGGCCCAGGCGGGTCTTGGCCAGTTCGATCAGTGACAGGCGGGTGATGCCCGGCAATACCGAAGGCGACTTCGGCGTGATGAACTGATTGTCGTGGGTGATCCCGAAGAAGTTCGCCGAACCGACTTCTTCGATTTTCGAATGGGTCATCGGGTCCAGGTAGATCGCGTCGGCGAAGCCGGATTTCTTCGCTTCGGAACCTGGCATCAGGCTGGCGGCGTAGTTGCCACCGACCTTGGCGGCACCGGTGCCTTGTGGCGCGGCGCGGTCGAAGCTGGAGATCTGGAAGTTGTGGGGTACCAGGCCGCCTTTGAAGTAGGCGCCGACCGGGATGCAGAACACCGAGAAGATGAACTCCGGTGCGGTGCGCACGCCGATGTTGTCACCGGTGCCGATCACGAACGGGCGCAGGTACAGCGCGCCGCCGCTGCCATACGGCGGGATGAACCGCTCGTTGGCCTTGACCACTTGCTTGCAGGCTTCGATGAACACGTCGGTCGGTACATGCGGCATCAGCAGGCGTGCGCAGCTGCGTTGCATGCGGGCGGCGTTCTGGTCCGGGCGGAACAGGTTGATCGAGCCGTCCTTGCAACGGTAGGCCTTGAGGCCCTCGAAGCACTGCTGGCCATAGTGCAGGGCGGTGGAGCCCTCGCTGATGTGCAGCACGTTGTCGTCGGTCAGGGTGCCTTCTTGCCACTCGCCGTTTTTCCAGACCTGGAGAAACCGCTTGTCGGTCTTGATGTAGTCAAAACCCAGCTTGTCCCAATTGATGCTCTCGTTACCCATGACACCCTCTAATCTCTGGTCAAGTCGGTTTTTTTCTGAATGGGCACAACAATACTGCATTCTGGCTGTGTGTGGGAGCGGGCTGATGGTGGCGAGGGAGCTTGCTCCCGCTCGACTGCGTAGCAGTCGCCAGCTTTTGGGGGCGCTTCGCACCCCAGCGGGAGCAAGCTCCCTCGCCACGGAAACCGTTCCGGTCAAAGGTGCAAGGCATGCCCCAAGGCCCGCAGCGCCGCTTCCTGCACCGCTTCACCCAGGGTCGGGTGAGCATGGATGGTGCCGGCCACGTCTTCCAGGCGCGCCCCCATTTCCAGGCTCAGGCCGAAGGCCGTGGACAGTTCGGACACACCGACCCCCACCGCTTGCCAACCGACAATCAGGTGATTGTCACGCCGTGCCACCACCCGTACGAAGCCGGTTTTCGACTCCAGGGTCATGGCCCGGCCATTGGCCGCGAACGGGAAGCTCGACACGATGCAATCCAGGCCCGCCGCCTTGGCCTCATCCGGGGTCTTGCCGACCACCACCAATTCAGGATCGGTAAAGCACACCGCAGGGATCGCCGCCGGGTTGAATTCGCGGTGTTTGCCGCTGATCAGTTCGGCGACCATTTCACCCTGGGCCATGGCCCGGTGCGCCAGCATCGGCTCGCCGCTCAGGTCGCCGATGGCCCACACGTTGCGCATGCTGGTCTGGCAATGCTGGTCGACCTTGATCGCTGCGCCGTTCATGTCCAGGTTCAGCGCTTCGAGGTTCCAGCCTTGGGTGTTGGGTTTGCGACCTACGGCCACCAGCACCTGATCCGTCTCCAGCGACACCGTGTCGCCATTCGGATCACGCACTTGCAGGCGGTTGTGCTCGAAACCGGTGACGCTGTGCTTGAGGTACAGCTTCACGCCCAACTGCCTGAGGGATTCGTGCACCGGTTGCGTCAGCTCGGCGTCGTAGGCCGGCAGAATGCGCTCTTGCGCCTCGACCACACTGACCTCGGCGCCGAGCTTGCGGTAGGCAATCCCCAGCTCCAGGCCGATGTACCCGCCACCGACCACGATCAAGCGCTTGGGCACACGGGTGGGCGCCAAGGCTTCGGTGGAGGAGATGACCGGGCCGCCAATCGGCAGCATCGGCAGGTTGACGCTTTTCGAGCCGGTGGCCAGCAGCAGGTGTTCGCAGTGGATACGCTGCTCGCCCACCTCGACGGTCTTGCCGTCCACCACCTTGGCCCAACCGTGGATCACCTGCACTTTGTGCTTCTTCAGCAGTGCAGCGACGCCGGTGGTCAGGCGGTCGACGATGCCGTCTTTCCATTCCACGCTTTTGCGGATGTCCAGGGTCGGCACATCCACTTCGATACCCAACGGCGAACCCTGGCTGTGGTGCACGGTTTGCTGGAACTGCTCGGCCACATGGATCAGCGCCTTGGACGGGATGCAGCCGATGTTCAGGCAAGTGCCGCCCAGGGCCTGGCCTTCCACCAGAATGGTCGGGATGCCCAGTTGGCCGGCGCGGATCGCCGCCACATAACCGCCGGGGCCGCCGCCAATGATCAGCAGCGTGGTGTTCAATGTCTGAGTCATGCCCTTACTCCAGGAACAGGCTGGCGGGTTGTTCGAGCAGGCCGCGAATGGCCTGGATGAATTGCGCCGCGTCCATGCCATCGACCACACGGTGATCGAAGGAACTGGAAAGGTTCATCATCTTGCGCACCACGATCTGGCCCTTGATCACCATCGGCCGTTCGACCATGCGGTTGACGCCGACAATCGCCACCTCCGGCAGGTTCAGCACCGGGGTGCTGACGATGCCGCCCAATGCGCCCAGGCTGGTCAGGGTAATGCTCGAACCGGACAGCTCATCGCGGCTGGCCTTGCCGTTGCGTGCGGCGGTGGCCAAGCGCGCGATTTCTTCGGCGGTGCTCCACAGGCTGCGCGCCTCGGCGTGACGCACCACCGGCACCATCAAACCCACGTCGCTCTGCGTGGCGACGCCCACATGCACCGCGCCAAGGCGGGTGATGACCTGGGCTTCGTCGTCGTAGCGTGCGTTGATCTGCGGGAAGTCGCGCAGTGCCACCACCATCGCACGCACGATAAACGGCAGCAGGGTCAGCTTGCCGCGAGTCGCGCCGTGCTTCTCATTGAGGTGCACGCGCAGCTCCTCCAGAGCCGTGACGTCGATTTCTTCCACATAGCTGAAATGCGCGGCGCGGCGGGTCGCATCCTGCATGCGCTGGGCGATCTTGCGGCGCATGCCGATCACCGGGATCTGTGCTTCGTCGTGGCGTTCGGCGTAGGGGTTGGCGGCTGTCGATGCCTTTGCCGTGCCTTGTTGCAGGTAGGCGTCGAGGTCTTCGTGCAGGATCCGGCCGGCCGGGCCCGTGCCCTGCACCAGACGCAGCTGGATACCCGCATCCAGCGCATGTTTGCGCACGGCAGGGGAGGCCAGGGGGCGCTCACCGGCTTCGCGGGCGACGGGCGCGGCCGCAGGCTTGGCCGCCGCCCTGGTTTCAGCGGCAGCGGGTGCCGGCTTGGCCTCGACAACGGGGGCGGGCGCCGGCTTGACCGGCTCCGCCGCTGCCGGCGCGTCCTTGGCGTTCCCCGCACCTTCCACTTCAATGCTGATCAGGATACTGCCCACCGCCATGACCTCGCCCGGTTCGCCACCGAGGGAAATCACCCTGCCGTGTACCGGCGAGGGAATGTCCACCATCGCCTTGTCGGTCATCACATCCGCCAGCACCTGGTCTTCAACCACCAGGTCGCCGACCTTCACATGCCAGACCGACAGTTCAACTTCTGCGATGCCTTCGCCAATGTCCGGCATCTTGATAACGTGCGTGCCCATTCAGACCTCCATGACCCGTTTCAACGCCGCGCCCACTCGGGACGGCCCTGGGAAATACGCCCACTCCTGCGCGTGCGGGTAGGGGGTGTCCCAACCGGTGACGCGTTCGATCGGCGCTTCCAGGTGATGGAAGCAATGCTCTTGCACCAGCGACACCAACTCGGCACCAAAACCGCAGGTGCGCGTGGCTTCATGCACCACCACACAACGGCCGGTTTTTTTCACCGACTTGACGATGGTGTCCAGGTCCAGCGGCCACAGGCTGCGCAGGTCGATGACCTCGGCGTCGATACCGGTTTCTTCGGCGGCGACCTGGGACACATACACGGTGGTGCCGTAGGTCAGCACGGTCACCGCAGAGCCCGGACGCACGATGGCGGCCACGTCCAGCGGCACGGTGTAGTAACCATCCGGCACTTGTGCTTGCGGGTGTTTCGACCACGGCGTGACCGGACGATCGTGATGGCCATCGAACGGGCCGTTGTACAGGCGCTTGGGCTCCAGGAAGATCACCGGGTCATCGTTTTCGATCGAGGCGATCAGCAGGCCCTTGGCGTCATAAGGGTTGGAAGGCATCACCGTGCGCAGGCCGCAGACTTGGGTGAACACCGCTTCGATACTCTGGCTGTGGGTCTGGCCACCGTAAATGCCACCGCCGCAGGGCATGCGCATGGTCAGCGGCGCCGTGAACTGGCCGGCCGAGCGATAACGCAGGCGCGCAGCTTCCGAGATGATCTGGTCGGTGGCGGGGTAGACGTAGTCGGCGAACTGGATCTCGGCCACCGGGCGCAGGCCATAGGCACCCATGCCCACGGCCACCCCGATAATTCCGCTTTCCGAGATCGGCGCGTCGAACACCCGCGAACTGCCGTACTTGTTCTGCAAGCCTTCGGTGCAACGGAACACGCCGCCGAAGTAACCCACGTCCTGGCCGAACACCACCACGTTGTCGTCACGTTCAAGCATCACATCCATGGCCGAGCGCAGGGCCTGGATCATGGTCATGGTGGTGGTGGTCATGGCGGTTTCCAATTCGATGCTGTTGTTGTGATCGTTCATGTCAGATCCCCAACTCTTGACGCTGGCGCTTCAAGTGCTCCGGCATCTCTTTGTAGACGTCTTCGAACATGGTCGCGGCGCTTGGAATCTGGCCGCCGGCGAGGGTGCCGTACTGTTCGGCCTGTTTTTGCGCGGCGATCACTTCGGCTTCAAGTTCGGCGCTGACCGCCGCATGTTCCTCTTCGGACCACTGGCCAATCCGGATCAGGTGCTGCTTGAGGCGCGCAATCGGATCACCCAGGGGGAAGTGGCTCCAGTCGTCGGCAGGGCGGTATTTCGACGGATCATCGGAGGTCGAGTGCGGGCCGGCGCGGTAGGTGACCCATTCGATCAGGGTCGGCCCCAGGTTGCGCCGCGCACGCTCGGCGGCCCAGGCGGAGGCGGCGTACACCGCGATGAAGTCGTTGCCGTCCACGCGCAGCGAGGCGATGCCGCAGCCGACGCCGCGTCCGGCGAAGGTCGTGGCTTCACCGCCGGCGATGGCCTGGAAGGTGGAGATGGCCCACTGGTTGTTGACCACATTGAGGATCACGGGCGCACGGTACACGTGAGCGAAGGTGAGAGCAGTGTGGAAGTCGGCCTCGGCGGTGGCGCCGTCGCCGATCCAGGCCGACGCGATCTTGGTATCGCCCTTGATCGCCGAGGCCATGCCCCAGCCCACGCCTTGTACGAATTGGGTGGCGAGGTTGCCGGAAATAGTGAAGAAACCGGCATCTTTTACCGAATACATGATCGGCAGCTGGCGGCCCTTGAGTGGGTCGCGCTCGTTGGACAGCAGTTGGCAGATCAGGTCCACCAGCGGCACTTCGCGGGCCATCAGGATGCTTTGCTGACGGTAGGTGGGAAAGCACATGTCGTCGATGTTCAAGGCCAGGGCCTGGGCACTGCCGATGGCTTCTTCACCAAGGCTTTGCATGTAGAACGACATTTTCTTCTGACGCTGGGCGACCACCATGCGGTTGTCGAAAATCCGCGTCTTGAGCATGGCGCGCATGCCGCGGCGCATGATCTCGACCGAGACGTCTTCGGCCCACGGGCCAAGCGCCTGGCCCTGGTCGTCGAGCACACGGATCAGGCCCTTGGCCAGGTCGGCGGTGTCAGCGGGTTCTACGTCGATGGCGGGTTTGCGCACCAGGCCGGCGTCATTCAGGCGCAGGTAGGTAAAGTCGGTCTTGCAGCCTGGGCGGCCCGAGGGTTCGGGAACGTGCAGGCGCAGCGGTTCGTACTGCTGGGTCATGGCTTTCTACGCTCTATCTTGTGAATTTCTTGTAGTGGGCGCGCTAGCTGACAGTCAGACTCCGGGTAGGAGAAATCTTGTCCTACAACAATCATAGGCGTGGCGTAGAAGAATATTTATCTCTGTTTCATTGCACCCGAGATCATTTGCGGATAAAAAAACTACATAAACATAATAAACAGGTGATTTTGTCTCATGCGCAAACTGGACCGTACCGATATCGGCATTCTCAACGCATTGCAGGAGAACGCTCGCATCACCAACGCCGACCTGGCGCGTTCGGTGAACCTGTCGCCCACGCCGTGTTTCAACCGGGTGAAGGCGATGGAGGAGTTGGGGCTGATTCGCGAGCAGGTCACGTTGCTCGACGCCGACCTGCTGGGGCTGCACGTGAATGTGTTCATTCATGTCAGCCTGGAAAAGCAGAATGAACTGGCGTTGCAGCAGTTCGAAGGGGCGATTGCGGACCGCCCGGAAGTCATGGAGTGTTACCTGATGGCCGGTGATCCGGACTACCTGATCAGGGTGTTGGTGCCGACGATCCAGTCATTGGAGCGTTTCATGATGGACTTTCTGACCAAGGTGCCGGGTGTGGCCAATATCCGCTCCAGTTTCGCCCTCAAACAAGTGCGGTATAAAACGGCGCTGCCATTGCCACGGGATGGGCTGATGGTGTGACGGTTAATAACCGCAAAAGCCGGTTTTTTTGATGTTTAGCTAAGTAAATAATCGAATTTTTTATTGGGCGGTTTCAATAAAAAACGACTTGGACAGTCACACTTTTTTCACCTTCACTTGTACACAGTCGTACTCGTCAGGCCGCGTCCTACGCGGCCGAGGGAAGGGTGAGCCGCATGTCCATGAGATCCTTGAAACTGAATTTTCGTACCACACTGTGCTTCGGTGTGGTCTGTTTCCTGCTGTTGATACAAGGCGCAATGACTCTCATAAAAGTCGATCAGGTTTATTCGTCGACGGTCGAAATAGATACCAACTGGCTTCCCAGCATTCGCCTGGCTGGCCAGATTGACACTGCTTTTTACAAGCTACGTCTCGATTTGCGCCGTTATGCCATGGAATACGGCGCCAAGGACCCCGCTTCCCTTGAGAAGGTCAAGGCCGTGCGCGATGAGGCGGTGGATTCCTTGAAGGTTGCCCATGAAGCCGGCGTGGCCATTACCCAGATCACCCAAGCCATTACCGACATCAACGAACGCAACCTGATGATCGCGACCGCCTCGGAACAGCAAGCCCAAGTGGCGCGTTCGGTTGATCAGAACCTGATCAGCATCCGCGACCTGTCCATCCAGAGTTCGTCGGCTGCCGGCCAGACGTCCATCGCCAGCCAGGAACTGTCGCGACTGGCAGTGGATCTGAAACAGATCGTGGCGAAGTTCTCCGTGAGTTGATGGCGGGGGCAGTCAGGCGTTGGGGGATGGACAAATGTTGAAGTGCATTCCGTGCTCACGGGTGATTCTGGGCATGCACATTCATAAGCTGGAGGGCCCATGGATTGATCACGGGTTCTGGAGAAGCAGCTTTTTACTGGAGCGCGAGGAGGACCTGCAGCGTTTGCTGATGTCGCAGGTCCGGCGGGTCTGGATCGACACGGCCAAGGGCTGCGATGAGCCACCACGTGTTCGACCGGCTGCGGTTACCCTCAATAACACAAGGATAGTGCGCCCGGTGGTGGCGACTCCGGTGGACATGAAGGCCGAGATAGCCCGTGCGGTGAAGGTGTGCGCGGTCGCCAAACGTGCCGTCATCCGTATGTTCAGCGACCTGCGCATGGGGCAGGCGGTGGATGTGCGTCAGGTGGCGAGCCTGGTGGAGGAGATCTCCCACTCCGTGCTGCGTCACCCCCATGCCTTGCTTAGCCTGGTGCGCCTGAAAAAGGCCAATGAATATACCTACATGCATTCCGTCGCCGTCAGTGGCTTGATGATCGCACTGGCGCGGCAGTTGGAGCTTTCGCCCGAGTTGGTCCAGGAAGCGGGGCTGGCGGGGTTGTTTCATGACGTCGGGAAAATGGCGATTCCCGAAGATATTTTGAACAAACCCGCCCAATTGACCGAGACGGAATTCGGCACGGTACGCCGGCACCCGGAGGAAGGCGCTCGGATGTTACGGTTATGCCCGCAGATCAGCGCCTTGGTATTGGATGTGTGCCTGCATCACCATGAAAAACATGATGGCAGCGGTTACCCCAATGGGCTGGCGCAGGACCAGATCAGTCTGTTCGCACAGATGGGCGCGGTATGTGATGTTTATGACGCGGTCACCTCTGATCGCCCTTACAAGCAAGGCTGGGGCCCCGCCGAAGCGATCCAGAGAATGGCGGAGTGGAAGGGCCATTTTGATGCGCGGGTGTTCCAGGCATTTGTTCGGTGCGTAGGCATTTACCCCGTTGGCGCCTTGGTGCGCCTGGAAAGTGGTCGCATTGGCGTGGTGGTCGAACAAAGCTCCAAGTCGCTGCTGGCGCCCAAGGTCAAAGTGTTTTTTTCGGTGCGTTCACGCTTGCCGATTCCTCAATCGGTGGTCAACCTGGCTGAGCAACCGGACAAGATCATCGGCCGTGAAAACGCCGAAGACTGGGGCTTCAAGCATGTCGACGAATTGTGGTCGGGGCTCGCACCCTCCCGGTCGTCGTACTTCGAGTAAGTGCGCTTCAGAGCTGGTTGAGTGGAATCTTCAGGTACACCACACCGTTATCTTCTGCGGGCGGCAGGTTGCCCGCCCGCACATTCACCTGGATCGCCGGCAACAGCAGCGTCGGCATGCCCAGCCCGGCATCGCGCTGGGTGCGCATGGCTACAAACGCCGCTTCGTCCACGCCGTCATGCACATGGATATTCCCTGCGCGTTGTTCCGCCACGGTTGTCAGGCACTTGGCCTCCCGACCGGCAGGCGGATAGTCGTGGCATACATACAGTTGGGTATCCGCTGGGTAGGCCAGCAGCTTGCGCATCGACGCATACAACTGCCGCGCATCGCCGCCGGGGAAGTCGCAGCGGGCGGTGCCCACGTCGGGCATGAACAGGGTGTCGCCCACCAGGATCAGGCGCTCGTCGATCAGGTAAGCCATATCGGCCGGTGTATGACCGGGCACATGCAGCGCCTGGGCTTTCAGCCCGCCGATAGAGAAGATTTCATCCGGCGCGAACAGATGATCGAACTGTGAACCATCGGCGCGAAACTCCGGCTCCAGGTTGAACAGGTTCTTGAACACGCCCTGTACTTTGCTGATGCACTGGCCGATGGCGATCTTGCCGCCCAGGGTCCGGCGCAGGTAGGGCGCGGCGGACAGGTGATCGGCGTGGGCATGGGTTTCCAGCAGCCACTGCACCTGCAGTTGGTGTTCCCGTACAAAGCTGATCACTTTGTCCGCCTGGCGCGTATCGGTGCGCCCGGACGCGGGGTCGTAGTTGAGCACCGAGTCGACGATGGCGCAGGGTCCGCCGTCGGCTTCATAGACGACATAGGTGTAGGTCGACGACGCCTCGTCCAGAAAGGATTGAATCAACGCTGACATGACGGCTGTCCCTGATGCTGAAAAAAAAGTGATTACAATCACTTTACATTTACACATAATGTTTTGAGCTTAAGTGACACAAAGGACCTGAGGCAAATGGAATCTACGTTGAGCGAAGGCGAAGTCGCCCAGTTGCGTGCATCGGCGTCCAAGGCCTGCACGTTGCTCAAGGCGCTGGCCAACGAGGATCGTTTGTTGATTCTCTGCCAGTTGACCCAAGGTGAACGCAACGTCGGCGAGCTGGAAACCATGACCGGCGTACGCCAGCCCACCCTGTCGCAACAGTTGGGCATCCTGCGTGATGAAGGGCTGGTCGCTACCCGTCGGGAAGGCAAATACATTTTCTACGGCCTGGCCAGCCACGAAGTGATTCAAGTGATGAAAACCCTGTCCGGGCTGTACTGCGGCGCGGTCATAAAAAGCTGGGCGTGACGCCATCCGGCAGCGACCCTTGTGTGCATGCAACAAGAAGGCGATCGACCATGAATGACCAACACTGTGGCCCAACCATCAGTGGCGATATCGTAGTCATCGGCGGCGGCTCGGCAGGCATCGGCCTGCTGGCCAGCCTGCTCAAGCGCGACCCACAGCTGAACATCATCCTGATTGAACCGCACGCTCACCACAGCTACCAGCCGGCCTGGACCCTGGTGGGCGGCGGTGCCTATGACGTGAAAAAGACCCGCCGCCCCCTGGCCGACGTGCTGCCCAATGGCGTCACCTGGGTGCAGGCCGCCGTCACCGAACTGCTGCCGGACGCACAGACCCTGGTGCTCGACAGCGGCCAGCGCGTGACCTGGAACAACCTGATCGTGTGCCCCGGCCTGCGCCTGGCCTGGGAGAAGGTCGAGGGCCTGCAAGCGACCCTCGGCCAGAACGGCGTCACCTCCAATTACAGCTATGAACATGCCGCCTACACCTGGCAATTGGTGCAGCAACTCAAGGGCGGCAAGGCGATCTTTACCCAGCCGGCCATGCCGATCAAATGCGCGGGTGCGCCGCAGAAGGCCATGTACCTGTCCTGCGATCACTGGCTCAAGCAGGGCCGCCTGAACAGCCTGGAGGTGGAGTTCAACCTGGCGGGCGCTGCGTTGTTCGGCGTGGCGACCTTTGTTCCGCCGTTGATGAAGTACGTGGAAAAGTACAACGCCCGGCTGGCGTTCAATTCCAACCTGGTGAAAGTCGACGGCCCGGCTCGCAAGGCCTGGTTCGAAGTCAAAGACGCCGAGGGTAACGTCACGCTCCAGGAAAAAACCTTCGACCTGCTGCATGTGGTACCCCCGCAAGTGTCGCCGGACTTTATCCGCCACAGCGCCCTGGCCGATGTCGCCGGCTGGTGCGAAGTGAACCCGCACAGCCTGCAACACCTGCGTTACCCGCATATCTTCGGCCTGGGCGATGTGTGCTCCACCACCAACGCCAAGACCGCCGCGGCGGTGCGCAAGCAAATCGTGGTGGTTGCCGAAAACCTGCTGGCCCTGCGCAAGCAGGCACCGCTGCCGCTCAAGTATGACGGCTACGGTTCCTGCCCGCTGACGGTGGAGAAGGGCAAGGTGGTGCTGGCCGAATTCGGCTACGGCGGCAAGCTGCTGCCGACCTTTGCCCTCGACCCGACCCGGGCGCGGCGCTCGATGTGGTTCCTCAAGGCGACCCTGCTGCCTTGGTTCTACTGGAACGGCATGCTCAAGGGCCGTGAGTGGCTGACCCGCCTGAGCAAGGTGGACTGAATGCTGCTGGCCAGTGTGTTGGGCTTGCTGATGGGCCTGGTAATGGGCTTGACCGGCGCGGGCGGCGGGATCCTCGGGGTGCCGGCGTTGGTCCTGGGGCTGGGCTTGAGCATGACCCAGGCCGCGCCGGTATCGCTGCTCGCCGTCGGCGCCGCTGCGGCCGTCGGCGCGATCGATGGGTTGCGCCATGGCCTGGTGCGCTATCGCGCCGCGTTGCTGATCGCGGTGCTCGGCGGGCTGTTTTCACCCTTGGGGGTGTTCCTCGCCCATCAACTGCCGGAACACCTGCTGATGGCGCTGTTCAGCGGGTTGATGGGGCTGGTGGCCTGGCGCATGTTGCAGCGTGAAAAAACCGCGGCCGGGCCGAGTGATCATGGCAGCGCCTCCTGGGGCCAGAAAAACTGCATGCTCAACCAACAGACCGGGCGCCTGGCCTGGACCGCCAAGTGCAGCGCCACGCTGGCTGCGCTGGGCGCTGTGACCGGGGCGGTGTCGGGCCTGCTGGGGGTGGGCGGTGGCTTTCTGATCGTACCGGCCTTCAAGCAACTCACCGATGTGCAGATGCGCGGCATCGTCGCCACGTCGTTGATGGTGATCAGCCTGATCTCGCTGATCGGTGTGGCGGGCGCGTTCCACGCGGGTGTGCGCATAGAGCCGCTGGGCTGGGTGTTCATCGCTGCCAGTATCGTCGGCATGCTGGTCGGTCGGCGCCTGTGCGCGCGGGTTCCGGCGCGCGCCTTGCAGGTGGGTTTTGCCGGCCTGTGCGTCCTGGTCGCGGTTGGCATGTTGTTCAAGGCCGGTCTTACGTCCTGAGTGGCGGGCCTGCGACCGGGCCCGTCTTACACCCAACTTGCCGGGCACCCGTGGCCCGCCCAAAGCACCCGCGCTTTGCCCCCAAAGGCAGCGTGCGCGCTTGCAAGCCTTATCCCATCGCATCCCCCCACCCAGTACCCAAGTAGCATAGGTGCCACCCCCGACCCTTCGTACACTCATGCCTCAGAGGGGGAGCACACGATGTACAACAGTGAAGGCGTAGTCAGTGCCATGTCACAGGCCATGGATGCCGGGCAGGCCGCCGAAGAGTTGGCGCGACAGCTGCTGCATCCGTACCTGGGGTTTGTGCTGTTTTTTTGCTCGGCGTCGTACGATCTGCAGGCGTTGGGCAACGCCTTGCAGCAATGCTTCGGCACGGTGCGCGTGGTCGGTTGCACCAGCGCGGGCGAGATCACGACCCAGGGCTACGGCCGTAACTGCATCACCGCGATAGGGTTCAACCACGCGCATTTCTCCATCGCCACCGAACTGATCGACCAGGTGGAACACTTCAGCCTGATCAACGCCCAGGACATGGTCGAGCGTCTGGTCGGCGGCTGTCGCAGCAACACCCTGGCGCCGATCAAGGGCAATACATTCGCCTTGACCTTGCTCGACGGCCTGTCCAGCCGCGAAGAAATGGTACTGGCTGCCCTCAGCGCCGCCCTGGGCGATATCCCGCACTTCGGCGGCTCGGCCGGCGATGACAATTTCCTGCATACCCACGTGTACTTCAACGGCGTCTTCCACAGCGGAGCGGCGGTGGTGGTGCTGGTCAATACCTGGCTGGATTTCGAGGTGTTCACCACCCACCACATCCAGCCGCGTACCGAGAAACTGGTGGTGACCGGCGCCGACAGCCCGTCGCGTCGTGTGTTCGAGCTCAACGCCGAGCCCGCCGCCGAAGAGTACGCGCGCCATATCGGCGTCGCGGTGGCCGACCTTGACCACCGCATCTTCGCTGCGCACCCGTTGGCGGTGCGTATCCACGACTATTACTACGTGCGCGCGATCCAGCAGGTGCATGACGACCTGAGCCTGAGTTTCTACTGCGCGGTGGAAAACGGCATCGTGCTCACCGCGATGACACCAGGGCCGATCCTGCCCAACCTGGAAACCTTGTTCGACGGCCTGCAATCGCGTCTCGGCGAGCTGCTGCTGACCATCGGCTGCGATTGTTTCCTGCGCCGCCTGGAGCTGGAAGACAACGGCGACCTGGAGCCGATCGGCACGTTCCTGCGCGACCACCGGGTGATGGGCTTCAACACCTACGGAGAACAGTTCAATGGCATGCACATCAACCAGACCTTCACCGGGGTCGCCATTGCCCGAGGCCGACGCTGAACTGCTCGCCCAGGTGGCCCGGTTGCAACAGGACAACCACAAGCTGGCGCGCATCAATGCGGCGCTGATCGAGCGCATCGAGTCGGGCCTGCCCCAGGGCAACAGCCCTTACACCACCTTCCAGCATTCGGTGGTGTTGGCCGAGCAAGTGCGCGAACGCACCGATGCACTCAACCAGGCGATGGCCGAACTCAAGGCCAGCAACCATTTGCTGATCAACGCCCGGCTGCGCGCCGAAACCTTGCGCGGCGAACAGGTCGCGGCGCAGAAGGCGCAGGAAAGCGAGCGCTGGATTCGCTTGATCACCGACAACGTGCCCGCCCTGATCGGCTACCTGAACGCCGACCTGGTCTACGAATTCACCAACAAGGTGTATGAAGAGTGGTACTGCTGGCCGCGCGGCATGATGCTCGGGCAAAGCCTGCGCGAAGTGCACAGCGAGCAGCATTGCCAGCGGCTGGACGCGTATGTCGCCCGCGCCCTGGCCGGGGAGAGCGTGACCTTCGAATTCGCCGAAACCAATATCAATAACCAGGAACGCTACATGCTGCGTTCCTATGTGCCGAACGTGTTGGCCACGGGCGAAGTGGTCGGGATCTTTGTGCTGATCCGCGACATCACCGAGCGCCGCCGCACGGCCGAAGCCTTGCACCAGGCCTATCAACATCTGGAGCAGCGCGTCGCCCAGCGCACCTCGGAACTGACCGCACTCAACGACCAGCTGTTGAAGGAGATCGATGAGCGTCGGCGCATGGAGACCCGCCTGCGCGAAGCCAAGCTGGAGGCCGAGCAGGCCAACCTGTCGAAAACCAAATTCCTCGCCGCCGTCAGCCATGACCTGCTGCAACCGCTCAATGCCGCTCGGCTGTTTACCAGCGCCTTGCTCGAGCGCCCCAGCGAAACCCTGGTGCGCAACGTGAGCAACTCGCTGGAAGACGTGGAAAACCTGCTGGGGACCCTGGTGGATATTTCCAAGCTGGATGCCGGCGTGATCAAGGCGGACATCGCGCCTTTTGCCCTCAGTGAACTGCTGGATAACCTGGCCGCCGAGTACACCCAATTGGCCCGCGCCGAAGGGTTGGAACTGCGCTTTATCGGCTGCTCGGCGCTGGTACGCAGCGATATCCAGTTGCTTGCGCGGATCTTGCGCAACCTGTTGAGCAATGCGCTTCGCTACACCTATAAAGGCCGCGTAGTGCTCGGTTGCCGGCGCCATCCGCAACGGTTGTCGATCCAGGTGTGGGACAGCGGCATGGGGATCGCCGAGGAGCGCCTGGAAGAGATTTTCCAGGAGTTCAAGCGCGGCGATGTGCAGCGCCCGGATCAGGACCGGGGGTTGGGCCTGGGGTTGGCGATCGTGGAAAAGATCGCCGGGATACTCGGCCATCGCATCAGCGTCCGGTCCTGGCCGGGCAAGGGTTCGATGTTTGCGGTGGAGGTGCCGCTCAGCGCTACTGCGCCCAGGCCACTGCCGATGGCGGCGATGAGCGAACCGTTGCTGGAGCGCCTGCAAGGCGCGCGGGTGTGGGTGCTGGATAACGACGCGGCGATCTGCGCCGGTATGCGCACGTTACTGGAAGGGTGGGGCTGCCGGGTCATCACGGCCTTGTCGGAGCAGGACCTGGCGCGGCAGGTGGATAACTACCACGCCGAGGCCGACCTGTTGATCGCCGACTACCACCTGGACGACGATCAGAACGGGGTGGACGCCGTGGCCCGCATCAACGCCCGGCGCGGCAGTGCGATCCCGGCCATGATGATCACCGCCAACTACAGCAATGAGTTGAAGCTGCAGATCCGTGAGTTGGGGTACACGTTGATGCACAAGCCTGTGCGCCCCATGAAACTCAAGACCGCCATGAGCCACCTGCTCGGCCCGGCCTTGTAGTGAGCGGGGCAAGCCCTAATGCCTGTCAGTTAAGCGATAAAGCGGACGATGGATAAATTGTGGGAGGGGGCTTGCTCCCGATGGCCTGCGTAGCAGGCCCATTTTTGAGGCCGCTGCGCGGCCATCGGGAGCAAGCCCCCTCCCACAGTGACCGCGTTAATCCTTAACTGACTGGCATTAGGGCAAGCCCGCTCACTACAAGGTCAGCGGCGCAGGTATGAGCCGAAATCAATGTCCCCGGCACTGAGGATCGCCTGGACGCGGTTGTGCACATTCAGCTTGCGCAGGATTGCCGACACATGGGCCTTCACCGTGGTCTCGGCGATCTCCAGGGTATAGGCGATCTGCTTGTTCGACTCACCCTTGGTCATGCGCTCCAGCACCAGCAATTGCTTGCGTGTCAGCGCCTGCAGCAATTCCGGGGCAAAGCCCGGGTTGTCGTGCATGCGCCGTTGCCCGGTGTTTTTCTGGGTGCGGATGATGTCCGACGGCAGGTACACGTTGCCGTTGAGGATCTGCTGGATCGCCTCGGTCATTTGCTGGCGCGGCGAGGACTTGGTGATGAAGCCCACCGCGCCATAGGTGATGGCTTGCAGCACGATCTGCTTGTCTTGCTCGGCCGAGACGATCACCACCGGGATGGTCGGCGACTCGTTGCGCAGGTTGATCAGCCCATTGAGGCCGTGCATGCCCGGCATGTTCAGGTCCAGCAGGATCAGGTCGAGGTCATCGTGGTCCTGGGTCAGGGCGAGGGCGCTGTCCAGGTCGGCGGTTTCCATGATGTCGCTGCCGGGGAAACCATCGCTGATGACGTTGTGGATCGCTTCGCGAAACAGCGGGTGATCGTCGGCAATCAGGATTTTGTACATGGCCGTTCACCTTTTTATTCTGATTATTGGAAGGGTTCTGGTTGTGCCGTTGCCACCGGCAGGTTTGCCGCTTCCCACGCGTCCAGGCCATCGCGATACCAGTACACAGAGGTATAGCCCAGGTCGGCGGCTCGTTTTACCGCGTTCCAACTCAACCAGCAATCGGAGCGGCAATAGAACACCAGCGCTCGTGTCAGGTCGCCGGCGGTGTAGCGGTACAAGTGGCGCACGAAATATCCCTGCCACTCAGGCGTGAGGTCGCCGTCGCCGGTATTGGCCAGCCAGTGGCTGCCGGGCAGGTTGGCGTGAGGCTGGTCTTCAATGAAGCGGCCTTGCAGCCAGGGGCGGCGGTAAACGTCGATCAACACCGGTGGCGGGGTCTGGGTGAGCAGGGCTTGCAGGGCCGGCGTGTCGAGGGTCGTTGCGCCGTTCACCTGCTCGGGAGTCGGGCTGCGATACAGGCTGATGCGCATGCCGTCGGCGGAAAACAGCGGCGTGTCGGCCTGGGCGTGGGCGACAAACAGGCACAACAGGGCCAACAGGGGCAATCGAGCGGGCAGCATGGCAGGGTAGTCCTTATCGTTATGCCGCCATTACACGCCAGTCCCGAGCCCTTGGGAATGCGACGATAGACACGAAAACCAGTACCAAAGTAGTAGTTTTCAGCCTTTCCTGCGCAGGGCCGCATGCTGAGGGTTGAACGTCAGTACCGCCAGCAGCGCGAACGTCAGGGTCAGCCCCAGGCACACCGCCAGGGCCAGGGGGGCGAAGCGTTCGTACAAGGCAAAACGCACCAGTTCTACCGCATGGGTGAACGGGTTGACTGCGCACAACCAATACAGCCACTCGCTGGAGTCGCGCATCTTCCACAGCGGGTACAGCGCCGACGACAGGAAGAACAACGGGAAAATCACAAAATTCATCACCCCGGCGAAGTTCTCCAACTGGCGGATCGCGTTCGACAACAACAGGCCCAGGGCACTGAGCATCAGGGCCACCAGCAGCAACGCCGGCAACGCCAGCAACAGGCCCATGGCCGGCGGTTGCACGCCGTAGACCCAGGCAATCGCCAGGAACCCATACACCTGCAATAACGAAATCAACGCGGTCGCCATCAGTTTGCTGCACAGCAGGAACGTGCGCGGCAACGGGCTGGTGAGCAGCACGCGCATGCTGCCCATTTCGCGGTCGTACACCATCGCCAGCGACCCCTGCATGCCGTTGAACAGCAGGATCATGCAGACCAGCCCCGGAATGATGTACACCTCGTAGGGGATGTAGGTGTCGTAGGGTTCGATCACCGAGATCCCCAGGGCGGCGCGAAAGCCGGCGGCGAAGACGAGCAGCCACAGCAGCGGGCGCACCAGGGCGCTGAGAAAGCGCGTGCGCTGCAGCACAAAGCGCAGCCACTCGCGCAGCACGATGCCGCGCAGACATTGCCAGTAAGCGTTCATGCCACAGCTCCCGTCGGCGTGGGGCGTGTCAGGCGGGCGAACAGGCTGCCCAGGTCGCCGCCTTGTTCGCGTATCAGCGTGTCGACCTGCCCGCTGGCCACCAAGCGGCCTTGATGCAGGATCAGCAACGCATCTTCGGCGCGCACTTCATCGAGCAGGTGGGTGGTCCACAACACACTGATTGCCTGGTCCAGGCACAGGCTGCGCACGTGCTGGTTGAGCGCCAGCCGGCTGGCCGGGTCGAGGCCCACGCTGGCTTCGTCGAGCAATAGCAGGCGCGGCCCGTGCAGCAGTGCGCGGGCGATTTCCACCCGGCGCCGGTGGCCGCCATTGAGTTCGCGCACCCGCTCCCGGCGGCGTTCGCCAAGGGCCTGGCGGGCCAGTTCGGCGTCGACCCGAGCGGCCGCCTCGCGACGCGACAGGCCGTGCAGCGCGGCGTGATAACGCAGGTTCTGTTCCACGCTCAAATCCAGGTCCAGGGTGCTTTGCTGGAACACCACCCCCAGTTGCTGCAATGCCGCACGCGGCGCCTGCGCCAGGCAATGCCCGCCCACCCGGATCGCGCCGGCCTGCAAGTCGTACAAGCGCGTGAGCAGGGCGATCAAGGTCGACTTGCCGGCCCCGTTCGGCCCCAGCAACGCTGCAAACTGCCCCGGCGCCAGGCTGAAGCTCACCGCTTGCAACGCCTGCCGGGGGCCATAGGCGAAGCTGAGCTGGCTGACGTCCAACGCGTTCATGGTGCCACCACCACACCCCATGGGTAGCGCCCGACCTTGATCGACTTGACCACCTTGAGGCTGTCCACATCGATCACCGACACATCGCCGCTCACGCCGTTGGTGGCCAGCAACTGTTTCTCATCGGGCGTGAACGCCAGTTGCCAGACGCGGCGGCCGACCACCAGGTAGTCGAGGATCTCGAACGTCTTGGCGTCAATCACCGCCACATGGTTGGCCGGGCCCAGGGCGACAAACGCGTACTTGCCGTCGGCGCTGAGCTTGATGCCCACCGGTTGCACCTTGTCCGGGTGCACGCCCTTGATCTTGAAGGTCAGAGTCTTGAGGATCGCCCGGCTGGCCACGTCGAGAATCGTCACGGTGCCGCCGATTTCCGCCGAGGCCCAGAGCTGCGCACCGTCGTGGCTGAATTCGACAAAGCGCGGGCGCTGGTCCACCGGGGTACTGTCGGCCAGCGTCTGGGTACGGGTGTCGATCCAATGCAGCATGTTCGTGGTTTCGCTGGTGTTCACCGCCCACTTGCCGTCGGGGCTGACCGCCATGCCTTCGGGTTCGACGCCGACGTTGATCTGGCCCAGCACCTTGGCAGTTTCGGTGTCGATCACCGTGACCAGTGCATCGTCTTCGTTGGACACATACAGCCAGCGGTTATTGGGGTGCAGGGCAAATTGCTCGGGGTCTTTGCCGGAGGGCAGCTCCTTGATGATCTTGCGGGTGGCCACGTCCATCACTTGCACCCGGTCCGAGTCACTGGCGCAGATGTACAACAGCTTATTGTCATGGGACAGCAGCAGGCCGCGTGGACGCTGGCCGACCTTGAGCGTGTCGGTGACTTGCAGGGTCTGCATATCGATCAGGCTCAGGCTGTTGTCTTTCTCGTTGGAGACCCAGGCGGTGCTGGCCACGGCGTGCCCGGCGGCAAGCAGCAGGGCGCATGAAAGCAGGGTGCGGCGCATGGCGGATTCCTTATTGTTTTAAGTGTTCAGGGATAGCGGCAGGTCACCTCGGGCTGGTCATAGCCCAAGCTGTCCATCTCGTTGAAGGGATGCAGGAAACCCTCTTGAGGCGAGGTACTGACCAGCGCCCGCGGCTGCACGATGGGGATCGGCTGGCGCAGTTGGCCATTCCAGGGGCGATAACTGAGCTTGCGGCCCTTGAAACCATCCAGCGGCAGTTGCTCGCCCAGCGCCAGTTGGCGGATCGCCATGGGGTCGGCCTGACGCAGCTTGCTGACGGCGCTGGCGACGCTGCGCACCGCCATCCAGGCGGCGAAGTCGCGGTCGTTCATCCAGCGCCCGGCCAGGGCTTCGAAGCGCTTTTGCAATTGCGCGGCGCCGTAGGTCTCCACGGTTTTGTGCCAGCCGGTGGGAGTCAGGCCCTGGGTGCCGGCCACCGGGCGCGGGTACCAGGTCTGGTAGGGCACGTATTCGCCGAAGTCGCCGCGCTCGTCGGCCACCAGTACCACGTCATAGTCATCCGCTTGGGTGAACAGCGGCATATCGGCCTGGGCGCTGCGGCGTTGATCGTTATCGAAACGCCAGGCTTTTTCCGCGACCCAGCGCACGCCGAAACGCTTGGCGGCGCGGCGCAGGGCGGCGGCATAGGCCTGGTCATCCTCGGTCGGGCCGACGATCAGCAGCGCCCGTTGCCATTTGCGCACCACCAGAAACTGCATCAGCGCATCGGCCAGCATTGCGCGGCTCGCCAGGCTGTGCAGCACGTTGCCCAGGCAGTCGGTGCTGCGCAGGCGGTCATCGGGGCTGCCGGCGTTGAACAGCAGGCTGTCGGGCAATGCGGCGCTGAGTTGGCGCAGGCTGGCGGCGGGGGCGTTGACCACGAACAGGCGCAGGCCCTGGTCATGCTGGGCCTTGGCGGCGGCGAGCAGGGCCTCGGGCGTGTCGACCGTGGCGCTGGTGAGGCTGTAATGCTGGTTGAGAAAGGCGCCGGTGCTGTTGCTGTCGATGATCGCCAATTCAGCGCCGCGTTGCCCGGCGTCGGCCGGTTCGCCGATCACATTGGACAGCAACGGCCCCGGGTCGGGGCGATACCCCAGGTAACCGATGGGCACCGGCAACGGTGCCTCGGCGGCCTGGCTGCCAGGGGCACACACCATCGCCAGCAGGCAGATCACGGCGTAGGGGGCAAGCTGGCGCATAAGGCACTCCATGACAGGTAGCGCCAGCATAGAAAGCCCCGTTCCCCCTGCAAATATGCAGAAAGTACCGCTGAGCCAGTACCAAGGTAGTAGCCCGCAAGTCCGCCGAGGCCGGCAAGACGTCCCGCAGCGCCGCTGTTTCAGACCTGCCCCACAAGCCCTACTACCAAGGGAGGAGGGCGCGGCCACCAAAGCAGCATACGGCCCGTGGCCCAGGGTTTTTAAGATGCCTGCCATAACCTCGAACCATGAGGTTTTGCGTGCAATCCTGAGGGCAAAAATAATGACAACAAAACGCAATGCCGTGCTCGTGGCCGGGCTGTTGGTCGGTGTGATCGGTGCCGGTTCCGCGCTGGCCCATGGCAATGTGGTGCCGCAAGCGGTGGAGACCAAAGGCCTGACGTCGATCAAGGATGCCGGAGTGGCGGTCGACGCTGACGGCTGGGCTGCCGTGAACCCTTATCGCACCTCGCCCGAGCACGATAAAGCCGTGGAGATCGGCGCCTCCGCCTACAACCAGAACTGCGCCGCGTGCCATGGGCTGGAAGCCAAGTCCGGTGGTATCGCGCCTGACCTGCGCCTGCTGGACGCCGGCGAGGCGGGGGATGAGTGGTTTGTGGAACGTGTGCGCAATGGCGCAGTGCGTGACGGGCGGGTGTACATGCCGAAAATGGCCGACTACCTGAGCCAGGAGGCTTTGTGGGCGGTGCGCACTTACCTGGACTCCGTGCGCGTCGAGGAGTAAGCCATGCGCCTGTTCGCAGCGCTGCTGGGCCTGTGCTTGCTGTGCGGCCAGATCGCCCAGGCGCAGGTGCGCAGCTATGACCGGATCATCGCCGCGGGTGAGCTGAAAGTGGCGGTGTACAAGGACTTCGCCCCCTACAGCTTCGAACAGGGCACAACGCCGCGCGGGGTCGATGTGGAGCTCGCGCAGGCGCTGGCCAAGGCCCTGGGCGTACGGTTGACGCTGATCTGGGCGCCCGCCGGGGAGAAGCTCGACGACGACCTGCGCGACTACATCTGGCGCGGCAGCCCGTTGCACCATCATCAATTGGCCGACCTGATGCTGCGTGCGCCCTACGATCACGACTATGCGCAAAGGCGCAACGACCAGGGCGAACTGGAAAACGGCCAGGTGGTGATGTTCGGCCCCTACCAGAATGAACAATGGCAGGTGGCCTATGACCGTCGGCGCTTGGACAGTGTCGCCAGTGTGGCGGTATTCGAACAGCACCCCATCGGCGTCGAAGTCGACAGCGTGCCGTCGTTCTACCTCACCTCGGTGTTCAACGGCATGCTCGCCGGCAAGACCCATCATTACCCGGGCGTACCCCAGGCCTTTGCGGCGATGAAGGCCGGGAAAATCGACGCGGTGATGGCCATGCGCGGTGAAATCGATTGGCAGGTGCATGAGGCCCACGACCCGCAACTGGCTTTGGCTGAAAACGCCTACCCCAATATGGGCAAACAACGCTGGGAGATCGGCATGGCGGTGCATGAAAGCAACCGCCAGTTGGCCTATGCCGTGGAGGAGGCGTTGGAAGGCTTGATCCGCGACGGCTCGCTGCAAGCCATCTACCAGCATTACGGCCTGCGCTATGAAGTGCCCGAGATGTACCAATGAACTGGCGCCTGAGGCTGATGTTGGCGTGCTGGCTGCCACTTGCGGCCCACGCCACGCAGGTGGACCCGGTGCCGTCGGTGATGTGGGCGTTTTATCAGCAGCAGTTCTTGGGCGATGCACCGTTCGTGTTCGACGAGCGGGTCAAGCTGCTGGCACCGCCGTTTGCCGAAGATGCGCGGCAGGTGCCGCTGGAGATCGACGCCCGCGCCGTAAATGGCCACGTGGTGAACATCCTGGCTTGGGCCGAACTCAACCCGTTGCCGAAGATCGTCGACTTCCACCCCAAGGCCGGCGTATTGCCGTGGTTGTCGATCCGCATCCGTATCGAACAAGCCACGCCGCTGCGCGCGGCGGTGCTCACCGATGATGGCATGTGGCATGTCGGCTCGGCCCTGATCGACGCGGCCGGTGGCGGTTGCACCGCACCCAGTGTGGTGCGCACCCAGCCGGGCTGGGAAGAGCATATCGGCGAGGTACTGGGCGGGCGTTATCCGCGTGGTGAGTTTAGCCGCGTGCGCGTGCAGGTGGCGCACCCGATGGACAATGGCCTAGTCAGCGGTATCCCGGAGTTTTATCTCAACCACGCCCAACTGCGCGACGCTCAGGACCAGGTACTGGCTGAGCTTGAGTTGTTCCCGGCGGTCAGCGAAAACCCCAACCTGGCATTTGACATCCAAAGGGCGGGGCCGACGCGCCTGTTGCTACGGGACAACAGCGGCAACCAGATCGACGCCGCCATCCCCTGACCTCAAGGAGCGCGGTATGCGCTGGATACTGCTGTGTTGCCTGTGCCTGAGCCTGCCCGCGCTGGCGGATCTCGACTACGCGCTCAAGCCCCGTCTGATTGCCGACGACACTTGGCTGTTGGAAGGCAGCACCGACAACTTCAACAAGGCCAATGGCGGCAACATCGTCAACACTGCGTTCATCGTCACCGAAGCCGGCGTGGTGGTGATCGACACCGGGCCGTCCAGGCGCTACGGCGAAGCGCTGCGCCAGGCGATTGCCGGCGTCACCGCCAAACCGGTGATCCAGGTGCTGCTGACCCATCATCACCCCGACCATGCCTTGGGCAACCAGGCGTTCAAGTCCGTGCCGATCGGCGCCCTGGCCGACACCACGCGCTTGCTCCACGAGCAGGGCGATGGCATGGCTGAAAACCTCTACCGTCTGGTCGGTGACTGGATGCGCGGGACCGAAGTGCTGCTGCCTACCCAAGTGCTCGAACCGGGTGTGCTGAGCGTCGGCAGCCATGATCTGCGCTTGCTGGCGTTCACCGGGCATACCGGCGCGGACCTGGCGATCCTCGACAGCAAGACCGGTGTGCTGTTCGCCGGCGACCTGGTGTTCTACCAACGTGCGCTCACCACTCCCAACAGCCCGGGGCTGGCGGCCTGGCTGGCGGATATCGAACGCCTGCAGGCCTTGCCCTGGACCCTGCTGGTACCCGGCCACGGCCCGGTCGCCGGCGATACGCGACCCCTTGAGCAAATGCGCGACTACCTGACCTGGCTCGACCAGCTGCTGCGCGACGGCGCCGCACAGGGCAGCGAGATGGCCGAGCTGATCCGCAGCCCGATCCCCGAGCGTTTCGCCGCGATCAGCCTGAACCGCTACGAACTGATCCGCAGCGTCAGCCACCTGTACCCGCGTTACGAACGCGAGCAATTGCAACGGGTCGACACGCCGGCCCCGCTACTAAGGAACTAGCAATCTCGATACAGCGGTCAATTGTGACGGCGGCCGCTGCGCTCAAGAATCGCCGGCAGACCGGGAAAATTTCCCGGGTATAACAAAAAACCGCAGAGGTAGCCGTCATGACCCAACCCGCACGCCGCCAACCCTTCGCCTTGAGTGTGTTGCTCGGTGCCCTTCTGCTGGCCGGCCAGGCCCATGCCGCCGTGACCGATCAGGATATTCTCCAGGACCCGAAAAACCCCGGCCAGATCGTGACCAATGGCCTGGGCGTCCAGGGCCAGCGCTACAGCCCGCTCGATACGCTGAATGTCGACAACGTCAAAGACCTGCGCCCGGCCTGGGCGTTTTCCTTTGGTGGCGAGAAACAACGCGGGCAGCAGGCGCAGCCGATGGTCAAGGACGGGGTCATGTACCTCACCGGCTCCTACTCGCGGGTATTCGCGGTCGATGCGCGCACCGGCAAGAAACTCTGGCAATACGACGCGCGCCTGCCCGATGACATTCGCCCGTGCTGCGACGTGATCAACCGGGGCGTGGCACTGTATGGCGACCTGGTGTTCTTCGGCACGCTCGACGCCAAACTCGTGGCGCTGAACAAAGACACCGGCAAAGTGGTATGGAGTAAAAAAGTCGCCGACCACAAGGAAGGCTACTCCATCAGCGCTGCGCCCTTGGTGATCAACGGCAAGCTGATTACCGGCGTGGCCGGTGGCGAGTTCGGCGTGGTGGGCAAGATCGAAGCGTATGACCCGAAAAACGGCGACCTGCTGTGGACCCGGCCCACAGTCGAAGGGCATATGGGCTACGTGTACAAGGACGGCAAGGCCGTGGAAAACGGCATTTCCGGCGGAGCGCCGGGCAAGACCTGGCCCGGCGACCTATGGAAAACCGGCGGCGCCGCGCCTTGGCTGGGCGGTTACTACGACCCGGAAACCAACCTGTTGTTGTTCGGCACCGGCAACCCGGCACCGTGGAACTCCCACCTGCGTCCTGGCGATAACCTCTATTCCTCTTCGCGCCTGGCGCTGAACCCGGATGACGGCAGCATCAAGTGGCATTTCCAGAGCACGCCGCACGACGGTTGGGACTTTGACGGCGTCAACGAGTTGATTTCCTTCAACTACAGCGAAGGCGGCAAGGAAATCAAGGCGGCAGCTACTGCCGACCGCAACGGCTTCTTCTACGTGCTCGACCGCACCAACGGCAAGTTCATCCGCGGCTTCCCGTTTGTCGACAAGATCACCTGGGCCAGCGGCCTGGATAAAGATGGCCGCCCGATCTACAACGAAGCCAGCCGCCCCGGCGCCCCCGGCAGCGAAACCAAAGGCACCTCGGTGTTTGTCGCCCCGGCGTTCCTGGGGGCGAAGAACTGGATGCCGATGGCCTACAACCGCGACACCGGGCTGTTCTACGTGCCGTCCAACGAGTGGGGCATGGACATCTGGAACGAAGGCATCGCCTACAAGAAAGGCGCGGCGTTCCTCGGCGCGGGCTTCACTATCAAACCGCTGAATGAAGACTATATCGGCGTGCTGCGCGCCATCGATCCGAAAACCGGCAAGGAAGTCTGGCGCCACAAGAACTTCGCGCCGCTGTGGGGCGGGGTACTGACCACCAAGGGCAACCTGGTCTTCACCGGTACGCCGGAAGGCTTCCTGCAAGCCTTCAACGCCAAGACCGGGGAAAAAGTCTGGGAGTTCCAGACCGGCTCCGGCGTGCTCGGCTCACCCGTGACCTGGGAGATGGACGGCGAGCAGTACGTGTCGGTGCTCTCCGGCTGGGGCGGCGCGGTGCCGCTGTGGGGCGGCGAGGTGGCCAAGCGGGTCAAGGACTTCAACCAGGGCGGCATGCTCTGGACCTTCAAGCTCCCCAAGGAACTGGTGGCCAAGCACTAGTTCTACGACCAAATGACCAGGGCCCTCCTGCCAACGGCGCATTCGCCCGGCAGCGAGGGCTCTTTACCATCGGCTCATCGCCTGTTGACCGACAGGCTCGGACCCCGACAGAGGCCTCATCATGATCTACGCACAACCTGGCACCCCCGGCGCCATCGTCACGTTCAAGCCGCGCTACGGCAATTACATCGGCGGCGAGTTCGTCGCGCCGCTCAAGGGTGAGTATTTCACCAACACCTCGCCGGTCACCGGTGAAGTGATCGCCGAATTCCCGCGCTCCAGCGCCGCCGATGTCGACAAGGCCCTGGACGCGGCCCACGCCGCCGCCGATGCCTGGGGCAAAACCTCGGCCCAGGATCGTGCTTTGGTGCTGTTGAAAATCGCCGACCGTATTGAGCAACACCTCGAAGTGCTGGCCGTGGCCGAGACCTGGGACAACGGTAAGGCCGTGCGCGAAACCCTCAACGCCGACGTGCCCCTGGCCGCCGACCACTTCCGTTACTTCGCCGGTTGCATCCGCGCCCAGGAAGGCGGCGCCGCCGAGATCAACGAGCACACTGCGGCCTATCACTTCCACGAGCCGCTGGGCGTGGTCGGGCAGATCATTCCATGGAACTTCCCGCTGCTGATGGCCGCGTGGAAACTGGCACCGGCATTGGCGGCCGGTAACTGCATTGTGCTCAAACCCGCCGAGCAGACGCCGCTTTCGATCATGGTGTTCGCCGAGCTGATCGGCGACCTGCTGCCGCCGGGCGCGCTCAACATCGTGCAGGGCTTTGGACGAGAAGCGGGGGAGGCGCTGGCCACCAGCAAGCGTATCGCCAAGATCGCCTTCACCGGTTCCACCCCGGTGGGCGCGCACATCATGCATGCCGCCGCCGAGAACATCATTCCGTCCACCGTCGAGCTGGGCGGCAAGTCGCCGAACATCTTCTTTGAAGACATCATGCGCGCCGAGCCGGCCTTTATTGAAAAGGCCGCCGAAGGTCTGGTGCTGGCGTTCTTCAACCAGGGCGAGGTGTGCACCTGCCCGTCGCGGGCGCTGGTGCAGGAGTCGATCTACGAGCCGTTCATGGCCGAGGTGATGAAGAAGATCGTCAAGATCAAGCGCGGCAACCCACTGGACACCGAGACCATGGTCGGCGCCCAGGCGTCGCAGCAGCAATACGACAAGATCCTGTCCTACCTGGAGATCGCCCAGCAAGAAGGCGCCGTGCTGCTCACCGGCGGCGCGGCCGAGCGTCTGGAGGGTGACCTGTCCAGCGGCTATTACATCCAGCCGACCTTGCTCAAGGGGCACAACAAGATGCGCGTGTTCCAGGAGGAAATCTTCGGCCCGGTGGTGGGCGTGACCACTTTCAAGGACGAGGCCGAAGCACTGGCGATCGCCAACGACAGCGAATTCGGCCTGGGCGCCGGCCTGTGGACCCGCGACATCAACCGCGCCTACCGCATGGGCCGCGCGATCAAGGCCGGGCGGGTGTGGACCAACTGTTATCACCTGTACCCGGCGCATGCGGCGTTTGGCGGCTACAAGAAGTCGGGCGTGGGGCGTGAGAACCACAAGATGATGCTCGATCACTACCAGCAGACCAAAAACCTGTTGGTGAGCTACGACATCAATCCGCTGGGCTTCTTCTAACCCTCAACTTGCAATGCAATTCATTGTGGGAGGGGGCTTGCTCCCGATAGCGGTGTGTCAGTGGCATAGGTGTTGACTGACACACTGCTATCGGGAGCAAGCCCCCTCCCACATGGACCGTATTTCAATGTTGGGATTGGTCGAGGTAGTGGCATTGGGTCATGGCGGGTTCTGCATCTCCCATTTTGATTTGCCTGCATCCGCGACTAATGCACTGCAACCGCTACTTCGAAAGTAGCATTCGCCGCCCACACCCCCCATGCATTAATAACCCGACCGGGATCTTCCGGCACAACAAGAGGACATGCCCATGTGGACTAAACCCGCGTTTACCGACCTGCGTATCGGCTTCGAAGTGACCATGTACTTCGCCAGCCGTTGATTCACCGCCGGCCAGCCTTGTGCTGGCCGGTGCTGTGTGGAGGATGCCCCTTTGGTCTGATTGCAATCGCAGCCGGATGGGTTAGTGTGGAGCGCATCTTCCAGAATAATAAAAACAGGCTTACCCATGAGCCAGACTCTGAGCCCGCTGCGTAAATTCGTTTCTCCTGAAATCATCTTTGGTGCCGGCTGCCGGCACAACGTCGGTAATTACGCCAAGACCTTCGGCGCACGCAAGGTGCTGGTGGTCAGCGACCCCGGCGTGATTGCCGCCGGTTGGGTGGCCGATGTCGAAGCCAGCCTGCAAGCGCTCGGCATCGATTACTGCCTGTACAGCGCCGTCTCGCCCAACCCCCGTGTCGAGGAAGTGATGCTCGGTGCCGAGGTGTACCGTGAACACCACTGTGACGTGATTGTCGCCATCGGCGGCGGCAGCCCGATGGATTGCGGCAAGGCCATCGGCATTGTGGTCGCCCACGGCCGTAGCATCCTCGATTTCGAAGGCGTGGATACCCTCCGCGTGCCCAGCCCGCCGCTGATCCTGATTCCGACCACTGCCGGCACCTCGGCGGATGTCTCGCAGTTCGTGATCATCTCCAATCAGCAGGAGCGCATGAAGTTCTCCATCGTCAGCAAGGCGGTGGTGCCGGATGTGTCGCTGATCGACCCGGAAACCACTGCCAGCATGGACCCGTTCCTGTCAGCCTGTACCGGCATTGACGCGTTGGTGCATGCCATCGAAGCGTTCGTCTCCACCGGCCACGGCCCGCTCACCGACCCTCACGCGTTGGAAGCGATGCGCCTGATCAACGGCAACCTGGTGCAGATGATCGCCAACCCTGGCGATATCGCCCTGCGCGAGAAGATCATGCTCGGCAGCATGCAGGCCGGGCTGGCGTTTTCCAATGCGATCCTCGGTGCGGTGCATGCCATGTCCCACAGCCTGGGCGGGTTTCTCGATTTGCCCCATGGCCTGTGCAACGCGGTGCTGGTGGAGCATGTGGTGGCGTTCAATTACAACTCGGCGCCGGAGCGTTTCCAGGTGATCGCCGAGACATTCGGCATCGACTGCCGGGGGCTCAACCATCGACAGATCTGCGGGCGCCTGGTGGACCATCTGATCGCGCTGAAACATGCGATTGGCTTCCACGAAACCCTCGGCCTGCATGGGGTGCGTGTGGCGGATATTCCGTTCCTGTCGCGCCATGCGATGCACGACCCCTGCATCCTCACCAACCCTCGGGAGTCGAGCCAGCGTGACGTCGAGGTCGTCTATGGCGAAGCTCTCTGACGACCAGCAGCGCGCCCTCGCCGGGTTGCTGGGCCTTGGCGACCAGTCGGCGCGCAAGAGCCATTACCCGGAACTCACTGCACGCCTGGATGAGCTGGAGGCCGAACGCAAGCGCTACATCCGTCTCAACGACGAGCTGGAGCAGCGGGTCGCCGCACGTACCGATGAACTGCTGGAAGCCAACCACAACCTGCAACAGCAGATCGCCCAGCGCGAACGGATCGAACAGGACCTGCGCGACGCTCGCGACGCCGCCGAAGCCGCCAACCGCAGCAAGGACAAATACCTCGCCGCCGCCAGCCATGACCTGTTGCAGCCACTGAATGCCGCCCGTTTGTTGATCGCCACGTTGCGCGAACGGCAGTTGCCCAGCGTCGAGCAGGTGCTGGTGGAACGTACGCACCAGGCGCTGGAAGGCGCCGAGGACCTGCTGACGGACTTGCTCGATATCTCGCGCCTGGACCAGGCGGCGGTCAAGCCGGACATGGCCGTGTATCGGCTCGATGAGCTGTTTGCGCCGCTGGTTTCGGAGTTTCAGTCGGTGGCCCAGGCGTCGGGGCTGAACCTGCGGGTGCACACCGGCCGCTATGCGATCCGCAGCGACTTGCGGTTGTTGACGCGCATCTTGCGTAACTTCCTGAGCAATGCCTGCCGCTATACCGATGAGGGGTGCATCCTGCTCGGCGCACGTCGCCGGGGCGATCGCCTGCGCCTCGAGGTGTGGGATACCGGGCGTGGTATTGCGGCGGACCGGCTGGAGGCGATCTTCCTGGAGTTCAACCAGCTCGACGTCGGCCGTGCGGCGGACCGCAAGGGCGTCGGGCTGGGCCTGGCGATTGTCGAGCGGATCGCCGAAATCCTCGGCCACCCGGTGGCGGTGCGGTCCTGGCCAGGGCGTGGTTCGATGTTCAGTATTGAGGTGCCGATGAGCGCCGAGATGCCTGCGGCAATCAGCCAACTGCCGGTGCAAGCGACGACCGGCAACCCGCTGCCGGGGCGGCGTTTACTGGTGATCGACAACGAAGTGAGCATCCTCGACAGCATGCGTGCATTGCTCGGCCAATGGGGCTGCGAAGTGCTGACCGCCACCGACCAGGCGGGCGCATTGCTGGCGTTGCAGGGCAGGGCGCCGGAGCTGATCCTGGCGGACTACCACCTGGACCATGGGGTGCTGGGGTGCGAGGTGGTCAAGCACCTGCGCGAGCATTTCGGGCAGAAGATTGCGGCGGTGATCATTACCGCCGACCGCACCGACCAATGCCGCCGCGCGTTGCGCCGGCTGGATGCGCCGTTGCTGAACAAGCCGGTCAAGCCGGGCAAGTTGCGCGCAGTGTTGAGCCAGTTATTGGCCTAGGGTGTTGATACCTGTCAACACGCCACGCGACGCTTTGCCTCATGCTCCAGGCCCGATCCAGAGGCCCGGAGCCGCCCATGAACGCCCCTGCTACAACCGCTGCATCCTTCAAGTTACCCCTGGGCCTGGTGGTCGCCGTACTGGTGATGGTCGGCGTGCTGTGGTTGCCGTTGCCGGCCGACCTGCCCGTGGCTGGGCAGCGCATGCTGGCGATCCTCGCGTTTGCCGTGGTGGTGTGGATCAGCGAAGCGGTGTCCTATGAGGCCAGCGCGATCATGATCACCTCGCTCATGGCGTTTTTGCTCGGCACCGCACCCTCGTTGCAAGACCCGACGCAACTGATCGGCTCCAGCCCGGCTATCAGCATGGCGCTGACCGGCTTCTCCAACCCGGCGCTGGCGCTGGTGGCGGGCGCGTTGTTCATTGCGGCGGCGATGACCCACACCGGCCTGGACCGGCGCATTGCGTTGGTGACCCTGAGCCGCGTCGGTACCAGTACCCGGCGCATCCTGCTCGGCGCGATTGCCGTGACGATCCTGCTCAGCCTGGTGGTGCCCAGTGCCACGGCGCGCAGTGCCTGTGTGGTGCCGATCATGATGGGCGTGATCGCCGCCTTTGGCGTCGATAAACGCTCGAACATCGCCGCCGGCATCATGATCGTGGTGGCCCAGGGCACCAGCATCTGGAACGTCGGTATCCAGACCGCCGCGGCGCAGAACCTGCTGAGCGTCGGCTTCATGGACAAGATGCTCGGCCAGCGCGTGTCGTGGATCGACTGGCTGATCGCCGGGGCGCCGTGGGCGTTGATTATGTCGGCCGTGTTGTTGTACCTGGTGCTCAAGCTGCTGCCGCCGGAAACCGACAGCATCCCCGGCGGTAAAGAAGCGGTGGCGCAGTCGCTGCTGGACATCGGCCCCATGACCGGCCCGCAGAAACGCCTGCTCGCCGTGTCGGTATTGCTGTTGTTGGCCTGGGCCACGGAAGGGCGCCTGCACAATTTCGACACCACGTCGACCACCTACGCCGGGCTGGTGTGCCTGCTGCTGCCGGGCCTGGGCGTGATGACCTGGAAAGATGTGCAATCGCGCATTCCGTGGGGCACGGTGATTGTGTTCGGCGTGGGCATCAGCCTGGGCACGGCGCTGCTGACCACCCACGCCGGGCAATGGCTGGGTTCGCAGGTGGTGGCGCACACCGGGTTGGATCAGGTGGGGCCGCTGGGCGTGTTTGCGATTCTTGGCGCGTTCCTGATCCTGATCCATCTGGGCTTCGCCAGCGCCACGGCCCTGACCTCGGCGTTGTTGCCGATCCTGATTGCGGTGTTGCAGACCTTGCCGGGGGAGTTCAACCGGTTGGGGATGACCATGCTGCTGGGGTTTGTCATGAGCTATGGGTTCATCCTGCCGATCAATGCACCGCAGAACATGGTGTGCTTGGGCACGGCGACGTTTACGGCCAGGCAATTCGCCAAGGTCGGGGTCTGGGTGACGCTGGTGGGATATGGATTGATGCTGGTATTTGCGGCGACTTACTGGAGTTGGCTGGGGTGGATCTGATCAGGAGTGCGCTTTAGAAGCATCGAGCAGCCACAGACTGGCTGGAACCCCACCCCAAGATGGCAAGATGAGCGGCTCTCAGGTTTACTATCCCTGAGTCGTGCTTTTACCGACCTCAACCGTCGGTTCATCTAGGTCATCGAATGGACAAATACACCCCTCACACCTGGGAACCCCACGAGCGCCCGAGCCTGCCCGGTTCGCCGTCGACACCGCTGCACCCCACCCACAAACGCTGGCTGTTCGCGCTGGTGGGCGTGCTGGTGGCAATCACCGGGGGGCTGGGGAATGCCCTGGTCATCGCCAACCTGCAATACCTGCAAGGCGCACTGGGGGCGACCACCGCCGAAATGGCCTGGCTGCCCGCCGCCTATGTGATGACCAACGTGTGCATGAACCTGCTCCTGGTGAAGTTCCGCCAGCAGTTCGGCCTGCGCGCGTTTACCGAAGTGTTCCTGGTGCTATATGCGCTGGTGACCTTCGGCCACTTGTTCGTCAACGACCTCAGTTCGGCCATTGCGGTGCGGGCGGCGCACGGCATGGTGGGTGCGGCGCTGAGTTCCCTGGGGTTGTACTACATGATCCAGGCATTCCCGGCCAAGTGGCGCCTCAAAGCCCTGGTCCTGGGGTTGGGCACCGCGCAGCTGGCCTTGCCGCTGGCGCGACTGTTCTCCGAAGACTTGCTGCAGATTGCCGAGTGGCGCGGCCTGTACCTGTTCGAGCTGGGCTTGGCGCTGATCTGCCTGGGTTGTGTGTTCCTGCTCAAGCTGCCGCCGGGCGACCGTTTCAAGACCTTTGAAAAACTCGACTTCCTCACCTTCGCCATCCTCGCCAGCGGCGTGGCGCTGCTGTGCGCGGTGTTGTCCCTGGGCCGTATCGACTGGTGGCTGGAAGCGCCGTGGATCGGCATCGCCTCGGCCGCCTCGCTGATACTGATCATGGCTGGCCTGGCCATCGAACATAACCGCGCCAACCCGATGCTGATGACCCGCTGGCTGGGCAGCGGCACCATGATTCGCCTGGCGCTGGCGGTGATCCTGATTCGCATGGTGCTGTCCGAGCAGTCCACCGGCGCGGTGGGGTTCATGCAGATGTTGAACATGAGCTACCAACAGATGCACACGCTGTACGTGGTCATGCTGGCCGGCGCGATCGCCGGGCTGGTGGTCAGCGCGTTGACCATCAACCCCGCGCACCTGTTGATGCCCCTGGTGATTTCCCTGGCGCTGATGGCCACGGGGTCGGTGATGGACAGTTTTTCCAGCAACCTGACCCGGCCGCAGAACCTGTATATCAGTCAGTTCCTGCTGGGCTTTGGCGGTACGTTCTTCCTGGGGCCGACCATGGTGCTGGGCACGAAGAACGTGCTGACCAACCCGCGCAACCTGGTGAGTTTTTCGGTGATGTTCGGCATTTGCCAGAACCTCGGCGGCCTGATCGGCGCGGCGTTGCTCGGCACCTTCCAGATCGTGCGCGAGAAATATCATTCAAGCATGATCGTCGAGCACTTGACCTTGCTCGACCCGCGCGTGGCCGCACGGGTACAGAGCGGCGGTTCGGCCTATGGCGGTATCGTCGCCGACCCGGAATTGCGTAACCTGATGGGCATCCGCAGCCTCGCCACGGCCGCGACCCGGGAGGCGAACGTAATGGCTTACAACGATGTCTTCATGCTGATCGCGATCATCGCGATACTGACCATGACCTGGATCTTTTTGCGCAGCCTATGGCTGATGAGTACCACCCGAGCAGCCACTCCTCCCGTTCAACCTAGCGGCGTTTCTTCATGACCGAATCGACAACTACGACCACCAACGCCATTGCCTCGACCCCGGAAGGCAGCACCCCACCGGGCTCGACCATTACCGAACCGCGCTCGTTGCGGGTGCGCATCGTCTCTTCGCTGGGCTTTGCCGCGATTGCCATCGTCGGTGTGCTGATCGTGTTGTATGCCTGGCAATTGCCGCCGTTCAGCAGCGCCGTGGAGACCACTGAAAATGCGCTGGTGCGCGGCCAGGTGACGATCATCGGCCCGCAACTGAGCGGTTATGTGTTTGAGGTGCCGGTGCAGGACTTCCAGTACGTGAAAGCCGGCGACCTGCTGGTGCGCCTGGACGACCGCATCTACAAGCAGCGCCTCGACCAGGCACTGGCCCAACTGGCGGTACAGAAAGCCGCGTTGGCCAATGTAGTGCAGCAGCGCAACAGCGCCGAAGCCACCATCAAGCTGCGCCAGGCCGCGTTGGCGGATAGCCAGGCGCAGTCGCGCAAGAGCCTTGCCGACCTGCGTCGCAATGAAGAACTGATTGGCGACGGTTCCGTGTCCAAGCGCGAGCTGGACGTGACCCGTGCAGCGAACGCGCAGACGCTCGCCTCGGTGGCCCAAGCCCAGGCCAGCCTGGAAATTGCCCGGCAGGATCTGCAAACCGTGATCGTCAATCGCGGTTCCCTGGAGGCCGCCGTGGCCAGTGCCGAGGCGGCGGTGGAGCTGGCGCGCATCGACCTGTCCAACACCCGCATCACCGCGCCGCGTGACGGCCAGTTGGGGCAGATTGGCGTGCGCCTTGGCGCCTATGTCAATTCCGGCGCGCAGTTGATGGCCCTGGTGCCCCCGCAGTTGTGGGTGATCGCCAATATGAAAGAAACCCAGATGGACAACGTGCAGGTCGGCCAGCCGGTAACCTTCACCGTGGACGCGCTGAACCACCGCAAGTTTCATGGCACGGTGCAGCATATTTCCCCGGCGACCGGTTCGGAGTTCAGCCTGTTGCAGGCCGATAACGCCACCGGCAACTTCGTCAAGATCGCCCAGCGCGTGCCGGTGCGGATTACGGTCGACCCCGACCAGGCCGAGAGCGAGCGGCTGCGGCCGGGGTTGTCGGTGGTCGTCAGTATCGACACCGCGGGGCGCTTGAAAAACAGCCCGCCTTGAGGCCACGCCGCTCACCAGGTGTCAGCGTCACCCAGGCTTGTGACACGCAAAGGCAGGTTCGGGTAAACCCTGGGCACCGGGGTTGAGGGCGAACACGCCACCGGCCAGGGACTGCTCGCTGTGGTCGTCCCGAATCGAGGTGACGAACAAGGTGTCCAGGCGACTGCCGCCGAACGCGCACATGCTGGGTTTTTTCACCGGCACGCTGAGCGAGCGGTCGAGGCGGCCCTCGGGGGTGAAGCGGTGGACCAAGCCTGCGTCGTTGGCGCAGATCCAATAGCAGCCGTCGGCATCGACGGCCGCGCCGTCGGGGCGGCCGGGGTGCGCGTGCATGTCGATGAATACGCGGCGATTGGACGGTGTGCCGCTCTCCAGATCGTAATCGAACGCCCAGACCTGCTGCACCGACGGGTGCGAGTCCGAGGCATACATCGTGCGCCCATCGGGGCTGAAGGCCAAGCCGTTGAGGGTGATAAACCCGCTTAGCTGAGCCTGCGGCGTTGCACCTGCGGCGAAGCAATAAAGAGTGCCCTCGGCGGCCCCAAGGCCCATGTCCAAGACCATGCTGCCGGCCCAGAAGCGGCCCTGGCGATCACAGCGGCCATCGTTCAGGCGCATGTCCGCGCGCGGGTGGTCGACGGTCGCCAAGGGGGTGGTGTCGAGGCTGCCGTCGTTGTGCGGGGTGAGTTGGAAAAATCCGGTTTGCATGCCGGCAACCCAGTTGCCGGCATTGCTACGTGCGATGCAGGCAAGCATTTGCGGGGCTTTCCAGGCCGCGAGGTGGCCGGTGGCGGCGCTCCAGCGTTGCAGGCCGCCGTTGGGAATGTCGACCCAGTACAGCGCCTGTTCCTCGGGTACCCAGACTGGGCATTCGCCCACGGTGTTGCGGGCGTCGACGATCAATTCAGCGGGCATGGGTCAGTCACCGAAGGGGCCGGCCGCGCAAAACGCACCGCCTTGGTAGACCTTGGCCGGGTCGTTTTCAGCCACGGGTGGCAGGGTTTCGACCTGGGCGCGGAACACTTCGGAGCTGTCCTTGGGCACAAAGCCCAGGTGCGCGGCGTAGCGGTTGTCCCACCAGGTGTCGAGGTTAGCCGACATGCCGTACACCACGGTATGGCCGACGTTGGGGGTGTAGAGCGCACGTTCCAGCAGTTGCGTGAGGTCGTCGAAGCTCAGCCAGGTGTGCATCATCCGGCGGTTTTGCGGTTCGGGGAACGAGGAGCCGATACGGATGCTCACGGTCTCGATGCCGTAACGGTCGAAGTAAAAACTGGCCAGGTCTTCGCCGTAGGATTTGGACAGACCGTAGTAGCTGTCCGGGCGGCGAGGGGAGTGGGCGTCGAGGATTTCGCCTTGTTTGTGGAAGCCGATCACATGGTTGGAACTGGCGAAGATCACGCGCTTCACGCCGTGGCGGCGGGCGGCTTCGTAGATGTGGAAAGTCCCGCAGATGTTGGCGCCGAGTACCTCTTCAAAGGCGCGCTCCACCGACACGCCGCCAAAATGCAGGATCGCGTCGACACCTTCGACCAACGGGTGCACGGCGTGTTTGTCGGCGAGGTCACAGGGTTGCACTTCTTCAGACGCGTCGGCGGCCGGGGCCATCGGGGCGATGTCCGACAGGCGCAACACCCGGGCATAGGGGCGCAGGCGTTCACGCAGGACTTTGCCCAAGCCTCCGGCGGCGCCGGTGAGCAGCAAGCGGTTGAAGGGTGTGGGCGAGGTGATTGTGGTCATGTGGATTCCATTATTGTTGTAGGTTGTCGTATGACTTGTCTCGAGTATCCTTACGCTCCCCCCAGCTTGTCAACCCGACCTGTGGGAGGGGGCTTGCTCCCGATAGCGGTCTATCAACGATGCTTGCGGTGGATGACACACCGCTATCGGGAGCAAGCCCCCTCCCACAGGGGATTTTCTGTGTGCTGAGGGTTGTATGATGAGGTGGTCGGAAGTTGGGGCTCAGTCGGCGAGGAGCATCGGCGGGAGCGTGCCGAGCAGGGACACCGCCGCCACCGCCGCTACGCCCAGTAACCACTCCAGCATCACACTGGCCTTCAAGCTGCCCAGGCGTTCCTCACAGCGCTCGATACGCAGGCGGTTCAGCAACGCCAGCGCCAGCATGCCCAGCACCAGCAGCACCTTGATCAACAGAATCAATGCAAAGCCATTGAACAACGGCGTGGGCCATAGCTGCCCGGTGAGCACGCGCACATTGATCATGCCCGTCACCAGCAACCCGCTGACCAAGCCATAACCCACGCCGCTGAAGCGCTTGAGGATGGTTGCCAGCGCATCCTGTCGCGGGTGCCTCAGGATCAACACCAGCAGCAATAAGCCACCGAGCCAGGCGCCGACGCACACCAGGTGTACCACCTGGTTGAGGATCAGCAGTTGCCCGCTCAACCCATTGAGCATGGCGCCATGGCCCACCGGTGCCAGCGTGACCAGCAGCAGGCTGATCAACGGCAGGCGCAAGGCCGGCCAGGGTTTGATCAGCGCGATCACCAGCAGCAGGTTCAACAACAGATGCCAGGCCCACACCTGGCCAAAGAAGGTTTTGCCCAGCACCAACTGCACGGTCGCCGGTTGCAGCGCCGCGCTCCAACTGCCGGCCATGCTGGCGGTGATCAACAACAACCAGGCCACGCCGGAGCACAGCGCCAAGCCGGCGAGCACGCGGGTGATGTGCAGCAGGTGCCGGTCAAGTGCCGGTTGCCGTTCAGTGCCTAACAGCCAGGGCCTGAAGGCACAGGCCCCGAACATCAACAGCACGACGATGAAGTGCACAAAGCGGCACAGCACCAGCAGTGTCGCCATGGGTTATTGGCCGACCTTGAAGCTGTATTCGCCGTTGCTCTTGTGCGTGTCGACCGACACCGCGTTCCACACTACTCGATAGTTGCCGGCGGCCAGCGGTGCGGCAGGCGTGACGACCAGGGTCTTCTTGTCGGCGTCGGGGGTTTCCAGGCCCTTGATCGCGACTTCGGTGCCGTCCTTGCTCAGCGACACCTTGGTGAAGACGGCTTCGACGCCTTCGCTGAACGTCAGGCGCAGGTCGGCAGGCGCCGCGACGGTGCTGTCGGCCGCAGGCGTCGAGCTCTTGAGGTGGGCATGCGCAAACGCGGCCGAGGCGCCCAGCAGCGATGCGAGGAGGGCGACGGTGGTCAGGGCTTTCTTGATCAACATTGTTCGATACCTTCAGGTGGGGAAGTCGGTAGAGCCATATGTAACAAGGGAAAGGGTTTGCCTTCGCCATCCAGCGGCGAGCGTGCGACCTGGATGAAGCCATAGTGCAGATAAAACCCCACGGCCTGTGGGTTTTGTTCGTTGACGTCTACCGTCAGGGTGTCATGGCGCGCACGCGCGTGGTCGAGCAATTGCCGGCCGATGCCTTGGCCACGGCGGTCGGGTTCGATAAACAGCATCTCGACGTTATGCCCGCCGGTGCCGATGAAACCGGCGATACCCTGCGGGTCTTCATACACCCACACATCCAGGGCGGGCATGGGCAAATAGGTGTCGCGCACCAGGGGCAGCAGACGTTGGATGTCGTCCTCTGGCAGGAAGTCATGGGTGGCGCGTACCGAGCGTTCCCACAGTGCGCCGAGCACGGGGTCGTCAGTGGCGACACGAGGTCGGATAGTCATGATCTGGGTCCTTGATCGGGAGAGCGATGCTAACCAATCCGTTTTCCAGGGGAAAGGTTCGCGTCAGAAGTTTCATTGTGGTGTGTCGCCGCGCCCTGGAGCCGATGGTAGTCTTGAGGCCATGTTGTTGTCAGGGAGCCCTTATGGGCAATCACAAGATCGGAATTCGTCGAGTCAACGTCGAAAAAATCCTATTGGCGGCGGAAAAAGTCTTCGCGGTGAAAGGTTATGGCAGCACCGCCATGGCCGACATCGCCGAAGAAGTGCAATTGCCGCGCTCCAACCTGCATTACTACTTCACCACCAAGTGCGAACTGTACAGCGCGGTGCTGTTCGACCTGCTGGACGTGTGGAAACAGGACGCCCTGAGCTTCGAAACCTTCGACGATCCGCGTGTGGTGTTGAGCAGCTACATCCGCGCCAAGATGCAGCGCTCGCGCACGCGGCCCTATGGGTCGAAAGTCTGGGCCAACGAAATCATCCACGGCGCGCCGACCCTGGGCCAGGCGCTGGATGAAAGCCTGTACGACTGGGCCAAGATGAAGGAAGCGAAAATTCGCCAGTGGGTGGAAGACAAACGCATCCTGCCGGTGGAGCCGTCGAGCCTGCTGTATATGATCTGGGCATCGACCCAGCACTATGCGGACTTTGATCATCAGGTGACGATTCTGAATGATCACCAGCCGTTGTCGGACATGCAGTTCGAGAAGGCCATTCAGACGGTGACCAGTGTGATTTTGCGGGGGATCGGCTTGGAACCTTGAGGTTTGTGTTGTGAGTGGTGGCCTCATCGGGAGCAAGCCCCCTCCCACAGTTGACCGCATTTACCTGGAGGTATGCAATCAACTGTGGGAGGGGGCTTGTTCCCGATAGCGGCCTGAAACCCTACACCGCCTCCCGATAAGGGTTGCGCGGATCCTGCGTCCAATTCAAAAACGGCTTGCCCGTCTCCATCGGCACCATCTCGATACAATCCGCCACCGGGCAGGTGATCTGGCACAGGTTGCAGCCCACGCACTCATCATCGATCACGCTGTATTGATGCGTGCCATCCGCCAGTTTCACACTCGCGATCGCCTGGTGCGAGGTGTCTTCACAGGCTATGTGACAACGCCCGCAGCCGATACACGCCGCCTGATCGATCTTGGCGATGACCTGGTAATTGATGTCCAGGTACTTCCAATCCGTGGTATTGCCCACCGCCCGCCCGGAAAAATCCTGCAGGCTGGTGTAGCCCTGGCTGTCCATCCAACGCGACAGCCCATCCTTCATCTCGTCCACAATCCGAAACCCATGCAACATCGCCGCCGTGCACACCTGCACCGTGCCGCACCCCAGCGCGACGAATTCGGCGGCATCGCGCCAGTTGCCGATGCCACCAATGCCGCAGATCGGCAGGCCCTGGGTCTGCGGGTCACGGGCGATTTCCGCGACCATGTTCAAGGCAATCGGCTTGACCGCCGAACCGCAATACCCGCCGTGGGTGCTCTGGGTGCCGACCACCGGCAGGGCGACCATGCGTTCCAGGTCCACACTGGTGATGGAGTTGATGGTGTTGATCAGCGAGACCGCGTCCGCGCCGCCGCGATAGGCCGCCCGCGCCGCCACACGAATGTCGGTGATATTCGGCGTGAGCTTGACGATCACCGGCAGCGAGCAGTACGTCTTGCACCAGCGCGTGACTTGCTCGACATACTCCGGCACCTGGCCTACCGCCGCGCCCATGCCGCGTTCGGGCATGCCGTGGGGGCAGCCGAAATTCAGCTCGATACCGTCGCAGCCGGTGGCCTCCACCAAGGGCAGGATGTTTTTCCACGACTGTTCGACGCAGGGCACCATCAGCGACACGATCAGCGCACGGTCCGGCCAGTCCTTTTTGACCTGGGTGATTTCCCGCAGGTTGATCTCCAGGGAGCGGTCGGTGATCAGCTCGATATTGTTGATGCCCAGCACTTCACGATTGGCGCCGTAGTGGGCCGAGTAGCGTGACGACACATTGACCGCCGCCGGGTCTTCCCCCAGGGTTTTCCACACCACGCCACCCCAGCCGGCCTCGAAGGCGCGGACCACGTTGTAGGCTTTGTCGGTGGGCGGTGCGGAGGCCAGCCAGAAGGGGTTGGGAGCCTTGATACCGGCGAACACAATCGAAAGATCGGCCATTACGCAGCCTCCACGTTCAGCATGAGTTGGGCGTGCATGGCCTCGGCGGCCAGCTTGCCGTGTTGCACCGCCTGCACGGTGAGGTCCTGGCCGAGGCTGACGCAATCGCCGCCGGCATAGACGCCTGGAATACTGGTGCGCAACTGCTCGTCGACGAAGATCCGCTCGCCGACGCGGTGCAGTTGCTGGGCCAGCGGGTCGTGCAGGGCGGCGTTGTCGAAGCCCTGGCCGATGGCCTTGAAGATGGCGTCGGCGGCCAATTCGAAGGTTTCGCCGATCGCGTGCAGACGCCCGTTTTCCATGTGCGTGCGCAGGAAGCGCATGCCGCGCACACGACCTTGATCATCCAGCAGCACGGCTTCGGGCTGGGCCCAGGTCAGCAGGCGCACCTGATTGGCCTTGGCAATGTCCTGCTCATGCTGGGTTGCGCCCATGTCCGCCAGGCCACGGCGGTACACCAGGTTCACATCGCGGGCACCCAGGCGGGCCATTTGCACGGCCATGTCGATGGCGGTGTTGCCGGCGCCGAGCACGATGCAGCGATCGGCCAGGGGCAGTTGGGTGAGGTCCTCGGCCTGGCGCAGTTCGCGGATGTAGTCGGTAGCGGCCAGCAGGCCGGGAGCCTCTTCGTGGGGCAGACCGAGTTGTTTGCTGGCGGCCAGGCCGAGGCCGAGGAACACCGCGTCAAATTGCTGGTGCAGCTCGCTCAAGGTCAGGTTATCCCCCAGGCGCTGGCCGTGGCGAATCTCGATACCGCCGACCTGCAGCAGGAAATCCAACTCCTTTTGCGCAAAGTCATCCACCAACTTGTATTTGGCGATGCCGTATTCATTCAGCCCGCCGGCTTTTTCCCGCGCCTCGAAAATCACCACGTCATGCCCGTGCAAGGCGGCGCGATGGGCGCAGGCCAGCCCCGCAGGCCCGGCGCCGACCACCGCGATGCGTTTGCCGGTGGGCGCGGCGCGCTGGAACGGGTGTTCGCTGAAGTGCGCATTGTCGATCGCGTAGCGTTGCAACAGGCCGATCAGCACCGGGGCGCATTCCTCGGCGTGGTTACGCACGCAGGCTTGCTGGCACAGGATCTCGGTGGGGCACACCCGGGCGCAACTGCCGCCGAGGATGTTGGCCGAGAGGATTTTCTGCGCCGCACCCTGCACGTTATCGGTGTGGATATTGCGGATGAACGAGGGGATATCGATCTCGCTGGGGCACGCATTCACGCACGGCGCGTCGTAGCAATACAGGCAACGCGAGGCTTCCAGCTGGGCTTGTCGGCGATTGAGGGGCGGCGCCAGGTCGCTGAAATGGCTGGCCAGCGTTGCGCCGTCTTCTTGGGGGTGGGGGAGGTGGGTCAGGGTCTGGATCACGGGGTTGGCCTCACGGTTTTGTGGGTTGCCTCTGGCGGGCATTGTTGTTGCCTGTACTGGCCTCATCGGGAGCAAGCCCCCTCCCACAGTCGACCGTGGAAGCGGGCTTGCTCGCGAATGCGCTGTCAGCGGTTCACGGCCACCGGCCTGGAATGCTCAGCCCGTTTGCTCAATTGCTCGAACACCGGCGGATACGCCGGCCGCTCCACATACCGCCCGGCGCCGCGTTCGGCGCGCAGGTCGCCATCGGCCCAGACCAGCTTGCCCTGGCTGATGGTGTGGCTCGGCACACCGCGTACGGTCTTGCCTTCGAAGATGTTGAAGTCGACATTCTGGTGGTGGGTCTTGGCGGAAATGGTCCGCGTGCCTTGCGGGTCCCACAGCACCAGGTCGGCATCCGCACCCACCCGAATCGCGCCCTTGCGCGGGTAGAGGTTGAAGATCTTCGCGGTGTTGGTGGAGGTCAGCGCGACGAAATCCTGCATCGACAGGCGCCCGCTGTTGACGCCCTCATCCCACAGCAGTGCCATGCGGTCTTCGATACCGGCGGTGCCGTTGGGGATCTTGCTGAAGTCGTCACGGCCGGCGGCTTTTTGTTCGGCGCAGAAGCAGCAATGGTCGGTAGCGGTGGTGTGCAGGTTGCCCGATTGCAGCCCGTGCCACAGCGCCTCCTGATGCCCGCGTGGGCGGAACGGCGGGCTCATCACGTAGCCGGCGGCGGTTTGCCAGTCGGGGTGCTGGTAGACGCTGTCGTCCAGCAGCAGGTGGCCGGCGAGGACCTCGCCATACACCGGCTGGCCCTTGCCACGGGCGTAGGTGATTTCGTCGAGGGCTTCCTGGGTCGATACGTGCACCAGGTACAACGGCGTGCCCAGGGTCTCGGCGATACGGATTGCGCGGCTGGCCGCTTCACCCTCCACCTGGGACGGCCGCGACAGCGGGTGTGCTTCCGGCCCGGTGATGCCCTGGGCCATCAGCTTGCGTTGCAGGTGATACACCAGCTCGCCGTTTTCCGCATGCACAGTGGGCACCGCGCCCAGTTCCAGGCAGCGTTCGAAGCTGGCGACCAGCGTGTCATCGGCCGCCATGATCGCGTTCTTGTAGGCCATGAAGTGCTTGAAGCTGTTGATGCCGTGATGGCTGACCAGTTCGGCCATTTCCTCGCGCACCTGCTCGCTCCACCAGGTGATCGCCACGTGAAAACCGTAGTCGGCCGCGGACTTCTGTGCCCAGCCGCGCCACTGGTGAAAGGCTTCAAGCAATGACTGCTGGGGGTTGGGAATCACAAAGTCAATGATCGAGGTGGTGCCTCCCGCCAGGCCCGCCGCCGTGCCAGTGAAAAAATCTTCGCTGGCCACGGTGCCCATGAAGGGCAGTTGCATATGGGTATGAGGGTCGATGCCGCCAGGCATCAAGTATTGGCCGCTGCCGTCGAGTATTTCAGTGCCGGCGGGAATATCCAGCTGAGTCCCTATGGCCCGGATTAGACCGTCTGCGCATAAAACATCGGCGCGGTAACTTTCATCATGGGTAATAACGGTGGCGCCACGGATCAACAGCGACATGTCGAGTTCCTCACAGGCTTGACCGGCTTGTGCCAGTTCTAAGTGTTGTAATGCTGCTTTCCGATGCTCGGTTAATTCTTGTCATCGGTGACAGGAATAGAAACTAGCCCGAGATTTTCGATTGGGCAAGAAGATTTTTTATAAGCTTATATCGTCTTTAATATATTGATTTATAAGAATAAAAAATAAAAATCACCAAAATGTAGCGATGTCTCACCATTTTGACGCACTTGACAGGTTCTTAAATTGAGCAACATTTCTTATTGCAAATCAGACGCTTGAGAGATGCCTCTTGACGGGGCCGATAAATAAAAATAATTGTGTTGCACCAGATTGAGTCCTGACGGTTCTGGCAACTTCCACGTTATTTAGCCTGAGTAGCGCGGCGAGTGCCTGAGGCTCAATCGGAAAGTTGATAAACATCAGTACGTTATATAAGCGGTGTGGGTTCGAGGTGGGCGGTCGGCACGGTTATTGAGTGCAATGGCGGCTGGCCGGACCCGTGATGTCATGTTGTTAACGCGGTACTCCGGCCACCCAGGTTCAAACCCTGGGTGAGCAACAATAATTCGAAAAAACCGTGGAGCGGCCATGCAACAGAACAGATCGCAAGTCATTGAACGCAACGGCCTGTACGAACTCGACGCCGGCCCCGACGTCCTCGACAGCCCTCGCTATAACCACGACATGGCACCGACCAAGGTGCATGAACGCACCTGGAACAAATGGCACATCACCGCGCTGTGGGTCGGCATGTCGATCTGCGTGCCGACCTACACCCTGGGCGGGGTACTGACGGCCTACTTCGGGCTGACGGTGGGCGAGGCGCTGATGGCGATCTTGCTGGCCAATATCGTGGTGCTGATCCCGCTGACCCTTAACGCATTTCCCGGCACGAAGTACGGCATTCCCTTTCCGGTGTTGTTGCGTTCGTCCTTCGGCATTCTCGGCTCCAATGTGCCGTGCCTGATCCGGGCGCTGGTGGCGTGCGGTTGGTTCGGGATCCAGACGATGTTTGGCGGGCTGGCGATCCACCTGTTCCTGGGCTCGATTTTCGAGGGCTGGAAGTCCCTGGGCGGCACTGGCGAAGTAATCGGCTTCATGATCTTCTGGACCCTGAACCTGTGGGTGGTATTGCGTGGCGCCGAGTCGATCAAGCGCCTGGAAACCCTATCGGCACCGTTGCTGGTGGCGGTGGGGATCGGTCTGCTGGTGTGGGCGATGCCGAATGTGTCGCTCAGCGAGCTCATGGCCATCCCACCCAAGCGCCCTGAAGGCGCGAGCCTCACCGGTTACTTCATGGCCGGGCTCACTGCGATGGTGGGTTTCTGGGCCACGTTGTCGCTGAATATTCCCGACTTCAGCCGCTACGCCAGGAGCCAGAAGGACCAGATCCTGGGGCAGATTTTCGGCCTGCCGCTGACCATGTTCCTGTTCGCCGCCCTCGGCGTGATCATGACGGCCGCGTCGGTCAAGCTGGTGGGTGTCAGCGTGTCCGACCCGGTGAGCCTGATCGGGCATATCCAGAGCCCGGTGTGGGTGGCGATCGCCATGGCGTTGATCATTATCGCGACGTTGTCCACCAACACGGCGGCGAACATCGTCTCGCCCACCAACGACTTTCAGAACATTGCGCCCAAGCTGATCAACCGCACCACCGCCGTGATCCTGACTGGCTTGGTGGGGCTGGCATTGATGGGCCACGAGTTGCTGAAAAAGCTCGGGCTGATTGTTTCCGATGTGAGCCTGGAGACGGTCTATTCCAACTGGTTGCTCGGCTATTCAAGTCTGCTGGGGCCTATCGCCGGGATCATGGTGGTGGACTACTTCATCACCCGCAAACAGCAATTGGACCTTGCCGGCCTGTACCGCGACGACATTTACCCCGCGTGGAACTGGAGTGGCTTTATCGCCTTCGGCGTGCCGGTGGTGCTGACCTTGCTGTCGCTGGGCAGCGACGCGTTCAGTTGGTTCTACAGCTACGGCTGGTTTACCGGTTCGGCACTGGGCGGTGTGTTGTATTACGGCCTGAATGCCAAGCGCGGCATCAGCCCGGTCACGGCCAAATCCTCGTTGTGAGAGGTTGAAATGCAATTCAAATGTGGGGGCAAGCCCGCTCCCACATTTTTGGCCTCATTCCATGACTGGAATCGGGTCAACCCATAAGAAATGTAGCCTGAGGAGATCCCCTATGAACGCTGTGACGGACGTTCTGCAATCCACCCATCAGCACATCAACCGCGACCGTTTGTGGCAGTCCCTGATGGACCTGGCCAGGCTCGGCGCCACGCCCAAGGGCGGCGTATGCCGCCTGGCCCTGACCGACCTCGATCGCAAGGCCCGCGATCTGTTCGTGCAGTGGTGCGAGGAGGCGGGTTGCACGGTCACCATCGACGGCATCGGCAATATCTTCGCGCGCCGCCCCGGGCGCAATCCCAACCTGCCACCGGTCATGACCGGCAGCCATATCGACACCCAGCCCACCGGGGGCAAGTTTGACGGGTGCTTTGGCGTGCTGGCGGGCGTGGAAGTGCTGCGCACGCTCAATGACCTGAAGCTGGAAACCGAGGCCCCGTTGGAAGTGGTGGTGTGGACCAACGAAGAAGGCTCGCGTTTTCCACCGTGCATGATGGGGTCCGGGGTGTTCGCCGAGAAATTCACCTTGGCCGATACCCTGGCCAGGGTCGATGCGGAGGGGGTCAGCGTGGGCGATGCGTTGAATGCGATCGGCTACGCGGGGACGCGTCCGGTCAGCGGGCACAAAGTCGGCGCGTATTTCGAGGCGCATATCGAGCAAGGGCCGATTCTCGAGGACGAGAAAAAAACCATCGGTGTGGTGCTCGGGGCATTGGGGCAGAAGTGGTTCGACCTGAAACTGCGCGGCGTTGAAGCCCATGCGGGACCGACGCCGATGCACCTGCGCAAGGATGCTTTGGTCGGCGCGGCAGCGGTAGTGACGGCGGTGAATGCAGCGGCGTTGGGGCACCAGCCCCATGCGTGTGGAACCGTGGGTTGCCTGCAAGCCTATCCTGGCTCGCGCAACGTCATTCCGGGTGAAGTACGCATGACCCTGGACTTCCGCCATCTGGAGCCGGCGCGACTGGATTCGATGATCGCCCAAGTGCGCAAGGTCATCGATGAGACCTGTGCCAAGCATGGCCTGAGCTTCGAGATAGAGCCTACGGCGGATTTCCCCCCGCTGTATTTCGACCAGGGCTGCGTCAAAGCTGTGCGCGACGCGGCCAATGGCCTGGGCCTGTCGAACATGGACATCGTCAGCGGGGCAGGGCACGACGCGATTTTCGTCGCTGAACTCGGCCCGGCAGGGATGATCTTCGTGCCGTGTGAAGGCGGCATCAGCCACAACGAAATCGAAAACGCCGCCCCGGATGATCTGGCGGCAGGCTGTGCAGTCTTGTTGCGCGCAATGGTTGCTGCTTCAGCCGCCATCGCCAGCGGCAAACTCGCTGCCTGAAAGCAGCTGAGGAATGTGGGCGGGGGGTGAGCCCTAATGCCAGTCAGTTAATAAGCGACAGAGCGGACGATGGATAACCTGTGGGAGGGGCTTGCTCCCGATAGGCCGCGCAGCGGCCTCAAAAATGGGCCTGCTACGCAGTCCATCGGGAGCAAGCCCCTTTCCACATTGGACTCACATTGAGCCGTGTTTGGCGCTATATCCAGATTGCGTCCCATAGCGGATAGTCACCTATGCGTTTCACCAACCCCGCTCGCAGCGGGTTGGCCACCACGTATCTGGCCATTTTTACCAAGTCGTCCTCCTTGCGCAGCGCACGGTCATGGAAGCTTTCCTGCCACAGTCGTCCCTTGCGCCCACTCGCACCGTTGACGGTTCGCGTACTTCTGGATTTCACCTGGCACATCAGATCCGCCAGCGAGCCTTTTTTCAGCTCGAGCAACCAATGGAAATGGTCCGGCATGACGACCCAGGCCATGGAGTTCGCCAGCCCTTTGTATTGGGCCAGCCGAAATTGCCAGACCACCAGGCGGCCGAGGTGGAAGTCGCTGAATAGGGGTAAGCGTTCGTGGGTGTTGGTGGTGATGAGATAGATGCGGTTCGGTTCGCTGAAACGACCGATACGCAGGCGGTGTGAAGCGGGTAGATCTGCCATTCCCTGGGCCTCTCTAGATGGGTTTAGAGAGGCTAGATTGGAGAGTGAGAGGCTGATGGGCAGGGGTTTGGCAGGATGTGTCCAGGCGGACGCTATCGGGAGCAAGCCCCCTCCCACATTGGCTCTGCGGCGTGCATACATAATGTGTCTGGTCGTAGGACCAGTGTGGGAGGGGGCTTGCTCCCGATAGCGGTCGTCAGCTCATGCATCAGGTTGCCATCCACCCCCCAACGCCGTGACCAATCCCACGCTCGCCTGTAACTGCCGTGTCTGCACCGCCTGCAAGGTTCTCTGCGCCTGCAGTGCGGCGGTTTGTGCGGTCACCACATCCAGATAACTCACGGCCCCGGCCTGGTAGCTGTTCATTGCCAGGGTTTGCGTATGTTGCGCCGCATCCGCCGCCGCCTGTTCATCCTGTGCCTCCTGTTGCAAATCCCTTAGCTGCGCCAGGTTATCTTCCACCTCCCGCACGGCCTTCAACACCTGGCTGCGGTATTGCGCAGAGGCTTCTTCAAACTCGGCTTTGGCCTGGCGCTCATTGGCGCTCAAGCGGCCGCCATCAAAGATCGGCAGGTTTACCAACGGCCCCAGCGCCCAGTAACGGTTGCCGGCCGACAGCAGGTTGCCGACGCCTTGGGTCTGCCCGCCAATCAAGCCGGTCAGGCTGAAATCCGGATACCAGGCCGCCTTGGCCACGCCAATATTGGCATTGGCGGCAAACACTCGGCGTTCCGCCGCCGCGATGTCGGGGCGACGTTGCAGCAGCTGGCTGGGCAGTTGTGAAGGCATTCCTGGCAAGGCGATCAGTTGCTGACTTGCCGGCAAGGTGAAGTCGCTGGCCGCTACGCCGACCAATTCGCCGATGGCATGTTCGGTCAGGTTGCGTTGTCCACGCACTTCATCCCATTGTGCCTTGGCTTCGGCCAGTTGGTTTTGGGCGCGGGTCAGGTCCAGCTCAGAAGCAATCTGACCTTCATAGCGGCTACGGGTCAGTTGCAATGCCTGGGTGAAATCATCCAGCGAGCGGTTGAGGATCCGCGCTTGCGCATCCAGCCCATTGAGTTGCACATACAGGGTCGCCAACTGGTGTTGCAGGCTCAGGCGTGCCACCGCCAGGTCGTCCCCGGACGCCTGCGCCTGGGCATCCCCGGCGGCGACCTGATTACGGATCTTGCCCCATAGGTCCAGGTCGTAGCTCAGGGCAAACCCGGCGCTATTGCTGTTGTACACCGACGGCTGCGTGGCGCCGCGCAGTGGCCGTGAATCCGACTGGCGCTGACGCAAGGTTTGCGCGCTGGCGGTGATCTGCGGGAACAGTCCCGCGTGCAGTTGGCTGGCGTAGGCCTGCGACGCATCGAAGTGTGCCAGCGCCGCAGCCAGGTCCGGGTTGGCCTTGAGCAGTTGTTGTTGCAGGTCATTGAGGCGCGAGTCGTGGTAGAGCGTCCACCATTGGGGAGCCAGGTGATCGGACGGTTGCGCGCTGTGCCACGGACCGTCGCTGGTCTGTTCACGGTAGCCGGCCGGCAGGTCCACCGCCGGCACCTGGTAGGCGGGGGCCATCGAGCAGCCTTGCAGCATCAGCAGCATCAATGCGGCGAGGGGTTTAAGCCTTGGGCGCATGCGCACCTCCGGAGGCATCGGCCAGTTGTACCGGGTCACCTTCGCGCAGGGCGTCGGGTGGGTTGTCGACCACGCGGTCGGCGGGTTTCAAACCTTGGTCGACGACCAGGCGCTCGCCGAGGTCGAGGCCGATGTGGATGTCCCGCAGGTGCACGTGGTTCTGCGCATCCAGCACCGCGACTTGGGTGCCCTGGGCGCGAAAGATCAACGCGCTGGCCGGAATGCTGACGCCGTGGGTGTCTGCCGGAATCGGCAGGGTGGCTTCGGCATAGTCACCCGGCAGCAACTCGCCCTTGGGGTTATCGGCGACGAACTGGGCGAGCAGGGTGCCGGAGCGGCGATCGATGGCGGTGGAGTCGCCGATCAGGCGCGCCTTGAAGTATTCGCCGGGATGCTCGGGCACCGTCAGCTCGGCTTCAAGGCCCGGGCGGATCACCGCCGCATAGTTCTGTGGCACCGGCACGTAGAGGCGCAACTGATGCGTGTCGGCGATATCGAACAGTTCCGGGTCGCTGTCGGTATCGGCCTTGATCAACTGGCCGATATCGGTGTTGCGTGCGGTGATGGTGCCGTTGAAGGGCGCGCGCAGGGTCTTGTAGCTCTCCAGCGCCGACAGGCGTGCGTAATCGGCAGCGGCGGCTTCGGCGTTGGCCTTGGCGGCGGCGGCATTGGAGGTTTTTTCATCGGCCTCCTGACGCGACACCGAGTGGCTGGCCAGCAGGTTTTGCCAGCGTGTGGCGGTGGTTTGCGCCAGGCGTGCATCAGCCTGTTGCTGAATCAGCCGGGCGTGGGCTTGTGCCACCTGCTGATCAAGGTCCGGGCTGTCGATTTCGGCGAGCACCTGGCCGGCTTTCACCGGGCTGCCGATGTCGACTTTCCAGTCCTTCAAGTAGCCACTCACCCGGGCGTGGATCGGTGCCTTGCTCCAGGCTTCCAGGTGTGCGGGCAAACGCAGGGTATCGCCGGCGGCGTTCTGTTGGGGTTGGAACACCATCACTTGTGGGATGGCGGCGGTTTCCGTCCAGGCGGTAACCGATTGCTCGTGCAGTGTGCGGGCGTGCAGGCCGTTGGCGACCAACAGGGCGGCCACAGTCAGGCCGCCGACACCCATGAGCATCAAGCGCTTGCGCGAGGGTTTGTGATCAGACGACATGTGAAGTTTCTCCAGCAACAGCGCGAGTAGAGTGACGACCGTGGACCAGGCTGAAGACCACGGGAACAAACAACAAAGTGGCAGTGGTGGCGAGGATCAAGCCGCCGATCACCGCCCGGCCCAGAGGCGCGTTCTGCTCTTCGGAAAGGGCCAGCGGCAACATGCCGATGATCATCGCCAGGGCGGTCATGCACACCGGGCGAAAGCGTGTGTAGCCGGCTTCCAGCGCTGCCTTTAGCGCATCGCCATGTTCGGCCAGGCGTTCGCGGCAGAAGCTCACCACCAGGATCGAGTTGGCGGTGGCCACGCCCATGCACAGGATGGCGCCGGTGAGCGCCGGCACCGACAGCGAGGTGCCGCTGAGGAACAGCATCCACACGATGCCCGCCAAGGCAGCCGGCAGGGCGGTGATGATCACGAACGGGTCGACCCACGACTGGAAGTTGACCACGATCAGCAGGTAGATCAGCACGACCGCACCGAGCAGGCCGAAGCTCAAACCGCTGAAGGCTTCGTGCAACGCGTCGATTTGCCCATGCAGGCTGATCACCGCGCCTTTGGGGCGCATGGAGGCGGTGTCGTCGAGCACTTTTTGCACGTCACGGGCCACGCCCCCCAGGTCACGGCCTTGCACGTTGGCGTACAGGTCCAGGGTCGGTTGGATATTGTAGTGAGTCACCACCGCCGGGCTTTGCACGCGGGAGATGGTTGCCACGCCGCCGAGGATTTGCGACTGCCCATCAGCCCCTGTGACCGGCAGGGCTTCGAGTGACGGCAAGCTGTCCAGGCGGTATTGCGGCGTTGCAGCGACGATGGAGTACGACACGCCATTCGCCGGGTTCAGCCAGAAGGTCGGCGCGGTTTGCGAGCTGCCCGCGAGGGAGGCGACCATGCTGTTGGTCACGTCCTTCTCGGTAATCCCCAGGCCATTGGCACGCAGGCGGTCGACGTTGACTTGCAGCGACGGGTAGCCGGTGGACTGCTGGATACGCAAGTCGGCGATGCCTGGGATGTGCGACAGGCGACGTTCCAGTTCCACGGCGTAGGCGCGGTTTTCTGCATCGCTGCGCCCGGAGATTTTCACATCCAGTGGTGCAGGAGCGCCGAAGTTGAGGATCTGGCTGCTGATGTCGGCCGGCAGGAACGCGAAGTGGCTGCCGGGGAAACTCTGCGGCAAGGCTTCACGCAGTTTTTTCACGTAGTCGGCGGTGGGCGCATGGTCCTTTTTCAGGCTGACCTGGATGTCGCCATCCTGCGGACCGATGGTGCCGCTGCTGCTGTAGGCCATGTCGATGCCGCTCAGCGGAATGCCGATGTTGTCGACGATGGTGTCCAGTTCTTGCGCCGGGATCACTTCGCGAATCCGCGCTTCAATGCGGTCGAACGCCGCCGCGCTTTCTTCGATACGCGTGCCCAGCGGCAAGCGTACGTGCAGGGCCAGGGCGCCGGCGTCGGTGGCCGGAAAGAAATCCTGGCCCAGGCTCGGCAGCAGCAGGAACGAGGCGAGCACGCACACCAGGAAACCTGCGATAAAGCGTTTGCGGTTGCCCAGCGCCAAGGTCAGCAGGCCGTGGTAGGTGTCGCGGATGTTCGAGAAGTGACGCTCGAAGCCTTGCTGAAAATTCAGCACCGATTGCAGCAGGCGATTGCGCGGTTTCTGGTGCTGCTCGCCCTCATGGTGGTTGATGAACTCATCTTCGGGGTGATGCCCTGCGCCTTGCTCCGGCGTATGTGGCTTGAGCAGGAACATTGCCAGGGTCGGCACCAGTGTGCGCGAGAGGATGAACGAGCTGGCCATGGCAAAGATCACCGCCAGGGCCATCGGCCGGAACAGGTAGCCGGCAATCCCGTTCAGCAGGAACATCGGCACGAACACGATGCAGATACACAGCAGCGAGACGAATGCGGGGCCGACGATCTGCGCGGCGCCGTCGAGGATCGCGGTTTTCACCGCCTTGCCTTGTTCCAGGTGCCAGTTGATGTTCTCGATGGTCACCGTGGCGTCGTCCACCAGGATCCCGACCGCCAACGCCAACCCGCCGAGGGTCATCACGTTGAGGGTTTGCCCGCTGACAGCCAGCAGCGCGATGGCTGACAGCACCGCCAGGGGGATCGAGGCGGCAATGATCAGGGTGGAGCGCCAACTGCCGAGGAACAGCAGTATCATTGCACTGGTCAGCAGCGCGGCGATGATGCCTTCCTGGGCTACGCTACCGACCGATTGCTTGACGAACACCGAGGCGTCACCGAGCAGCGAGGTCTTCAGCGAAGGTGGCAGGGTTTCGTTGATGCGCGGCAGCATCTGGCGAATACCGTCGATGATCGACAGGGTGGAAATGCTGCCGTTTTTCAGCGCCGGCATCAGTACGGCGCGGTGGCCGTCGACCCGCACGATATTGGTCTGCGGTGGCGAGCCGTCACGCACGTGGGCGACTTGGCCGATGGTGATCAGCGCGCCGTCGACGGTCTTGATCGGCAGGTCGTTAAGCTCATCGATGGCCTTGGGGCTGTTGTTGAGCAGGATCGTGTATTCGTTGGGGCCGAGCTTGGCGGTGCCCACCGGGATGATCTGGTTTTGCAGCGCCAGGGCATTGCCCACGTCCTGCGCCGACAGGCCTTTGGCGGCGAGTGCCTGGGGGTCGAGGTCGAGGGTGATTTGCCGCTGCTTGCCGCCCATGGGCGTAGGCATGGCCAGGCCGGGCAGGGCACTTAAAGGCAGGCGAATGTTGTTCTGCACCAGGTCGCGGATCTTGGCTTCCGAGAGGCTGGGGCTGGAGAACGCCATTTGCAGGATCGGTACCGTGGAGGCGCTGTAGTTGAGGATCAGTGGCGGCGTGATGCCGGGCGGCATCTGCTTGAGCACGGTTTGTGAAACAGCGGTCACCTGGGCGTTGGCGGTACGGATATCCACGCCGGGCTGGAAGAAGATTTTCACGATGCCCATGCCGGGCAGCGATTGCGATTCGATATGTTCGATGTCGTTGACGGTGGTGCTCAGGGAGCGTTCGTAGGTGTAGATCACCCGGCCGGCCATGGCGTCCGGTGACAGGCCGTTGTACTGCCAGACCACGGCGACTACGGGGATGCCGATATCGGGAAACACATCCGTAGGGGTTCGCAGGGCCGCCATCGGCCCGATGATGCAAATGAATATGGCCAACACGATAAACGTATACGGCTTTTGCAGTGCGGTCTTTACCAGCCCGAGCATGCGTGAACCTCCGAGGGAGCAGGATTGCAAACCCCGGCAGTCTTGCCCGACCCACCTAACACGCACCTTTCAGCCAAATGAAGGAACATTTAGTTAAGCGCTTAAGAACCTTTCATGTGTATTCATTTGTTCTACAAAGGGCTGCTCCCCAAGCTTGTCATCCATCGGACGCGACACTTTTCGCTGCGTCTTTTTACTCATGTCCTATGGAGCCCTGCCATGTCACTTAAACCTGTGCTTTTGATTCCTGCCCTCGGTGCTGTGCTGCTGTTGTCGGCGTGTGCCGGCCCGATCCCCAAGGCGGACCCAAGCGAGGCGTGGATTGGTTTGAAAGAAGAAGCCCCGAATGACCTGATGGCCGAACGCGTCGACGGCAAGCGCGTGGATGACGGGCGTTTTTTTGAAGTACCGCCAGGCGACCATCGCCTGGATGTGACCCTGTTTGAAGAAGAGCCAGGCGACGACAATCAGCAGGACTGCCAGGGGCGGGTCGAGTACAAGCACTTCAAGGCGGGTGAGCATTACACCCTGGTGGAGTCGAGCCTCGGCACTACCGTGCGCGCCGTGCTCAAGGATCGTCACGGCAAGGAAGTTGCCGCGACCCAGGACTTCAATTGCATGCCAGGCTAAGCGTGACGTGCCGCCGACGCCTCTGGTGGCTTGGCGGGTTTGACGTGGGGGTGATGATGGCGACGGGTTACGCGCATCACGCCCCACAACATGGCACTGGCGACAGCCAGCCAACCGCAGATCAACAGGAAAATCGTTGTTGCAAGGCTCATTCTGGCCTCCTTTCGCCCCTTGGGGCACACACACACTTCTTTATGGACAGTCTAGCTACCGGGCGGTTGCCTGCTATTGACCAATGGTCGAGTCTGTCCAACTTGTTTGCTCTATCCCCGGCGTTTTACTGAGACTCAAGGCTATACCGACGTGGCAGAGCACCCTATGATCTGGAGCCTCACCGGCAGTTGATCAAGAGAGTAAAAAATTGCGGTTACGGTCGAACGTTAAAACCACCCTGTTGCTGGCATGTACCTTGGGGCTTGCGGCGTGTTCCGGGCAGCCGTCGAAACTGCCGGGCCTGCCGGAGCGCGTCGAACTCAATGGTGTGCCGACCTTTCGCAGCGAGGCCTACCTGAGTGGCCCCAGTGCTTTGGCCAGCATGCTGTCGCAACAAGGCATTGTCATGACACCTGGCTTGCTGGATAAGCCACTGCATCTACCCGGCGCGGAGGCAGACCTTGAGCGCAACATGCAGGTGCTGGCTCGCGAATACGGGCTGATGGTGTATCCGCTGGACAGCCAACTGACGGCGGTGCTGGCGCAGGTCGCCGCGGGTTACCCGGTGATGGCGCGGCTCAACCCGAGTTTCTGGTCGGGCACCCGCTATGTCGTGGTGGTGGGGTTCAATCAGCAAAAGAGCACGGTGTTGCTGCGCTCGGGCATGGAACGACGGCTGTCGATGAGCTTCAGCGACTTTGAGTCAGCGTGGAAGAGCGCCGGCCACTGGGCCATCCTGACCCAGCGTCCGAGCCAGTTGCCCGCCAATGTGGACGCACAGCGCTGGCGCGATGCGGCCAACGCCACGGCGCAGGCTGGGCAGGAGAGGGCGGCGGCGCAGGCGCTCAAGGTGCTGGCGGAGCGCAAATAAAACCGCGCCCAAGGCGCGATTGTAGTGATCGGGCTTGCCCCGCGCTGGGCGGCGCAGCCGCCCCAAATCCGGTCACCTCGGTATTCCTGAAACACCGCGGCGTTCTTGTTGGGGGCGGCTGCGCCACCCAGCGCGGGGCGAGCCCGCTCACTACAAGAGTTCGGTTGTGGTTACCGGGGGGCTTAGCGGCGCACCTCTGCGGCAATCGGGCGGTTCTTGAGGTTTTTGTCGGCCTTGTAGCGCAACGCGACGTCCGGCACCGACGTGCTCTTGCCGGTCTCGACCCAGTTGCGAATACGACCGGCATCTGCGAAGTGGGTGAATTTGCCGAAGGCGTCCAGGATCACCAATGAAACCGGGCGGTTGCCCATGCTCGTCACCAGCACCAGGCAGTGGCCGGCCTGGTTGGTAAAGCCAGTCTTGGTCAGCTTGATATCCCAGTTGGCGCGGTTGATCAGGTGGTCGGTGTTGGAGAAGCCCAAGGTGTAGTTGGGTTTGCGGAACGACACGGTCTTTTCTTTGGTGGTGCTGAGCTGGCTGAGCATTGGAAACTTGCGTGCATAGGCCAGCAGCTTGCTCAAGTCACGGGCGGTGGACACGTTGTGAATCGACAGGCCGGTGGGTTCCACATAGTGGGTGCTGGTCATGCCCAGCGCCTTGGCCTTGGCGTTCATTGCCGCGATAAACGCGGGGTAGCCGCCCGGGTAGTGGTGAGCCAGGCTGGCAGCTGCGCGGTTTTCCGAGGACATCAGGGCAATCAGCAGCATTTCTTTACGCGGCATTTCGCTGCCGATTTTCACACGGGAGAACACGCCTTTCATTTCCGGCGTGTCCTTGATGTTGATGTCGATGTATTCGTCCATGTTCTGCTTGGCTTCCAGCACCACCAGGCCGGTCATCAATTTACTCACGGAGGCGATGGGTACCACCACGTCGGGGTTGCTGGAATAGATGACTTTGTTGGTCTGTAAGTCGACCAGCATGGCGCTGCCGGAGGCGATTTGCAGTTTGGAAGTATCACGCGGGGCCTGGGTGGTTTCGGCTGCGTGCGCGAAGGTGCCTGTAAATGCAAAAAATAGGCTGACAATAGAGAGACGAATTTTCACGCGGGTGAACTCGCTAAAAAGTAAGGAAATACCGTTCGAGAACGGGTTTTATGATAAATGCCGTTACATTTTAGGAGTATGGATCAATAACTGTCGAATGTTCTTCTAAACCCGGACGAAAGTACTTAAAAACAAAGAAAAAAGTGTTTTAGCCGCGGAAATAAAAAACCCCGCTATAACGCGGGGTTTTTTCAGTACGGCTGGTTATCAGCCGTGCAGGGTTTCTGCTGCGTACAGCGTATTTTCCAGCAAGCAGGCACGAGTCATCGGGCCGACACCGCCTGGCACGGGAGTGATCCAGCCGGCGCGGGGCAGGGCGGTCTCGTAGACCACATCACCGACCAGCTTGCCATCTTCCTGACGGTTGATGCCGACGTCGATCACGATGGCGCCTTCCTTGATCCACTCACCCTTGACCAGGCCCGGCTTACCGGCGGCGACCACCACCAGGTCGGCCCGGCCGACGTGGCCGGCGAGGTCCTTGGTGAAACGGTGGGTGACGGTCACGGTGCAACCGGCCAGCAGCAGTTCCATGGCCATTGGGCGGCCGACGATGTTGGACGCGCCGACGACCACGGCATCGAGGCCGTACAGGTCGACACCGGTGCTTTCCAGCAGGGTCATGATGCCTTTGGGGGTGCAGGGGCGCAGCAGCGGGATACGTTGTGCGAGGCGGCCGACGTTATAAGGATGGAAACCGTCGACGTCTTTGTCCGGGCGGATGCGTTCGAGCAACTTGGAGGCATCCAGATGCTCGGGCAGTGGCAGTTGAAGCAGGACGCCGTCGATGGCCGGGTCGTCGTTGAGCGTGTCGATCAGGTCGGTCAGTGCCTGCTGGGTGGTCTCGGAAGGCAGGTCGTAGGCCTTGGAAATAAAGCCGACCTCTTCACAGTCTTTACGCTTGTGCGAGACATAAACCTGAGAGGCAGGATCGCTGCCGACCAGGATCACCGCGAGGCCGGGCGTGCGCAGACCTTGCTGGCTGCGCTCGGTGACGCGTTTGGCGATCTGCTGGCGCAGGCTGGCGGCGATTGATTTGCCGTCGATAAGTTGTGCAGTCATTACGCGTGGTTAACCATCGAGAGGGGGAAGAAAAGTGCGCGCATTCTCGCACGCCATGACGTGAGGGCAAAGGCGCTTGGTCTGCAAATTGCCCTAACCCCTTAAATAAAATCAGTTTTTTTCAAAAAAGATTTGACGGGTATCAACGCCCTCTATACTATTCGTCGCACTTGTCGGGCACAGCCTAGCACTGGTTAAGAAGGTCGAGCAGAATAGTTGTTCTGCAAGGCTGGAAGCACTTAGTTTGTAATCCTCCAAGAGTACAGATTAATAAGGCGCCCGTAGCTCAGCTGGATAGAGCATCCGCCTTCTAAGCGGATGGTCGCAGGTTCGAGTCCTGCCGGGTGCGCCATTAGGCAGCTTTGGCACAAGTAGCGCTATATGGTGGGCGTAGCTCAGTTGGTAGAGCACGGGATTGTGACTCCCGTTGTCGAGGGTTCGATCCCCTTCGTCCACCCCATATTTAGAAGGGCGCCAGATTAATCATCTGGCGCCTTTGCTTTAAGAGCTTCAAGCGCGGATGTGGTGGAATTGGTAGACACACTGGATTTAGGTTCCAGCGCCGCGAGGCGTAAGAGTTCGAGTCTCTTCATCCGCACCAAATAAAGCTTGGCCCCGTTGAAAAGCAGGGTAGGGCTCAACAAAGAAGTGGTTTGGTTTCTTTGTTAACGCAATATGGTGGGCGTAGCTCAGTTGGTAGAGCACGGGATTGTGACTCCCGTTGTCGAGGGTTCGATCCCCTTCGTCCACCCCATATTCGAAAGGCGCCAGATTTAACAGTCTGGCGCCTTTTTTGGTTTCAGCGGTTCGAATATTCCGCGGCTGCAGGTAGTGGGTCGCAAGGGCAGGGCGTTTCGTCGTATTTGTGTATCTCGATGATGCCGCACTGCCTGCCGCCCCGTCTGAGGGGTGGGCCGTCAGGGAGATGGATGACGACTTCCTCTATATATAGAAGGAGCGGCGCAGAGCCCTGGCGTGATGGGCTGTATTTGTCAGCGGGGCGGGGGGCATCAGTGCCTTCGTACCGATAAATTGCCGGCTGTTTTCGGGCGTATTTCCAGTAGGGTGACTTCTTGAGTTTGACCCACTAGAATGCATGCCCTTGATTGGGGTCGGAAATGGCCGGCTAACGTCTGTGCAACGAGGAATATCCATGCAAGTTTCTGTTGAAAATACTACTGCTATCGAGCGTCGCCTGAGCATCACCGTGCCGGCTGAGCGTATCGAGACTGCGGTCAACAAGCGTCTGCAGCAGACTGCCCAGAAGGCCAAGATCGCTGGTTTCCGTCCAGGCAAAGTGCCAATGAGCGAAATCAAGCGTCGTTTTGGTGCCGATGCGCGTCAGGAAGCTGTAGGTGACGTGATCCAGGCTTCTTTCTACGAAGCCGTTGTCGAGCACAAGCTGAACCCGGCTGGCTCGCCATCGATCGAGCCTAAGTCCCTGGAAGCCGGCAAGGACCTGGAATACGTTGCCGTATTCGAAGTGTTCCCTGAGTTTGAAGTGGCCGGTTTCGACGGTATCACCGTTGAGCGCCTGAGCGCTGACGTAGCTGATGCCGACCTGGACAACATGCTGGAAATCCTGCGCAAGCAGAACACCCGTTTCGAAGTGGCCGACCGCGCTGCCCAGAACGAAGACCAGCTGAACATCGATTTCGTGGGCAAGGTTGACGGCGAAGCATTCGCTGGCGGCTCCGCCAAGGGTACTCAGCTGGTGCTGGGTTCCAACCGCATGATCCCTGGTTTCGAAGACGGCCTGGTTGGCGCTAAAGCCGGCGAAGAGCGCGTGCTGAACCTGACTTTCCCTGCTGACTACCAGAACCTGGACCTGGCCGGCAAAGCCGCTGAGTTCACCGTGACCGTCAACAGCGTTTCCGAGCCTAAGCTGCCAGAGCTGAACGAAGAGTTCTTCGCGCAATTCGGTATCAAGGAAACCGGTATCGAAGGCTTCCGTACCGAAGTTCGCAAGAACATGGAGCGCGAGCTGCGTCAGGCCATCAAGTCCAAGGTCAAGAACCAGGTCATGGACGGTCTGCTGGCCGCCAACCCGATCGAAGTGCCCAAGGCTCTGCTGTCCAACGAAGTGGATCGCCTGCGCGTTCAAGCGGTTCAGCAGTTCGGTGGCAACATCAAGCCTGATCAACTGCCGGCCGAACTGTTCGAAGAGCAAGCCAAGCGCCGTGTCGTGCTGGGCCTGGTCGTGGCTGAAGTGGTCAAGCAGCACGACCTCAAGCCTGACGAAGATCGCGTTCGCGAAATGATCCAGGAAATGGCTTCGGCCTACCAGGAGCCTGAGCAGGTCGTGGCTTGGTACTACAAGAACGACCAGCAACTGAACGAAGTACGTTCGGTTGTGCTGGAAGAACAAGTTGTGGATACTGTTCTGCAGAAGGCTAAGGTGACCGACAAAGCGGTCTCTTACGAAGAAGCAGTCAAGCCGGCGGAAGCAGCACAAGCCGACTGATTGTCCAACTCGTTGGAAATACAACCATAAGCCAGCCTCGCGCTGGCTTATGCGTTTTCAAGACATGACTATTTGGGAGTAACTGCAGAGCATGTTCCGTAATTCCTATATTCAGCAGAACTCTGATATCCAGGCCGCCGGCGGCCTGGTCCCGATGGTTGTCGAGCAATCTGCTCGTGGCGAACGCGCCTACGACATCTACTCGCGCCTGCTCAAGGAGCGAGTGATCTTTCTGGTTGGTCCGGTAGAGGACTACATGGCCAACCTGATCTGTGCGCAACTGCTGTTCCTTGAAGCGGAAAACCCGGACAAGGACATCCATCTCTACATCAACTCTCCAGGCGGTTCGGTGACGGCGGGCATGTCGATCTACGACACCATGCAGTTCATCAAGCCGAACGTGTCGACCACTTGCATCGGCCAGGCCTGCAGCATGGGCGCTTTCCTGCTGACTGCCGGTGCCGAGGGCAAGCGTTTCTGCCTGCCTAACTCGCGAGTGATGATTCACCAGCCACTGGGCGGCTTCCAGGGCCAGGCGTCGGATATCGAAATCCACGCCAAGGAAATCCTGTTTATTCGTGAGCGTCTCAACACGCTGATGGCCAAGCACAGCGGGCGCACCCTCGAAGAAATCGAGCGTGACACCAACCGCGACAATTTCATGAGTGCCGAAGCCGCGCGTGAATACGGGCTGATCGACGCAGTGATCGACAAGCGCCCTGCTTAATATAAGCCGCTCAAAATAGGGCTGGTCGGCATGTCCGACCACCGGCGGGCTTGAAAAAGCCCGCATAAGCCTTCATCTTGTGTTGCAAGCCTATCGGATTTGGATCGAACGAATGACTGACACCCGCAACGGCGAGGACAACGGCAAGCTGCTCTATTGCTCCTTCTGCGGCAAAAGCCAGCATGAAGTACGCAAGTTGATTGCCGGCCCCTCGGTGTTTATCTGCGACGAGTGCGTCGACCTGTGCAATGACATCATCCGCGAGGAGGTGCAGGAAGCCCAGGCCGAGAGCAGCGCGCATAAATTGCCTTCGCCTAAAGAAATCAGCGGCATCCTTGACCAGTATGTAATTGGTCAAGAGCGTGCAAAGAAGGTTCTGGCCGTAGCGGTGTACAACCACTACAAGCGCTTGAACCAGCGTGACAAGAAGGGCGACGAAGTCGAACTCGGCAAGAGCAACATCTTGCTGATCGGCCCGACAGGCTCGGGTAAAACCCTGCTTGCCGAAACCCTCGCTCGCCTGTTGAACGTTCCGTTCACCATCGCCGACGCCACCACCCTCACCGAGGCTGGCTACGTGGGCGAAGACGTCGAGAACATCATTCAAAAGCTGCTGCAGAAGTGCGACTACGATGTAGAGAAAGCCCAGATGGGTATTGTCTACATCGACGAAATCGACAAGATTTCGCGCAAGTCGGACAACCCGTCCATCACCCGGGATGTTTCCGGTGAAGGCGTGCAGCAGGCCCTGTTGAAACTGATTGAAGGCACGGTGGCTTCCGTTCCGCCTCAAGGTGGTCGCAAGCACCCGCAGCAGGAATTCCTTCAGGTCGATACGCGCAACATCCTGTTCATCTGTGGTGGTGCGTTCTCCGGTCTCGAAAAGGTCATCCAGCAGCGCTCCACCCGTGGTGGCATCGGTTTCAGTGCGGAAGTGCGCAGCAAGGAAGAAGGCAAGAAGGTGGGCGAGTCCCTGCGTGAAGTCGAGCCTGACGATTTGGTCAAGTTCGGTCTGATCCCGGAATTCGTCGGCCGTCTGCCGGTCCTGGCCACGTTGGACGAATTGGATGAGGCGGCTCTGATTCAGATCCTCACCGAGCCGAAAAACGCCCTGACCAAGCAATACGCCAAGCTGTTCGAGATGGAAGGTGTAGACCTCGAGTTCCGTACCGACGCGCTCAAATCAGTGGCCAAGCGGGCATTGGAGCGCAAGACCGGTGCACGTGGTCTGCGTTCGATTCTTGAAGGCGTGTTGCTCGACACCATGTACGAAATTCCCTCGCAGTCCGAGGTGAGTAAGGTGGTGATCGACGAAAGCGTTATCGAAGGCAAGTCCAAGCCACTGTATATCTACGAAAACAGTGAGCCGACTGCCAAGGCTGCGCCGGACGCGTAAGCGTTTTGCAGCTGCAGTACCAGCAAGGGGCCTTTCGGGGCCCCTTTGTTTTTGGTGTGCCTTTTGGGGTGGTTTTTCAGGGCGGCTTTTAAATTCATAGGTATTCATGCGTTTAACTGCTGGCATTGAGCTTGTTTTTTTTGCATGCAGCCCCCATCTTGGCTCCAAGCTTATTTTTCAACTGTCATAGAGGCGAAATCATGAAGACAACCAGCGAATTGCCTCTCCTGCCGTTGCGTGATGTCGTCGTCTATCCGCACATGGTTATCCCGCTGTTCGTGGGGCGCGAGAAGTCTATCGAAGCCCTCGAGGCTGCGATGACGGGCGACAAGCAGATCCTGCTGTTGGCCCAGAAGAATCCTGCTGATGATGATCCGGGCGAAGAAGCCCTGTATCGCGTCGGCACCATTGCCACCGTGCTGCAACTGCTCAAGCTGCCTGATGGCACCGTCAAGGTGCTGGTCGAAGGCGAGCAGCGTGGCGCGGTCGAGCGTTTCATGGAGGTGGATGGTCACCTGCGTGCCGAAGTCGCGTTGATCGACGAAGTCGAAGCCCCTGAGCGCGAATCCGAAGTGTTTGTACGCAGCCTGCTCTCGCAGTTCGAGCAGTATGTGCAGTTGGGCAAGAAAGTCCCGGCTGAAGTCCTGTCGTCCCTCAACAGCATTGATGAGCCAAGCCGCCTGGTCGATACCATGGCTGCGCACATGGCGCTGAAAATCGAGCAGAAGCAGGACATTCTCGAAATCATCGACCTGGCCGCCCGCGTTGAACATGTGCTGGCACTGCTGGATGGCGAAATCGACCTGTTGCAGGTTGAGAAGCGCATCCGTGGTCGTGTGAAGAAGCAAATGGAGCGCAGCCAGCGCGAGTACTACCTGAATGAGCAGATGAAGGCCATTCAGAAGGAGCTTGGCGACAGCGAGGAAGGCCACAATGAAATCGAGGAGCTGAAAAAGCGTATCGATGCCGCCGGCCTGCCGAAGGACGCCCTGGCCAAAGCCACCGCCGAGCTGAACAAGCTCAAGCAAATGTCCCCGATGTCGGCCGAAGCCACCGTGGTTCGCTCCTACATCGACTGGCTGGTGCAGGTGCCGTGGAAGGCCCAGACCAAGGTGCGCCTGGACCTGGCTCGTGCAGAAGATATCCTCGACGCCGATCACTATGGCCTCGAAGAAGTCAAAGAACGCATCCTCGAATACCTCGCCGTGCAAAAGCGCGTGAAGAAGATTCGTGGTCCGGTGTTGTGCCTGGTCGGCCCTCCAGGTGTGGGTAAAACCTCCCTGGCCGAATCCATCGCCAACGCCACCAACCGCAAATTCGTGCGCATGGCCCTGGGTGGTGTGCGTGATGAGGCGGAAATCCGTGGTCATCGCCGGACTTATATCGGTTCGATGCCAGGAAGATTGATTCAAAAGATGACAAAGGTCGGTGTGCGCAACCCACTGTTCCTGCTCGATGAAATCGACAAAATGGGCAGCGATATGCGGGGCGATCCGGCATCGGCTTTGCTCGAAGTGCTCGACCCGGAGCAGAACCATAATTTCAATGACCATTACCTGGAGGTCGATTACGACCTGTCCGACGTGATGTTCCTGTGCACCTCCAACTCCATGAACATTCCGCCAGCCTTGCTGGACCGGATGGAGGTGATTCGTCTGCCGGGTTACACCGAAGACGAGAAGATCAACATCGCCGTCAAGTACCTCGCGCCCAAGCAGATTTCGGCCAATGGCCTGAAAAAGGGCGAGATCGAATTTGAGGTCGAGACGATCCGCGACATCGTGCGCTATTACACCCGCGAGGCCGGTGTGCGGGGGCTTGAGCGCCAGATCGCGAAGATCTGCCGCAAGGCCGTGAAGGAGCATGCGCTGGAAAAACGCTTCTGCGTCAAGGTCACTGCAGACTCCCTGGAGCACTTCCTGGGCGTGCGCAAATTCCGTTATGGCCTGGCTGAGCAGCAGGACCAGGTAGGGCAGGTGACTGGCCTGGCATGGACCCAGGTGGGCGGCGAATTGCTGACCATTGAAGCGGCGGTGATCCCTGGCAAGGGCCAGTTGATCAAGACCGGCTCGCTGGGTGATGTGATGGTTGAATCCATCACTGCCGCGCAAACCGTGGTGCGCAGCCGCGCCAAGAGCCTGGGCATCCCCCTGGACTTCCACGAGAAGCACGACACGCACATCCACATGCCGGAAGGGGCGACTCCGAAGGATGGCCCTAGCGCCGGCGTAGGCATGTGCACGGCCCTGGTGTCGGCATTGACCGGCATTCCGGTGCGAGCGGATGTGGCCATGACCGGGGAAATTACCCTGCGTGGTCAGGTACTGGCTATCGGTGGTCTGAAAGAGAAATTGCTGGCCGCGCACCGGGGTGGAATCAAGACGGTGATCATTCCTGAAGAGAATGTCCGCGACTTGAAGGAAATTCCTGACAATATCAAGCAAGATCTTCAGATTAAACCCGTTAAATGGATTGACGAGGTCCTGCAAATTGCGCTGCAATACGCGCCGGAGCCCTTGCCGGATGTGGCTCCGGAGATCGTCGCGAAGGATGAAAAACGTGAGTCTGATTCCAAGGAAAGAATTAGCACGCATTAATGCGCTTAAGCCTGGGGGCTTCCTTGACAGATTTTTAGAGCCCTTGTTATAAAGCGGCTCTTAAGTGTCTGTAGGCCATTCAGCACTGGTTTTTGCTTTCACCAAAAAACTTAGAATCATACTCAATAGATATATAAGGGGACTTAGAGTGAACAAGTCGGAACTGATTGATGCTGTTGCCGCATCCGCTGATATCCCGAAAGCCGCTGCTGGCCGTGCGCTGGACGCAGTTATCGAATCCGTCACTGGCGCTCTGAAGGCCGGCGACTCCGTGGTGCTGGTAGGCTTTGGTACTTTCTCTGTGACTGACCGCCCAGCTCGCGTTGGCCGCAACCCACAGACTGGCAAAGCACTGCAAATCGCTGCTGCCAAGAAACCAGGTTTCAAAGCCGGTAAAGCCCTGAAAGAAGCCGTTAACTAAGCCTCGTTCAAGCCTTACCTATCCGGGTCAGACGCAGGTCTGGCCTGGCAGCGGAGCGGCACAGCCGACCCAGGTATCCACCGGGTCGCAACGCCGGGGGTGTGGGTTCAAACCCCCGTCCGCTCCGCCAGTTACGAGAAGGCGCATCCTCGGATGCGCCTTTCTTCTATCCGGACTCTACCCACGCTCCACGGTTGCCTAATTTTGAAGTTCAACCGTTTCTGGGGGACGCATGCTGCAAAATATCAGGGACAATTCACAAGGCTGGATTGCCAAGACCATTATCGGGATCATCGTCGCATTGATGGCGTTCACCGGTATCGAAGCCATTTTCCAGGCTTCGACCAACAACAAGCAGGACGTGGCCAAGGTCAACGGTGAAGAAATCACCCAGACCGAATTGAGCCAGGCCGTCGATATGCAACGTCGTCAGCTGATGCAACAGCTGGGCAAGGATTTCGATGCTTCCCTGCTGGACGAGAAGTTGCTGCGCGATGCGGCCCTCAAAGGGCTGATCGACCGCAAGCTGTTGCTGCAAGGCGCTGCGAATTCCAAGTTTGGCTTCTCCGAAGCAGCCTTGGACCAGGTCATCCTGCAGACGCCGGAATTCCAGGTGGACGGCAAGTTCAATCCTGAACGCTTTGACCAGGTGATCCGTCAGCTGGGTTACAGCCGTATGCAATTCCGTCAGATGCTGACCCAGGAAATGCTCATCGGCCAGGTTCGCGCAGGTATTGCCGGCAGCGGTTTCGTGACCGACGCCGAAGTGCTCGCATTCGCCCGCCTGGAAAAACAGACCCGCGATTTCGCCACCGTGAATGTCAAGGCCGACCCTGCGGCGGTGAAGCTCACTGACGACGAGGTCAAGGCTTACTATGACCAGCACGCCAAAGAGTTCATGACCCCGGACCAGGTGGTCATCGACTACCTGGAACTGAAGAAGTCATCCTTCTTCGACCAGGTCACCGTCAAGGACGATGAACTGCAGGCTGCCTATCAGAAAGAAACCGCCAACCTCGCTGAACAGCGTCGCGCCGCGCACATTCTGATTGAAGTCAACGACAAGACCACCGACGCGCAAGCCAAGGCCAAGCTCGAGGAAATCCAGGCGCGCCTGGCCAAGGGCGAGAAGTTCGAAGCCCTGGCCAAGGAGTTCTCCCAGGACCCGGGTTCGGCCAACAATGGCGGTGACCTCGGTTTCGCCGGCCCAGGCGTCTATGACCCGGCGTTTGAAACTGCCCTGTATGCCTTGAACAAGGACCAGGTGTCGGCCCCGGTGCGCACCACCTTCGGTTGGCACCTGATCAAGTTGTTGGGCGTTGAAGCACCGCAGGTGCCATCGTTTGCCAGCCTGAAAGACAAGCTGACCCGCGAGCTCAAGACCCAACAGGTTGAACAGCGTTTTGTCGAAGCCACCAAGCAATTGGAAGACGCGGCTTTCGAAGCCTCCGACCTGGCTCAGCCGGCGTCCGACCTGAAGCTGACCGTGCACACCTCCGCGCCATTTGGCCGTGAGGGTGGTGAAGGTATCGCGGCCAACCGTGCCGTGGTCACCGCTGCGTTCAGCCCGGAAGTGCTGGATGAGGGTGCCAACAGCACCGCCATCGAGCTGGACCCGGAAACCGTCATCGTGCTGCGTGCCAAAGAGCACCTCAAGCCGGCGCAATTGCCGCTGGAGCGTGTTGCTGCGGCGATTCGCACCCAGATGACCAAGGAGCGCGCCAGCGCGGCGGCCAAGGCTCACGCTGACGAAGTGATCGCCAGCCTGCGCGACGGCAAGACCCCGTTGGGCCAGCCGGTCGACGGCCAGGCCTGGAAAGTCACCGAAGCGGCGACCCGTAACGCCGAGGCTGTTGATCCAGCAGTGCTGCAAGCCCTGTTCCGTATGCCCAAGCCTGCGAGCAAGGACAAGCCGACGTTCACTACGGTGACCCTGGCTGATGGCAGCCTGGTGATCGTGCGCCTGAACGGCGTCAACGAAGCGGCAGCCCCGTCGGACGAAGAAAAGGCGCAATACCGTCGATTCCTCGCTTCGCGCATTGGCCAGCAAGACTTTGCGGCGTACCGTAAGCAGTTGGAAACCCAGGCTGACATCAAGAAGTTCTGATGACGGTTTGAATGAAAAGCCCCCGGCCTGAAAAGACCGGGGGTTTTTTTATGGTGCTTGATCTGTAGATCTGTGACGTTTTACCGACAGGAATATGCGCGCCAAGGTCTCGTTCTGTTGCACAATACCGCCCTGACTGTTTTCCTCAGGATTTTCGATGTCGACATCATTTCACGTGCGTAGCCTCGGGTTGGCGCTTGTGTTGGCGGGCGCCGCGGGCTGCTCGTCGCCCAAGACCGCTATTTATGAACATGAGAACTTCGACGATTCCGGTACGTTTTCCCGTGATTATCCGGTCAGTGCCACGGCGTCCTGCGAGGCGGCGCGGCGGGCGCTGCTGAGCCAGGGCTACATCATCACCAGCAGCGATCCCAAACTGGTGGTGGGCAACAAGAGCTTCCAGCAAACCGGCGAAACCCACATGCAGATCAGCTTCAATGTGGTGTGTGCCAATGATGGCAAGGGCAACAATCACTCGACGATGTTTGCCAACGCCTTGCAGGACCGGTATGCGCTGAAGAAGGTCAACAACTCCGCGAGCCTGGGTGTGGGTGTGCTGGGCTCGGTGTCGATGCCGATCGGCTCCACCGATGACTCGATGGTGAAGGTGGCGAGTGAGACCGTATCGGCACCGAAGTTCTATGAGCGTTACTTTGCGCTGGTGGACGTGTTCCTGCCGCAGGAAGCGAAGCCGGCCGAGAGTAGCCCTGAGAAGCCGAAAGCCGAGCTGGGGGTGCCGGAGCCCAAGGCTGCACCGGCTACCGAGAAGGTCGAGCCACCGAAGGAGGCGCCGACCACCTCATCGCCGGCCGCTGCACCGGCAGCCGTTTCGCAGCCCGCTGTTTCGCAACCGGCCGGTTCTCAGCCTGCCAGCTCGCAGCCTGCCAGTTCTCAGCCTGTCACGCCGCCTGTCGAGGCCGCGCCGATTGTGCCGCAAGCAGAGCCTGCACCGGCGCCTACTCGCCCGGACCTGCCGCCGCCGACAGAGGTGATTGCACCCCTGCCGACGCCTGGGCAGTAACTCAGACGGCTGCGGGGTTGGCCTTGTCGACGTTGATCCCGTAGCGGCTGATGGCTTCACTGACTTTTTCACGGCCGATGACGCCGTCATCGGCCAGTGCTTTCAAGGCCGCCAACGCGATGAAGTGCCGGTCCACTTCAAAGAATGCCCGCAGGGTTTCACGGGTATCCGATTGCCCGAAGCCGTCCGTTCCCAGCGCTACAAAGCGTCGGCCGGAGACGAAAGGGCGGATCTGATCGGCAAAGAGCTTCATATAGTCCGTTGCTACTACCAGCGGCCCCGTCTGCCGTTCCAGGCATTGCTCGACGTAGCTCACCCGCGGCTCGCTCTGCGGATGCAGCAGGTTCCAGCGCTCCACCTCATGGCCGTTACGGCGCAATTCAGTCAGGCTGGTTGCGCTCCACACGTTGCTTCTTACGCCGAAGTCCTTTTCAAGCAGCTCAGCCGCGGCAATCACTTCGCGCAGGATTGAGCCACTGCCCATCAGTTGCACTTGGGCCTGGTCGCTGGCACTGAGTCGGTACATGCCCTTGAGAATGCCGTCTTCCACGCCTTCGGGCATGGCCGGGTGTGGGTAGTTTTCGTTGAGCAGGGTGATGTAGTAGTAAATATCCTCCTGTTGCACGTACATACGCCGCATGCCCTCGCGGATGATTACTGCCAACTCGTAGGCAAACGTCGGGTCGTAGGATACGCAGCACGGAATCACCGACGACAGGATGTGACTGTGCCCATCGTCATGCTGCAAGCCTTCGCCCATCAGGGTGGTGCGGCCGGCCGTGGCCCCCAGCAGGAAACCACGCGCCCGCGCGTCGCCTGCCGCCCAGGCGAGGTCGCCGACGCGCTGGAAGCCGAACATCGAGTAGAAGATATAGAACGGCACTGTCATCAGGCCATGGTTGCTGTAGGACGTGCTGGCTGCAATCCAGGAAGAAATGGCACCGGATTCATTCAGGCCCTCCTGCATGATCTGTCCGTCCTTGCTTTCTTTGTAGTAGCTCAGTTGCCCTGCGTCTTGTGGGGTATAGAGCTGGCCTACGGCAGAATGGATGCCAATCTGACGAAACAGGCTTTCCATGCCGAAGGTACGCGACTCGTCCGGCACGATCGGCACGATCAGTTTGCCCAGGTGTGGGTCCTTGAGCAGCGTGCCCAGGATGCGTACAAAGGCCATGGTGGTGGAGATCGCACGCTCGCCCGTGTCCTTGAGCTGGGTGGCGAAGGCCGACAGTTCGGGAATCTGCAACGGCTCGACCGCGCTGTTGCGCGCCGGTACGTAGCCGCCCAACGCTTGGCGGCGTGCGGCGAAGTAGCGGGCTTCTACGCTGTCGGCGGCGGGCTTCAGGTAGGGAATATCGGCGAGTTGACCGTCAGTGACGTCCAGGCCAAAGCGATCGCGGAAAGCTCTTACCGCATCAGCGCCCATCTTCTTCAATTGATGGTTAATGTTCTGGCCTTCACCCGCTTCACCCATGCCAAAGCCCTTGACGGTTTTCGCCAGGATCACCGTGGGCTGGCCCTTGTGACGCATGGCGGCGGCGTAGGCGTTATAGACCTTTTCCGGGTCATGCCCGCCCCGTGACAGTTTCCAGATTTCGTCGTCGGACATGTCCGCAACCAACGACAGCAACTCCGGGTATTTGCCAAAGAAATGTTCGCGGACATAAGCGCCGTTCTGGGATTTGTAGTTCTGATAGTCGCCGTCCACACATTCCATCATGCGCTGGCGCAGCAGGCCGCTCTGGTCTTTTCCCAGCAGTGCGTCCCAACCACTGCCCCAGATCACTTTGATCACGTTCCAACCGGCGGCACGGTACAGGCTTTCGAACTCCTGGATGACCTTGGCATTGCCGCGCACAGGGCCGTCCAGGCGTTGCAGGTTGCAATTGACCACGAAGATCAGGTTGTCGAGCTTCTCGCGCCCGGCCATGGAAAGGGCGGCCAAGGATTCCGGTTGGTCCATTTCGCCATCACCGAGGAAGGCCCACACCTTGCGTCCCTGGTGTTGCTTGAGGCCACGCAGTTCCAGGTAGCGCATAAAGCGCGCCTGGTAAGCCGCGGTGATCGGGCCGAGGCCCATGGACACGGTGGGGAACTGCCAGAAGTCGGGCATCAGCCGTGGGTGCGGGTAGGACGAGATACCCTCGCCACCGGCCTCGCGGCGGAAGTTGTCGAGTTGTGCTTCGCTGATGCGGCCTTCCAGGTAAGCCCGGCCATAGATGCCTGGGGCGGAGTGGCCCTGGATATACACCAGGTCGCCATCGACGCTGTCGGTACGGCCACGGAAAAAATGGTCAAACCCTACGTCGTACAGTACGGCAGCTGACGCATAGGTCGCGATATGCCCACCGACACCTGAGTGTTTGCCCGCACGTAATACCATCGCCATCGCATTCCAGCGGATAAAAGCGTTGGTACGGCGTTCGATGTCCAGGTTGCCGGGGTAGGGCAACTGGCGGTCTACCGGGATGGTATTGACGTACGGCGTGGTGACCCGCCCGTGGAAGTCGCCATGGCGCGCCACGTCGAAATCCAGCAACTGATCGATCAGGTAGTGCGCGCGCGGGCGGCCTTCGGCGGACAATACCGATTCGATGGACTCCAGCCACTCGCGTGTCTCCAGGGGATCATCGTCGTGTCTGAGTGCGTGGTTCTGGGTCATGTGAGGCTCCAGGGTAGGCGGATTTCGTATGACGGGCTCTTTGTGGGAGTGTCGATAAGTAATTGCAATTGCAACTACATGGCGGAATCTAGCGCGGGATGGGCTACTATTGCAACCTTCTTGAAATTCCCGCGGATGGTGTTGCATGGCGTCGAAAGAGCCTGATGTATGGTTTCGTTTTGTCAGGGCCCACAGGACGGTCATCCGTGAAATCGAGCGTCGACTGGCAGAGGCGGGCCTGCCGCCATATGCCTGGTATGACGCGTTGTGGGGCCTGGAAAGCGGCCCCGACGGTACGCGCCGCATGCATGAATTGGCCGATGTGCTGGCCATCGAGCGCTATAACCTCACGCGCCTGGTTGACCGCCTGGAAAAGGACGGCCTGGTAGTGCGTTCCCGCTCAGACGGTGACGGTCGCGCGGCGTTTGCCTCAATCACCGATGCCGGCCGGGGGCTCCGTAAAAAGATGTGGAAGATCTACGAAAGCACAGTGGAAGAGCTGTTTCTGTCGCAGATTGAACCTGCTCAGCGCCAGGCGTTTGCGGATGCGTTGGAGCGTACGGCAGGGCTGGCGATGGAGGCTGGCGTGCAGGTTCGTGGTCGACGTAAACCCTGAGTTCAAATAGGGGGAGCCAGGCTCCCGCACATTTAGTTCGCCCTGCGCTTCATTGCAGTCGGTACCGATCCAACGCTTTTTCCACCTGGCGAACATCGACATGACCTTCATCCGCCAGTGCTTTCAAGGCCGCCAGCACAATCCAATACCGGGTCGGCGCCGCCGCTTGCACTGACCCCGCGCCCAACGCGATGAACCGCGCGTCCACGTGCGCTGCCAATTGATCGACAATCGCCTGCGGGTAGCCGGTGACGGCAATCACCGGCGCAGTACTCCCAGCCAGGCAATCACGCAAATGGCAACTGCGCCTGGAGGCCGTGGGGTGCAGGCGATTCCAGCGAGCCGCCGCCGCTGCCTCCCGAGCCAGGCGTGTATAGCTGGGGCAGCTCCACAATTGCGCGCTGATATTCCAGTCTTGTTCCAGCAGGCGCTTGGCCTGCACGACCTCCGCCAGCGCCCGGCCGGCGCCGAGCAGCCGTACATCCGCAGATAGGTCGTGCTGGAGCGGGTACATGCCCTTGGATGCGGCTTCACGATTGTGCTCACTCAAGGGCGCTGCCAGTTCATGATCATGGAGGGCGAGGTAGTAAAACCCTGGCTTGCCGTCGACATACAGTGCACGCAACGCCGCCAATACAATCGCTTGGGTTTCCGCACCTGAGGCGGGGTCATACGGCGTACAGCGCGGGTGAGTGGCCAGCCACAGGGGCAAGGAAGGCTGAGCGCCCTTGGGCCAGGGCGAGGGCAGGTTTTCAATGTCGTTACACAGGATGCCGCGCTGTTGAGTGATGTCCGACAGTGCACTCAACTGCGCCGACGAATGCGCGCTGTGCAGATACAGCAAGGGCCTCTCAGCGGTATTGCGTGCGAACCAGGTGGGCCAATGACTCACGCGCCGGGAGCGTGACTGGCCTCGAATCACCCAGGCCTGACGGCTGGCTTCAAGGGTATTGGCTATGTTGATCAGAGTGCCCAGCGGTGAGTTGCCGGCAAGGTTGGCAGTGCTCAAGGCGTCGATACAGAACCGAGCGGCATGTGCGGTGGCGACGTTCATGGAGAGGGACACCTGGCAAGGAAGGCCATTACCCTAATAGAAAATCGCTTTTGATTGCAATTGCAATGATTGCAATAGTTGTTCGATGCAGGCGGGCTAAATCCCCGCAATGCTGCTACGTTTAATCCTTGAGTGCAGGAACGTCATAGCGCAGACTTTTTTTCGTCATGACGGCACTTTAGGCTGGTTGTGCAGGTCATTAATCTGCAGCCACATTAAACCTAGCGAGGAGTGACCCATGGACGATTATCAGGAAGAACTGCTGGAGTACCAGGCGTTTGAATTGGACCCGCTGGATCCGGTGGATGACGCCACTGAGCTGTAACCCTGACTTCAGGCGGAATGCCGCTGACTGCGGCGAAATTCCCCTGGGGTCTGGTTGTTCCACCGCCTGAACGCCCGTTGAAACGCCTGGGCCGAGGCAAAACCGAGCAGATAGGCGATTTCGCCGAATGCCAGTTCGGTGTCGCGAATGTAGGTCATCGCCAAGTCGCGGCGAGTATCGTTGAGAATTGCGCGAAACTGAGTGCCTTCTTCGGCCAGCTTGCGCCGCAGCGTCCAGGTGGGCAGCTTCAAGCGCGCCGCCACTTCTTCAAGGTCCGGTTCCCGGCCGCCATTGAGCATCGGCCCGAGCAAACGGGTGATGCGCTCGCGCAGGCTGCGGGTGCGGGTCAGCTGTTCCAACTCCCTTTCACACAACTGCAGCAACAGATGCCAGGTGCTGGGGCAGTGCTGTGGGTTACGCAGGGCCAGGGTTTGCTGGCCCAGGCGCAGTTGGTTGGCGTCGGCGCCGAAGTGAACATCGCCTAGCGCCTGGTAGTGTTCGCTGTATTGCGGCGCTTCGAACTCGATGTCGATACGCTGCGCACGTACGGGCTGCTGGGCCAGGCTCGACAATTGGTGCAGCCAGCCGGCGATGATCGAGTCCACCACAAAACGGTTGTAAGCGTTGTAGGGGCTGATGGAATAGAACCGCAGCCAGGCGCCTTCAGCATCCTCATGAAAGCTCGACTGCCCGCGATAGTTGGAGCCGTACAAGGCTTCGAAGCGCGTCAATGTACGTGCCGCTTCGCGTACGTTGGGCGCCTGGGCGGCTGTGACACCCGCCAGCCCGGCCTGGCTCAAGCGGCTGAGCTGGCCCATGCGCAGGCCCAGGCTCGGGTCGCCGGTCAGTTGGATGGCGGCATGGCCCAGGCGCATATAGCGCGGGATCGACAGGCGTGCGCCAGCCTCGGCAAGGCGTGCCGGGTCCAGGCCGTATTGCAGCAGCAAGGGTTGCGGGTCCATACCGTGGCTGTGGATGGCATCGGCCAGGGTGTGCACGAAGCCCACCGACAGATCCCCAAGGCGCACCGGCTTCACGGGTTACAGCCAGACATTCAACAGGCGTGCGCCACGGGCGTCGCTGTCGGCACTGATCTGCCCGTTGCTGTTCAGGAAACTGTGCCCGGCGGTACCCAGGTCCCAGAACTGCCCGCGCAGAAATACACTCATGCCTGCCGTGGCCTGGCTGATCGGCTGCTGGCTGATCAGGGTGAGCCGGCGCCAGGCTTCGCCTTCGCTGAGTTCTTCGGGCTTGAGGCTGATTTCAGGCGGCGTGGACACACTTTTGAAGCCGCGCCATGGCCGGTCCCAGGTGTCGCGACCGGTCACGAATGCCGGCACCGCAATCAGCTGTGCGCCTTGCTCATTGAGCTTGCGGTAGTTGTCCGGGTACCAGCTGTCGCTGCCGACCAGAACGCCCAGGCGCCCGGCCGGCGTGTCGACCACGCTGACAAGGTCTTCAGCGCCCGGTTGGATAAAGCCACGTTCGTCATAGATAGGATAGAGCTGGCGCTGCGGCTGGCCCAAGGGCAGACCGTCGGCGCCGAACACCAGGCTGGCGTTGTACAGCGCGCCATGGCCGATCTGCAGTTGCCCCTGGCTCACGTTCGGGTTGGGTAGGGTGATGGAGCCGGCCACCAGGGTGACGCCGAACTCTTTGGCCAGGCCGCCGAACAACGCCTGATAGTCGCGGGCCATCGATGCGGCTTTCATGCGCAGGTAGGCGTCGTCCATGCGATTGTCGCCGGTGGCGCTGAGCCAGGCGCGGGCGAACAGGAATGGGTTGCTGGCCGACAGCCAGTTCATCGCGTCCTTGAGGTGGATGGCCTGGTACAGCTCGTTTTTCTCGCCGCCCAGCATCAGCCAGGTGCCGATATGCTCCGGCAGCACTACGACGGTCTTGCTGTTGATCAGGCCCTGGTCCCGGGCCTTTTGCAGGTAGGCCGCGAGTTTCAGGTGCAGGCGTTCCAGGCTCTGGTAGTCGGCGGGAAACAGCTCCGGCTGGATGCCCAGCAAATTGCCACGGTCGGCCGGAATGCCTTCGTTGACGGCCAGGGTAATGCGCAGGTCCGACAGGTAATGCGCCACAGGGCGCTCCTGGGTCCAGACCAGATACGCGGTGGCGGCGGCAACCAGGGCCAGGGTGAAACTGAAAGCTAGAAGTTTACGCATGGGGCAACAGACAACAGACCGGGTGCAGGGTTCGCGACTAGGGTAGGGCCCATGGCGCGGCTTGCCAAGGGGCGCTGTACATTTGGATCAATAACTTGTCAGTTTCAGTCATTGAGCGCGGGTTCAGCGCCTCTTAGTCTGTGGGACATAAACCGATGGGGTGTCATACGAACGCCCCACGTCCCGTGATGATCTGTTGTGGAGCTTGACCATGACCGCTGCTGCCTACCCGCATCTGCTGGCCCCGTTGGACCTGGGTTTTACCACCTTGCGCAACCGTACCCTGATGGGCTCGATGCACACTGGCCTGGAAGAAAAGCCTGGCGGTTTCGAACGCATGGCGGCCTATTTCGCCGAGCGTGCCCGTGGCGGCGTGGGCCTGATGGTGACCGGCGGCATTGGCCCGAATGATGAGGGTGGGGTCTACGCCGGTGCGGCCAAGCTGACCACCGATGCCGAAGCACAGAAGCACAAGATCGTGACCCAGGCCGTGCACGAAGCGGGCGGCAAGATCTGCATGCAGATCCTCCACGCCGGCCGTTATGCCTACAGCCCCAAGCAGGTGGCGCCGAGCGCGATTCAAGCGCCGATCAACCCGTTCAAGCCCAAGGAACTGGACGAAGAGGGCATCGAAAAGCAGATTCAGGATTTCGTCAGCTGTTCGCTGCTGGCCCAGGTCGCCGAATACGACGGCGTTGAAATCATGGGCTCCGAGGGCTACTTCATCAACCAGTTCCTCGCCGCCCATACCAACCACCGTACCGACCGTTGGGGCGGCAGCTACGAAAACCGCATGCGCCTGGCGGTGGAAATCGTACGCCGTGTGCGCGAGGCCGTCGGGCCGAACTTCATCATTATCTTCCGCCTGTCGATGCTCGACCTGGTGGAAGGCGGTAGCACCTGGGAAGAGATCGTGCAGTTGGCCAAGGCCATCGAGCAGGCCGGTGCGACCCTGATCAACACCGGTATCGGCTGGCACGAAGCGCGTATCCCGACCATCGCCACCAAGGTGCCGCGTGGCGCGTTCAGCAAAGTCACCGCCAAGCTGCGCGGTGCGGTGCAGATCCCGCTGATCACCACTAACCGTATCAACACCCCGGAAATCGCCGAACAGATCCTCGCCGAAGGCGATGCCGACATGGTTTCGATGGCGCGGCCGTTTCTCGCTGACCCTGAGTTCGTCAACAAGGCTGCGGCCGGTCGTGCCGATGAAATCAACACATGCATCGGCTGCAACCAGGCCTGCCTGGACCACACCTTCGGCGGCAAACTGACCACCTGCCTGGTCAACCCACGAGCGTGCTACGAGACCGAACTTAACTACCTGCCGGTCAAACAGATCAAGAAAATTGCCGTGGTCGGCGCCGGCCCGGCCGGCCTGGCAGCGGCGACGGTGGCTGCCGAGCGTGGCCACCAAGTGACGCTGTTCGATTCGGCCAGCGAAATTGGCGGCCAGTTCAACATCGCCAAGCGAGTGCCGGGCAAGGAGGAGTTTTTTGAAACCCTGCGCTACTTCAAGCGCAAGCTGCAGACCACCCACGTCGAACTGTGCCTGAACACTCGCGTGGAGGTGGCGCAACTGGAAGCGGGCGGTTACGACGAGATCATCCTGGCCACCGGTATTGCACCGCGCACCCCTGCGATCCCGGGCATCGACAATGCCAAGGTGCTCAGTTACCTGGACGTGATTCTGCAGCGCAAGCCGGTGGGCAAGCGCGTGGCGGTGATCGGCGCCGGCGGCATTGGTTTTGACGTCTCGGAATTCCTCGTGCACCAAGGCGTGTCCACCAGCCTTGACCGCGAAGCCTTCTGGAAGGAGTGGGGCATCGACACGCAACTGCAGGCCCGTGGCGGCGTGGCCGGGATCAAGCCTCAGCCCCATGCGCCGGCACGTGAAGTGTTCCTGCTGCAACGCAAGACCTCCAAGGTCGGTGACGGTTTGGGCAAGACCACCGGCTGGATTCATCGCACCGGTCTGAAGAACAAGCAGGTGCAGATGCTCAACAGTGTCGAGTATTTGAAGATCGACGATGAGGGCCTGCATATCCGTATTGGTGCCGAAGGCGAGCCTCAGGTGCTGGCGGTGGACAATATTGTGATCTGCGCCGGCCAGGACCCGCTGCGTGAATTGCAGGATGGCCTGGTCGCGGCGGGCCAGAACGTGCACCTGATCGGCGGTGCCGACGTGGCGGCCGAGCTGGATGCCAAGCGTGCGATCAACCAGGGTTCACGCCTGGCGGCCGAGCTGTAAGGCCACAAGCGGGGCGGTGTTAGACTACCGCCCCGTTTTTCATGCAGATCCCCTGATGGGCCCCTTCGACTGGCTTCCCCGCGCTCCCCTTGAACCCTTGTACCTGGACTGGTTGAAGGGCGTCGAGTTGGCGGTACTGCGCCTGGACCGCATCGACCCGCTGATCAGCGGCAACAAGTGGTTCAAGCTCACCGGGCATCTGGCGCAGGCGCAAACCGCCAGCGGCATCATCAGCCTGGGCGGCGCTTACTCCAACCATTTGCACGCCTTGGCGGCGGCCGGGCAACGCTTGGGTTTCCCCACCGTTGGCCTGTTGCGCGGCCACCCTCAAGACACGCCCACCGTGCTCGACCTGAAAGCGTTCGGCATGCAGCTGCATTGGCTGGGCTACGGCGGCTATCGCGCGCGGCATGCGCCGGACTTCTGGTTGCCTTGGCGCGAGCAATACCCGCACCTGCATCCTGTGCCCGAAGGCGGAGGCGGAATGGCCGGTGCATTGGGCTGCGCGGTGCTGCTGGAACAGGCGCGCGCGCAATTGCACACCTTGGGTTGGGCGGACTATGACGGCTGGTGGCTGGCGGCGGGTACCGGCACGACGCTCGCGGGCCTGGCCCTGGCTGAGGCGGGGGCGCATCCGGTGTACGGCGCCATGGCCGTGCCGGATGATCACGGTGTTGCGCAGAACATCGAGGCGCTAGTGCCGGGCGGTTACGAACTGCTGGACGCCTGCCGGGGCGGCTTCGCAAAAATCGACGCGGTGTTGCGCGACTTTATCGAGGCTACCGAACAGGCCTGTGGCTTGCCGCTGGAGCCGCTCTATACCGGCAAAGCGTTGCTGGCGTTAAAGCAGCAGATCGAAGCCGGGCGCTTCAAGCCTGGCACCCGGTTGATCTTCATTCATACCGGCGGCTTGCAAGGCCGCCGAGGGTTCACGGGGTAGCGCGCTTGCCCGGCATCATGCGCAGCGCGGTGTTATCGCGCACGATGTAGTGGTGGTAGATCCCCGCCAAGGCATGCAGCCCGATCAGCCAGTAACCGACGGTGCCGCTCAGTTCATGCCACTCCTTGATCTGCTTGGCCAAATCTTTGTTTTCGCCGATCAGGGGCGGCAACTCTATTCCGTAGAACATCACGGAATGCCCTTGGGCGCTGACGATCAACCAGCCCAGGATCGGCGTGCCGATCATGAACACATAGAGTGCCACGTGCATCAGTTTCGCCAATGCCGCCTGCCAGGGCGGCGGTGCCGGCACGATTTTCGGTGCCACGCCCAGTGCGCGTGCGAACAGCCGCAGCCAGACCAGTACAAAGATGGTCAGGCCGAACATGAAGTGCATTTCCACAATCAATGCCCGACCGCCACTGCCTTTGGGGAAGACCCCACGAAACTCAATGCAGGCGTAAACCACCGCCAGCAGCACCACCATCACCCAGTGCAACGCTATCGACATGGTGCTGTAACGCGTATCGGAATTTTTCCACGGCATCGCTGGGTTCCTCACTCATCAGGGCAAACCTCCGTTCTTTAGCGACGGAGTGCTTTAACTGTATGCCGATTTTGAGTGGTTTGCCTGGCGCAAATACCGTTGTTTTGACCTCTGTCAGCCGCTTTGCGGCATTTCGCCGCGAGCCAGGCGCTGGTTGATCTGCGTGATGACTGCCGGCAGCTCCAGGAGGGTGTCGATCAGGTAGTGCGGACGCGAGCGTTCGAACAGGTGCCCGATGCGTTTGCGTTCGCCGGCCAACGTGGCGCTGTCCAATGCGCGGAACTGCTCGTAGGTCAGGCCAAGGGCATTGCCGGAACAGGTCAGGGCCACGGTCCACATCCCGGCGCGGCGACCTTCAAGAATGCCTGGCACGGTGTCGTCGACCTTCACGCACGCCGCCACATCATCGACCCCCAGCGCGATCACGTTGGCCAGGGCCTGGGCCGGCCATGGTCGGCCGTTGGGCACTTCGTCGGTGGCAACCACATGGTCGGCGATGTAGCCGTGGGCGGCGGCGAGGGCAACCACCTTGTCCATTACTTGCTTGGGGTAGCCTGAGCAGGAACCGATCTTGATGCCTTGCACGCGCAGCCGGGCGATGGTGTCGAGGGCGCCCGGGATCAGCGCTGAATGCTCGGCGATCTTTTCGATCTGCAGCGGCATGAAACGCTGGTAGATCGCGGTGACGTCATCGTCGGTCGGGCTGCGGCCGAACGCCTTGCGGTAACGTTCGGCCACCTGCGGCTGATCGCACAAGGTGCGGATATGGTCCCATTTGCCCATGCCCATCGGGCCGCGGGCTTCGTCGATGGACACCTGCACACCGAACTCGGCGAAGGCTTCGACAAAGATTTGCGTGGGGGCAAAGGAGCCGAAGTCGACCACGGTACCGGCCCAGTCGAGGATCACGGCCTGGAGGGTGTTGGGGGTTTGATAGTTCATGCCGGCGATCCCAGAGAAGAAAGGTTGATATGCATGGATTGCAGTGCCTCGGCGATGGCGGCGACGGCGGCGTGCATGTCGCTGGCGTCGACCTGGCCGATACAGCCCACACGGAAGGTTTCCACCTGAGTCAATTTGCCGGGGTACAGGATGAACCCCTTGGCCTTGACCCGTTCGTAAAACGCCTTGAACTGGTAACGCGGGTCTTGCGGGGCGTGGAAGGTCACGATAATCGGCGCCTGAATCGCTGCCGGCAAAAAGCTGCGCAGGCCCAGTCCAGCCATACCGTCCAGCAGCGCCTGGCAATTACTGGCGTAGCGTTGATAGCGCGCAGGCAGGCCACCTTCCTCGGCGTATTGCACCAGCGCTTCGTGCAGGGCTGCGACCACGTGGGTCGGCGGAGTGAAGCGCCATTGACCGGTACTGGCCATGTAGCGGTGTTGGTCGAACAGGTCCATCGCCAAGGAATGACAATTACCCTCGGCGGCGGCCAGGGCGTGCTTTTGCGCAAAAACGAAACCCATGCCCGGCACACCCTCCAGGCATTTGCCCGAAGCGGCAATGAGGGCATCGAACGGCACCTCGCGGGCATCGATCGGCAAGGCGCCGAACGAGCTCATGGCGTCGATGATCAAGCGCTTGCCGTGGTGCTTCACCACCCGGGCGATCGCCGCCAGCGGGTTGAGAATGCCGGTACTGGTTTCGCAGTGAATCAACGCGACGTGGGTGAGGGTGGGGTCCGCCTGCAACAGGCGGTCCACGTCGGCGGCGGTGGTCGGCTCGTCCTCGGCGGTTTCAAAGGCCGTGAATACGCGGCCGAGCACTGCGCAGATCTTCGCCAGGCGTTTGCCGTAGGCGCCGTTGATCAGCACCAGCACCTTGCCGTTGCGGGGCACCAGGGTGCCGATGGCGGCTTCCACGGCAAAGGTGCCGCTGCCTTGCAAAGGCACGCAGTGGTGGCTCGCGGCGCCGTTGATAATCGCCAGCAACTGCTCGCAAACACTGGAGGTGAGTTGGTTGAAACGGTCATCCCATGAGCCCCAGTCCATCAGCATTGCCTGGCGGGTGCGGGCGGACGTGGTCAGGGGGCCGGGCGTGAGCAGAATCGGCGGGGTCATTGCAGCTCCTCGTGAAGCGGTCGAGTCAATCTACGGCGCCTAAATTGCAGTTTGGCTTGTTATCAATCAAATTGTTTGTTGTTATGCGAGCTATCAGTGAGGCCGATAGCTATGAACCTGTTCCAACTGCGCGCATTCGATGCCGTGGCCCGCGAGGGCAGCTTTACCCGGGCGGCGGCACGGCTGTTTATCAGCCAGCCGGCGGTGACCGGGCATATCAAGGCCCTGGAGGAGCACTACCAGATCCCACTCCTGCGCCGTACGGCCCGGCGGGTAGAGTTGACCGAGGAGGGCACGCGCCTGGCCGCGATCACGCGGGCGATCTTCGGCCTGGTGGATGAGGCGCAGATGTTGCTGGAGGCCAACCGGCAATTGCTGACCGGGCGCCTGGAAGTGGCGGCGGATGGCCCGCACCTGGTGATGCCGATGATTGCCAGCCTGCGCGCGCGTTACCCGGGCATCACCGTCAACCTGCGGTTGGGCAATGCTCAGGAAACCCTGGCGGCGCTGCTGTCCGAGCATGCGGACGTGGCGGTGCTGACCGAGGTGGAGCCGCGCCACGGCCTGCATTTGCAGCCCTTGAGTGAGTCGCGGATCTGCGCGCTGGTGCCGGCGAGCCATGCCTGGGCCAAGCAGCCTGGGGGCATTGACCTGGAGCAGCTCAACGAGGTGATCATGGTGCTGCGTGAACCCGGCTCCATCACCCGCCGTACCTTTGATGACGCCTGTCAGGCACGCGGTGTACAGCCCAGGGTGTTGCTGGAGCTGGACAGCCGTGAAGCGGTCACCGAAGCCGTCGCCGCGCAATTGGGCGTGGGTGTGGTGTCGTCAATGGAGGTCAGCCCCGACCCTCGGGTACAGGCGATTGCCTTGCAAGGTGATGGGCTGGTCAACCGGCACCTGCTCGGTTGCCTGGAGCGACGTCGCTCATTGCGCTTGATCCAGGCGTTTTTCGAGTTGGCCGCTTGACGGTTTTTTGGTGGATTGGAGCGTTCTTGCCCTATAAACTCTGCCCCCAAAGCGCCGGCCAGTAGACGTTTCGGCGCGATGGATAAAAGAGAGTGAGTCATGGGCGCACAGTGGAAAGTCAAACATAAAGAAGCGGCAGCCAATGCCAAGGGCAAGATCTTCGGCAAGCTGGTGAAAGAGATCACCATCGCCGCCCGTAACGGTGCCGACACCGCGACCAACGCCCACCTGCGTCTGGTGGTGGAGCAGGCCAAAAAGGCCTCGATGCCCAAGGAGACCCTGGACCGCGCCATCAAGAAAGGTGCCGGCCTGCTGGGCGAAACCGTGCAGTACCACCGTGTCACCTATGAAGGTTTTGCCCCGCATCAGGTGCCGTTGATCGTCGAGTGCGTGACCGACAACATCAACCGTACCGTGGCGGAAATCCGCGTGGCGTTCCGCAAGGGCCAGCTGGGTGCCTCCGGCTCCGTGGCCTGGGACTTCAACCATGTCGGCTTGATCGAAGCCTCGCCGGACACCCCGGACGCGGACCCGGAAATGGCCGCTATTGAAGCCGGCGCCCAGGATTTTGAAGACGGCGAGGAAGAGGGCACCACCCTGTTCATCACCGAGACCACCGACCTCGACGCTGTGCAGAAAGCGCTGCCGGAGCAGGGTTTCACCGTGCTGTCGGCCAAGCTGGGTTATGTGCCGAAGAACCCGGTCAGCGGTTTGACCGATGAGCAGATGGCCGAAGTCGAAGCCTTCCTGGAAGGCCTGGACAACCATGATGACGTGCAGGATATGTTCGTCGGTTTGGCCGGCTGACCCTTGCGAACACGCCTGCGGAGCCGTTCAGGTGCCCGCAGGTTGTTCCATGTTTTATCGGTAGGCAGCGACTTCAGCGGAGATTTTGTTCATGGCGCCAACGGCGTCGATTTTTCCTTCAATGCCCAGGGGTTCTCCTTCGTCCGTATAGCGATGTGGCGTGGAGTAATACAGGTTCAAGGAGTGGCCCATCACGGTTTTACCGGCCAAGCCCTGAGACGGGCCGAAGTCTTCCCCTGCGTGAGTTACACCCATATTGTGGGCGAGCTCATGCCTGATGACATAGGTTGAGTAAGTGTTTGAGGTGGCAATCATTTCTTTCTTGCCCGGCCCAAGGAATGCTCTTCCTGATGCCGCAGGGTCTTTGAGATTTGCAAGGTAAAACATACCATCGGCTTTAACGTCATCCAGCATGGCCTGGGCTCGCGGGTCATTTCTGAGTTGATTTAAAACATGGCTGGTATTTGTTTTGGCCCAGCCTTGATTATCTTCAAACTCTTTCACTGCAACGGCTCGGTAGGTGAAGTTTGCCCCTGAATTGACCAGTGCCTGGTTGGTTTCATTCATGGACTGCTTGACGTGTTTTTGTATTTTGTCTTTGCTCAGTTCTTTCGGCAATTCATTGTTGTAGAGAAAAAGCAAATCGATGGTAACCGTTTCCCTTTTCCACTTTTTATTATTATCAACTTTGAAAACGACCACCTCCCCAGGCTTGACGGTTTCTTGTGAGTTTCCCATGTCAACGATGGTGTGGTGGCTCGAAGAGGAACTCACGATGACCTCTGACCCAGGCGGCTGGCTGCCGGGAAGTTTCAAACTTGGCGAGATGGCGTTTTTGGAAATTTCAATATAAGTTTTGGGCTTGCTCAGGTCGGGTACTTGGCTATTGGCCAGGGTCTTAATGTCAAAGAATTTCTCCGGGGCACGTATCATTTCCCATTTTTTGTTTTTTGTGATGTATTTGAATATGTATTCTTCCCCTTTATCCAATGTCATTGCGCTGCGATTGTTTATATTGGATGTATTGATATTAAAAGTCTGTCTAGCGCTTGATGTGAGCCTGACCAGATCATTGTCATTGGCAATGTCGGGGAGTTTGACGGTTTTTTCGTTGGCGGCGTCATCCAATAAAAATATTGTTTTTTTGCCCTCGAGTTTCAGCGCTTTGGCCTCTTGCGCCTCGGGCATTACGGGCTTTGGTTCGATGGGCGCGATCGATGGGGTGGGATTTTTCTGTGGCGTGAACAGCTTCCAGCCTTTATCAATTTCGGAGTATTGATAAATGCGTTTTTCATCCTTGTTCAAGATAGCGCTCTGCGCAGGCACGATATTTTTCCCTTCTATCGTTACAGGCTTGTCCGCAGACGACTCGATCACGATCAAGTCGTTATCCTTGGCGTGCGTCGGCAAGCTGACCGCAGGTATCCAGTTATTACTGGATATCGAGTAGAGCGTGATAGGGGCGGGATAGTTTGGAATGGAAGATCCGACTCTGAACGGCGATGAGTAATTGACGTCCTTGCCGGTCAAATACCATTTCTTCTGGGTTTCACTGTATAGAAAGGAAAGCATTTTATCTTTCGGCAGCGGAAGCCCGGCTGGAAGGTTTGTTTGTGTAAGATCCAGAGAGGAAGTAGAAGGGGAAGAAAAGGAAGTGGTGATTCGGTCGTAGTTTTTAGGCGTTTTAAATGCAGCAGTTCCAGGCGTGCGCTCGGCAACGGGCTGATGATCCAGATGAGGTTGCAAAGTTTGGTGGGGTGGGGCGGGCATCCGGATGATCATAGTTGCACCTTGTGTCTATAAATATTGCGGATTGCAATGGACTGGGGTGGCGATCTTATCGGGAATTCATGGCTTTTCCAGAGGCGCTATATATTTGGATGTTTCCAATGTTCTGTAGGGTGCGTCTGGAGCCGCACCCTCTAATCTATGACTGCATAAGTTTGCGCTATTTAAATATCCTGCAAACTAACTGTGATGTCCTCGAAGCTTGGACGCGCCAATACATCCGTTTGGAGGCAATGGGCGTTTAACGCTTCCAGGCGGCATCGTGTTTCGCCACTGAACCCCGGCTCGACCCGCTCCAACAACTCTCCCAGCAACACCCCGAAGGCCCGAACTTCAATCCTTTGCAACGCCCTGGTTTCCAGCGTGTCCGCCATAGCATGGAACGAGGCCGCGCCGAAATCGCCCAGCAGGCAATCGCCCGCTGCATTCCACAAGATATTGTGCGCGTACAAGTCGCCATGGGTGATGCCCTGCCGATGCAGGTGCGCCGCCACCGACGCCACGCCCCGCAGCATGCGCAACGCCACCTCAAGGCTGAAGCGGGTATCGGCTTCGTAGATATCCCGGGTGCAAGAGTCCCAGCTGGGCAGGGCGGCCAGGTTGCGATAACTCGGGTCGATCAGGTCCATGACCAGCGCGGCCTGGTCGTCGGGGTGGTCGACGACGCGGCCCTGCACTTTGATCAGGTTCGGGTGCAGGCCCGCGGCAATACAGGCTTGCATTTCGTGCAAGGGCGAGCCGTCGCTGGTGATGGTGCCTTTGTACAGCTTGACCGCGACAGGTTTGGACAAAGGCTTCCACAGGGCTTTGCGGATGATCCCGGACGCACCCTCGCCGAGTACCTCGGCCAGTTCCAGCTCAGGCCAGGGAATACTCGCCGTCGTGTGCTCATCGGCCGCTACCGCCGCCATTTCCACCGGGTTACCGGCATAGGCCAGCCAGGTCAGGCTCGGTAGGTTCAGCAGCCATTCGGGCAAATGGGTGAAACGGTTGGAGGCGATGCGGATCAGCTCAAGGTTGTGGCAACGGGCCAGGCTTTGCGGCAAGTGCTCCAGTTGATTGCCGGCCAGCATCAGCTTTTGCAGCAGCGGCCGCTCTCCCAGTTCGTGGGGCAATTGGCGGATGCAATTGTCGGTGAGAATCAGCCAGCGCAGCCGCGGTGGCAGGGCGGCTGCGGGCACATGGCTGAGCTGGTTGGCCTTGAAGCTGATCATGCTCAGCTTGGCACATTGGCCCAGGCATTCCGGCAACTCGGTAAAGGCGTTGTTCGAGCAGAACAGGATGCGCAAGTGGGTCAGGCGGTGAAGATCGTCGGGCAGACTGCTCAGGGCATTGCCGGTGAGGTTGAGGATCTCCAGGGAATCGGCCAGTTCAAATATTTCCGGCGGGAATTCGGTCAGCCCACAGGACAGGTCCAGGCGTCGGGTGCCGGCCAATTGGCCGGCCTTGAGTTGGGCGAGGGTATTCATGAACGGCGCGATCACTCGGCAAGGTAGGTGTAAATGCCGCTCATGATACCGGGTCGGATGCCCATTGCGGGCAGACCGTTTGTAATTGACTCAGGCGGCTCGCCGTGCGGGCCAGATCGATGGCCTGGCCTTCCATGGCGAGCGGCAGGGGCTGGTGGCCGATCAGGGTCAGGCGCTTATCGCGGTCGTAAAGCACGTCCACCAGGTTGATAAAACGCTGTTGCACGGCGATGGGGCATTCTGCCAGTTGGGGCAGGCCGTCGATGATCCAATGGTCGTAGTCCTGGCACAGCAGCAGGTAATCCATCACCGCCGTGAGTTGCTCGCACAGGTCGTTGAAGGTGAAAGCGATGGTGCGTGCCTGCCGATGGCGGTAAGTCAATTGCCGGGTGCCGACGCTCAAGCGGTGCGGTGGTGAGTCGGTGGCGGGCAGTCCAAGGTCTTCGCGCTGCTGCGCAGTGCCCGGCCACACATATTGCCCTTCGGTAAACCGTTGTTCGGCATGGGCCTGGGGCAGGCTGCGGAAGTCCTGCGGCGAACTGACCTCCAACACGTCCATGCGTGCGGCGATGAGGTCGATCACCGGCTTGAAGCGTTCGTGGTAAAGGGGGTTGGGCAATAACCCTTCGGGGGGGTAATTGGACGTCACCAACACCCAGATGCCCCGCTGGAACAGCGCCTTGAACAAGCGGCTGATCAGCATCGCATCGCCGATGTCGTGGACATGGAACTCGTCGAAACACAGCACGCGACAACCTGCCAGCAGTTCATCCAGGGTGACGGCCAGGGCATCGGTGTGTTCGCGGTGCTGGAACATGCCCCGGTGCAGGCGGGCGAAAAAATCGTGGAAGTGCACGCGCTGCTTCTCGTCGATCGGCAGCGCCTGGAAAAAACCATCGAGCAGCCAGCTTTTACCCCGCCCCACCGGGCCATGCAGGTACAGGCTGCGTGTGCGCTGACCGCCGAGCAGTTGCCGGGTTTCTCGGGCCAGGGCAGCAATTGCCTGGGTCTGGCCGGTACTGAGGGTGTAGCCCTGTTGCGCGGCTTTTTGTGCAAAGAAAGCGGCGATGGGCGAGGTGTCCGAGGCGTCGGTTTTTTTACCCAGCAGGCGTTGGATCAGGGAAAGCACGGCCAATACGAGTCGCTCTGTGTTTCGGGGGTCGCTCACTTTAGGGGCTTGAGCGCGATTTGACCAATAGAGAAGCAGGCAAGCCGTTATCTCAAAAAGGCATGACGGGTGGGGGATTCCGCGCAAACTGGCAGATTCTTGCTAAATGACTAACCTCATACAAAGTTTGTACCCCTGTATAAGGAATTGGGGCTGTGAAGGGACACACAGTATTGGCCGTCATGGGCGCCATGCTTGGCAGTACGGTCTACGGCGCGCAACTGCAAGTGGTGGTGCGCATCGACGTACAGCGCGGCTGCCAATTGGTGGGCACCACCCGCAGTGCCGGTATCGAACAGCTGGGTGTGCTGGACTTCGGCAGTGGCCCGCGCCTGGACGACCCGGCCGGTCCCTTGAGCGCGGCCCTGATCAGCCAGCGTCAACCGCGCCTTGAATGTAACCCCGATACGCCCTACCAAGTGCGCGTGGACGGTGGCTTGCATGGTGGCGTCGGTGAAGTGCGTTACCTCGCCACGGCTGCGCCTTCGGCTCGGCCCATTCCCTATCGCCTGTACGCTGACGCCGCGCGTCGCATCCCCTTGCCTGTAAATGAACCGTTGAGCGGGCGCGTGCCGGACTCCGGCAGCGTCGACCTGCCGCTGTATGGCCGTATCGAACCGTTGAGGGATATTCCCGCCGTCGGCCGCTATTCCGACCTGCTCAAGGTCACCGTCACATGGTAAGCCGGGGTTGGGCCCTGGTAGCCGTGGGCGGCTTGTTGCTGCTGGCGGGTGACGCTGAGGCGGCGGTCAGCGGGCAGATTCAGGCGCGCCTGGTGATCACGGCCAGTTGCGAGGTGAGCAAAGGTGGGGTGACTACGCCGCTCAATGCTACCGGCGGCACCGCCATGCTCGACTTCGGCAGCCAGGGCCCGACCTGGACCAACCCTCTGGGCGCGGTCGTTACCGACGTCACCAAGGCGCCGTTGTCGGTGTCCTGCAATCCGTCGGTGGTGAGCAGTTTTAAAGTGACCATCGACGGTGGCACCAATGGTGACGGCACTGTCCGGCGCCTGAGCAATGGTCGTCAGAGCATTCCGTATCAGTTGTCGGCCGATCCGCTGGGGAGAATCTCCTACAGCATCGGTCAGCAACACCATTTCGTCATGACCAAGGGCACACACATCCCGATCCTGTTATTCGGCTTGGTGGTGGCGAATACCAAGGCCTTACCGGCCGGCATCTATACAGACACCCTGACGGTGACTCTGGATTGGTAAACCATGAGGATGAACATCATGCATGCACTTGTCTCCAAAGCAGTTTTCCCCTTGATGGCGCTGGCGTGGGTGTCGGCTGCGCAGGCGGCCACGGTGGCTGGCACGGTGACCTCCACCCTGGTGTTGACCAGCAGTTGCCTGGTCAACGGTGCGGCGGCGACCGGCGGGATGAGTTTCGGTGCGTTGAACTTCGGTACCGCCAATAGCCTGTTCACCCAAGCGACCGGCCAGGTGCTGGGCGGCGGCGGCGGAGCGTTGTCGATCTTGTGTTCGGCCGGTACTTCACCCTCGTTGACGGTGTCCGCAGGGGCCAACGATGGCAAGTCCGCCGGTGGTGGGCGCGCGCTGTACGACGGCGTGGCCAATTACGTGCCCTACGACCTTTACACCGACAGCGGCCACTCGAACCTGTTGGCCATCGGAGGGGTGATCAACCTGGCGCCGAGCACCGGGGTTGCCCAGGCCGTGAATATCTACGGCAAGGCTACCGGCAAGGCGGGGCTGCCGGCCGGCACGTACACAGACACAGTTGCCGTGACCCTGACCTTCTAAGTGCATGAATCGCGTTGGGTGGGCGGCGTTGCTGGTGTGCGTGGGCTGGGGCATGCCGGTGTCGCTGTTGGCGGTGACCAGCCAGTCGTTCCAGGTCAGTGCGACGATCACCCCGGGGTGCCTGGTGGTCGGCGGCGGCACGAATTACGGCAGCCTGGCGTTCGGCACGTACTCAGCGCTGGCGACCAGCACGGCGTCCGTCGCGCTCACCGGGGGTGTGACCTTGCAATGCACGCCAGGGGTTGCGCTGAACATGAGTGTCGATGGCGGTTTGTATAACGCCAGCGGCCGGAGGATGCAGCTCAATAGCGGCACCGCCCAAGTGGCTTACCAGTTGTTTCGGGACGCGGCCTTCAGCCAGAGCCTGGGGATCAGCCAGAGCGTCAGTGTGACCTACAGCAACGCCAACAACATCACCTTGCCGATTTATGGGCGAGTGCAGTTACCGGGCAACCAGCCTGGGGGGACGTACAGCGATACGCTGCAGGTGCAGCTGTCGTGGTAAAGCGATCGGCACAAGGAGTGGGATTTATGGATGCAGCTTCCCGGCGAGGATGGATCGCGGGTGTTATCAGCATGATGGTACTGGGCGTGGCGAACGTGCAGGCTGCCAGTTCCGTGTTGATCTGGCCGATTGACCCGGTGCTGGAGGCCGATCAACAGGCCAGCGCCCTGTGGCTGGAGAACCGCGGCACCGAGACCGCCAACCTGCAAATCCGTGTGTTTGCCTGGACCCAACAGGGTTTCGACGAGCAGTACCACAACCAGCGCGACGTGATCGGCAGCCCGCCGGTGGCGAAGATCGAGCCGGGGCAGAAGCAACTGGTGCGCCTGACCCGTACCAAAGACGTGCCGCCGGGCCAGGAGCTGGCCTATCGCATCATCATCGATGAAATCCCATCGGCCACACCCATCGCCACGCCGGCCGATGGCAAGACCGCTGCAGCGATCCGCTTCCAGATGCGTTATTCAGTGCCACTGTTCGCCTATGGGCCGGGCCTGTGGAGCAGGGACGACGGCACCCGTGATCGCGACCCGAAGGGGGCGGGCAAACCGGACTTGAGCTGGAAGAAGGTCACGGTGGGCGCACGCAGCTACGTCGAAATGCGCAACCAGGGCGCCGTGCATGCGCGTTTGACCGATGCCGCGTTCAAACAGGGCGGCCAGCCTCGGCCGCTGGTGGAGGGCTTGTTGGGCTACGTGTTGCCGGGGGCGACCATGCGCTGGCCGGTGCCGGACGGGTTACCCGTTGATCAGCCGCTACAGGTCCGCATCAATGGTGCAACGCAGCTGGAGAGCCTGGCGCCGGGGCGGTAGGGCAATGCGCTAGGGCATGGAGCAGCCCCGGATGTTAACGGATGGAGATGTCCATTGACGGACACAAAGTAGTGGTGAGCCAAGGTCAGGCTCCAGGGTTATGGCGAAGGGTGTGGGTGGGTGGCTTGTCCGGCCTGGCGCTTGCGCCGCTGGGCATGGCTGCACCGTTGCCGCCACCGCCCAGCAGCATGGAGGCCGTTGCTGATGCACAGTTGTTCCTGGAACTGGTGGTCAACCAGCAGGACACCGGCCGTGTGGTCGCGGTCAATCAGAGAGCCGGGCAGTTGTTCCTGTCGGCCTCGGTGTTGCAAGAGGTGGGCATGAAACTGCCTGCCGACGTCGGCAGCGAAATCGCGCTGGATAACCTGCCGGGCCTGCACAGCGACTACGACAGCCAGGGCCAGCGGCTGGTGCTCACCGTGCCGCCCCCCTGGTTGCCTGAGCAGTTTATCGGCAATCGCGACAACTCCCCACGCACTCCCGCGTTGACCAGCTTTGGCGCGATGCTCAACTACGACGCCTATCTGAACGACACCGATGACGCGGCTACTTACCTGGGCGTCTTCAACGAAGTGCGGCTGTTCGATACCTGGGGAACCTTGTCCAACACCGGGCAGTACCGCGCCACCATTGGTCGTGAGACCGTCGGCAGCAGCCTGGATAACGGTTACCGACGGTATGACACCACCTGGCGGTTTTCCGATGATGAACGCCTGCTGACCTACGAAGCGGGGGATGTGATCAGCGCCGCGTTGCCCTGGAGCACTTCGGTGCGCCTGGGCGGGGTGCAGGTGTCGCGGGACTTTGCGGTACGCCCGGACCTGGTGACCTACCCATTGCCGCAATTCTCGGGCGAGGCGGCGGTGCCATCGTCGGTGGATTTGTTTATCAATGGTTATAAAACCAGCAGTGCCGATTTGCAGCCGGGTCCCTACACCCTGACCAACGTGCCGTTTATCAATGGTGCTGGGGAAGCGGTGGTGGTCACCACCGACACCTTGGGCCGACAAGTCTCGACCACGGTACCCTTCTATGTCACCAGTACGCTTTTGCAACAGGGCTTGTCGGACTTTTCAGTAGCGGCGGGCAATCTGCGTCGCGACTACACCGTGCGTGATTTTGGTTATGGCCCTGGGCTGGTCAGCGCTACGTTTCGCCATGGGCTGTCCGATGCCTTCACGTTGGAAAGCCACGCGGAAGCCTCTAACGACCTGACCCTGGGCGGCGTGGGTGGCAACCTGCGAATGGGCACCTTCGGTGTGCTCAACACGGCGATCAGCCAAAGCCAGTATGACGGCAAGACCGGCCAGCAATTGAGCCTGGGCTACCAATACAGCAACCCGCTCTACAGCCTGTCGTACCAACGGGTAGAGCGCCGCGATCAATACGCCGACCTGAGCCTGATCGACACGCCTTACGCCAGCCTCAGCAAACGCAGCCAGCAGGCCACCTTGAGTCTGAACCTCAACGATTTCGGCAGCCTGGGCGTCGGTTATTTTGATGTGCAGGCGGCGGATGATTCACGCACGCGCCTGGTGAACCTGACCTGGAGCAAACCGCTGTGGCGCAACAGCAGTTTTTACCTGTCGGCCAACCATGAGGTGGGCGACAGCAGTTGGGCGGTGCAGGCGCAACTGGTGATTCCGTTCGACGTTTACGGCAGCCTCAGCGTCGGCAGTGAACGCAGCAAGACCGGGCAAAGCCTGCAACGGGTCAATTACAGCCGCGCCGTGCCGGCCGAAGGCGGGGTGGGCGTCAACCTGGGTTACGCCAGCGGTGATGGGCCGGCTTATCGTCAGGCCGACCTGACCTGGCGTTTGCAGTCGGTGCAGTTGCAGGCAGGCGTATATGGCAGCCGCGACAGCGAAACCCGTTGGGCGGATGCCAGCGGCTCACTGGTGTGGATGGACCATCAGGTGTTCGCTGCCAACCGCGTCAACGATGCATTTGTGGTGGTGAGTACCGATGGCTTCAGCGGTGTACCGGTGCGCTATGAAAACCAGGTGGTGGGCCAGACCGATCGCAACGGCCACCTGCTGGTGCCGTGGACCAGCGCGTATTACCGCGCCAAATACGAGATTGACCCGCTGAACCTGCCGGCCAGTGTGCAAGTCCCCAACGTTGAGCAACGCGTGGCCGTGCGCCGGGGCAGCGGTTATCTGCTCGAGTTCCCGATGCGTCGGGTGCTGTCGGCGAGTATCACGCTGGTCGATGCCCAGCATGCGGAACTGCCCCTGGGCAGCCAGGTACGTCACGAGCAAAGCGGCGCGCTGGCGGTGGTGGGCTGGGATGGCCTGGTGTACCTGGAAAACCTGGCGGCCCATAACACCTTGCAAGTTACCCTCGGCAATGGCCAGACGTGCCAGGCCAGGTTTGAACTGGATACCACTCGGGAACAGGTGCCGCTGATCGGGCCGCTGGTGTGCCAATGACATAAGGAGTGTGCGTGTGCGGGTCAAGGAATGGCTGTGGGGGGTGGCGAGCTTGGCCGTATCGATACCGGTGCAAGCCGCCTGTTCGGCGGTGGCCACCGTGCCGGCCAGCTTCGGCACGGCAGTCAGCTCGATGACGGTACGTACCACGTCCCAGCCCAGTTCGACCACCAACGGTGGCATCAACTGCACACCGGCGTTGCTGTCGGTACTGACGTCCGGTGATCACTTCTACGCGACCATTACCGGTTCGGCGCAAGGTGGCATGCTCGGGCCGACGGGTGATGTCATCAGCTACACGGTGTACGGCAACAACACCACCTCATTCCCGATAACGCGGGGCAGCGCATTTGATTTCGGCGGCAGTGGCGGCATTGCCGCGAACTTGGGGCTGGTGTTCGGCCCCGGCACCAAAACCTTGCCACTCTACTTTGCCACCACCGTTGGCAGTAACGTGGCGGCAGGCGTGTACAGCGAGACACTGAGTATTTTATGGAGCTGGAATTATTGCGCGGGCATTGGCATCGGCGGTATCTGCGCAGGGCGCGATATCGGCAGTGGCACCAGCACGCTGAACGTCAGCATGACCGTTGCCAATGACTGTCAGATCACCACGCCGGCGATCGCGTTCGGCAGTGCGCCGGTGGTCAGCGCCTTCACCACCGTCAACGGCCAGGCCAGTGTCGCCTGCACCAAGGGCAGCGCCTACACCGTCGGCCTCGGCGACGGGCAGAACCCGGTGAGTGTGGGCGGACGACGGCAGATGATTTCCGGCAGTAATCTCTTGGCCTACGACATTTTCCAGGGCGCCGGCACCACCCGTTGGGGCAGCGTGGGCGCGTCGCGGCGCGCCAGTGCCTCGGCGGAAATCAACCCCGGCAACGGCCTGGGCACCGGCAGCCAGGTGTTCAACTACAACGCCCGGATCTACACCGACCAAACCACGCCACCGGGTGGCACCTACCTCGACAACGTGGTGCTGGATGTAGGGTTCTAGAACTTCAGCAGCGGCGTGCCCGGCTGGTCCGCCGGCCGGACCATGGCGTAGTTGTACCCGCCGCCGGACCAATACTGCGCCTCTAAACCATCGGCACTGCGGCTGCCACGGGGCAGGAACCCGTTGTTCGGGCCGGGTGGCCGGATGTAGAAGCTGAGGCGGTGACCTTGTGCGTCCTCGTACAGCACCATGGCGGCCGCGCCTTGATCGGTCGTGAGCAGGCGCCCGCTGACCGGTTTGAAGCCCGATGGGCTGAGGTCGGGCAGGCGATGGGCGCGGTTGAAGTAACGGTCCAGCCACGCCTGCATGGCGTCGCCGTCCTGGGTCTGGTAGTCGGCCGGCATGATGCCGTCCTGGGCGAACAAGCGGAATGCTTGCATCGCATCGGCCATCGGCAACGTCGGCGCTTGCGTGGCTTCGCGGGCATGCCAGCCGCCCAGCCCGCCGAGGCTGACGGCGATCAGCAGGACGGCGGCGCTGGCGACGTGGCGGCGCGTCTGATGCTTGAGGCGCCGGCGAACCAGCGCCGGGTCCAGCTCGGGGTTGGCCGGCTGTTGCAAGGCGCCGCTCAAGGAAGCGCGCAGCAACTGCGCGTCGCGTTGCCATGCGTGCGCTTGAGCCGCGGCGTCGGGGTGGGCGGCCAGCCAGGTTTCGAGCACACGGCGGTCGCTCTCCGACAACTGGTGGTCAACATAGGCATGCATATCGCGTTCGCTGGGGGGCAGGCTGATCATTTGAGTATCCGCAGGGAAGGGCTGGCGATGTCGCCGTCACTGAGTTGGCGCAAGGCTTGGCGTGCCCGGGACAGACGCGACATCACCGTGCCGAGCGGTACGTCGAGGATGTCGGCGACTTCCTTGTAGCTCAAGCCCTCGACACTGACCCAGAGCAGCAGGGCGCGCTGTTCGGTGTTGAGCTGGTCGAAGGCTTGCAGGGTCGACTGGGCCATGACCGAGCGTTCTGCCGAAGGGTGCGCGTCGTCACGGCCGGTGAAGAATTCGAGCATGCGCGCATACCGACGGCTGCGCCGGTGAGCGTCGAGGAACTGCCGGTAGAGAATCGAGAACAGCCAGGCACGCAGGTCACCTTCGCTATGTTTATCGGCCCAGCGGGTGATTGCCCGTTCCAGGGTCGACTGCACCAGATCGTCGGCGCTGCTGGTGTTACGCGTCAGGGACACGGCAAAACGCCGCAACCTGGGGATGAGTTCACGTAACTGTTCGTCGAGTTCATGCATGGCAGTGGAAGTCTGGTCGGTTGTACTGAGGAAGACGCAGGCCCCTGTAGGTTATTCCATCAGCCGAGAAAAGAAATTCACTCTGTGTTGAGTCAGACGTTTCTGCATAGCTTGAGAGGCTGTAATCGCGGCGATTGCCGTCTCTCCACCCTTGTAACTGCCAGCACGTGGTTGGCGGTGAAACGATGAGGGTGTGTCCATGACGTTGTCACCAACCGATAAAGCGTATTTTTCACCAGAAGCATTCGCTCATTTACCCGCCGCGCAGCAGTACATGCTGGAAGAGTGGGGCCGGGGGCCGTTGGTCCCGCTGGACGATAGCTGTGTGCACCACGCCATCGAAGCTCAAGCGGCACGGGCTCCTCAGGCCATAGCTGCGGTCGGTTTGGGCCAGCCCATCAGTTATGAACAACTCAACCGCCAGGCTAACCGCTTGGCGGTGCGATTGATCGAGCAGGGGGTCAAGCGCGGCGATACGGTGGCGCTGTTCGTCGAGCGGTCGATCCCTATGTTGGTGGGGTTGCTGGCGGTGATGAAGATCGGCGCGGCGTATGTCCCCCAGGACGCCAGGATCGTGCCGCCCGTGCAACTGGCAATGGTCCTCGACACATTGACCAGCCCGGTCATATTGACCCTGTCGAACCTGAGAGGACGTATCCCTGAAACACCGACGCAGCGCTGCTTGTGTCTCGATGACTTTCTCGCCGAAGAACCCTGGGTTGCCCAGGACAATCATCGTCTATTTGCCGTTACCTACCCGGACGATCTGTGTTTTGTGCTGTTCACGTCCGGCACTACCGGGCGCCCCAACGGTGTGCGCGTCACCCATCGCAACCTATGCAATATCCTGCTCACGGAACCGGGGCGGATGGGGATGGCGCCTGGCCGCACCGTGGGGCAGATCCTCAATATCGGTTTTGACATGGCCGCCTGGGAAATGCTTGGCTGCCTGGCCCACGGTGCAACCCTGCTGATCCGTGGCAAGGACATTGCGCAAACGGCAGCACAGTGTGATGTGTTGATCGCGACACCTTCGATCCTGGCCACGCTCGATCCGCAACGTTGCCCCAGGATCAAGCAGGTCGCCGTGGCCGGCGAACCTTGCCCCCAGGCCCTGGCTGACCGCTGGGCCAGCCATTGCGATTTCTATAACGGCTGCGGGCCGACTGAAACCACCATCGTCAATACCTTGCACCGGCATGTCCCCGGCACATTGCTGACCATCGGCACACCGACGCCCAACAACACGGTGTATGTCCTCGATGCACAAGGGCGTGCCTGTGAACCAGGGCAAACCGGTGAAATGTGGGCCGGTGGCCAAGGTGTGACAGCCGGCTACCTGGACGATGCTCAACTGACTGCGCAGCGTTACCGGCCGGACCCGTTCCTGGGGGGCGATGCGAGGATGTTTCGCACGCGAGACCTGGGGCGCTGGACGCGTGACGGGCAACTTGAGCACCTGGGGCGTGTGGACGATCAAGTCAAGGTGCGCGGTTTTCGTGTGGAGCTGGATGCGGTGTCGGCTGCACTGGAAGCCGGGGAGGGATGCGTACGCGCCGTCACGCTGAAACTGGACGAGCGCAACCTGATCGCCTTCGTTTCACCGGCCAGCGCCGATATTGAATCTTGCCGGCATCAGAGCGAACAACGCTTGGCCTACTACTGCGTGCCGTCGGCGATCTATGCGCTGGAACAATTGCCCTTGACGGCCAGAGGCAAGGTCGACAAAGCGCTGTTGCTGCAATGGGCGCAACAAAGGCAGGACGTGAAGGAGGCCGGTCATGTTTGATGCACTGGCCCGAGCCCAGATTCCTCCCCAGCCGAGGTTCTGGCGGCGCCTGCGCGCGTGGTCGGTGTTTTCCTATTACAACCGTCTCTTTGCACTGGTCATCGCCTGCAATGCAGGGGTGCTGTGGCTGGGTGAGGGGGGGCAGGCCATGGGGACGCAGGCACTGTCGACGATGGTGTTGATCAACCTTTCGCTGGCGACCTTGGTGCGCCAGCAATACCTGATCAATGGGCTGTTCTGGCTGGCCACCCGCGTGCCGCTGGGATGGCCGCTGGGCATTCGGCGCCGGGTGGCAAAGGTGTATCACTTCGGCGGGCTGCACAGTGGCGGGGCAGTGGCGGCGACAGCCTGGTTCTGCGCCATGTTCGGTATGCAGGTAGCCCTGTACTTGCGCGAGCCTGGTGATGCTTCGTCAAGCGCAATGTGGCTGGGTGCGGTGTTGATGGCATTGCTGTTGTTGATGCTGATCATGGCGCTGCCTTGGATGCGTGGGCATTTTCACAACGCTTTCGAGCGTGTTCACCGGTTTGCCGGATGGGGGGTGCTGCTGCTGTTTTGGGGGCTGACACTGACGGCATCCGTCGAAGGTGGGGGGAACCCACTGTCCAGCGGTGCATTTTGGGTGCTGGTGTTACTGACCTTGAGTATCGCCCTGCCGTGGCTGCGCTTGCGCCGGGTGCCGATCGACACGCTGCGGCCTTCCCGGCATGCGGCAATTGCACAATTGACCCACACCACACCGTTTGCCGGCTCATCCACGGCGATCAGCCTGAACCCACTGCTGGAATGGCATTCCTTCGCCAATATCCCTGCGCCGGATCAGGCGGGGTTTCGCCTGATCATTTCACGGGCTGGGGACTGGACGGGGCGGTTCATTGAGCAACCGCCTGCCCAGGTCTGGGTCAAGGGCATTACCACCGCCGGGGTCGCGAATGTGGAGACGCTATTCAAGTCGGTGCTCTACGTCGCCACCGGCAGTGGCATCGGTCCGGTCATGCCGCACCTGCTGGCAGGCAACGTGCCGATACGGTTGATCTGGTCGGCCCGCAGCCCGCGCAAAACTTACGGTGACGCATTGGTGGATGAAATTCTCCGGGCACACCCCCAGGCGCTGATCTGGGATACCGATGAGCGCGGTAAACCAGACCTTGTGCAGCTGGCCTATGGCGCTGTCCAGGCTTATGGCATCGAGGCGGTCATCTGCATCGCCAACCAGAACCTGACGCAGCGTGTGGTGCAGGCGTTGGAAGCCCAAGGGATACCCGCTTATGGCGCGATCTGGGATTCCTGAGAGCGTGGGGTCGTTGAAGATTATCAATCAGTGGAGGTGCTTATGAATGTATTGGTCGAGCGTCATGGCCGAGTGATTCTGGTCAGGCTCAATCGCCTTGAAGTCAAAAATGCGCTGAGTTCGGCGCTGATGACCGAACTGGTTTCTTGTCTGGAAACCCTTGACCGAGATCCTGAGGTGGGCTGTTTTGTGATCACCGGCGGCACGGACTATTTTGCCGCGGGTGCCGACATCAAGGAGATGAGTGGCAAGTCCTATCTGGAGATGCTCAACGAAGACTATTTCGTCGGCTGGGAAGCGTTCACCCGGCTGCGTACGCCCACCATCGCCGCAGTCGCCGGATACGCTTTTGGTGGCGGGTGTGAACTGGCGTTGATGTGCGACATGATTTTTGCCGCCGACACCGCCACGTTTGCCCAGCCTGAAATCAAGCTCGGCGTGATGCCTGGCATGGGCGCCACCCAGCGTTTGACAGGGTTGATCGGCAAGGCCAAGACCATGGACCTGATATTGACTGGCCGGCCGATGACGGCCCAGGAGGCCGAGCAGGCTGGGTTGGTGTCGCGTGTTTATCCGTCGGCGGCTTTGTTGGAGCAGGCGCTGGCGGTGGCTGCACAGATCGCCGGATTTTCTCGCACGGCTACCCGGGCGGCGCGAGAGGCTGTGGAGCAATCCCTTGAGGTGGGATTGCACGAGGGCGTGCGGCTGGAGCGCCGATTGTTCCACGGCCTGTTCGCCACGCCGGACCAGCAGGAGGGCATGCAGGCGTTCTTGGGCAAGCGCACGGCTTCCTTTAACCAGAGGTAGAAGGGCGGCGCATCTACTTTGAAAATAACTACAGTAAAAGGGGAATAAACCTACATGGGATTCGTCTCATAGCTCATTTCCCCTACGGCTACGTGCCCTGGAGCTTTTCATGGTAGATCATTCATCACCGCCACGGCCGCCACTCAGTACAGCCAGTCTGGTCGTCAGGCTGGCGTGTATTGGTGGTGTGGTGGCGGTTATGGCTGGGGCGTTTGCCTACGTCAATGGCACCCTCGACCCCCAGCGCCTGCGCCCCAAGACCTTGGTCAATGCCTTGGAAACCAATAACGGCCAGCACCCGGGCTTGCGGCGCAATCATGCCAAGGGCGTGTGCGTAGCCGGTTATTTCGAAAGCAGCCCTGAGGTGCGTGCCTACTCCAGCGCCGAGGTATTCAGCGCGGCGAAAACCCCGGTGATTGGACGGTTTGCCCTGCCCAGCGGTAACCCTTATGCGCCGGACAGCAGCGTGCCGATCCGCAGTCTGGCCTTGCAGTTCAGCCAGGCCAACGGCCAGCAATGGCGCACGGGCATGAACAGCATGCCGGTGTTCCCGGTGGGCACGCCCGAGGCGTTTTACCAGTTGCTGAAGGCCGGCGCGCCGGACCCGGCCACCGGCAAGCCGAATCCTGCGAGCATGCCCGCTTTTTTTGCCGCACACCCGGAGACGGCGCCGTTCCTGGCGTGGGTCAAGACCGCCAAGCCGTCGGCCAGCTATGCCACGCAAACCTATAACGGCATCAATGCGTTTTACCTGGTAGGCACTGATGGCAAGCGCCAGGCCGTACGCTGGGGCGTGGTGCCGCAGAGCCAGGACGCAAGTGGTGACAGCGCGCCGCCGGGCAGCGATTTCCTGGAAACAGACTTGGTGCAGCGGTTGGCGGCCGGGCCGCTGCGTTGGCAATTGAACATGACCCTGGCCAACCCCGGCGACCCGGTGGACGACGCCAGCAAGCCCTGGACCGGTGAGCACAAGGTGCTCAACGCCGGCACCCTGGTGCTGCAAAGCAGCCAGCCCCAGGCGGACGGTGATTGCCGTGATATCAACTTCGACCCGCTGATTCTGCCCAGTGGCATCGAAGCCTCCAACGACCCATTGCTGGCTGCCCGTTCGGCCGCTTACGCCAGTTCCTACCTGCGCCGCGCGGGTGAAGTCAGCCCACTGCACAGCGCCCCACAGGAGTCGAAGCCATGAATGCTCAACCCAGGTTTTTCGCACCGCTGGCGCGTCTGCTGCATTGGTTGATGGCGCTGATGATCATCGCCATGTTGTTTATCGGCGCGGGCATGGTGGCATCCGTGTCGGAACGTCACGAGTGGCTGATTCACCTGCACAAGCCGCTGGGTATCGCGATTCTGGCGCTGGTGATCGTGCGCCTGGTGGTGCGTTTCTCGACCCGGCAACCGCCGCTGCCCGCCGATTTGCCACTGTGGCAAGTCTTGGCGGCCAAGGCGTCCCACCTGGTGCTGTACGCATTGATGCTGGTGTTGCCCTTGTTGGGCTGGGCAATGATTTCGGCGGCCGGCGATCCGGTGATGCTCAGCAGTTCGGTACAACTGCCGGCACTGGTTGGGGCGAACGCGCCATTGTTTGCGCTGTTGCGCAAGGCCCATGGTTATCTCGCTTACCTGTTGTTCCTGACGGTGCTGTTGCACCTGGCTGCGGCGTTGTTCCACGGCCTGATCCGGCGCGATGGTGTATTGCAAAGCATGACCGGCACCAAGGGCTGATGCCGGGGGCGGGGAGGTTAGCGCAGCGCCGTGACGATATCGGCCACGGTGCTCAAGACGTCCTTGCCCAATTGCTTGGAGCGCTCGCCTGACCAGCCGGTTTTCGGGTTGGGCGCGTCGTCGTTGTCCTTGAAGGGCATCTCCAGGGTCAGCGACAGGCAGTCGTACTTCTCGCCGACGGCATTGCAGGCCAGCGTCATGTTGGCCTCGCCCGGCAGGTCGCGGGTGTAGCCGTGGGTGGTCTGGAAGTCGCGGGTCAACCCACTCAAGTGGCTGCGGAAGTGTTTTTCCAGTTTCTCGATACGCGGGGTGTAGCCAGGGTTGCCTTCGCAGCCGGCGGTGAACACGTAGGGGATTTCCTCGTCGCCGTGGATATCGAGGAACAGGTCGACGCCATACTTTTCCATCTGCTGCTGGGCGAACAGCACTTCGGGGCTGGTTTCCTGATTGGCGCTCTGCCAGGCACGGTTGAGGTCCTGGCCCATGGCATTGGTACGTAGATGCCCATGGAAGGCGCCATCGGGGTTCATGTTCGGTATCAGGTACAGGTCGGCGACGGACAGCAGTTTTTTCAGCTCGGTATCACCGTCCTGTTGCAGGCGTTCGATGATGCCTTCCATAAACCATTCGGCCATGTGCTCGCCGGGGTGTTGCTGCGCGATGATCCAGACTTTGCGTCGGCCTTCGCCACCCTTGCCACGGCGTAGCAATTGGATATCGCGGCCCTCGACACTTTTGCCGGTAGCGAGCAACTCAGTGCCGGCGCGATTCAGGGCCTGGTCGATCAGCCAGTCATGGCGTTCACGGCTGTAGGGTTCGAAGTAGGCGAACCACACTTGTTTCTCGCGAGTCTGGAGGCTGATGTGCAGGATTTCGCCATCAAAGCGCGTGGGCACGCGAAACCAGTTGATATGGTCGTACGAAGCCACGGCGTTATAGCCGCTCCAGGCATGTTTATAAGAGGAGCGGCCCGCATTGCTCAGGCGGAAGGTGTGGGTGTGCCCCACATGCATGCCTTCAGCCTTGAAGTGGAACCATTGGAAGTGCGGGCTGCGGGTATCGGGTTTGATCGCCAGCAGCAACTGATAAGCGTCGCTGGCATCCAGGACCTGGATATTGCCGCTGTCGAAGTCGGTGCTGATCTTGATGGAGGTCAAGGCCACGGTCATAGTCTGGCTGCCTGATTATGAGTTGTTGTGGCGGATATCTTACACAGGCGCGAGGAAAAATCTGGATGCAAAATTGTTGCAGGGGGAGGGGGCGTCATCCTTGACGCTCTGGCAGCTTAGAATCTATGAGATTGATTCTCAAGCGCTATTTCTCAAAGATACGGGCTAGAGCGTTCATGCGACTTTCTTTGGTTGATGCTCTTTTGCTACCATGCGCGCCATCAAGCAACACACAGTCTTCATTAGCCTGAAGCCATGCCAGGGAAACTGGCAAAAAAAAGACCCGGCCAAAGAGCCGGGTCAAAAACCGTGATTAGCCTGATGAGGAGATATTCCAAGAGTCCGACCTAAGGTCCCTTGGTCTATCGACTGATCTCGCGATCAGCTGAGTCCAATAATAATCATTATCATTTGCAAGTCAAATGTTTTTATCCGTCGGATAGAAATATTTTTCCCGCGTGCCCGTCATGCCTGTGACGGCGGCACCGATGCCTGCAGCGACCGTTCCACCATCGCTTTGGCCATATCAATCAAATACACCACTGAAAATGCCAGGTCCCGTTGGTTGCCCTGATGGTTGCTCGCCGATTCGTAGGCCGTGGCTGCCGCGCTGCGCAACAGGTCTGAAGCGTGGACCAGGGCTTCCTCCTGGCTGATGCCGGGGTGGATGGCGAACAAGGCCTCTTCCGGCATCGATGCAGACATATCTTCTTTCAAGTAGAAGTCCAACGCGCGCTGGGCCGCGCCGCTGCTGCGCATGCCGTGCAGTTCGTCGTATTCAGGTGTTTGAGCGAGTAAAGACGGGCTGTTCATCATAAGGGGCGCTACTCTGAGTGGGTGTCGAAAACCTTATGTTCGATGATAGTACGTATCGTATTTATGTCGTTTTATGGATTACTACAAACTGTTTATTGCCCTGGAAAATACGCAACGTATTGTCAGGCGCCATGGATAAATGGATAGCGCTGGTCAGAACCCACATGAAAGACCGCAAGGTCACGCAGGATCAATTGGCCGAGCGCCTGGGCATGTCCCAGGGGGGCGTTGGCCATTGGCTGAATAAACGCCGCGTGCCCAGCCTGGCGGACATGAACCGGGTGCTGAAGGAGCTCGGCTTGGGATACCTGGAAGTCGCGCTTGAGGTTCGTGAACGAATCGATGAGGGGGCAGAGGCCCACGAGCAACGCTACAACCCGTATTTCCGCTACCCGGTCAGCGACTGGAAAGGGCTCTGTGAAACGCGCGAAGAGCGCGGCACCTACGCAACTGCGCGCTTTGAACCGACCGATTACCACGCCCAGGGCGAGGCATTCTGGCTACCCGTGATGGGGGACGCCATGACGGCGCCCAGCGGTCTGAGCATCGGCGCCGGCATGCTGATCCTGGTGGACCCGGCCATCGACGCCGCACCTGGCAAGCTGGTGCTAGCCCAGTGGGCCGACAGCGCCCAAGCGACCTTTCGCCAGTTGCAGGAAGAGAGCGGCCAGCTCTACCTGGTACCGCTCAATCCCACTTACCCCAAGCAGGTATTCAGCGACGATTGCCGAATCCTCGGCGTCGTGGTGCAAGCCACCGCGAAGTTTTAGTCCGCCGTTTCCAGCTCCACCAAGGCACTGCCTTCGGCAACCATTTCACCTTCCTGGCAAAACAGCGCCTTGACCACCCCGGCCTGGGGGGCACGGATGCTGTGTTCCATCTTCATCGCCTCCAGCACCACCAACTGCACCCCGGCTTCCACACTTTGCCCGACGTCCACCAGCACCCGCACGATACTGCCGTTCATGGGCGCCGTGAGGCCGCCTTGATGCGACTGGTTGGCCTCGACCGCCGCAATCGGGTCAAACAGGCTTACCGCATGCATCTCACCGCCCCAGCGCAGATACAGCAGCGCCCCCTGGCGCACCGCCAGATGGCTGCGACGCACGCCGTGCTGTTCGGTCAGCAACTGCTCATCGCGCCACTGCGATGTGCTGTCCGCCAGCGTCACCAGCCGGTCTTGCCCGCCGCTGCTCAAATGCAGGGAGACCTCGGCCGGCAGCCCGGCGCGGAACCCGCGTGTGTCCGCCCAGGGGCCATCGGCGGTCGGCAGGCTCTGCATGAAGGCCGAGCCTGCCATCTGCCAGAACTCATCGCACAAGGCGCCGGGCGGCGGCAACAGCTCATCCTGATAGCGCGGAATAAACCCGGTATCCAACTCTGCCGCCGCAAACGCCGGATGCCCGATGATCCGCCGCAGAAAACCCAGGTTGGTCTTGAGCCCGCCAACGGCGAACTCATCGAGCATGCTCAATAACCGCAGCCGTGCCTGTTCGCGGTCTTCGCCCCAGGCAATCAGCTTGCCCAGCATCGGGTCGTAGAATGGCGAGACACTGTCCCCCTGGGCAACGCCGCTGTCCACGCGGCGACCAGGGCCCGGCGCCGACTCGCGATACAGCGCCAGATGCCCGGTGGCCGGCAGGAAATCATTGGCCGGGTCTTCGGCATACAGGCGCACTTCAATCGCATGGCCGATCAACGGCACCTGCTCCTGGGTGATCGGCAGTGGTTCGCCCTGGGCGACACGGATCTGCCAGGCCACCAGGTCAAGGCCGGTAATCGCCTCGGTGACCGGGTGTTCCACCTGCAGCCGTGTGTTCATCTCCATGAAGAAAAACTCGCCGCGCGCGTCCAGCAAGAACTCCACGGTGCCCGCGCCCACATAACCGATGGCCTGGGCCGCACGCACGGCGGCTTCACCCATGGCTTTGCGTTGTTCCACGCTCAAGCCGGGGGCGGGTGCTTCCTCCACGACTTTTTGATGCCGACGCTGAATCGAGCAGTCGCGCTCATTGAGGTACAGGCAGTGGCCCTGCTGATCGGCAAACACCTGGATTTCCACATGGCGTGGCTTGAGCAGGTACTTCTCCACCAGCATCTGCCCATTGCCGAAGGACGATAGCGCTTCGCGCTGGGCGGAAGCCAAGGCTTCGGCCAGTTGGCTGACGTCCTCGACCACCTTCATGCCCTTGCCGCCGCCACCGGCCGTGGCCTTGAGCAGCACCGGGTAGCCGATGCGTTCGCAGGCGCTGCGGAAGGTCTCCAGGTCCTGGGCCTCGCCGTGATAACCCGGTACCAGCGGCACGCCCGCGGTTTCCATCAGTGCCTTGGCCGCCGACTTGCTGCCCATGGCGTCGATGGCCGAGGCGGGCGGGCCGAGGAAGATCAAACCAGCCGCTTCAATCGCACGCGCAAAGCCGGCGTTTTCCGAGAGGAAGCCGTAGCCGGGATGAATCGCCTGGGCGCCGCTGGCCTGGGCGGCGGCGATCAGTTTGTCGATTTGCAGGTAGCTGTCGGTCGCTTTGCTGCCACCCAGGTCAACGCGAATGTCTGCCTCGCGACTGTGGCGTGCATCGCGATCGGTGGCGCTGTGTACGGCCACGGTGGTCAGGCCCATGGCTTTGGCCGTGCGCATCACGCGACAGGCAATTTCGCCACGGTTGGCGACCAGTACGGTGGTCAGCTTGCTCATGAACGTGGCTCCTGCGCTTGCCAGCTGGGCGGGCGTTTTTGCAGGAAGGCGCGCAAGCCTTCCTGGCCTTCGGCGCTGACACGAATCCGCGCAATGGCATTTTCGCAATAGCGGCGCAGGGCCGGGGTGAGCGCGCCGTTGCCGACTTCGCGCAGCAAATCCTTGCTGGCGCGCATCGCGGCCGGGCTGTTTTGCAGCAGGTTGGCGACCCACTGTTCGACTTGCAGGTCCAGCTCAGTGGCGGGGTAGCTTTCCGCCAACAGGCCGATTTCCCGTGCGCGCTGGCCGCCAAAGCGCTCGGCAGTCAAGGCATAGCGGCGCGCCGCGCGTTCGCCGATGGCTTGCACCACAAACGGGCTGATCACGGCCGGGGCCAGGCCGATGCGCACTTCCGACAAGCAAAACTGCGCATCATCGGCGCCAATCGCCATATCGCAGCAACTGATCAGGCCCAGGGCGCCGCCATAAGCCGCGCCTTGCACCACCGCCAGGGTCGGGATCTTCAGCTTGGCCAGGTTGTACATCAACTCGGCCAGCTCGCGAGCGTCGTCCAGGTTGGTGTGGTAGTCCAGCTCGGCCGATTGTTGCATCCAGGCCAGGTCGGCACCGGCGCTGAAGTGTTTGCCGCGCCCGCGCAGCACCAGAAAGCGCAGGGACGGGTCGGCCTGTACCTGGTCGAGGGCGATGATCAATTCACGGATCATCTCGGCATTGAACGCGTTGTTCTTGGTCTCACGACTGAGCCACAGGGTGGCGAAACCACGCGTGTCGGTGACCAGTTCGAGGGTGTTGAAGTCGCTCATGGGGTACAGCTCCATTTACATGCGGAACACGCCGAAGCGGCTCGGCTCGATGGGGGCGTTCAGCGCGGCGGACAAGGCCAGGGCCAGCACGTCGCGGGTCTGCAACGGGTCGATGACACCGTCGTCCCACAGGCGTGCGCTGGAGTAGTAGGGGTGGCCCTGAGTCTCGTACTGGTCGAGGATCGGCTGCTTGATCGCCGCCTCTTCCTCGGCACTGAACCCTGTGCCCGCACGTTCGGCTTGTTCGCGCTTGACCTGCACCAGCACGCCGGCCGCCTGTTCGGCACCCATCACGCCAATGCGTGCGTTCGGCCACATCCACAGGAAGCGTGGGTCGTAGGCTCGGCCGCACATACCGTAATTACCCGCACCAAAACTGCCGCCGATGATGACCGTGAACTTCGGCACCTTGGCGCAGGCCACTGCCGTGACCAGCTTGGCGCCATGTTTGGCGATACCGCCGGCCTCATACTTCTGGCCGACCATGAACCCGGTGATGTTCTGCAGGAATACCAGTGGAATCCCGCGCTGGCAGGCCAGTTCGATAAAGTGCGCGCCTTTTTGCGCGGCTTCGGCGAACAAGATGCCGTTATTGGCCAGGATCGCAACCGGGTAGCCCTGCAGGTGCGCAAAACCGCACACCAGTGTGGTGCCGAACAGTGCCTTGAATTCATCGAACACCGAGCCGTCGACCAGCCGTGCGATGACCTCGCGGACATCGAACGGTTGCTTGGCATCGGCCGGGATCACGCCGTAGAGTTCTTCGCCGCTGTACAGCGGCGCCTCGGGCGGCCGTTGCCGCAACTCACCCTGCTTGCGCCAGTTGAGGTTGGCCACACTGCGGCGGGCCAGGGCCAGGGCGTGTTCATCGCTGTCGGCATAGTGGTCGGCCACGCCGGAGATTTTGCAGTGCACGTCCGCGCCGCCAAGGTCTTCGGCGCTGACCACTTCGCCGGTAGCGGCTTTCACCAGCGGCGGGCCGGCGAGGAAGATGGTGGCTTGCTGACGCACCATGATTGCTTCGTCCGCCATGGCGGGCACATAGGCACCGCCTGCGGTGCATGAGCCCATGACCACGGCGATCTGCGGAATGCCCTGGGCGCTCATGTTCGCCTGGTTGAAGAAGATCCGCCCAAAGTGCTCGCGGTCAGGGAACACTTCATCCTGACGCGGCAAGTTGGCGCCACCGGAGTCCACCAGGTAGATGCACGGCAGGCGGTTCTGCTCGGCGATGGTCTGGGCGCGCAGGTGTTTTTTGACGGTGAGCGGGTAGTAGGAGCCGCCTTTCACCGTGGCGTCGTTGGCGACGATCATGCATTCGACGCCTTCCACGCGGCCGATCCCGGCAATCACCCCGGCGGCCGGCACGTCTTCACCGTAGACCTGGTGAGCGGCCAACTGGCTGAGTTCCAGAAACGGCGAGCCGGGATCCAGCAGGCGGTTGATGCGCTCACGCGGCAGCAGTTTGCCGCGTGAGGTGTGCCGCTCCTGGGCCTTGGCGCCGCCGCCTTGCTGTACTTGAGCAAGCAAGGCGTGGAGGGCGTCGACTTGTTCGCGCATCGCCCTGCTGTTGGCGGCGAACTCCGCCGAGCGCGGGTTGAGCTGGGTGTGCAAGGTGGCCATGGCGTGCTCCCTCAGCGCGTTTCGTTGAAGAGTTCGCGACCGATCAGCATCCGGCGAATTTCGCTGGTGCCGGCGCCGATTTCATACAGCTTGGCGTCACGCAACAGGCGTCCGGCAGGGAACTCATTGATGTAGCCATTGCCGCCGAGAATCTGGATGGCATCGAGGGCCATCTGCGTGGCGCGTTCGGAACTGAACAGGATCACCCCGGCAGCGTCCTTGCGCGTGGTTTCGCCGCGCTCGCAGGCCTGGGCGACCGCGTACAGGTAAGCGCGGCAGGCGTTGAGTTGGGTGTACATGTCGGCGACCTTGCCCTGGATCAGCTGGAACTCACCGATGCTCTGGCCGAACTGCTTGCGGTCGTGGATATACGGCACGATTAGGTCCATGCAGGCTTGCATGATGCCAATCGGGCCGCCCGCCAGGACCACACGTTCATAGTCCAGGCCGCTCATCAGCACTTTGACACCGCCATTGAGCGTACCGAGGATATTTTCTTCGGGCACCTCGACGTCATCGAAGAACAGCTCGCAGGTGTTGGAGCCGCGCATGCCCAGCTTGTCGAACTTGTTGCTGCGGCTGAAGCCTTTCCAGTCGCGCTCGACAATAAACGCAGTGATGCCATGGGCGCCTTTTTCCAGGTCGGTCTTGGCGTAGATCACATAGGTGTGGGCGTCCGGGCCGTTGGTGATCCAGGTCTTGCTGCCGTTAAGCACGTAGTGATCGCCGCGTTTGTCGGCGCGCAGCTTCATCGAGACCACATCGGAGCCGGCATTCGGCTCACTCATGGCCAGTGCGCCGATATGTTCGCCGCTGATCAGCTGGGGCAGGTACTTGAGTTTCTGCGCGTGGCTGCCGTTGCGGTTGATCTGGTTGACGCAGAGATTGGAGTGGGCGCCGTAGGACAAGCCGACCGAAGCCGAAGCGCGGCTGATCTCTTCAATTGCCACCACGTGGGCCAGGTAACCCAGGCCGGCGCCGCCATATTCTTCCGCGACGGTGATGCCCAGCAGGCCCATGTCACCGAACTTGCGCCACATATCGGCGGGGAACAGGTTGTCGCTGTCGATCTGTGCCGCGCGCGGTGCCAGCTCCTTGGCCACGAAGGACTGCACTTGATCGCGCAGCATGTCGATGGTTTCGCCGAGGGCGAAGTTAAGGGACGGGTAACTCATGGACAGGCACCTTAATGTGAGCTTTGTTGTTGTGTGGGTTGAGCGCCAGGGGAGGTCGCTAACCTTTACGTTAACGTAAGCTTGCCTTGCGACGCTGTCAATCGTAGTTTACGTTTACGTCAACCTACAAAAAAGACAACAGGGGTCGTTATGGATCAACCGCATCAGAGCTACAGCCGTGGCTCCCAGGACAAGACCTTGCTGGCCATGACCATTGGCCAGGCATTCGATCGCACCGTCGCGCAGTATCCGGATGGCGAGGCACTGGTGGTGCGTCACCAGCAATGTCGCTACACCTGGCGGCAACTCTGCGAGGCGGTGGACCTGCACGCCCGTGCGTTCCTGGCCCTGGGCATGCAAACCGGCGATCGCCTGGGTATCTGGGCGCCCAACTGTGCCCAGTGGTGTATCAGCCAGATCGCCAGCGCCAAGATCGGCGTGATCCTCGTCAACATCAACCCGGCGTATCGCAGCAGCGAGCTGGAGTACGTGCTCAAGCAGTCCGGCTGCCAGTGGCTGGTGTGCGCCGGGTCATTCAAGACTTCCGATTACCATGCCATGCTGCTGGAGTTGAAGCCCGACCTGCGCGGCATCATCAGTCTCGACCCGGCCCCGCCTGCGGGTTTCCTGCCCTGGTCGCAGCTGGCGGCGCTCGGTGCAGGCGTGCCGCCCGAGCAATTGCATACCCGCCAAGCCAGCCTGCACTTCGACCAAGCCGTCAACCTCCAGTACACCTCCGGCACTACCGGCTTCCCCAAGGGCGCCACCCTGAGCCACCACAACATCCTCAATAACGGTTACATGGTCGGCGAAAGCCTGGGCCTGACGGCGCAGGATCGCCTGGTGATCCCGGTGCCGCTGTATCACTGCTTTGGCATGGTCATGGGCAACCTGGGCTGTATCACCCACGGCGCCACCATGATTTATCCGAATGACGGCTTTGATCCGCTGCTGACCCTCACCGCCGTCGCCGAAGAGCGCGCGACCGGCCTGTACGGTGTGCCGACCATGTTTATCGCGATGCTGGATCACCCACTCCGACGCGAGTTCGACCTGTCGACCTTGCGCACCGGCATCATGGCCGGCGCCACGTGCCCTATTGAGGTGATGCGCCGAGTGATCAGCGAGCTGCACATGAGCGAGGTGCAGATTGCCTACGGCATGACCGAAACCAGCCCGGTGTCGCTGCAGACGGGGCCGGATGACGACCTCGAGCGCCGTGTCACCACCGTTGGCCGCACCCAGCCGCAGTTGGAAAACAAGATCATCGACACTGCCGGTAACACTGTGGCGCGGGGCGAGATCGGCGAGTTGTGCACCCGTGGCTACAGCGTGATGCTCGGCTACTGGAACCACCCGCAAGCCACCCGCGAGGCCATCGACGATGCCGGCTGGATGCACACCGGCGACCTTGCGACCATGGATGAGCAAGGCTACGTAAGCATTGCCGGACGCAACAAGGACATGATCATCCGAGGTGGCGAGAACGTGTACCCGCGTGAGCTGGAGGAGTTTTTCTTCACCCATCCGGCGGTGGCGGATGTGCAGGTCATCGGCATCCCGGACGCGCGCTACGGTGAAGAGATCGTCGCTTGGGTCAAGTTCCATCCCGGCCACGCCGCCAATGAGCTGGAACTGCAAACCTGGTGCAAGGGCCGTATCGCCCACTTCAAGACGCCCCGGTATTTCAAGTTCGTGGATGAGTTTCCGATGACGGTGACGGGCAAGGTGCAGAAATTCCGCATGCGCGAGATTTCCATCGAAGAGCTTGGAGAAGGGCGGGGGTAAACCCCGGAAAGCACAAAGGGGACCCGGAGGTCCCCTTTAATTTGTCGTTGCGTGCTCTTTTTTTATTATTGAGGGGCGGCCTATTGTTGTTTTTGGCAGCCGTTACCCTTTACCGCTGTTTTTGGCGACCCCCATGCGGGGTCAAGAGCAAACGTATTTTTTTGAGCGCTGATCTGCTTCTTCGCGTGCGATCCAACCAGTGGGTAGCTACCTGATGGTAGTTTTATTGTTCTCTATCCGGTTGCGGGTTTCGGCATGCCGTACCCTGCGAAGCACATCTTCTCCAAAAAAATCTGTTAGCTGCGTCTCTGCCGTGTTGTTTTTGTTATGTCAGAGTCGTTTCGTCTTATTTTTATTAGGTTTGGCACTTTTTATTCTTGTTATGCCATAGAGATAGCAGAAGCCGTGCCAACTTTTTAAAACCCTTTAAAATCAATGGTTTGATTTTTTCGTGGGCAACGGCCTACGGCAAATAAGACAAAATATGTTCCCGTGTTACTCGTTAAGTAGCGAGGCGGTAACACATTGTCACGACCACGCTACTCAAACGGCGTTACGCGCCTTGGCCACCCGCGAGCCCGTGGGGCGGCCCAGCACCGCGCTGATCTGTTGGCCTGCACGTATCAAGGCGTCCAAGTCGATACCTGTCTCGATACCCAAGCCGTTGAGCAGGTACAGCACATCTTCGCTGGCGACGTTACCGCTGGCGCCCTTGGCATAAGGACAGCCGCCGAGGCCTGCGATAGAGCTGTCGAACACACTGATCCCTTCCAGCAGGCTGGCGTAGATATTGGCGATCGCCTGGCCATAGGTGTCGTGAAAGTGCCCCGCCAGCTTGTCCCGCGGCACTTGGGCGCCCACCACCTCGAACAAGCGCCGCGTGGCGCCTGCGGTGCCGGTGCCGATGGTGTCGCCCAGGGACACTTCATAACAGCCCATGGCATACAACTCCCGCGCGACAGCCGCCACTTGTTCTGGTGCAACTTCACCCTCATAGGGGCAGCCCAGCACACAGGACACATAGCCGCGTACGCTGATGCCATGCTGCTGGGCGGCGGCCATGATCGGCGCGAAGCGCTCCAGGCTTTCGCTGATGGAGCAGTTGATATTGCGTTGTGAAAACGCCTGCGATGCCGCTGCAAAGACCGCGACTTCCTTCACCCCCGCAGCCAGGGCATCTTCAAAGCCGCGCAGGTTCGGCGCCAGGGCACCGTAGGTCACCCCGGGTTTGCGCTGGATCTGTGCAAACACCTCGGCCGACCCGGCCATCTGCGGCACCCATTTGGGTGAAACAAAACTGCCGACTTCGATATAGCTCAAGCCCGCCGCGCTGAGTGCGTCCACCAATTGGACCTTGTCGGCCACGCTGATGGGCTGGGCTTCGTTCTGCAAACCGTCCCGTGGGCCGACTTCGACCAGGCGGACATACGAGGGGAGGGACATGGCAGTTACCTTCTGATCAATGGCCGGCTTGGCTCATGGTGTGCGCCAGGGCCTGGGTGCAGCGCTCTTCGGCGGTGTCCAGTTCCAGCTTCATTTGTTCGATATCCAGCAACTGTTGCTCAAGCTGCGCACGCCGTTCGGCGATCTTGGCCAGCATGCTGTTGAGTTGCACGTGGTTGCCGCTGGTGGGGTCGTAGAGTTCGATCAACTCGCGGCACTCGGCCAGGGAGAAGCCGATGCGCTTGCCGCGCAGGATCAGCTTGAGGCTGACCTTGTCCCGCGCCGAGTAGATGCGCTCCTGGCCCCGGCGTTCCGGGGCCAGCAGGCCTTGTTCTTCGTAGAAGCGAATGGCGCGGGTGGTGATGTCGAGTTCGCGGGCGAGGTCGGAGATGCTGTAGGTCGTACTCATGGTGGCGCTCAAGGGATGGCTTGGGCGCTAGGCTAGTGTCAGCTTTACGTAAACGTCAAGGTCAAGCCGGTTTGCTGTCGAACTTCTTTTCCTGCGCCATGACTTGTTGGCACAACTCGATCATTTGCTCACGCATCCAGCGGTTGGCCGGGTCCTGGTCGGTGCTCTCATGCCAGTACAAGTGGGTTTCCACGGGCGGCACGTCGTTGACCGGCAGGTTGAACCAGTGCAGTTCGTGGCGGCGGGCGAAGCGTTCGGGCACGGTCATCACCATGTCGGTCTGCTGCAACACCTGCGAGGCCATCAGGTAATGCTGCGAGCGCAGGGCGATCTTGCGCTGGATGCCCATCTTGCCCAGCGCCAGGTCGACATGGCCCAGGCCGTTGCGGCGGCTGGAGATGTGAATATGGGTCAGTGCCAGGTAGTCATCCAGGGTGAACTTGTCTTTGCCCGCCAGTGGATGGCCTTTGCGCATTGCGCACACGTAGCGGTCTTCCATCAACTTGACGTGGCGCACCTGTGGGTCGGTGTTCAGCGGCGCATCCACGGCAAAGTCCAGGCGCCCGGCCGCCAGCTCTTTGGTGGTCTCGCGGCGTTTGGACAGGAAACTCTCGATCGCTACCGTGGGCGCCAGGCGGCGCAGACGCTGGAACAGCAGGGGCAGGATCACCGCTTCGGTGAGGTCGGTCATGCTGATGCGGTAGGTCTTGGCCGCCTGCTGGGGGTTGAAAATCCGGCTTTCCTGTACCGACACCCGCAGCAACGACAAGGCATTGCGCACCGGGCCGATGATGTTCTGCGCCATGGGCGTGGGCACCATGCCCTGGGCGGTACGCACGAACAGCGGGTCGTTGAAGGTTTCGCGCAGACGCGCCAGTGCGTTGGATACCGCCGGCTGAGTGATGCCGACAATCTGCCCGGCGCGGGTCAGGTTGGCTTCGGTATAGATCGCATCAAAAACGATAAACAGGTTGAGGTCGACCTTGCTCAGATTCATTGCGTTGCGCTCTTATTGTTAGATGGCGATTTGTCAGGTGCTCATGCGTTGATCATATATCGGTGATGAATGTTAATACACGCCGAGAATAGGCTAGGTAAATTATCAGCGCTGTTCTAGCATCAATTCCATGCCCTAAACAACCTCTCAAAGAAGGGAGCTGCCCATGGATTTTGCCTATTCGCCCAAGGTTCAGGAACTGCGTGAGCGCGTCACCGCCTTCATGGATGCGTATGTCTACCCGGCCGAGCCGGTGTTTGAACGCCAGGTCAGCGAAGGCGATCGCTGGCAGCCCACTGCCATCATGGAAGAGTTGAAGGCCAAGGCCAAAGCCGAGGGCTTGTGGAACCTGTTCCTGCCGGAATCCGAACTGGGCGCCGGCCTGACCAACCTTGAATATGCGCCGCTGGCCGAAATCATGGGACGCTCCTTGCTCGGCCCGGAGCCCTTCAATTGTTCGGCTCCCGACACCGGCAACATGGAAGTGCTGGTGCGTTATGCCAATGAAGAACAGAAGCAGCGCTGGCTCGAACCGCTGCTGCGCGGCGAAATCCGCTCTGCCTTCGCCATGACCGAACCGGACGTGGCTTCCTCAGACGCCACCAACATGGCTGCCCGCGCCGAGCGCCAGGGCGACGAATGGGTGATCAACGGTAAAAAATGGTGGACCTCCGGCGCATGCGACCCGCGCTGCAAGATCCTGATCTTCATGGGCCTGAGCAACCCGGACGCGCCGCGTCACCAGCAGCACTCGATGATCCTGGTGCCGGTGGATACGCCCGGGGTGAAAATCCTGCGCCCGCTGCCGGTATTCGGCTACGACGATGCTCCCCACGGTCACGCCGAAGTGCTGTTCGAGAATGTGCGAGTGCCCTACGAAAACGTGCTGCTCGGCGAAGGCCGGGGCTTCGAGATTGCCCAGGGGCGCCTTGGCCCGGGCCGTATCCACCATTGCATGCGCTCGATCGGCATGGCCGAGCGCGCACTGGAACTGATGTGCAAACGCTCTGTCAGCCGTACCGCATTCGGCAAGCCATTGGCCCGTCTGGGCGGCAATATCGACAAGATCGCCGACTCGCGCATGGAAATCGACATGGCGCGCCTGCTGACCTTGAAAGCGGCGTACATGATGGACACTGTCGGCAATAAAGTGGCGAAAAGCGAAATTGCCCAGATCAAGGTGGTGGCGCCGAACGTAGCGTTGAAGGTCATCGACCGGGCGATCCAGATCCATGGCGGCGCGGGCGTGTCCAACGACTTCCCGTTGGCCTACATGTACGCCATGCAACGCACCCTGCGCCTGGCCGACGGCCCGGACGAAGTGCACCGCGCGGCGATCGGCAAGTTCGAGATCGGCAAGTATGTGCCGCGGGAACTGATGCGTAGCGGGCAGTAGGACCGCGTCGCCTGCAATCGGGAGCAAGTCGAATCGTCGCACCGCCCCTCCCACACTTGATTGGGTTCGCACGTACCCATTTGTGAACCCAGTCTAGTGTGGGAGGGGGCTTGCTCCCGATGAGGCCAGTATCGACAACACAAACCCCACAGACCTCAGTACACCCAAACCTCCACCCGCCGATTCTTGATTCGCCCCTCATCCGCCGTATTCGCCGCCACCGGCATCTGCGCACCAAACCCACGGATATCACGCAGCACCACGCCGCTCTTGACCAGTTCCCGGCGTACCGCCATCGCCCGCAGCTTGGACAGCAACGCCGCCCGCTGCGGATCATTCTTCACATCGCCAAACCCCACCAACGTGACCTGCTTGTCGAGCTTGCCGTGGCCTTTCAGGTACGCCACCACCCGCTGCAAATCCTGCCGCGCCTTGTTGTCCAGGCTGGCGCTGCCTTCCTCGAAGCGGAAGTTCACGCTCAAGCGCTGGGCGTCGCGGGCGATGGCTTGATAGTCCTCAGGCATCGATGGGCGTGGCTCCACACTGATCGCCTGCACGTGTTGGGCAATAAAGCCACTGGCCGCCACGATCGCCTGGCCTTTGCCGCTCTGGGTAAAGTCCACCAGGGCTTTGGCCCAAGGGTTGTGGTTGGACGGCGGCAGGTAAAAGAACAACCGGCGTGACAACGGGTAGTCCTCGGTCGCAATCAGGCTGGCCAGCGGCAGCATGGGTTGGGAGTCACCGTCGACAATCGCCACGGCCTTGGCCTGGCGCACATAGGGCAGGCCGATAAAGCCAATGCCTTGGGGATCGTGGCTCACCGCATCGGACAAGGCCTCGCTGGACTCGAAACGCTTGGCACTGGTGGCCAGGGGCTTGCCACGCCGGCTCAATACCAGCTCCTTGAACGTGTCATAGGTGCCGGACTGATCATCCCGCGCATACAAATGAATGCCGCCCCCGATCCCGCCCAGTGCCTCCCAGGTACTGACCTCACCGTTGAAAATCTGCGCCAATTGCTCGGTGTTCAAGGTGGTGAGCGGGTTGCGCGGGTTGAGGATGATCGCCAGGCCATCGATGGCAATCACTTGTTCGGCTTCAGGGCTTTTCAGGTCACCCAGGGGCTCGAGGTCTACCAGCTCGCTGTCCTTGATGGGGCGCGAAGACGCCGCCAAGTCGGCGTTGGCCATGTTCAGTGCGGTAAACCCGGTGCTGGAGCCGTGGGCCGCGACCTCGATGGTTACCGTTTTGCCCTGGCGCGTCTTGCCCTCCCAGCGCTGTTCATTGCTGCCTGGGGTGGGTTCGCCGTGTATTCCCTGCAACCCCTGATGCTCCATCAACCCTTTGACCAGCGCCGGCCCCAGTGCCGCGCCAATCGTGTTGGAGCCCTGGATGCGTAACGCAGGGCCTTGGTCGGGAACGGGGAGGGCAGCGGCCACAGTAACGAGCGGGAACAGAGTCAGCAGGAACAGAACGCGCAGCCTCATGCCGGCACCTTCTTTAGCCAAAGGGAGTGCCGCGAGAATAAGTCAGGCAGATGACATCAATATGACTGCCACACCGGGGGACAAAATGTGGGAGGGGGCTTGCTCCCGATAGCGGTGGATCAGTTGATACGTCTGCCGACTGACCCTTCGCTATCGAGAGCAAGCCCCCTCCCACACTTAAACAACCAGGTTCAGCCGGGAATCAGCTCAACTCAAGCCAGATCGGTGCATGGTCCGACGGCTTTTCCAAACCGCGCAACTCGTAATCCACACCGGCATCCTTGACCCGTGGCAGCAAGCCGTTGGACGCCAGGATCACATCAATGCGCAAGCCACGCTTGGGCTCGTCTTCAAAGCCGCGGCTGCGGTAATCGAACCAGCTGAAGCGGTCGGCTACCGTCGGGTTCAAGTGCCGGAAGCTGTCCACCAGGCCCCAGTTTTTCAGGCGCGCCATCCATTCGCGCTCTTCCGGCAGGAAACTGCACTTGCCGGTTTTCAGCCAGCGCTTGGCGTTGTCGGCGCCGATGCCGATATCGCAGTCTTCCGGGGAAATGTTCACGTCGCCCATCACCACCAGAGCCTGCTCATTGTTGAACTGGCTTTCCAGCAGGTGCTGCAGGTCTGCATAGAAGCGCTGCTTGGCCGGGAACTTGGTCGGGTGGTCGCGGCTTTCGCCCTGGGGGAAGTAGCCGTTCATCACGGTGATCGGGTGGCCGTTTTCATCCGCGAAGGTGCCCCAGATAAAACGGCGCTGGGCGTCTTCTTCATCCGTGGCAAAGCCTTTGTGCACGCTCAGGGCTTCTTTGCGCGAAAGCAGCGCCACGCCGTAATGGCCTTTTTGCCCGTGGTAATACACGTGATAGCCCAAAGCCTGTACTTCGGCCAAGGGGAACTGGTCATCGTGGACTTTGGTTTCCTGCAGGCCGATCACGTCGGGTTGGTGTTTCTCGATCAACGCTGCCAACTGATGAGGGCGGGCGCGCAGCCCGTTGATATTGAAAGAGACGATTTTCATGGTCGGCAGTCCAGTCTGGCAAAACGGCGATGCTAGCCGACAAGTCCGGCGGGGGCCAGCGTGGCGGTAGGATGGATGCACTGCTAATGTCTGGGAACGACTCGCGCCGTACAAGTTCGTACCCATAAGAACGCCACCTTTCAATGGCGCCCAGGGAGATTGAACGTATGCCCGACACCACTGCCCAGATTCACCTGCTCGACAGCGGATATTCCCGCGAAGCCCGCTCATTGCTGTACCAGGCCTATCGTCATGAGCCGACCTTCGCCTATATCTTCGAAGCCGAGCGTCCGGGCTACGAGCAGCGCGTGCGGGCCACGGTGCGCGAGCTGGTCAAGCAGCATTTCTTCCAGAACTTGCCGGCCATCGGCCTATTGGTGAATGACCGCTTGATCGGCATTGCCTTGATCGCGCCACCGCAACGGCGCCTGGGGATCACCGAGAGCTGGGCCTGGCAATTGCGCATGTGGCTGAGCACCGGCGTGCGCGGTACGCGGCGTTACCTGGAATACCATCACGCGGTGCTGGCGTGCCTGCCGGGGGACGCGGTGCATGTGCTGCCGCTGTTGGGCATTCACCCGCAATTCCAGGGCAAGCACTACGGCGAGCAACTGCTGGAAGCGGTGCACAACTGGTGTGCCGAAGACCCACACTCGTCGGGCGTGGTGCTCGACACCGGCAACTCCCGCTACCTGGAGTTCTACAAACGCCAAGGCTATGAGGAAATCGGTGAGGTCGCCGTAGGGCCGATCCTGGAGCACGTGTTTTTTCACCCCAATCCCCAGGCGTTACATGCTGCAACGGGTTAAGACAGAATTATTCAGACAATTCCGAGTTCAAACAGTCTCCCTAGCTCGTGTAGCATCCGCGCCTATGAAGTTTCCAGGAAGATTTACCAGCGGCTTGGTTCTGCTGTTCACAAGCTGCGGCGCTTTGGCGCAAAGCGAATTGGACGTGCGTGTCAAACCCTCCAACGACGCGTTGAAAGCCAACATCGAAGGCTATATCGGCGGGGTCGGCGATCGTGATGAAGAAGCGTTGCTGCGGTTCAGCCGTGGCGCCGAGGAGCAGGCGCGCAAAGCGGCGCAGGCTCTGGGTTTCTATCAGCCGCAGATCGCCAGTGATGTACAGGGCGGCAAAAACCCGCGCCTGATCCTCACCATCGACCCCGGCGAACCGGTGCATTTGCGCAACGTGACCATTCGGGTCGACGGCCAGGCCGCGAGCCTCAAGGCATTTCGCGTGCCGGCCGGTGACGACCTCAAGCCCGGCGCCGTGCTCAACCACGGCCATTATGAAGACGCCAAGCGTCTGATCCAGAACCAGGCGTCACGCTACGGCTTTTTCAGCGGGCGTTTTACCAGCCAGAAGCTGTCGGTGGACCCCAAGGCGGGCGTGGCCGATATCGAACTCATTTATGACAGTGGCAAGCGCTACACCATGGGCAAGGTCAACTTCACCGGCGACACGCCGTTCGATGCCGACCTGCTGCAACGCATGGTGCCGTTCAAAAGCGGCACCCCCTACGATTCCGAATTGATCGCCGAACTCAACCAGAACCTGCAAGCGAGCGGGTTTTTCGAAGGCGTGCGCGTGGACGCCGCACCCGCTGCCGCCACCGACGATGTGATCCCGGTGGCGGTGCAGTTGGAAACCCGCAAGCCGCGCACCATGGGCCTGGGCCTGGGTTACTCGACCGACGTCGGCCCGCGCGGCAAGGCCAACTGGACCCGCCACTGGGTCAACCCCCAAGGCCATAGCTACGGCTGGGAGGCCGAATTATCGGCGCCGCGCCAGAACGTCGGGCTGTGGTACGACGTGCCGCTGGACCCGCCGCTGACCGACAAGCTGCGCTTTGCCGGCGGCTACCAGAACGAAGAACTCGCCGGCACCGACACCTTGAGTAAATTGCTCACGGTCGGTCCCGAATGGCACAGCAAGTTGCCCAGTGGCTGGACCCGGATCATCTCGCTCAAGTACCAGCGTGAAGAATATCGCCTGGGCAATGATTCCGGCTTGAGTAACCTGGTGATGCCGGGGATCAGTTATTCCTACCTGCGCAGCGACAACCGTATCGACCCGCACAACGGCTACCGCTTGATGTTCGACACCAAGGTCGCCAAGGAAGGGCTCGGTTCCGACACCAACCTGCTTTACGGCACGGCGACCATCAAGGGCCTGACCACGTTGTGGGACAACCATCGCTTCCTGGGTCGTGCACAGTTCGGCGGCAGTGCCACCAACGGCTACAAATCCGTGCCGCCCTCGCTGCGCTTCTTTGCCGGGGGTGACCAGAGCGTACGCGGCTACGAGTACCAGACTCTGTCGCCGGAGAACGACCGTGGTGACCGTATCGGCGGCCGCTACATGGTGGCCCTGAGCGCCGAGTATCAATACTCCATCGCCGAGAAATGGCGGATCGCGACCTTTATCGACCAGGGCAACTCGTTCAACACCCTGGACATGCCCAGCCTGAAAACCGGTGTCGGCGTGGGTATCCGCTGGGTCTCGCCGGTGGGGCCGATCCGCCTCGACCTGGCCCATGCCCTCGAAGATCCGGGCGGCATTCGATTGCACTTTTCCATGGGGCCTGAGCTGTGATGCGTGGTTTGAAAATAGCGGGGCTGGCCGTGGTGGCGCTCCTCGCTTTGGTGTTTGTGGGGTTATGGGCGCTGCTTGGCACCCAGGCGGGCAGCCGTTGGGCATTGGGCCAGGTGCCGGGTTTGAGCGTCGAGAACTTCCAGGGGCATTTAGGTGGCCAATGGAGCGCCGATCACCTGCTGTGGCAACAGGGCACCAGCCGCGTCGAGCTTGATGCGCCGAAATTCGATTGGTCACCGGCCTGCCTGTTGCGCATGACGGTGTGCATCAATCAGTTGGACGTGGAAAAGGTCAACCTGCACTTTGCGCCCAGTACGGAAGAGAGCAGCGGGCCGATCCAATTGCCTGAGTTGAAATTGCCGGTTGCCATCCAGTTGGGCGAAGTTCGCGTCGGTAGCCTGGTGTTCAATGGCAGCGAAGAGCTCAAGGGCCTGCAATTGGCCGCGCACTGGACGGCGGCGGGTCTGCAGATCGACTCGGTGCACCTGCAGCGCGATGGGTTGGTTTTGGACCTCAATGGCCTGTTGCAACCTGTGGGCGATTGGCCGCTGACCGCCACCGGCAACCTGAGCTTGCCCTATGCCCCGGGCGGCGCGCCGTGGAAGGTGGCCCTCAAGGTCGATGGCGACTTGCTCAAGACCCTCAAGCTCGACGCCGACAGCAGCGGCTACCTGCCGGCCAAGCTCAGCGGCGAACTGCAGCCCTTGGTGGAGAACCTTCCCGCGCAACTGCATCTCACCGCCGATGGCTTCAAAGCCAGCGCCGACCTGCCCGACACCCTGCAACTCAATCAACTGGACCTCACCGCCCAAGGCGATTTGCACAACGGTTACCAACTGCTGGGCAAAGCGCTGTTGCCGGCGGAAAAAGGGCCGGTGGACTTGCTGCTGCAAGGCAAGGTCGACGCCAAGGGCGCGCAGATCGCCGGGCTCGACCTGACTGCCGGCGACCAGCAAAGCCTCAAGCTCAACGCCAACCTGGACTGGCAACAAGGCTTCAGCGCCGACGCCAGGATCGACTGGCGGGATTTCCCCTGGCATCGCCTCTACCCACTGATCGACGAGCCGCAGGTGGTATTGCGTACCTTTAAAGGTGAAGTCTCCTACAAAGACGGCAACTACCTCGGCAACCTCAAGGCCGACCTCGACGGCCCGGCCGGCAAATTCAATGTGGTAACGCCGTTCAGTGGCGACCTCAAGCAGGTCTTCCTGCCGGAGTTGAAACTGAGCGCCGGCCAAGGCAAGGCCGAGGGCCACCTGAACCTGCAATTTGCCGACGGCATCGCCTGGGACACCGCGTTGGACCTGTCGGCGCTGAACCCGGCGTATTGGGTCGCCGAATTGCCGGGCACCCTGGCCGGCCCACTGCGCAGCAAGGGTGAGTTCAAGAATGAACAGCTCAAGCTCAACGCCGACCTCGACCTCAAGGGCCGTCTGCGTGGGCAAACCGCCGTACTGGCCGCCAAGGCCGAAGGGGCGGGCGAGCAATGGACCCTGGCCAACCTGGATATCCGCCTGGGCGACAACCGCATCAATGGCAGTGGCAGCTTGCAGCAGCGCCTGGCCGGGCAGATTGATATCAAGCTGGCGCGTCTGGCCCAGCTGTGGCCACAGCTGCGCGGGCAGATCAATGGCCGGGTGGATGTCGCCGGCAGCCTGAAGGCGCCGCAAGGCAAGCTTGACCTCAAAGGCCAGCAATTGGCATTCGCCGATAATCGCCTGCAGAGCCTGAGCCTCGACGCCACGCTCGATAGCGCCCAGCGCGCCAGGCTCGACCTCAAGGGCAGCGGCATTCAGGCCGGCGAAACCCAGGTCGGCACCCTGACTGCCAGCGCCCAGGGCGACATCAAGAGCCAGAAAGTCCAGTTGGACCTGGCCGGCCCGCTGGTCAAGCTGGCTCTGGCCCTGGACGGCAATCTCGACAAGGGCAACTGGCGCGGGCGCCTGGCCAGTGGCGAGGTACAAGCCGGTGGCCAGGACTGGAACCTGCAGGCCCCGGCGAAGATCGAGCGGCTGGCGGACGGCAAGCTGACCTTCGCTGCGCATTGCTGGGTGTCCGGTGCGGCCAGCCTGTGTGGTGAGGATCAGCGTCTGATGCCCGAACCCAAATTGCGCTACCACCTCAAGCAATTCCCCATCGACAGCCTGGCGGCCTTCTTGCCCAAAGACTTTGCCTGGCAGGGCAAGCTCAACGCCGACCTGCAGCTCGACCTGCCCGCCAGCGGCCCCAAGGGCGTGGTCGCAGTGGACGCCAGTGGCGGCACCTTGCGCGTCAAGGACAAGGCCCAGTGGCTGGACTTTCCCTACGAGACCCTGAAGCTGGAAAGCACCCTCAAACCTGACCGCATCGACACCCAACTCAACTTCCGCGGCGGCAGGCTCGGAGAGCTGCTGGTGCAGGCGCAGATCAATCCGTTGCCGAAGAAAAAGCCGATGACCGGCAATTTCAGCCTGACCGGCCTGGACCTCGCCGTGGCGCGGCCCTTTGTGCCGATGGTGGAAAAACTCAATGGCAAGCTCAATGGCAGCGGGCGCATCTCCGGTGGCCTGCTCGCGCCGCAGGTCAACGGCAGCGTGAACCTGGTGGGCGGCGAGATTTCCGGGCCGCAATTGCCGGTGAGCCTGGAGGGCCTGAATGTACAGGCGCTGATCGCCGGCGAGAATGTGCAGCTCAATGGTGGCTGGCGCAGTGGCAAGGCCGGGCAGGGCAGCCTCAAGGGCCAGATCGGTTGGGGCCAGGCCCTGGCGGTCGACCTCAGCCTGCAAGGTTCGCAACTGCCGGTGACGGTGGAGCCTTACGCCGTGCTGGAAGTGGCGCCCGACCTGAAGATCAGCCTCAAGGGCGACAAGCTGGCCATCGCCGGCAAGGTGCACATACCGCGCGGCGATATCACCGTGCGTGAACTGCCGCCGTCGACCGTCAAGGTCTCGGATGACACGATCATCGTCGGCAGCCAGACCGAGGAGGGCAAGCCACCGATGGCGATGGCCATGGATATCGACGTGGTGGTGGGCGAAGACCAGCTCAACTTCGCAGGCTTCGGACTGACCGCCAAGGTGCAGGGCCAGGTGCATATCGGCGACAACATGGACACCCGCGGCGAGCTGTGGCTCAACGACGGTCGCTACCGCGCCTACGGGCAAAAACTCGATGTGCGGCGTGCCCGGCTGTTGTTTGCCGGGCCGCTCGACCAGCCGTATCTGGACATCGAAGCCGTGCGCAAGACCGGCGACGTCACTGCCGGTATCCGTCTGAGCGGCAGCGCCGAACAGCCGACCACGCAGATCTTCTCGGAGCCGGCCATGAGCCAGGAGCAGGCACTGTCCTACCTGGTGCTGGGGCGTCCGCTGAGCACCACCGGCGAAGACAACAACATGCTCGCCCAAGCCGCATTGGGCCTGGGGCTGATGGGCAGTGCCGGGGTGACTTCGGACATCGCCAAGAACCTGGGCATCCAGGACTTCGAACTCGACACTCAGGGCAGCGGCAACACCACGGCGGTAGTGGCCAGCGGCAAGATCACCGAGAAACTCAGCCTGCGTTATGGGGTTGGGGTGTTCGAGCCGGCCAATACCATTGCGCTGCGCTATCTGCTCAGCAAGAAGGTGTATCTGGAGGTGGCCAGTGGCGTGGCCAGTTCGCTGGATATTTTCTACAAGCGGGATTTCTAGGTCTTACTCGCACAAAAAATAGTGCGGGGAGGCTTGATTGTGGGAGGGGGCTTGCTCCCGATAGCGGTATATCAGCCAGCTTGTCTGTGACTGACACACCGCTATCGGGAGCAAGCCCCCTCCCACATTAGCAAGCAAGCTAATAATTCCATTTGACATTCGCTGCCTAAGCAGTAACATCTTGTCATACATTCACTGCCTAGGCAGTAATAAGGTGACTTCCGATGGCCCACTTCACCCCTGACAGTTTCCGTAACTGCCACCTCGGCCTCCTGCTGGGCCGAGCCGCACTGCTCAAAGACCGCATCATCGACACCCATATGGAACCCCATGGCGTGACCGCCGCGCAGTTCAAGGTGTTGATCATCATTGCCCAATTCGACGTCGACACCCCGGCCGAGCTGTGCCGCAACCTGTCCCTGGACAGCGGCTCCATGACCCGCATGCTCGACCGTCTGGAACAGAAGGGCCTGCTCGCGCGCAAGCGTTCCGAGCACGACCGGCGCCAGGTGCAACTGGTGCTCACCGAGGACGGCCAGCGCCTGGCGGACATGTTGCCGTACATCGGCGCCCAGTCGATGAACGAACTGGCCGGGGCCCTGGAGCCTGGCGAGTTGCAAACCCTGGAACGCATCCTCAAGAAAATCCTGATAGCTGCGGGTGACGCCATCGTCATCCAGCGGGTAGGTGATCAATGAACACGCGCACACTCAGCCTGCTGCTGGTGGCGATGACCCTGGCCGGTTGCGCCAACTACAGCGGCCTCGACACTCAAGGCAAACGCCTCGACGCCAACACCCTGCAAACCGGCAAATCCCTCAGTGGCGTGACCCTGTCGACGGCCGCCTGGCCGACCGCCGATTGGTGGAAAAGCCTGGGCGACCCGCAACTCGACGGCCTGATTCGCGAGGCCCTGCAAAACAGCCCGGACATGCAAGTGGCCAGCGCCCGTGCGCACCAGGCCCAAGCGGCTGCCTTTGCCGCCGACGCCGCACGCATGCCGACCCTGGATGCCAGCGCCGGTATCAGCCGCTCGCGGTTGGCCAAGGACCAGGACCCGCGAGGGCAGGGCGATGCCTACGCCACGGTGCGTAACATCAGTGCCGGCTTCAACTACAACTTCGATCTCTGGGGTGGCCAGCGCGCCGCCTGGGAAGCCGCGTTGGGCCAGGCCCGCGCCGCCGAAGTCGACCAGCAGGCCGCACGCCTGACCCTGGCCGCCAACGTGGCCAAGGCTTACAGCGACCTGGGCCAGGCGCATATCGTGCGCGACCTGGCCAATGACGACCTCAAGCGCACGCGCCAGATGCTCGACCTGAGCAAGCGCCGCCTGAGTTCGGGCATCGACAGTGAGTACCAGTTCCAACAGACCGAAAGCCTGGAAGCCAGCTCCGAATCGCAACTGATCGATGCGGAAAAACAACTGCAGAGCGCCAAGATCGCTCTGGCGGTATTGCTCGGCAAAGGGCCCGATCGTGGCAACGAACTGGCCCGCCCGAACGTATTGAAAGCCAGCGCCGTGGCCGTGCCGTCCGTGCTGCCGGCCGAGCTGCTGGGCCGTCGCCCGGACCTGATCGCCTCGCGCTGGCGTGTGGAGGCTGCGAGCAAAAATATCGACGCGAGCAAAACCCGCTTTTACCCCAACCTCAACCTGAGCGCGAGCGCCGGGGCCGAGTCGTTGCTGGGGGATGCGATGTTCGGTTCGGCCAGCCGGTTCTTCAGCATTGCGCCGACGATCTCGTTGCCGATCTTCGATGGCGGGCGCCTGCGTGCCGACCTGGATGCCCGCGACGCCGATTACGACCTGGCCGTTGCCCAGTACAACAAAACCCTGGTGCAAGCCTTGGGCGATATCGGCACCACTCTGTCCCAGCTACGCGACACCGGACGGCAGATCCAGGCCCAGCAACACGCTGCGGACATTGCCAGGCAGTCCTTTGATACCGGTATGCAGCGCTACAGCTCCGGGATCGGTAGCTACCTGGACGTGCTCAGCATCGAGCAGCAATTGCTGCAGGCCCAGCGTCAGCTGGCGACCCTGAATGCGGCACAGATCGATTTGTCGATTCAATTGATGCAGGCCCTGGGTGGCGGGTTCAACGCCAATAACGTGGCCGCAACCACCCCAGCCACACGCACGGAATAATTGGAGGTATTTGTCATGGCCACTGCCGACAGCAACAACGCAAGCGAACCCACCAACGACAGCAATCCGCGCAAACGCAAGGTGATGCTGCTGCTCCTGGCGCTGATCGTCATCCTCGGCGCCGTGGGCGTGTGGGGCTGGTATGAGTTCTACGGCCGCTTCAGCGAAAGTACCGACGACGCCTATGTGAACGGCAACGTGGTGGAAATCACTCCGTTGGTCACCGGCACCGTGGTCAGCATCGGTGCCGACGATGGCGACCTGGTCCACGAAGGCCAGGTGCTGGTCAACTTCGACCCGAATGACGCCGCCGTCGGCCTGCAAAGTGCCCAGGCCAACCTGGCGCGCACCGTGCGCCAGGTGCGCGGCTTGTACAGCAACGTCGATGGTATGAAAGCGCAGGTCAATGCTCAGAAAGCCGATGTGCAGACCGCACAGGATAATTACAACCGCCGTAAAACCCTGGCCCAGGGCGGCGCGATCTCCCAGGAAGAACTGTCCCACGCCCGTGACAGCCTGACCGCCGCAAAGAACGCCCTGACCAACCTTGAGCAGCAACTCAAGACCAGCAACGCGCTGGTGGATGACACCGTGATCAGTTCGCACCCCGACGTACAAGCCGCCGCCGCGCAACTGCGCCAGGCCTACCTGACCAACGCCCGCAGCACCTTGATTGCGCCGGTCACCGGTTACGTGGCCAAGCGCACCGTTCAACTGGGCCAGCGCGTGCAGCCGGGTACCGCCCTGATGGCCGTGATCCCGCTCGACCAGCTGTGGATCGACGCCAACTTCAAGGAAACCCAGCTGCGCAACATGCGCATCGGCCAGCCGGTGGACATCGAAGCGGACATCTACGGCAGCGACGTGAAATTCAGCGGCACCGTCGACAGCCTCGGCGCCGGCACCGGCAGCGCATTTGCCCTGCTACCGGCGCAGAACGCCACTGGTAACTGGATCAAGATCGTCCAGCGGGTACCGGTGCGCATCCACATCAACGCCGACGAGTTGGCCAAGAACCCGCTGCGGGTCGGCTTGAGCACCCTGGTCAATGTGGACCTGCACGACCAGAGCGGCCCGGTGCTGGCGCAACAGGCGCCGCAAAAGGCCTCGTTCACCACCAATGTGTATGACCGCCAACTGGCCGAAGCCGACGCCATGATCACCCAGTTGATCCATGACAACAGCATCGCCGCACCCAAGGCTGTGCAACGCTGATGAGCAATAACGCCTCCTTCACGCCACCCAGCCTGGTGATGGCCACTATTGGCCTGTCGCTGGCGACCTTTATGCAGGTGCTCGACACCACCATCGCCAACGTGGCGTTGCCGACCATTTCCGGCAACCTCGGCGTGAGTTCGGAGCAGGGCACCTGGGTCATTACCTCGTTTGCGGTGAGCAACGCGATTGCCTTGCCGCTCACCGGCTGGTTGAGCCGGCGCTTCGGTGAGGTGAAGCTGTTTTTATGGGCGACCATCCTGTTTGTGTTGGCCTCGTTTATGTGTGGTGTGTCCACCTCGATGCCCGAGCTGATCGGCTTTCGCGTGCTGCAAGGCTTGGTGGCCGGGCCGCTGTACCCGATGACCCAGACGTTGCTGATCGCGGTGTATCCGCCGGCGAGACGGGGTATGGCCCTGGCGTTGCTGGCGATGGTCACGGTGGTGGCGCCGATCGCCGGGCCTATCCTCGGCGGCTGGATCACCGACAGCTACAGCTGGCCGTGGATCTTCTTCATCAACGTGCCCATCGGCATCTTTGCGGTGATGGTGGTGCGTGCGCAGTTGAAGAACCGTCCGGTGGTCACCAGCTATCAGCCGATGGACTACGTCGGGCTGTTGAGCCTGATCGTCGGTGTGGGCGCCTTGCAGATCATCCTCGACAAGGGCAACGACCTGGACTGGTTCGAATCCAACTTCATCATCATGGGCGCCGTGATCTCGGCGATTGCCCTGGCGGTGTTCGTGATCTGGGAAATGACCGACAAGCACCCGGTGGTCAACCTGCGGCTGTTCGCCTACCGCAACTTCCGTATCGGCACCATCGTGTTGATCCTGGGCTATGCGGGTTTCTTCGGCATCAACCTGATCCTGCCGCAATGGTTGCAGACCCAGATGGGCTACACCGCCACCTGGGCCGGCCTGGCGGTGGCGCCAATCGGGATTTTGCCGGTGCTGATGTCGCCCTTCGTGGGCAAGTACGCGCACAAGTTCGACCTGCGCCTGCTGGCGGGCCTGGCGTTCCTGGCGATCGGCTTGAGTTGCTTCATGCGCGCCGGTTTCACCAATGAAGTGGACTTCCAGCACGTTGCCCTGGTGCAGTTGTTCATGGGTATCGGCGTGGCGCTGTTCTTTATGCCGACCTTGAGCATCCTGATGTCCGACCTGCCGCCGCACCAGATTGCCGACGGCGCCGGGCTGGCGACGTTCCTGCGTACCCTGGGCGGTAGCTTCGCGGCATCGCTGACCACCTGGATCTGGATTCGCCGGGCCGACCAGCACCATGCGTATATGAGCGAGAACATGACCACCTATGACTCGGCCACCCGTGACGCCCTGAATGCATTGGGCGGGGCAGGGCAGAAGGCTTACACCCAGCTGGACCAGATCCTCACCAGCCAGGCGTACATGATGTCCACCGTGGATTACTTCACGTTGCTGGGCTGGATGTTCATGGCGTTGATGCTGCTGGTGTGGCTGGCCAAGCCGCCATTCACCGCAAAAGCGGGGCCTGCGGCTTCCGGTCACTGATCCCGGGGTACACGCGGTCAAAATGTGGGAGGGGGCAAGCCCCCCCACATTTGAATCTTTGTTCACATTGGAGCAGTGATGTCTGGGGGTTAGGCGCCGGGTAAGGCCAACTGTGGGTTGGTGAAGTCGAATGCCGCCAACTGAAAGCCTTGCTCATCCACCTGCAATGCCCACCCTTGCTTATCCCAATCCCCCAGCACAATGCGCTTGGCCGCCTGGTCGCCGATCTGCAATTTATGAATGGCGGGGCGGTGGGTATGGCCGTGGACCAGGGTGCGTACGCCGAACTGCTGCATGATGCGCGGCACTTCTTCGGGGGTGACATCGACAATGTCGTTGGCCTTCATGCGCGTCTGCGCACGGCTTTCGCTGCGCAGCTTGCGCGCCAGCTTGTGCCGGGTGCCCAAGGGCAGGTGGCGCAGGATAAACAGCACAATCGGGTTACGCAGGATGCGCCGCAGCTTCATATAGCCGACGTCGCGGGTGCAGAGGCTATCGCCGTGCATCAACAGCACCGGCTCGCCGTAGAACTGCACGACACTCGGGTCCTTGAGCAAGGTGGCGCCTGCCGCTTTGCAGAACCGCTTGCCGATCAGGAAGTCGCGATTGCCGTGCATGAGGAAAATCGGGGTGCCGCTGTCGCTCAGCTCACGCAGAGCCTCGCAGATGGAGTGCTGGAAGGGGGTCATGCCGTCGTCGCCAATCCAGGCTTCAAAGAAGTCCCCCAGAATGTACAACGCCTGGGCGCCACGGGCGCGGCCTTGGAGCAGATCCAGAAACGCCCGGGTAATGTCCGGGCGTTCCTCTTCCAGATGCAAATCTGAAATCAGTAATATCACCCAACGATCTCGGCTTTCTCGACGATCACGTCTTCTACCGGTACGTCCTGGTGACCGGCTTTACCGGTGGTCTGCACGCTTTTGATCTTGTCGACAACGTCGGTGCCTTCGGTGACTTTACCGAATACCGCGTAACCCCAACCCTGCACGTTCTTGCCGCTGTGGTTCAGGAAAGCGTTGTCGGCCACGTTGATGAAAAACTGCGCGGAGGCCGAATGCGGCTCCATGGTACGGGCCATGGCGACGGTGTACTTGTCGTTGGAAAGGCCGTTGTCCGCTTCGTTCTGGATGCTTGGGCGCTTGTCTTTCTTTTCTTTCATGCCGGGTTCGAAACCACCGCCCTGGATCATGAAGTTACCGATCACACGGTGGAACACCGTGTTTTCGTAGTGACCGGCCTTAACGTATTCGATGAAGTTGGCGACGGTGATCGGCGCTTTCTCGGCGTTCAGCTCGATGACGATGTCACCGTGGTTGGTGGTCAGTTTGACTTGGGTCATGGTCGTGTCTCTTTCAAGGAATTCGTGGGTTGGACGCCTGGGCGCCGTGACCGGTTTGGCTCAATGGCAGCCAAGGCGCGCAGTTTAGCGTGCCTGGCAGGAATTTCGAGGTGGTTTTTTACCGCGTCCGTCATTAAAACAGCAATTAAAGCTGCAGTTTTCGGTCGTACCCTGTCAGCGGCTTGACAGCATCAGCTATGATAACCGCTTTGTTTTATCTGGCCCCCACCGGCCACGTACCTGTCTGTTCAAGGATCCTATGAGCAAGCCCACTGTCGACCCTACCTCGAATTCCAAGGCCGGACCTGCCGTCCCGGTCAATTTCCTGCGCCCGATCATCCAGGCGGACCTGGATTCGGGCAAGCACACGCAGATCGTCACCCGCTTCCCGCCAGAGCCCAACGGCTACCTGCACATCGGTCACGCCAAGTCGATCTGTGTGAACTTCGGCCTGGCCCAGGAGTTCGGTGGCGTCACGCACCTGCGTTTCGACGACACCAACCCGGCCAAGGAAGACCAGGAATACATCGACGCCATCGAAAGTGACGTGAAGTGGCTGGGTTTCGAATGGTCCGGTGAAGTGCGCTATGCCTCGCAATACTTCGACCAGTTGCACGACTGGGCCGTCGAGCTGATCAAGGCCGGCAAAGCCTACGTCGACGACCTGACCCCGGAGCAGGCCAAGGAATACCGTGGCAGCCTGACCGAACCCGGCAAGAACAGCCCGTTCCGCGACCGTTCGGTGGAAGAGAACCTGGACTGGTTCGCCCGCATGCGTGCCGGTGAGTTCCCCGACGGCGCCCGTGTGCTGCGCGCCAAGATCGACATGGCCTCGCCGAACATGAACCTGCGCGACCCGATCATGTATCGCATCCGCCATGCCCACCACCACCAGACCGGTGACAAGTGGTGCATCTACCCGAACTACGACTTCACCCACGGTCAGTCGGACGCCATCGAAGGCATCACCCACTCCATCTGCACCCTGGAGTTCGAAAGCCATCGCCCGCTGTACGAATGGTTCCTGAGCCACCTGCCAGTGCCGGCGCAGCCGCGTCAGTACGAGTTCAGCCGCCTGAACCTGAACTACACCATCACCAGCAAGCGCAAGCTCAAGCAACTGGTTGATGAAAAGCACGTGCATGGCTGGGACGACCCGCGCATGTCCACGCTGTCGGGTTTCCGTCGCCGTGGCTACACGCCAGCTTCGATCCGCAACTTCTGCGACATGGTCGGCACCAACCGTTCCGACGGTGTGGTCGACTTCGGCATGCTCGAATTCAGCATCCGCCAGGACCTGGACGCCAACGCCCCGCGCGCCATGTGCGTGCTGCGCCCGTTGAAAGTCGTGATCACCAACTACCCGGAAGATAAGGTCGAGAACCTCGAGCTGCCGCGTCATCCGCAGAAAGAAGAACTCGGCGTGCGCAAGCTGCCGTTCGCCCGTGAAATCTACATCGACCGCGATGACTTCATGGAAGAGCCGCCAAAGGGCTACAAGCGCCTGGAGCCGAATGGCGAAGTGCGCCTGCGTGGCAGCTACGTGATCCGTGCCGACGAAGCGATCAAGGACGCCGAGGGCAACATCGTCGAGCTGCGCTGCTCGTACGACCCGGACACCCTGGGCAAGAACCCTGAGGGCCGCAAGGTCAAGGGCGTGATCCACTGGGTGCCGGCCGCAGCCAGCATCGAGTGCGAAGTGCGCCTGTACGATCGTCTGTTCCGCTCGCCGAACCCTGAAAAAGCCGAAGACAGCGCGAGCTTCCTCGACAACATCAACCCTGACTCCCTGCAAGTACTCACTGGTTGTCGTGCCGAACCCTCGTTGGGCGAAGCACGGCCGGAAGACCGTTTCCAGTTCGAGCGCGAAGGCTACTTCTGTGCGGATATCAAGGACTCGAAACCAGGCGCTCCGGTCTTCAACCGTACCGTGACCTTGCGTGATTCGTGGGGCCAGTGATCAAGTCTTAAGGAAGCCGATGTGCTAACGATCTACAACACACTCAGCAAGACCAAAGAAGTCTTCAAGCCGCTGGATGGCAACAAGGTGCGCATGTACGTGTGCGGCATGACCGTGTACGACTACTGCCACATTGGCCATGGCCGCAGCATGGTTGCCTTCGACCTGGTCACCCGCTGGCTGCGTTTCAGCGGTTATGACCTGACCTATGTGCGCAACATCACCGACATCGACGACAAGATCATCAACCGTGCCAACGAAAACGGCGAGTCGTTCGACGCGCTGACCGAGCGCATGATTGCCGCCATGCACGAGGATGAGGCGCGCCTCAACATCCTCAAGCCGGACATGGAACCGCGTGCCACGGACCACATCCCTGGCATGCACGCGATGATCCAGACCCTGATCGACAAGGGCTACGCCTACGCCCCGGGCAATGGTGACGTGTACTATCGCGTCGCCAAGTTCATGGGTTACGGCAAGCTGTCGCGCAAGAAGATCGAAGACCTGCGCATCGGCGCCCGCATCGAAGTCGACGAAGCCAAGCAAGACCCGCTCGACTTCGTGCTGTGGAAAGCCACCAAGCCGGGCGAGCCAAGCTGGGAATCGCCATGGGGCGCCGGGCGTCCGGGCTGGCACATCGAATGCTCGGTGATGTCCACCTGCTGCCTGGGCGAGACCTTCGACATTCATGGCGGCGGCAGCGACCTCGAATTCCCGCACCACGAAAACGAAATCGCCCAGAGCGAAGCCGCCACCGGCAAGACCTACGCCAATGCCTGGATGCACTGCGGCATGATCCGCATCAATGGCGAGAAGATGTCCAAGTCCTTGAACAACTTCTTCACCATCCGCGACGTGCTCGAGAAGTATCACCCGGAAGTGGTGCGGTACCTGCTGGTGTCCAGCCACTACCGCAGTGCGATCAACTACTCGGAAGACAACCTCAAGGACGCCAAGGGCGCCCTGGAACGTTTCTACCATGCGTTGAAGGGCTTGCCGGCAGTCGCTCCAGCGGGCGGCGAAGCCTTCGTGGCCCGCTTCACCGAAGTCATGAACGACGACTTCGGCACCCCGGAAGCCTGCGCGGTGCTGTTCGAGATGGTGCGCGAGATCAACCGTCTGCGCGAGAGCGATCTCGACGCAGCGGCGGGCCTGGCGGCGCGCTTGAAAGAGCTGGCGAGTGTGCTCGGGGTTCTGCAAATGAAGCCTGAGGAGTTCCTGCAAGCCGGCGCTGAAGGGCGTGTGGACGCCGCTGAAGTGGATGCGCTGATCCAGGCGCGTCTGACAGCGCGTGCCAACAAGGACTGGGCGGAATCCGACCGTATCCGTGACCAACTGACCGCGATGGGGGTGGTGTTGGAAGACGGGAAGGGCGGGACGACGTGGCGGTTGGCTGACTGACCATTGTTTGCTGCACGCTGAATGAAAAACGCCCCGACTGGTTCGGGGCGTTTTTTTTGCACACCGTTTCAACGGCCCACTCGATCCACTGTGGGAGCGGGCTTGCTCGCGAATGCATTCTTCCAGTCACAATCGCAGTGGCTGACACGCCGTATTCGCGAGCGAGCCCGCTCCCACATTTTTACCGTGCCCACTTTGCGAATTCTTCGATTTCAGATTTAGCTGTGAACGGGCTCCACCGCAGATTAGGCCGCCATCTTCCGAGCGCCCCCCCTAAAGCGCTGTCGGAAATTTCCTTGTGTTGATGCCTTTGGCATTTATCTTTCCGATGTGACAAAGGTATTGGATAGGGCGCTTGCGTAGTCATTTCGTAAGCGTGCCCTGCTGCGCTGTTATGGATGACCTGGTGGCATTTGCCATTTTTGAAATGTAGGGCCACGCCATCGTCGAGCGCGTAGGCAGGCTGAATATGCTCGTGCTGAACCAACTCGACAAACGAGGCTTCCCTTCCAGCCTCTGAACTGAAATGCGGGCACAATGCGCCCGGCAACAAGCCCATACCGTCAACCAGCGCAAACCTTCCGCCTGAATCCGAGTGCCCATAGTCAAACCAGCAAATCGCACCGGCGCTGACGCCACTGAGGATTTTGCCGTTTTCCCAGGCGTTTTTCAGTAAGGCCGTGACACCAAATTCGCGCCAGACCGCCAGCATGGCACGTGTATTACCGCCCGCCACGTAAATGATGTCGGCCTGTTCAAACAAAGATGAAACATGGCCCGCATCGGGAAACGGCGGAATGAATACCGTCAGGTTGCTAACGGTGCAGCCAGCGCTTTCGTATTTAGCGGTGAAGTCGCGGATCTTGACTCGGTCATCGCCGTTGGCTGTCGAGATATAGAGAATATTAGGGTGCGTTTTGCCTGATGATGCGACGATGTGTTCGTCAATGCGTGTCATGCGGGTCATGTCTTCTGCGGACTCGCCACCAATGACAATAATGTGTTGAGTCACCCTGACCTCCAGTTCCTATTGCACGGCGAGAGAGTCTGTCGTCACTTGATACCGACTCTGCACAAACCCATTTTCCGACACATGTGTGCTGACGTGATGAAGCTCATGCTCACGACCAACCTGGCTGAACAGTGGAATGCCTTGCCCCAGCAAAACCGGGATACGCGTGATGATCAGCTCGTCGATCAGGCCCGCTTCCAGAAATGCCTGGATCGTCTGGCCTCCATCGATATACAGATGCTTCATGCCGCGTTCGGCTAGCTGGGCCACCACCGCAGGCGCGTCGGCTGCCATGACTTCGACCTTGCCTTCCAGATGGGCAGGCAGCGCCAGCGGACGGTGCGAAAGCGCTATGACCGGCGTGCCTTCATAAAGCCACTCGGCGAAGGACGCCACCTTCTCCAGGGTTTTGCGGCCCATCACCAGTGCATCAACGGTGGCGATATAGCTTTCAAACGTCATACCGTTCAAGACAGCACGTTCATACTCCGGCCGAAGAAGCCACTCGATATCGCCATCGGGTCGTGCGATAAACCCGTCGATGCTGGCTGCGATAAAGACAGAGCATTTGATATCCATGGGGCCGCTTTCCTTTTGTGTCATTGACCTTGAGCGCAAGTGCTAATGGTCATTTAATCCTGATGTGTAACAAGCGAGCGTAGCCAAAAATCATCTGGGTGTCTGGCGGGTGCCAATGCCCCTTTCTGTATTGCGAGGATGTATGCGACGTTGGTTGGGCCGTTACCGTTACGCAATCATTTTCTGGCTGTGCTTCGGCATTTTCCGTACATCCCTGGCCGATTGGAACCCCATTCCGTCCGGCTCCATGCGCCCCACGTTGCTGGAGGGGGATGTGGTGCTGGTCAATCGCGTGGCGTATGACCTCAAGGTGCCGCTGACGGATATTTCCCTGGCCAAGCTCGATAACCCCCAGCGTGGCGATGTGGTCACGTTTTCGTCGCCCAAGGATGGCATGCGCCTGATCAAGCGCATTGTCGGTATACCCGGTGACACCCTGGAAATGAAAGACGAAGTGTTGTGGGTCAACGGCGTGCCTGCCACCTACAGTGATGCGCAGGACATCCGCGAGCCCATCGTTGCCGGCCATACGGTGCCGGGGATCAAGCTGAACGAGCTGGCGGCCAACCGTCAGCGCACTGTCCAGTTCATGCCGACCGTGCGGGCGTTGCGCAATTTCGGCCCGGTGGTGGTACCTGCCGACAGCTATTTCATGCTCGGCGACAACCGCGATAACAGCGATGACTCCCGGTATATCGGCTTTGTGCCACGCCGGCTGCTGATCGGGCGAGCGCATCATATCGTTGCCTCAGCCGAGATCCTGGATCACTGGATGCCACGCGTTAGCCGGTTTGGCGCAGCGATTTTGTAATCGGCTTCACGCGAGTCCAAATGTGGGAGGGGGCCTGCCCTAATGTCAGTTAAGAGAACCTGCCGCGACCAGACTCTGTAGTGAGCGGGCTTGCCCCGCGCTGGGTGGCGCAGCCGCCCCAACAAGGACGCCGTGGTGTTTCAGGAAGATCGCGGTGACTGGATTTGGGGCGGCTTTGCCAC